>CAKRLG010000004.1 GCA_934359255.1 uncultured Ruminococcus sp.
ATTCCCTCTCACGATGGACACCCTTGCCTTCGGCTATATCCTTCCCACTACCGGGTGGATTCGGGACTTTAACCCGCTAGAAACGTGCGCCGCTAGGCGCACAAGTAAAAAATAAGATCGCTCATCAGAAAAGATGGGCGATCTTATTTGTAAATAATACAAAAGGTTTTCTTGATAAAAACCATACCAGGAAGAAGCAGAATATCAGCAGATACAGACACTCCAGATTGCTCTCAACCGAAGTCAGAATAGAAGAACCGTATCTGAGGCAGCTGTAGACAAAACCGTGGAAGATATAGATTGCCATGGTTCGCTCACCCAGATAGGAGTAGGATTTCTTTTCGGTCGGAAGTACCAGCATGAACAGATAGATCAGAAGAAAAGAGATCAGATAACAGCCGATGCGGACAAGTACACCTTCGACAGAACTCATATCCATATCTTCGTAGGAGTATCGTCCATAGAAAATTTTCTGATCCAGCCGGTGATGATAATTGTCGGTAAATAAAAAAACGGCAAAACCTCCCAGGATGGTCAGTGCACCAAGATATCCCTTCCGATTTTGAAAACGGGCGAGGGAAGAAGAATCAAATTTTTTCCCGGCAAGAAAGAACGGAAAGAAAAACAGAATACGCGGAATGGAAAGAAAATTTCCAAAATCCGTGAATCCAATAAGAATTCCGGCAATGACTGAAAAAAACATGCAACCGGGGAGTTTCTCGATCAGAGGAGAAAACAGTCTCCAGGCAAACAGTGCCATCAGATACCAGAGGGAAAACTTCGGTCTTGTAAAATAAAAGCCGGTCTCTTTGTCCAGGATAAAGGTGTATAAAAGATAATATAGAATCTCGTACACGAAATAGGGAATGACAAGTCCGCAGAGCATTTTTTTTAAGGATGGGATCCGTTTGGAAAAATATCCGGAGATAAAGATAAAAGCGGGCATGTGGAACGCCACGATTCCCCATTTTAATTCGTAGAGGAACGGATTCTGATCGTTGCTCGGTTCAATAAAGTGACCGATGACGACCAAAAGAATCAATAATACTTTATAATTGTCAAACAAATATTCACGCTGATGTTCCGGTACAACAGGTGTTTTTACAGTAGTGTCCATGAGGAATCCTTTCTATATAAAAGTGCAATGATTACAAATCAGTAACCATACGTATTCTAAGAGTCATGGAGAAAAAATGCAAGGAACAATATGGAGAAAATCGATGGAGAAAAGCAAAATCTGTTGTTAAAAATGACAGTATTTTTTAATGAATTTGACAGAAAGAAAAAGATATCACAAAATAGAAAAAGACAGTAGCAGAAAGGAGCAGAAAAAATGGAACAACAGAAGAAGAAAAAGCGGGCTGTTGCCTTTGGACTGGTAGCAATTGTATTGATTTTCTGGAATCTGATGCAAAATACAGCGGATCAGCAAAAAATAAAAGTAGCATGTGTAGGGGATGAACTGACTTTTGGAACTAATGTGGAAGAGAGAGAAGATAATTGTTACCCGGTACAGTTACAGAAATACATGGAACATGCAGAGAAAAAATACCGGATCGGAAATTTTGGTGTGGAAGGAGCTACGGTTCAGAAAAAGAGCAAAAAGCCGTATACAAAGGAAGAACGATATGAGAGCAGTACGGAATATAAAGCCGATCTTGTCGTTATGATGCTTGGAACAAACGATACTACGGATGAAAACTGGACAGATATTGATGCGTTCCAGAAAGATTATCAATCCCTGGTCAAAGACTACCAGGATTTAAAGAGTAATCCGGAAATCTGGCTGGTCACACCGCCGATGATACAGTCTGATGGAAGCACAGAGAGGGAAGAGAGAGCAAAAAGGGTGGAAGAAATCAAAAATGCGATCGAAACCATTGGTGAAAAGAAAAAACTGTCGGTTCTGGATCTTTACAGTTACAGTCAGGAACATCCGGAATGGTATCAGGAAGACGGTGTTCGTCTGAACAAGGACGGAGCACTGGCAGTAGCGAATATGGTAGGCGACTGTATTGTAAATAAGACGAAGTAGAACAGGACGGAAACACGAAAATTTGAACGCATTCATATGATAAAGAGAAACAAAACTCAGAAGTAAGGAGAAGAGAATGGATTCTTATCGTATGAATTGCCGGAATGTTTCCGGTAATTGCAGAAACCGGACCTGTGGTAATTTGACAGGAAACAGAGAATCGATGATTCCTATGGATTCCACCAGTAAAACCTGCACAAATCCATGTGATCGTATGCAGGAAACATCCATACAAGAACATTTGCAGAAGCTTCCGCTGGCAATGGCGTATGTACCAATGCAGAAATTCGGAAAGGTATATGAACCTGCCCGTGGATTTCAGCTTGGAACGATTTTTCCGGAACTTTGTAAACCATTTTGTGGAAAAGGAGGCGGATGCAGGCGATGATGGGACGAAACAACTGTACCTGCCAGGGAGAACGAAGTAAAGCACAGCTGATGGAAACCATCGGGCAGTCGGCATTTGCAGCCTATGATACGCTGCTTTATATGGACACTCACCCACAGGATCAGGAGGCCATGGCATACTACCATAAACAGGCAGGGATACGCCGGGAAGCGATGGAAGAATATGCCAGACGTTTCGGACCGTTGACAATGGATCTGATCGATGAGACCGACTGTCATTCATGGGAATGGATGATGCAGCCATGGCCATGGGAAAGATCCGGGAAAGGCAGGTGTTAGTGTATGTGGATATATGAAAAACGATTGCAATATCCGGTAAATATCACGAAAACGGATGCACGGATTGCGAAGATTATTGCATCACAATACGGTGGCCCGGACGGCGAGATCGGTGCCTCGATGCGCTACCTCTCCCAGCGTTTTACCGCTCCGAACCGTGTCTGCATGGCGGTTCTTACCGACGTAGCGACAGAAGAACTCGGACATCTCGAAATGGTATCCACGATCGTCCACCAACTGACTGCCAACCTCACTGTGGAAGAGATTGAAAACCAGGGATTTGCGGATTATTATGTGGATCATGCTGTAGGAATCTGGCCACAGTCGGCGGGAGGGATTCCGTTTAACTCCTGCGAGTTCCAGTCTAAGGGGGATCCAGTCACGGATATGTTTGAGAGCATGGCTGCGGAACAGAAAGCACGGAGTACCTATGATAATATCCTGCGGGTTGTGCGGGATATTCCGGAGATTGCAGATCCGATCCGGTTTTTGCGGGCGAGAGAAGTGGTACACTTCCAGAGGTTCGGTGAAGCCCTCCAGTCTCTCCAGGATCAGCTGAACAGTAAAAACTTCTATCAGATGAATCCGAGCTTTGACACCGGGCTGACACGGGAACCCTGCGATTGTCAGGGAGAATGTGTACAGTAAAAACGTAGAAAATTAAAATAATATTTCATGAAAAACAGACAGAAATGATAAATATAAAAAAAATATAAAATTTTTATTGACAGGATAGAAACTAAGGTGTAAGATACAGCCATACAAAGCAAAGGCGCTATGGAAAAACATCCGTAGTGCCTTTTGTCGTATCTAAGGAAATCGCACACTCTGTTTTCTTATGATACGACAGGGCTTGAAAAAAGCGAAACAACGGCGTTTTGCAGCTTCTTATATTATATATAGAAGCAAAGCGTCGTTGTTTCGCTTTTTTCATTACAAAGAAAGAGGAGGACAAGAGTATGACAGAAGAAATTATGGAAGTTCTGAACGGTCAGGTATTTGGAGTATGGTTTCTGATCGGCGCCGCACTGGTATTCTGGATGCAGGCTGGATTCGCAATGGTAGAGGCAGGTTTCACCAGAGCGAAAAACACGGGTAACATTATCATGAAAAACCTGATGGATTTTTGTATTGGTACATGTACCTTTATCCTGATAGGTTTTAGCCTGTTACTGGGAGAAGATATGGTAGGGTTGATCGGAAAGCCGGGATTTGATATTTTTACAAGTTATGCAGATTTTGACTGGTCTAACTTCGTATTTAACCTGGTATTCTGTGCAACAACAGCAACTATTGTTTCCGGAGCTATGGCTGAGAGAACAAAATTCTTATCCTATTGTATTTACTCCGGTGTGATCTCCGCACTGATCTATCCAATCGAAGCACACTGGATCTGGGGCGGCGGCTGGCTTGCCCAGATGGGATTTCACGATTTTGCAGGATCCTGTGCGATTCATATGGTAGGTGGTATCTCCGCACTGATCGGTGCCAAGATTCTTGGACCGCGTATCGGAAAATTCACGAAAGATAAATCCGGAAAAATCACAAAAGTCAATGCATTTCCTGGACATAACCTGGCAATTGGTGCACTTGGTGTATTTATCCTGTGGCTTGGCTGGTATGGATTTAACGGTGCAGCAGCAACATCTGTGGAACAGCTTGGTTCTATTTTTGTAACAACAACTATCGCTCCGGCGATCGCAACTGTAACTTGTATGATCTTTACATGGGTTCGTTACGGAAAACCAGATGTATCCATGTGCCTGAACGCATCTCTGGCAGGTCTGGTAGCTATTACAGCTCCTTGTGATGTTACAGATGCTCTTGGAGCAATCATTATCGGTATCGTAGCGGGTCTGCTGGTAGTATTCGGTGTATGGTTTTTGGACTATGTATTACGTGTAGATGACCCGGTTGGTGCAGTAGCAGTTCATTGCTTAAATGGTATCTGGGGAACTATTTCCGTTGGTCTGTTCGCAACCACATCCGCACCTGGAAATGATGAGCTGGTTGGTCTGTTCTACGGTGGTGGTTTTACCCTTCTTGGAAAACAGCTGATCGGTTTTGCAGCAGTGGCAGCATGGACCGTAGTAACAATCACTATCACCTTCCTTGTTATCCGTGCCGCTGTAGGTTTGAGAGTTACCGAGGAAGAAGAAATCGTTGGTCTGGATGCCATGGAACATGGTCTTGCATCCGCTTACTCAGGATTCAGCATCATGGACGTATCCAACACCATGCTGATGGATGTCAATGAAAATACAAACCTTGGTACTGACGATTACAAAGCAGCATCCGATACTCAGAAGAATGCAGCTGTCAAAGTAGTAAAAGCTCCGGAAACAACAGATACCGGTATGTATAAAGTTGTTATTATCTCAAAACTGTCCAGATATGACAAACTGAGAAAAGCAATGAATGACCTTGGTGTTACCGGTATGACCGTTACACAGGTTATGGGTTGTGGCGTTCAGAAAGGCGCCGGCGAGAAATACCGAGGTGTAGAGATTGATGCAACCCTGCTTCCGAAAGTAAAGGTAGAAGTAGTAGTCAGCAGCATCCCGGTGGATCAGGTCATCGAAGCAGCAAAGAAAGTGCTGTATACCGGCCATATCGGAGATGGAAAAATCTTTGTATACAATGTTGACAGAGTTGTAAAAGTCCGTACGGGTGAAGAAGATACAGAGGCTCTGCAGGACGTAGAATAAAAAAGTAAACATTCTCCTTAGGTAAAACGGAACCTCCGGACATCTCAGAAACATAAAAAAAGAGATGTCTGGGGGTTTTTTTCTCTTTTTAATAGTGTTATACTTAACAAAGATATCCGGCTGAAACCTCCGGCAGGATACCGGAGCGTGGAAGATGTATATAGGAAAATCATTTTCAGACACGCTCAAGGGGAGCATGGAAAGAAATGAGGGTATTACATGGAACAAAAAGAGAAAAAAAGAAGAAAAAAGAAAAGCAGCCGGGGAGCATATTACGATTATAATCTTCTTGCGATTGTAATTCTGCTGATCTGCTTCGGGCTGATTATGTTATACAGTACCAGTGCGTACGAAGCACAGATGAAATTTCATGGAGACGATATGTATTATTTCCGCAGGCAGGCACTGATCAGTGTGGGAGCGATCGCTGTTGCCATCTTTATATCAAAGTGGGATTATCATCTGATGATTCCATTCGCAGGAGCTTTGTACTTAATATCAGTTGTACTGATGGCGATGGTGCGGTTTACTCCATTTGGAGTGGAAGCCTATGGTTCCAGACGATGGTTAAAGCTGGGTATTCAGTTTCAGCCGGCAGAGATAGCCAAGATAGCAATTATTATATATATGCCCATACTTGTTATCAAGATGGGAAAACAGGTAAAGCAATTGCGGGCAGTAATCTGGCTGCTGATCTTTGGTATGATTCAGGCTGGTGCGGCTTTTGTTTTTACGGATAATCTGAGTACCGGTATGATTATCGGAGGAATCGCTGTCGTTATGATTTTTATTGCACATCCGAAAACAAAGCCATTTGTGGTACTGGCTCTCGGCACCAGCGTGGTGGCAGGAAGTGTCATTGCTTACATGGGAATGACGATGACTACCAGTGATAACTTTCGTATCCGAAGAATCTTATCCTGGCTGCATCCGGAAGCTAATATGTCATCCGGAGGCTACCAGGTGCTACAGGGACTGTATGCAATCGGAAGCGGTGGCTTTTTCGGAAAAGGACTTGGCAACAGTGCACAGAAGCTGGGAACGATTCCGGAGGCGCAGAATGATATGATCTTTTCGATTGTATGTGAGGAACTGGGAGTTTTCGGTGCGGCATTATTGCTGCTGATGTTTGGCTATCTGTTATATCGGCTGTTTTTTATCGCACAGAATGCGCCGGATCTTTATGGAACACTGGTTGTGACAGGAATCTTTGTACATATTGCATTGCAGGTAATCCTGAACCTTTGCGTAGTATTGAACCTGATGCCTACAACCGGTATTACGCTTCCGTTTGTCAGTTACGGAGGTACGTCGATACTGTTTTTGATGGCGGAGATGGGAATCGCCCTGAGTGTGTCGGGAAGGATCCAGACGACGGGAGAAGATATCACGGAGGCAGAAACAGCGTAATAGTTTTATTATAAAGTTTTTTGCATATTTTCCCGAATGGGTTGACAAATGATTTTATAATCGATATACTTTCGTTAAACAAAGGCGTAAAGTCGAAAATGCTTTATGAAGGAGATAAGAAAATATGCTTGAAAAAATGAGAGAGATTATTGCAGAGCAGTTGAACTGTGATGGTGAGACAATCGGTCTTGACACCTCATTTAAAGATGATCTGGGAGCAGATTCACTGGATTTATTTGAACTGGTTATGGCTCTGGAAGAAGAATACGGACTGGAGATTCCGGCAGAGGAATTGTCAGATGTGGAAACCGTCGGAGACATAATTGAATACTTAAAAAACAAAGGTGTGGAGGATTAGTTCCACACCTTTTACCTTGAATAGGATAAGGATCGTGAGTGTGCAAAACACGCAGCAATCCGGAACATTTACATTAAAAAACAGGAGCGAAATATTATGAGCACAGTAAAAACAAGATTTGCACCAAGCCCTACCGGAAGAATGCACGTAGGAAACTTAAGAACGGCATTATATGCATATCTGATCGCAAAACATGAAGGTGGAAAGTTCATGCTGCGTATCGAAGATACCGACCAGGAACGTTTTATGGAAGGCGCACTTGATATTATCTACCGTACTCTGGCAAAGACGGGTCTGGTACATGATGAAGGTCCGGACAAAGATGGGGGTGTAGGCCCTTATGTACAGAGTGAGAGACAGGCACAGGGTCTGTACATGAAATATGCAAAAAAACTGATTGAGCAGGGAGACGCTTACTATTGTTTCTGTGATAAAGAACGTCTGGAAAGCCTGAAGACAGAAGTAGCAGGAAAAGAGATCACCGTGTATGACAAACACTGCCTGCACCTGTCCAAAGAAGAAATCGAGGCAAATCTGGCAGCAGGAAAACCATATGTTGTCCGTATCAACATGCCAACCGAAGGAACCACAACTTTCCATGATGAGTTGTACGGAGATATTACAGTAGAAAATAATGAACTGGATGATATGATCCTGATCAAATCCGATGGATATCCGACTTACAACTTTGCAAATGTTATCGATGATCATCTGATGGGAATTACACATGTAGTAAGAGGAAACGAATATCTGTCCTCTGCACCGAAGTACAACCGTCTGTATGAAGCATTCGGATGGGAGATTCCGAAATACATCCACTGCCCGCTGATCACAAACGAAGATCATCAGAAACTGTCCAAACGCTGCGGCCATTCTTCTTATGAAGATCTGCTGGATCAGGGCTTCCTGACCGAAGCCATCGTAAACTTCGTGGCACTTCTGGGATGGAGTCCTTCTTCCGACAACGAGATTTTCTCTCTGGAAGAACTGGTAAAAGAATTCGATTACCACAGAATCAGCAAATCTCCGGCAGTCTTTGACATGGTAAAACTTCGCTGGATGAACGGCGAATACATGAAGAAGATGGACGATGAAAAGTTCTATGAGATGGCACTGCCGTATCTGAAAGAAGTGATCACAAGAGATCTGGACTTCCACAAGATCGCTGCTATGGTAAAAACAAGAATCGAAGTATTTCCGGATATCAAAGATCATGTGGATTTCTTTGAAAAAGTACCGGAATATGAGACATCCATGTATGTGCATAAAAAGATGAAAACCAACGAAGAAACTTCTCTGCAGGTACTTAAGGAAGTACAGCCCTTACTGGAGGCACAGGAAGATTTCAGCAACGATGCACTGTTTGCAATGCTTTCCGCTTACGCAAAAGAGCATGGTTACAAAGTTGGTTATGTGATGTGGCCGATCCGCACCGCTCTTTCCGGAAAACAGATGACACCGGCAGGTGCCACAGAGATTCTGGAAGTACTCGGAAAAGAAGAGAGTCTTGTAAGAATCCAGGCGGCTATTGAAAAACTGAAGTAATTATGCAGTAAGTAGTATCCCGCGAGGTGTTTTGACATGGTTTTGCCAAAATCCCTCACAGTTACAAGCTGACAAAAGTAGTAGAATAATTCCCATATGGAGGGAAAGAATGGAGTTTAACAGGGAACAGCAGCAGGCAATGGAACACAAAGATGGTCCGATGCTTGTACTTGCCGGACCGGGATCCGGCAAAACGGAAGTTATTATCCGCCGTACCCGTAAACTGATTCAGGATTATCAGGTCGCTCCTTCATCTATCCTGGTGGTCACCTTTACCAAGGCGGCTGCAGGACAGATGAGGGAGCGATTTTTACACCTGTGCGGAGTGGAAAAAAGTCAGGTGACTTTTGGTACATTCCATGGAATCTTTTACGGCATTCTCCGGCAGGCCTACGGTATCACATCGGCAAATATCGCCGGTGAAGAAATAAAATATCAGATTTTACGACAGATTTTGCAGAATTCTTCCCTGCAGACGGAAGATGAAAATGATCTGCTGGAATCGCTGGCAAGAGAAATCAGCACGGTAAAAAACGGACGGATTCCGTTGAGCCACTATTATTCGGCAAGCTGTCCGGATGAGCAATTTCGGAAAATCTATGAGACATATGAAAAACGGCTGCACGGGAAACGACTGCTGGATTTTGATGATCTGCTGGTGTACTGCTATCAATTATTTCAGAAACATCCGGATATTTTGCAGGCATGGCAGAAAAAGTTCCGGTATATTCTGATTGATGAGTTTCAGGATGTCAACCAGTTGCAATATGATATTGTCCGGCTTCTTGCACTTCCGGAGAATAATCTGTTTCTGGTAGGTGACGATGACCAGTCGATCTATCGGTTCCGTGGAGCCAGACCGGAGATCATGCTGCAGATTCCGAAGGATTTTCCACAATTGAAGCAGGTGATCCTGAAACAGAATTATCGCTGTACCGGAGAAATAGTAGAAAAATCCCAGAATGTGATCCGTTGGAATGATGCGAGATATGAAAAACAGTTGTTTACGGAAAATGATAAGGGAAAACCGGTCGAGATACGGACATTTGAAAATGAGAGCGAGGAAACGACCTGGTTGTTAAAGCAGATTCAGAAGGATCTGGCGGAAGGGTGTCTGCACAAAGAGATTGCGATTCTATTCCGTACCAATCATAATTGCAGAATGACAGTGGAACGGCTGATGGAGTACAACATTCCGTTTACCATGAGGGATGTCCTGCCAAATCTGTATGAACACTGGCTGGCAAAAAATATGGTTGCTTATATGCGTCTGGCCATGGGCGGTCGGGAGAGAAAAGATTTTCTTGCTGTCATGAACCGTCCAAACCGCTATCTTTCCAGAGAAGCATTTTATGAAAAAGAAGTGCCATTTGAGATTCTGTATCAGTTTTACGAGGGAAAAGAATGGATGTGTGACCGGATTGAGAAGTTCGAGCATGATCTGAAGATGATGAAAAATATGGCACCGTTTGCAGCTATCAATTATATCAGGTATGGGATCGGCTATGACGAGTTTCTGAAAGAATATGCACAGTACCGGAAGATCAAAGTGGAAGAACTGTATGATCTTCTGCGGGAGATCCAGGAGAGCGCAAAAGGGTATAAAACATTTCAGGAATGGTTTGATTCCATGGATGCGTACAAAGAGAAACTCAAAGAACAGTCGGAGAAAGTGCGCCAGCAGGAGGGAATCGTTGTATCGACCCTGCACAGTGCCAAGGGACTGGAATTTGAGCGGGTGTATATTCTGGATGTCAACGAGGGCTGTATGCCATATCAGAAAGCAGTCCTGGATCCGGAGATCGAAGAAGAACGCCGGATGTTCTATGTCGGCATGACGAGAGCGAAAAAAGAACTGCATCTGTATGCGGTGGAAGAAAGGTTCGGAAAGAAGATGGAACCTTCCCGTTTTCTGGTGGAACTGGAAGAAGCACCGAAGCGTGGCAGTGGAGAACAGAAAAATGGAAAATAATGCAAACACAGCACATATTTTATGGAAGTCCCCGGATCAGCAGACAGAAGTCTGGATGAAGCAGGTCAGTGGAAAAACACCGGAAGAAAAGAAAGAACAGTCCCGGGCAGGATATCGTCTGTTAGCAGAAATGGTAAAAACGGGGTATGGGTATGATCTGGAGAAAGAGACCGATCCGGTAATGCGAACAGAAACGGGAAAGCCATACCTGCGTCTGCATCCGGAACTTTTTTTCAATATCAGCCATTCGGGAGAATGGATCGCCTGTGTGCTGGGAAATGTCCCGGTGGGGATCGATATCCAGTATCACAGAGAAATAAAACTGGAACAGACGGCAAGAAAAATCTGTACCCCGGATGAGTGGAAAATTTTTATGCAGGCAGGTACGGAGAAAGGAAAAAAAGATTTTCTGTTTCAGATCTGGACAAAAAAAGAAAGTTATCTGAAATATACCGGGGAAGGGATCTGCAGGAAATTGTGTGAGATTTCTTATGATGGATGCAGGTTTTACCGGTTGGTGATGCCGGAAGGGTATTCGGGGATGGTATGCGTGGAGAACTGAATACCCGAGGAAGAAAGTACGCAAGATAACAAAATATTTTATCCGGGCAACGGGTTCTATTTACAGTCTGTCCACATATAGTAAATGTAAGAGGTGATGCACATGAAACGGGAGGAAGTGAGCCGTCTGTTTCCGGAGCGTATCCGAAAAATCTTACAGCAGGCGTACTGGAATCCACAGGGGTTACAGGAAATTCGTCTTCGGGCCGGAAAACCGTTGATTTTATGGCAGGACGGACAGGAGTATTTTGTGGCAGAACAGGGATTTCTGACGAGACACCGGGAACAGGCATGTATCGTATCACAGGAAGAGATCCGAAGAACCATGGAGACAGTAGGGACATATTCCCTCTATGCTTATGAAGAGGAATTAAAACAGGGATTTCTGACGATACAGGGCGGGCATCGGGTTGGTGTGGCGGGAAAAGCAATCATGGAGGAGCAGAAGGTAAAAGGACTTTCCCAGATTTCCTGCATCAATATCCGGTTTGCGCACCAGATCACCGGTTGTGCGGATATGGTGATTCCGTATGTGACGGAAGATGGAAAACTGTGTCATACGCTCATTATTTCTCCGCCGGGCTGTGGAAAAACTACATTGCTTCGGGATCTGGTACGACAGATTTCCGATGGCTGGGAGACCTTTCCGGGCAATACAGTAGGAGTGGTGGATGAACGGTCAGAGATTGGTGGCAGTTATCAGGGAATTCCGCAAAACGATGTGGGAATCCGTACCGATGTGCTGGACTGTTGCAGCAAGGCGGAAGGGATGGTCATGCTGCTTCGTTCAATGGCTCCGCAGGTTATTGCCGTGGATGAGATCGGCAATTACGAAGATATCCGTGCCATCGAGATGACGCTAAACAGCGGGTGCAAGCTTCTGGCAACGGTTCACGGAAGTTCAATCGATGAGATCCGGAAAAAACCGCTGCTGGAACGACTGATGAAAGAACATGTTTTTGAGCGCTATATTATCCTGCAAAAAGAAACTGTAGGGAAGATCGGAAAAGTCCGGGAAATCTATGATGAACGGGGAACCTGCCTGTACCAGAGGCAGAGATCGGTGTGTTAAAGGTCAGCGGTGCTCTGCTGGTGTTTTTCGCCGGTTGGGGCATGGGAAACTGGAGGAGCAGACAGTATCAGCAGCGGATCAAAGACTTGCAGATATTACAGCTGATCATCAGCTGCCTGATCGGTGAAATTTCCTATGCAAGAAATACACTGCCGGAAGCATTTTTCAGGATTAGTGAGAAAGTGACGTCCCCCTTTCGGGAATATCTGCAATCTGTTGCGGAGCGGCTGAAAGAACAGACCGGCGAAGCCTTTGTACGGATCCTGAAAGAACAGGAGCAGACGGTACGGGAAAAAAACAGTCTCCGGGAAGAAGACTGGGACCTGTTTTTACAGACCCTGGGGCATCTTGGATATCTGGATGCAAAGATGCAGATACAGCTTCTTGAGAGCGGACGGGCAGAACTTGCAATGTGGGAAGAAAAACTGCAGCATCAGCTACCGGAGCAGAAAAGAGTGTGGCAAAGCCTCGGAATCCTGGGGGGAGCCTTTCTGGTGGTGATCCTTATCTGAGACGGGAGGCGGTTGTGGAAGTCGGAATTATATTTAAAATCGGTGCAGTGGGGATTCTGGTATCCGTCTTAAGTCTTGTGTTAAAGCACAGCGGAAGGGAAGATCAGGCATTTTTAACCAGTCTTGCCGGACTTTTGCTGGTATTGTTTTGGGTACTCCCCTATATTTATGATCTTTTTGAAACCGTAAAAAAATTATTTGCCCTGTAGAAAGACTCCGAGAGTACATTATACAAGCGGGGAGGATGAGATATGGAAATTATCCGGATCGGCGCGGCGGGTATTGCCTGTGTACTGGCTGCGATCTTTATGAAAACGGCCAAGCCGGAGTACTCGGTATATCTGACGATGGCTACAGGACTTTTTATTCTGGCATTTGCGGTGGGAAAGTTCAGTTATCTGTATGAATCCCTGAAAAAAATACAACAATATGTACCTGTAGATACTACATATATGAATATCCTTATGAAAATGATCGGTATCACCTATATCGGTCAGTTCTCGGCAGGAATCTGTAAGGATGCAGGCTATTCCGCAGTGGCAGGACAGATCGAGATCTACGAACGACTGGCAGTGCTGGCAATCAGTATGCCGATTCTTACTGCACTGCTGGAGACGATCCATGGGTTTCTGGGATAAGAAAAAGAGTGGGAAAATACTGAAAATGACAGTCTTCAGTCTGTTCCTGCTCTTTTTTTGTACTCGGATCTGTGTGTATGCTGAAGAAAACCAGGACTTTTCACGGGAGGAAGAAATACTGGGAGAACTGGATCTGAAAGATGTGGAGATGGCGGTGGATCAGCTCCTGGAAGAAAAACAGAGCATGGGCGGGATGATCCGAGACATCCTGACAAGTGGGCAGGCATTTTCCGCTGAGCAATGGAAAGCAGTGTTCCAACAGGGCGTGTGGGATGCTATGGGAATCCAGAAAGAAACCTGCGTGCATATTCTGGTGCTGGTGCTTCTGTCTGCGGTGTTCTGTCATTTGTCCGGGGTCTTTCAGAATAATCAGATAGGAGATATTTCTTTTTATATGATCTATCTGTTGCTGTTTTTACTGCTTTTGCAGGCATTTGATCAGATGGCCGGTCAGATGGAAAGACTGCTTGAGGGTGTGGCAGTATTTATGAAAGCGTTGCTTCCGGCGTATTATATTGCGCTGACCGGGGCATGCGGCGTGGCAACAGCGACAGCATTTTATCAGATGATACTGATCCTGATTTTTCTCACAGAGAAGATCCTGTTACTTTTTATTCTTCCGGCGATCCGGATGTATCTGGTGCTGGAACTGATCAATTTCCTCACAAAAGAAGAATTTTTATCAAAAATGACGGAACTTTTAAAGAACGGAATCCTCTGGGCACTGAAATCCATGGTAGGTGTGATCGTGGGAATACAGCTGATTCAGCGCATGATCTCACCGGCGGTTGATACTTTGAAGCGATCATTGATCGGCAGGACAGCAGGTGCGCTTCCCGGAGTGGGAAATCTGTTTTCCGGGATCACGGAAGTAGTACTCGGATCGGCAGTGCTGATCAAAAACGGTCTTGGTGCAGCTGCGATCGTGATCCTTCTGTTGGCGGGTGCAGCGCCTCTTTGCCGGATGGGAATCAGCGCACTTGTCTATCAGTTTCTGGCTGCTCTTGTGCAGCCGGTGACGGACAAGCGGATGGTAGGGTGTATCCACACGATGGGAGAGAGTCTTGGACTGCTGGTGAGGATGCTGCTGACCATGGAGATTCTGTTTTTGCTGACCATAGCGATTCTGGCAGGTTCTCTGCAATAAAAAGGGAATTACAAAAAGACGGGGGGAGGAAAAACATTGGAATGGTTTGCCCAGTGGGTGCGCAATCTTGCGTTTTATTTTATTTTCCTTTCAGTACTGATGAATGTGATCCCGCAGGGAGAAGAACGAAAATATATCCGCTTTTTTATGGGACTTTTGCTGATATTGGTATTGATCAGACCGTTACTGACCGTCGGAAAACTGGAACAGATACTCTCCTGGGAGACACTTTCGGAAGGAATCCGGCAGGAATATGAGGACTTTTCAATGGAAAAAAAATACCTGGAACAGGAAGGAAAGGATTATGTACAGAAAAACTGCCAGAAAGAGATGGAAAGACAGATAAAAGCACTGATGGAGCAGCTGTCTTACGAGAGTACAGAAGTAAGGGTGGATTTTTTTGACGGGGAGGAACTGGATGTGAAAGAGATCCGTTGTGTGATCCGGCGCGAGGACGGGAATTCGCCCGAGGAAGGTGAGGCTGACCGGGTAAAAAGAAAACTTGCACAAGTCTATAATCTTCCGGAAGGGAATATAAATATAAAGATACAGGAGTAGACTATGAAGGAGAGAGTGTTTGCAGCTGTCAGGGAGATGAAACGGGAGCAGTGGCTGATCTGCGGGCTGGCAGGTCTTTTACTTCTTGTGATTGCCGCTCCTGTAAAACAAAAGGAGCAAAAAAAGACACAGGAGGAGATAAAGGTACAGTCGCAGGAACAGACCGACGATCAGATCCGGCAGTCTTATGAAAAACAGCTGGAGGGTGTGCTGTCGCAGGTAGAAGGTGTGGGTGCTGTGCAGGTGGCGGTGGCGATGGAATCCACCGGGAAGAAACAGGTGGAAAAAGACAGTCCGGAGGATACCAGTACTTCCAGTGAAAAAGGAGATTCCGGGACGCAGCGGAGCAGTCAGACGGTAACCACGGGGGAAACTACAGTATACGAGGATACCGGAGACGGGGGACAGACACCCTATATATCCTCAAGTACCTATCCGGAGATCCGCGGCGTGATCGTCGTGGCACAGGGAGGTGGCAACCCGGTGATCGTACAACAGATCCAGGAGGCAGTGATGGCGTTGTTTCACGTCGAAGCCCACGAAATCAAAGTGTTAAAAATGAAATGAGACCCGTCAAAATGAATAAAAAGGAGAGCAGCAGTGAAAAAAATATTTAAAAAGAATCAGATCATTATCACGGCTTTGGCAGTCATGATTGCTGCAGCAGGCTATATCAGCTATTCCGATGCACAATTAAAAGAAAAAAAAGATAAGACTGCAAAGACCGAGACCGCCAGTGAGACGGAAACTTCGGTCAACATGGATCAGGTTCTGCAGGATATGGAAAATCTGGATCTTGATGTTACAGATGAGACTGATGCGGCGACTGCCGGCGACGGCACGGATGCCGCGGCTTCCGGCGAAGATGCGGCCGCCTCAGAATCACAGACCCAGGAGACACCGGGAGAGGCTGTCCTGACAGGTGCTTCTACATATATGGCACAGGCGCGCATCGAACGGGAACAGATCCGTTCCCAAAATAAGGAATCATTGTTATCGATCATCAACAACGAAGCCCTTTCTGAGACAGAAAAAGAAAGTGCGATCGCCAGTATGGTAAATATGACGGACCTTGTGGAGAAAGAAGCTGCGGCAGAACTGCTCCTCGAAGCGAAAGGATTCCCTGATGTGGTTGTGAATCTGACCGGAGAGACAGCGGATATTGTAGTACCGGATACCCAGGTGGACGATGCAAGCAGAGCGCAGATCGAGGATATCGTAAAACGGAAAACCGGTATCGGGGCAGAAAATATCGTGATCACGCCGATGAGCAGCCAGACAGAGAATGCAACACAGAAAAATCAGTAAAAGGATTTGCTTGTAAATCAAAAAAAAGGGTGCTACGATGGATACAGAATAAAAAAATGGTGATGTCTACAAATGAATGAACAACAACATCTGGAAGAAGTGATCGGACGTTTTTTGCAGAACATGCAGGAAAACGAAAAAATATCAAAAGAGGATGCAGCCTATCTGAAACGCAGGATCCGCCCGGCTATGGAGTATCTGATCAGGCAGGAAAATATCGCCGGGATGAAAAAACTGGCAGACAGAGGATGGTTTGGAGAGCAGGAGCTGAACGGATTTCTGATAAAAGCGGGAGAACTGGAAAAATGGGATGTCTTCCGCGTATTGCTGGCCTGGAAGAACCATATTTCGGTAGAAGAAAAATCCCCGAATACAGAGACGAAACAGGATCTGATTGCCGCTCTGATGAAACACTGCAAAAATGAGTTATGCTGGCGGTACCCGGAGCTTGGCAGGGCACTGCTGGAGCTTCGGGTGCAGCCGGATGAACAGGTAACCGCTATGGAGACAGACGGGGAGAGTCTGTATGTGAATCCGGAGTATCTGATTCAACTTTTCGGAGAGAATCCGGAGAAGATATATGAGAAATATCTCCGGTTGATCCGTCAGTGCCTCGAAATGCCGGAAAGTTTCGGAGAGAAGACAGCGAAACAGAAAGCAATCTGCAAAAAATGGAAGGAGATTGCAGAAGAACTTGCGATTACCTACGGCGCAGGCGGAAAACGAAGAGGCGAGAACCATGGTGGGCAGAGTGAGGAGCTTTCCGAGATTGAGAAGGGAAAATATGACTACCGACGGTTTTTACGCCGATTTACTGTTACAAGAGAGGAGATGAAACTGGATCAGGATGCCTTTGACCCGGTTGCTTATTATTATGGGATGGAACGGTATGGAAATCTTCCCATGATAGAGCCTCTCGAAACCCGGGAGGGGAACCGGCTGGAGGAACTGGTAATTGCCATAGACACCTCCGGTTCCTGTAAAAAAGAAATTGTAGCCCGTTTCCTTGGAGAGACCAGAAGGATTCTGGAAGAAAAGGAAAATTTTTTCGAGAACTGGAAAGTATGCCTGATCCAGTGTGACAGTTTTATTCAGGAAAAAGTGATGATACATTCCGCAAAAGAATGGGAAGCGTACCGGGAGCAGATGGTGATTCACGGAAGAGGAGGAACTGATTTTCGCCCGGTGTTCGAAGAAGTGGAAGGGATGCGGGAGAAAAGAGAATTCAGCAACCTGAAAGCACTGATTTATTTTACCGACGGTGACGGGATCTACCCGGAGAAAAAACCGGATTATGAGACGGCATTTGTGTTTGTGAAGAAAAGTGAGAAGATGGACCGGGTACCGGGATGGGCAAAAAAACTGCTGGTGACAGAAAATTAACACAGGGGAAAGAGAAAACAGATGAATATCAAAGAAGCAAAAGAAACGATAACACATACGCTCCAGGCGTATTTTCAGAAAGATGAAAACGGGTATCCGCTGGTTCCGTTGCGTCAGCAAAGGCCGATTCTGCTGATCGGACCTCCGGGAATCGGAAAGACAGCCATCATGGAGCAGATTGCGGAAGAATGTGGGGCAGGGCTGGTAGCATATACGATGACTCATCATACGAGACAGAGCGCCATGGGACTTCCGAAGATCGTGGAGAGGACTTTTGGTGATGCACAAGTCAGCGTGACGGAATATACGATGAGTGAGATTATCGCTTCTATCTATACCTGTATGGAGAAAACCGGGAAAAAGAGAGGAATTTTATTTCTGGATGAGATCAACTGTGTATCAGAGACTCTTGCTCCGGTGATGTTGCAGCTTCTTCAGGATAAAATGTTCGGAAACCAGAAGATTCCATCAGACTGGCTGATCGTAGCGGCAGGCAATCCGCCGGAGTATAACAAATCCGTCCGGGAATTTGACATTGCAACGCTGGACCGTGTTCGAAAGGTCGTGCTGGAGCCGGATCTGGATGTCTGGATGGAATATGCATTGTTCCATCAGGTACACGGCAGTATTCGATCATATCTGGAAGCACACAGAGATCGCTTCTACCGGATCTGTCAGGAGGACGGGAAAAAACAGTTTGTGACAGCGCGGGGATGGGAAGATCTGTCTGCGGTGCTGAAAAGCTATGAAAAAATGGAATTTCCGATAGAAAAAATGCTGGTGGAGCAGTATCTGCAGGAAGAAAAGACGGCGGCAGAATTTTTTTCATATTATCAGATTTATCAGAAATACGGACAGGATTACCGGATCGGACAGGTTCTGGACGGAAGCCTTTCGGATACAGAACGGGAGACGATTACCCGGATGGCAAAAGAAGGAACACCGCAGGAGCGCAGCATGGTACTGGCGTTTCTGCTGGCTGTGCTGGATCAGAATATCGAACAGTATTTCAGGGAAAGGCAGATACAGAAAGCGTTGGTAGAAAGCCGCAGACAGCTTAATGTTTTTTGGAAAAATAATACCGGAAAGCCATTGGAAGACTGGATCGAGAGCAGAGAAAAAAGTTTGCAGATCCGTATAGAACGGGAACTGATCCGGAGAGAAGAGAGGCAGATTGAAGAAACGGTGCTGAAGATCCTGTGGAAGATCGATCAGGAGACAAAAGCGGATCATGAGAGTGGACAGGAAGTGCTGAATCGACGGCTGGAACAGATCTGCGAGGAAGAAACAAAGCAGTGTGATGAACAGCAGGAAAGCATCTCACAGAATCTGGAACGGGGATTTGCATTTCTGGAAGAAAGTTATGGTCCGGGAGCAGAGATGGCGTTATTTGCAGCGAATCTTACAAGGAATGACCGGATCCGGAAGTTTCTCGGAAGCTATGGCTGCCCTTCCTATACCAGATATGAACAGCAGCTGCTTGGCGGAGAAGAACTGCTGAAAAACAGATGCCGGGATATAGCAGAAAATTATTAGAGCAGATAACTTGAGAAACTCGCGGAGATTATTTCTCATAGTTTACGCGAGCAACGAGCCAAAGTCCGTGCTTGCACGAGACCTTGGCGACTGCCGCGTTAACGGGTAAAATAAAGCATAAAAAGTAGCGTATTATAATGTTTGAAAATTCAGAAAAGATATGTTACTATAAAAATATATATAGAATAATTTCAGTAACATAATATGCATAAGAACAGAAAATATCCGTCCATGCTTATTTTTTTTGAAAAATACTTCTAAAAAAGCAACTAAATACTTCTGAAATATACTTCTAATAAAGTTTCCCAATTACAGGTAAAATAATATCAATATGTAATGACGGAAAAGAGGTGTATTTGCTTGCAGCTAGAGGAGTATATAGCTGACAATATGATAGAATTATGTGAAAAGCGTGGAATCAGCAAATACCGGCTGGCGCAGATGACAGGAATTGCCCAGTCTTCACTGGGAAGAATCATGGCAAAAGAAAGTCTGCCATCTTTGCCTACGCTTGAAAAAATCTGTAAAGCTCTGGACGTAACCTTGTCTCAGTTTTTTTGTGAAGGAGATCCGGATGATCTGACACGGCCGCAAAGCGAAGTCCTTGAGATATGGAATAATCTGAGTGTGCAGGAACAGGAAGTAGTACTTGCGATGCTCCGTGGTCTGCAAAAGTGATAGAAACAGTTCGAATGTATATAAGGTGGACTGTTTCTTTTTTTATTATATTTTATCCGAAAGAAGCTGATAGAGACAGATTTTAGAGATCGGGAAATGAGATTACGGGGGAAATTCTTATGGAGACATCAAAAAAGAAGATCAATATTCTGGAACATATAATAGCTGCGGTTGCAGGTGCATATTATAACATCAATCTGACTAAGAATCTGGTTCCGGGAGAGATGTATCAGGTAGTGGATGGAAAAGAATATAACGTCAATGAAATGACCGGTCTGCCGACCGATGCAAAATTCAGTGAAGTAATTGCCTACTGGGGAAAACAGCTGTCTGAAAAGGATAAAGATGCTTATTTTGCGTTTTTTGATATTTCGTCGCTTCTGAAACATTACGAAAAAGGGGAGAACCATGTAACACACACATACTGGACACAAACGATCCGGCAAAGCCCGATGCTGGCAGAACATCATATTGTGATGTATGAGGACGAGGAAAACGGAGATATCCTGGCGATTTCTTATATACGGGATATAACAGAAGAATTTCATGAGAATGAATTAAAGATCGAAGCAGAAAACCTGAACAAAAGACTGAGAAAGGAAAAGGAACATGCCGTATCTGCCAATGAGACCAAGGGACGTTTCCTGTCATCGATTTCTCATGATATCCGTACGCCGTTAAATGGTATTCAGGGGATGCTACGGATTGCGGATGCTTTTCCGGATAATATGAAAAAGCAGAAAGAGTGCCGAGATAAGATATGGATCGCGTCCAATTATCTGGTATCGCTGGTGAATAATGTGTTAAATATGAACCGGCTGGAAAATTCTACGATTGAACTTTCGGAGAAACCATTTAATCTGATCGATCTTCTGATGGAGATTACCGCGATGACGAACATCCAGATCGATGCACAGGGTTTGCACTCGGTTGTGGACTGGAAACCTGGATATATCAGTCATCGCTATCTGATCGGAAGTGAAGAAGGGATCTCAAGGATCCTGCTGAATCTGAACAGCAATGCGATCAAATATAACAAAAAGGGCGGAACCGTTTACTGTCGTTGTAAAGAACTGAGATGCGACGGTGAGACTGCATGGTTTGAATTTGTCACCGAAGATACCGGCATTGGAATGGACGAGGAATTCCTGCGTCATGCATTTGAACCATATACGCAGGAACAGCATATTTCTTTGAACAGTATTAACGGTGTGGGACTGGGACTTACCATCGTCAAGAAAACAGTGGCGCTGATGGGCGGTACGATTCAAGTAGAAAGTAAAATCAACGAAGGAACCCGTTATACGATCGTTCTTCCGTTTAAGGTGGATCATCATCCGAAAATCGATGCTGATCCGATGGAGCATCTGTCATTGAAAGGAAAGAAAGCACTTCTGGCAGAGGACAATAATCTGAATATGGAAATTGCAAGATTTCAGCTGGAGCAGGAAGAGATAGAAGTATTTACCGCATCCAACGGAAAGGAAGCAGTGGAAATGTTTGAGGCATCACAGCCCGGATTCTACGATATTATCCTGATGGACATTATGATGCCGGTGATGGATGGTCTGGAGGCAACGCGTCGTATCCGAAGCATGAACCGCGGGGATGCTATGACGATTCCTATCGTTGCCATGAGTGCAAATGCTTTTCAGGAGGATGTTGAGAAAAGTCTTGCCGCAGGCCTGAACGCACATCTGACAAAACCGCTGGATGGGAAAAAGGTGATGGAGACGATGAAAAAATATCTGGGGAATAAGATGAGGTAGGAAAGGATAAGCAGATGCCAATCAGAAAAGCGAAAGAGAAAGATTTATCAAGAGTAGCAGAAATATTTATCTGCAATAACAGAATCAACTATTTTCCAATATTCGAAGATGAGAGCTACTCCTTCGGTGAGTTACAGGTTGTTTCCTTTATAGACAATTATCTGAAAAGGGATGAGGTCTTCAATAATCTGTATGTGTACGATGACGGACTGCTCCGCGGCTTTATTCAGATGAACGGAACAGAGATCTGTAAGCTATATGTGGATCCGTGGTTTCAGGGACGAAAAATCGGTCATGAACTGATAACATTTGCGGTGGAACAGTTTGGTGCAGATCATCTGTGGGCACTTGAGAAAAATGCTCGGGCACTTGCGTTTTACCGGCGTCACGGCTTTGCGCCGACAGGGAAGAGAGAATTCGAAGAAGGGACAACGGAGTATATTGTAGAACTCAGAAAGAGAAAATAGATGGTGGGTCGCAAAGAAATAAAAGTCTGAATGGATAGAAAAAAGCCCGTTGGGTAATATTACATTATATGAAGTTTTTCCGGGAATTGAGCTGGTCTACAATGATATGCATATGGAATACTGCAACAAGCAGCAGAAACCGGCAGCGAATGTGATGGAGATCAATTACTGCAAAGTTTGTGGTGCGGGATCTGTTACAGGCGCTTGCACAGGGAGATATCCATCTGGCATCCCACAGCAGTACCTATGCATGGTGGGCGGCAGGATTTGCGGTGCTGAGTATTCTGCTGTATTTTCTGGTTCTTTGCTGTTCACATCTGGCAGCTTTCCGGACAGCGACCAATATGAAAAAGACAGCCATGCATCACCGTCCTGGTAATCGCCCACCGCATGCGAAACGTAGAAAACGCCGACCAGATCATCGTCCTCGATGGTGGCGTCGTCGCAGAAAAAGGAACCCATGCCGAACTGATGCAAAAGAACGGAAAATACGCCCGCCTTGTGAAATTATAGACGGAGTCGGCACAGTGGAAACTGTAACGAAATAACTTTTACCGGTTTCGTTTTTAACTACATGACAACTACATATAATAATGTTATAATGTGGGTGGAAAAGAGAAATGAGGTGAAAGCATATGATGTATCCATATATGACATTGGCAGATGAAACGGAGATTGTTCATTCTCAGATCATTGAAAAAGATGGGATGAAAAAAATCATAGTGAATTTTGAACGTCCGACAGAAAATGGATTTGATTCTGCAAGATGCGAGCTACCTGATTATAAATGGACGGAAAGAACGGGATATTCTGCTGAGGAAATAGGAATGTTCGAGGAACTTTTACACAGTAATGCACATTTGTTGTACAAATACGCTGCGAATGGGGGAATACAGATTGCCTAAATTGTTTATGGTAAGTGGGTATACCGTTTATTTCTGGTCGAATGAAAACGGTGAACCAATTCATGTCCATGTGGCAAAGGGTAAACCAACTCCTAATGCTACGAAAATCTGGCTTACAAAGTCAGGAGGATGCATTTTGGCGAGCAATGGAAGTAAGATTTCAAACAAAGAATTAAATGAATTGATGGAATTTATATCCGCTCAGTTTTTCCTTATTTGTGCAAAATGGAAACAGGCATTTGTAACAGACGAGATAAAATTTTATTGTTAAAGGATACAGCGATAGTGTACAGAGAAAACATATCTGTGCACGGTCGCTGTTTTTGTGTTATGATAAAAAATACATGAAAGATAAGCGAACAGAGGAGAAAAGCATGATTACGACAATTTTATGGGATGTAGATGCCACACTGCTGGATTTTCTTGCGGCGGAGAAGGCGGCGATCAAGAAATTGTTTCAGGAGTTTGATCTGGGAGAGTGTACGGATGAGATGATCGGGCGGTATTCGAAGATCAACAGGTCGTACTGGGAACGGCTGGAATGCGGAGAACTCACCAAATCGGAAGTGCTGGTCGGAAGATTCCGGGAATTTTTTGAGACGGAAGGACTTTGCAGTGATGTGGCGGAAGCGTTCAATGAGCGGTACCAGCTGTGTCTGGGAGATACCATTGTGTTTCGGGATGACAGTTATGAAATCGTGAAGTCCCTGCGTGGAAAAGTGAAACAATATGTGGTTTCAAACGGAACGGTGGTTGCTCAGGAGAAAAAACTGCGGCTTTCCGGCCTAGGAGAACTGATGGACGGCATCTTTTTGTCTGAGGCGGTAGGCGTGGAAAAACCAAACGTGGAGTTTTTCGACCGAATGTTTGAAACCATCGGTTCTGTAGAAAAAGACCAGGTACTGATCGTGGGAGATTCTCTCACCAGCGACATCCGCGGCGGCAACAACGCCGGGATCCAGACCTGCTGGTACAACCCGAGTCATAAAGAACGGTATGCGGATGTAAAGATTGATCATGAGATTGTGGATCTGCACGAAGTATATGAACTTCTGTCATGAAAAATGAATGAAAACGAAGACTGGAAAACTTGTTAAAAAAAATGATTCATGATAAGATAAACAGTAACAAAGCAGGAAAGCAGGTGTGTCAGATGGGAGTATATCTGAATCCGGGGAATGATAAATTTTATAAAGCAATCAATTCCGAAATCTATGTAGATAAAACAGGATTAATACAGTATACAAACCGTGTATTTAATACGATGCAGCAGAATGTCTGCGTGAGCAGACCCAGACGTTTTGGAAAATCGATGACAGCAAATATGCTTGCAGCTTATTACAGCAGAGGATGCCAGTCAGAAAAATTATTTGAAGAATTTAAAATTGCAAAAGATCCATCTTTCAGACAGCATCTGAATCGCTATAATGTTTTCTTTATGAATATGCAGGAGTTTTTAAGCAGAAGTAAAACCGTGGAAAAAATGATCCTTCGGATCAGTCAGCTTCTGATGCGGGATCTGAAACAGGAATACCCGGATATTGCATATTTTGATGAAACGGATCTTGCGGAAAGTATGCAGGATGTATATCAGCATACCGGGTGTCCATTTGTGATTATCATTGATGAATGGGATTGTATTTTCCGGGAATATAAAGAGGATAAAAAGGCACAGGAACAGTATCTTGATTTCTTACGTGATTTTCTGAAAGACAAATCATACATTCATCTTGCGTATATGACAGGAATTCTTCCGGTGAAAAAATATGGAACGCATTCGGCGTTGAATATGTTCGATGAATTTTCCATGATTTATGCCGGACCGCTTGCAGAGTATGTAGGATTTACAGAATCAGAAGTGAAGATCTTATGTGACCGTTATCACATGGATATGGAGGAAATCCGGGAATGGTATGATGGGTATCATTTTGAAAACTGTGAGTCTGTCTACAATCCACGGTCGGTGGTAAACGCGATGCTGTTTGGCGCGATTCGAAATTACTGGAATATGACAGAATCATTCGAAGCCTTGCAGACATATATAGATATGAATTTTGACGGTCTGAAAGACGATGTGCTCAGTATGCTGGCAGGAGAACACATACCGGTAAATACAGGAAACTTTACCAATGATATGACAACATTCCGTGACGAAAATGATGTACTGACTTTACTGATTCATCTGGGATATCTCTCCTGTGATTCAAAAGAACAAAGTGTCTGTATTCCCAATAATGAGATTCAGAGCGAGTATGTCAATGCGGTTTCGGTATCCGATTGGGGCGAAGTGTCTAAAGCTTTGAAACATTCAGCGGATCTTTTACATGCTATATGGAAAGAAAATGAACAGGCGGTTGCAGAAGGAATGGAACGCGCACATTTTGAGACATCGCATCTGCAATATAATGATGAAAATGCATTGAGTTATACGATTTCGCTGGCTTTGTATGCTGCGAAAAATTATTATACGATATACCGGGAATTTCCAACAGGAAAAGGTTTTGCAGATATGATATTTCTTCCAAGAAAAAAATTTCAGGAAAAACCGGCACTTGTAGTGGGACTGAAATGGGATAAAAGTGTTACGGGAGCGATTCGGCAGATAAAAGAAAAACAGTATTGTCGAAGCCTGGAAGAATATACGGGCAATATTTTACTGGTTGGGATTAATTATTCCAAAAAAGACAAGAAACATCAGTGTGTGATTGAAAAAATGATAAAAAATTAAAAAAACAGCGATATGATACAGAATGAATTGAAGACTTCTGTGTATGATATCGCTGTTTTTGCGTTAATACTCTGGTGGAACTGTTCAGCAGCTTCACAGAAAAACACCTTCCGGCATGCCTGCAGTCCCTTTTCCAGATTCTCTTCCTGCGTTTTTCCCGGAAGAAGCTGTAAAAATGCAATGTTTACGTCCATAAAAATCCCCTTTATACAAACAAAATATACAATAAATTACCTGTTCTTATTATAACAGATTAGGTATAAAATGTCAGGCATATTTTTAGATAGAAAACAGAATCACCCGAAATTTTCAGTGTTTTATAAAGAAAAGTGTAAATATATGTATTGACCGGGCGTGAAAGAATCCGTATGATAGAAATATCAGGGATGGGATGTGGAAACTATAAAAATGAAAAGAGGAAAAAGTATGAACAATATTGAAAGAAGAGATGCAGGACTTCCTTACATATCAGATGATAAAATTTTTGAACAACAGAAACCGGCGCGAAGACTGACACAGGAGTTAAATACAGCAGATCGTTCGGATTTTGATAAGATCGGAGCGATTGTAAAAGAGCTGTTGGGAAAATCGGATGGCGCTTTTATCAATCCGCCATTCTACTGCGATTATGGCTTTAACATCGAAGTTGGCAAAAACTTCTTCGCAAATTATAACTGCACGATTCTGGATGTGGGTAAAGTTACCATCGGTGATAACTGTCAGATGGCTCCGAATGTGGCAATTTATACCGCAGGTCACCCGGTACATCCGGACTCCAGAAACAGTGCATATGAATATGGCATTCCGGTTTCTATCGGAGATAACTGCTGGATCGGTGGTAACAGCGTGATCTGTCCGGGTGTAAAGATCGGTAACAATGTCATTATCGGAGCCGGAAGTGTTGTAACAAAGGATATCCCGGACTGGGCGATCGCAGCCGGTAATCCGTGCAAAGTGATCCGCATGATCACAGATGAAGACAGAAAATATTATTATAAGAACAATGAGTTCGATGAAGAAGCGTGGAATGATCTGGCAGCCAGAGGATTTGCCGGTCCAGAAAAATAAAAACCAGGACGGAAGCATCGGTTCGGTTGCATAACAGAGCCGGTGCTTCTTTTGCTATATATAAAATTTATGAAAAGAGGAAAAGGAATAGTTGGAAAAGAACAAAGAAATAAAAAATGAAATCATCCGCCTGGCGCTTCCGATTGCTTTTCAGCAGTTTATGCTCGCACTGGTGGGAGCCAGTGATGCGGTGATGCTGGGACGGCTGCAGCAGGATGCGATGTCGGCGGTATCGCTGGCAACACAGGTTACGTTTGTCCTCAATCTGTTTCTGGCAGCTGTGGTGATCGGTGAAAACCTGTATGTGGCACAGTATTATGGGAAAAAAGATTATTCCATGATATCGGAAACCTTTCGGCTGGCACTGATCCTGACAGGCATCATAACAATTGTTTTTACAGTATGTGCACTGGCATTTCCGGAAAAAATCATGTATCTGTTTACCAATGATCCGGAACTGATCCGGATGGGAAGCGACTATCTGCGAATAGCAGGAATTGCCTATCTGTTTCTCGGCGTGTCGCAGGTCAGCATGACACTGATGAAAAACTGCGGTGCGGTCGGGATGAGCACATTTCTGAGTATGGTGGCTGTAATTCTGAATATTATATTGAATGCTATTTTCATCTTTGGACTTTGCGGAAGTCCACGTATGGGAATTCAGGGAGCTGCGCTTGCAACCGTGATTGCGACAGTGATCCAGGCGGCATGGAGTTTTGGATATGTAGTGCTCAGGAGAAAACAGGTGCGGTTTTTAAGGGTGCGTGTCAACAGGGAACTGTGGAAAGGATTCCGTGAAAAAACTGCTCCGGTTTTATTTAACGAACTGGCATGGGGCGGTGGATTTACCATGTATTCCGTGATCCTGGGACATATGGGAAGTGATGCGGTGGCGGCAAACGGCATCGCCAATATTTCCAAAAATCTGATCATCTGCTTTTGCATGGGACTTGGAAGTGCGGGAAGCATTGTTGTGGGGAATCTTCTGGGAGCCAACCGCCTGGAAGAAGCAAAAGAAGCAGGAAAAATGGCTACCATTTTCTCTATTGTCAGCGGGATCATCTCAGGAGTGATTCTGATCGTATTATCTCCGCTGATCGTCCGTGCAACCGGACTGACCCCGCAGGCGCAGGGCTATCTGCAGAAAATGCTACTGATCTGTTCCTATTATCTGGCAGGAAAATCTGTCAACTGTATGACGATCGGAGGGATCTTTACTGCCGGTGGAGATACGAAGTTTGGTATGATCTGTGACACCGTGACCCTCTGGTGCGTGACGGTTCCACTGGGTGCTCTGTGCGCATTTGTCTTTAAGCTTCCGGTGATGGTAGTGTATTTTGTACTGAATCTGGACGAAATCATCAAATTACCGGCAGTGTTTATCCATTACAGGAAGTATAAATGGGTGAAGAATATCACCGTGGAATAAAAAGAAAGAGAATCATGATAGAATACGAATAAGATACGAGGAAAATATATAATGGAAACAAATACATTATTAAAACAAATCAGACAGGAACATGCCTCAGCCTTTACCCACAGCGGAAAGTTTCATGCAGACGATGTGTTTTCGGCAGCTTTGCTGTTATATCTGAACCCGGAGATCAGAATCACAAGGGGAAATAAAGTACCGGAAGACTTCGAGGGGGTTGTTTTTGATATCGGAAGAGGGCAGTACGATCATCACCAGAAAGACAGTCGGATCCGGGAAAATGGAGTTCCCTATGCGGCATTCGGACTTTTGTGGGAAGCGGTTGGAGCGGAGATTCTGGGCGGGGAGCTGGCGCAGAAATTTGATGAAGCGTTTGTACAGCCACTGGACAACAACGACAATACCGGGGAGAAGAATGAACTGGCGGCCCTGATCGGAAACTTCAATCCGACCTGGGATGCCGGTGGAAGTAACGATGAAGCATTTTTCCAGGCAGTCAGTGTGGCAGGGATGATCCTGGAAAATAAATTTGAACGGTATCTGGGAAATGAGCGGGCGGACAGACGGGTGGAAGAGATTCTCGAAGCGCATGAGAGAGCTTTGCAGTCTGGAGAAAAGTCGGAAGCTGAGGCGAAGATCCTGATTTTACCGGAGTTTGTACCGTGCCAGAAAAGACTGTCCGAGACGGAGATCGCTTTTGTTATCTTTCCGTCAAACCGGGGCGGATACTGTGTACAGCCGCAGAAGAAAGAATATTCACTGAATTACAAATGCAGTTTTCCATCCGAATGGCTGGGTCTGGAGAATGAAGAATTACAGAAAGAAACAGGGCTGGTAAGTGCCGGATTCTGTCATAAAGGCGGTTTTCTGCTGACCACAGGGACGCTGGAAGATGCGGTGAAAGCATGTGAGATCAGTCTTGCAGAGTACAGGGAAGAGCCGGTACTTGTGAATTTGGGTGGGGATGAAACCGTGGACGAGTTGCTGGGACAGTTGCCGAATCTGCAGGCGGCGCGGCTGGTGCGCATGGATTTCCCGGAAATTCCGGAACTGGAACTTCAGGGAATCTACGGAGAAGTTGTGATGGAAAAACAGGAATGGAAGGCAGCAGTGAAAGCCCAGGTAAAGCAGATCCTGAAATATAAACCGGAGGCGGTTTATGTGGCAGATCATATGTTTGCAGGATATCCGGTTGTGCATGCGCTGAGAAAAAAACATATTCCGGTATTGACGATGGTGGAAAAGGATGGGAAGAAACTGTTGGTGAGAATTCCATCCGGATCATAAAATATATAAAAGATGTTGGAATCCTGGTTTTGGAAATCCTCGTGCAGGCAGTCCTGCATCAGATTCCGAAAATTTTGACCATGGTATTACATAAAATAAAAAGCCAGATGCTGAGAGAAAACAAACATTTTCAGCATTTGGCTTTTTATGATATCAGGAAGAACAAACCATTTTTCTCCGTCCCCACCGGCTATGCAGCTTTTTGGGTTCCGAGGGGTAATGGTGCATTTATAGAGGATTCTTTGTGAGGTGAAGTTTTTTGATACAGATAGAAGATACCTCCAAAGAATCCGAAAATCAGACCTGTGTAACCCGCAGAACAAAAGAGGACAACTGTTTTGGTAGAAAGGGAAATGGTGCTGATCAGGCAGACAACAGAACCGGCAAGCAGTCCGATCAGTGTCCATCCCGCCAGCAGTGCTGCGAGAAACATTGCTGAAACATGTGAGCTTTTTACATGATGGTTCATAAAATTCCATACGGTTTTATACATAACGATCCCTCATTTCTGTGTTTGATCTTATTCATATTGTTTTCTTTTACTGTCATGATTATAAAAAAACTGTGTAAAATACGCATGCGCAGTAATGAAAAATTTATGTAAAATAAGAAAAGACACAGGCGATCCTGCAAACAGACAAGACCACGATATAGGTAAAAGACATAGAATCTGCAACTTGTTAGGCAGGTAAAAATATGCTATGCTTAAAAAAATAATTTCAGATACTTCGTGTAGAATAAGGAGGTAGTATGGAATATGAAATATAATTTACCGGATCGAATATTGAGGGAACTTTCTTCTTTCGCACAAAAGTATTCTATCACAAAAATCATATTGTTTGGTTCTCGTGCACGAGGCACCAATACAGAAAGAAGCGACATAGATATCGCTGTATACGGTGGGAATTTTGAACAATTTTACTGGGATGTTAAGGAAAAAACACATTCGCTCCTGATGTTTGACATCGTACAGGCAGATGCGGTAATTTCAGATGAATTGAAACAGGAAATAGAAAGGGATGGTGTTATAATTTATGAAAAAGCTTGATAACTTTACCAATTGTCTGTCCATATTGGCCAATGCTGATTTTAAATTTGCAGAAACGAATGATATCTATCGAACAGGTATTATAGGACAGTTTAATCTTACCTTTGAACTTGCATGGAAAGCGTTGCAGGACATTATGAGAATGCACAGTGTGGAGGGCGCTTCTACAGGATCTCCCCGTGAAATCCTGCAGCTTGGCTATAAAGTTGGATTTATTAACGATGCAGAAGTATGGTTGCTTATGTTAAAAAAGCGTAATACATCTGTTCATATTTATAATGAAGATGAAGTGGATGAAATGATCATGCTGATACGTGACAGCTTTATTCCGGCTTTCAAGGTTCTTAACGAGACATTATTGGAGAAACTGAACGAAGCGGAAAGTGACTGGAGGTAGGACAGGGCCGGGGCATGATCCGGTTCTCTGTGATAAAATAATAAGAACAGATACAGAGGATGATTCAAAATGGAGTTTTCAGAAGTAATCAAGAACAGATATTCCTGTAAGAAATTCAGCAACAAAGAAGTAGGAAAAGAGAAGCTGGATAAGATTCTGGAGGCAGGACGTGTTGCTCCAACAGCAAAAAATCTGCAGGAACAGCATATTTATGTCGTGCAGTCAGAAAAAGGACTGGAGGCCATTGATAAAGTAACACCTTGTCGTTATCAGGCACCGGTTGTTTTGGTGGTAGCGTATAATAAGAATCATGTATTTACCTATCCTGGCGGAAAAAGAGATTCTGGAATCGAGGATGCCAGTATTGTAGCAACTCATATGATGCTGGCTGCCTATAATGAAGGTGTGGACAGCTGCTGGATCAATTTTTTTGATCCGGACGAACTGGGACAGGCGCTGAATCTTCCGGAAGAGGAAGAAATTCTGATGCTACTGGATCTCGGAATCGGAGCAGAAGGAACCGGCGCACTTCCAAATCATAACAGCAGAAAAGATTTAGCAGAAACCATAACTTATATGTAGAAAACTGTTATAAAAAGAGATTCCTTTCCAGATATCAAAAGATAGCCGGAGGGAGATTTGCTTTATGAGAATATAAAGCCGGAAGAAGTATGAAAAGCGAAAAATACTGAATGAGCGAGTTTCGCCTCTTGACATATATAGATAGTCGATATATTATATAGATAACCGATATATCGACTATCTATAAAAAAAAGGGGTGTATTTTTTTGAAAATTGAAAAATCTCTGGTTTCCGGAAGTATGGCGATGCTGATTCTGAGTCTTCTGGAAGAAAAGGACCGGTATGGGTATGAAATGATTGAGGCTTTGCGGGAAAAGTCGCAGAATGTGTTTGAACTGAAAGCGGGTACGCTATATCCATTGCTGCATGGACTGGAAGAGAAAAATCTTGTGTCTTCCTATGAACAGGAAGTGATGGGAAAGGTGCGGAAATACTACGGGCTGACAGCCGCGGGGAGAAAGCGACTGCAGGAGAAGAAAGAGGAGTGGAAGGTATACACGAAGGCGGTCACGGACGTGCTGGCGATGGAGGGGTAGAGATGAAAAAAGAAGAATATTTACAGCTTGTGACCGATCAGATCCGTTGTAAAAAAGCACGTCCGGATGTGAAGACAGAACTGGAAAATCATATTTTGGATCAGATGGAAAGCTACAGAAACGAGGGGATGGAAGAGCAGGAGGCAATGGAACAGGCGATTTTAGAGATGGGTGACCCGATAGAAGTGGGAGTGGAACTCGACCGGATCCATCGACCGAAGATGTCCTGGGGAATTCTGTTGTTGGTAGGAATTCTGGGCGGAATGAGTGTCCTTTTACAGTTCACCTTGTGGAGGGGCGGTAATGCGATGGCACAGCCAGAACGACAGCTCATGTTTCATATCGCAGGTTTTCTTGTGATGCTTGGGGTGTATTTTTTGGATTACAGTATTCTTGGAAAATATGCGAGACGGATCGGTATCCTGTTTTGCACAGTTATGATACTGGTGGTCTCGTTGGGGCATCTGGCGAATACAGGTGGTACTTTTATCATGCTCGGATGTCTGGCAATTTCTGTTCCGCTTGTGATGTATTTGTACGTTCCGGTTTTCGGAGCGATTCTGTATTCGTATCGAAATGCAGGATATGAGGTGTTGTGGAAGAGTGCTTTGTGGCTGACGATTCCGGTATGGGTGGATCTGAGATGTTCACTGGTACATGCGTTTTGTCTGCTGCTCATCTGTCTGCTTATGTTTTCTATTGCCGTCTGGAAACAGTGGTATCAGATTGCACGGAAAGAAGTATTGATCAGTATGTGGGTGTGTCTGTGGATCCTGATTGTTGGCGGAGTTACAGTTGCTGCAGGAGGATGGGTGCAGCCGTACATGATAGAAAGAATCCGGGCATTTTTACAGAGATCCAATAGCTATACGCAGGATATGATGCAGAATATTTTTGAGCAGAGCCGATGGATCGGGAAAAGTGCATCCGGGATGGAATTTCTGGAAAACAGCCTGCCGGGATTTAACAGCGAACTGATCCTGACCAGTGTGATGGCGTGCTTTGGTATCCTTCCGGGGATCCTGACGGTTCTGCTCTACCTGGTGATGATCTGGAAAATCTTTGGCGTCTCGAAAAAACAGCAAAATCAGCTGGGAACCATGATCGGGTACGGATGCGGACTGGTATTTGCAAGCCAGGTTGCCTACAGTGTTTTCACCTATCTGCGCGTTCTGCGGATTTCCTCTGTGATCCTTCCGTTTTTATCTGTCACCGGTGGAGGAACAATGGTGGCGTATCTTTTGATGGGAATGGTACTGAGTATTTATCGGTATAAAAATATTCCGCTGCATCCGGAAAAGAGCCGATTGCCGAGGATTCGGATTATAATTGAATGAAAAATCTTCAGTAAAAATGTGTTGCAGTAACGATTTACGATCTGTTATTGCAACACATGATTTCCTGAATGGACGGTTTCCGGTTCAGTGTCTCATAATACGCAAACAGCGCAATACAGTCATACGTTCCACCGGCACTGTTATGCGTGTCTTTTGCACCGCCAAGATAAGGAAGTATCTTTAAGTATTCCACATATTTCTGCTGGATTTTTTCCCGGAGTTCTTCAACTTCATGTTCCGGAAATTGCTTTTCAGACGATTCTGAATCACTTTTTTTACTGCCTCGGAATAGCAGACATGTTTTTTACGGTCAAAAATAAGTTCCTTTTCTTTCATAAGAATACCTGCATTTTACCTGTACAGATAGCATCGTACAACTTCGAGTCCCGGGACAGGGGCACAAAACTGCGTGTTACGGTTTCGACAGTTCTGGTATGTTTCTTCCAGATCAAACCACCGCACCGATTCCACCTCCTCTTTTTGCAGGACGAGTGTCTCGATATCGACAGGCTGCTGATAGACATAGACAAAGGCAATTTCGTTGTCCCGGAAGATTTTTCCGTGAAATTCTTCTGCAAAATTACCGTGGATGCATCCGGCGAATGCAAGATCTTCCGGTTTTGCATGAATTCCCAGCTCTTCTGCAAGCTCCCGCAGGCCGGATGCGAGTGGTTCATCGCCTGCCTGAATATGACCGGCGGAAGAAGTATCGTATTTTCCGGGAAAAGAATCTTTGTTCATTGCGCGTTTTTGCATCAGAACCTGCAAATGCTCGTTTTCCCTGCGAACGATCCAGATATGAACTGTTCGATGACGGATTCCTTCTGTGTGTGCGAGCGTGCGGGAAATGATTTTGCCGGTTGGCTGTCCCTGTTCATCTACAATATCCAGATATTCCATATGTGTCCTCCTGTGTAGTAAAATGTGCTCTCGGAATTTTTCTGCACTTACTTTTGTGGCTGATTTTCCGACAGTCGCACCCGAATTTCATCGATGTACGCACCGCGTGCGCCTCAGAAATTTGGGCACAACTGACAAAAAATCATCACACAAAAGCAAGCACGGAAAAATTCCGAGAGTACCTTAAGTATAATTTTATATTTATAACACGACGAATGAAAACAGAAGTGTCTGCTGCTTATGCTATACATGAATATATCAGAAGCAGGATTTCAATATCTCCGCAAATTCTTCGATATAATATCCCGAGTTGTCTTTTTTCCAGAACGCACAGTACGTTTTGCGAACCGGAGCACCTTTGCGGACAAGCGGGATCCTGCTGACAGCTGTATCAAACCAGACCTGTTCGCCGATGATATCCACGGGGAGGTAGCCTTTGCCGGTGATGATTTTCAGGCGGGCTTCCTGAACGGTATCGGCGAAAAGAAATTCTCCTTTTAAACCGATGATGGATTCATAATATTCCTGTTCTTCTTTCTGACCGGCAGGATTGATGATCAGGATACAGGGGATATTTTCCAGGTCAGAGGCTTCCAGAGTTTCCATCCGGCTCAGAGGATTTTTGGAAGAAAGTTCAATATAAAGTCTGCACTCGGCAAGAATCTCATTGTTGTATGCATCCGAAAATGCCCGTCGCTGATCATTTAATGCCAGATCAATAGATTCGTTTTCCAAGCCGTGATACAGTTCTTCGTGGCTGCCTACAGTGATCTGGACATTGACCGATGGGTATTTTTCAGAAAACATAGCAATGGCAGAAGTCAATTCATCTCCATGATACCCTTTGTAATATCCTATGTTCAGTGTGAAATGATCCTGACCGGAAATCTTTTTTGTCTCATGAACCAGCTGTCGGATATCCGAAGAAATCACCAGACTTTTCCGATAAAAATGTTCCCCGGCAGGTGTCAGAGAAAAAGTCCGGTTGTGGCGCTCCAGAAGTTTCACCCCCAGTTCTTCTTCCAGTTTCCGGATCTGCTGGGAAATCGCGGACTGTGACACATGACACTGTTCTGCCGCCAGATAAAAGTTTCCCTGTTCGATCACCGCCTGTAAATATTCCATCTGTCGCAAAAACATAAGATTCCCCCTCAACTAAGATAAGAACAGTATATATTGATTACTTAAACTTATCAATAGCTGAAGTATAAAGAATTGATTTTTATTCCGGAATTCTATAAGATGAGGGTAAAAAACACGGGAAGTCATCTTGACTTAAAGAGAACTTACAGAAGGGAGCAAAAACATATGTATTTTGATGAGGTAAAGAAAAATTTTGGTTTTGGCTGTATGAGACTTCCGATGACAGCGGATGGTTCTGCTGTAGATACGGAAGAAACCTGTAAGATGGTAGATACGTTTCTGGAGCAGGGATTCAATTATTTTGATACGGCTCACGGATACCTGGGCGGAAAAAGTGAGCTGGCTTTGAAAGACTGTCTGACCAGCAGACACAAAAGAGAGGAATATATCCTGACTGATAAACTGACGATATCTTTTTTCAAAAAACAGGAAGATATCCGCCCGTTCTTCGAGAGTCAGCTGGAAGCATGCGGCGTAGAGTACTTTGATTTTTATCTGATGCATGCACAGTCCAAAGAGATTTTTGCACATTTTAAAAAATGTCATGCGTATGAGACGGCACTGGAACTGAAAAAAGAAGGAAAGATCCGTCACTTCGGTATTTCTTTCCATGACAGAGCAGAAGTCCTGGAAGAGATTCTGAAAGAATATCCGCAGATCGAAGTTGTACAGATTCAGTTCAACTATCTGGACTATGAAGATCCGGCTGTACAGAGTAAAAAATGTTACGAAGTCTGTCGCAAGTACAACAAACCGGTCATCGTGATGGAACCGGTCAAAGGTGGAAATCTGGTAAATCTTCCGGAAGATGCGAAGAAAGTTCTGGATGATCTGAACGGGGGCAGCGCAGCAAGTTATGCGATCCGTTTTGCGGCAAGTTTTGATGGTATGATGATGGTTCTGTCCGGTATGAGCAATCTGGAACAGATGAACGATAACCTGAGTTATATGAAAGAGTTTAAACCTCTGGATGATACTGAACGGAAGGCTGTAAAAACTGTTGCAGATATCTTCCATTCCAAACACATGATTCCATGTACCGCCTGTCGTTACTGTATCGATGGATGTCCGAAGAAAATTTCTATTCCGGATCTGTTTGCCTGCCTGAATGCAAAAACTGTATTCCATGACTGGAACGCAGATTATTACTATAATAACGTATATACCGTACGAAACGGAAAAGCAAGTGAATGTGTGAAATGTGGAAAATGCGAGAAAGTCTGCCCGCAGCATCTGAAGATCAGAGAACTGCTGGAAGATGTGACAAAAGAGTTTGAGAAAACAGCAGAATAAAAAGTGTTTGTAAGAAGACGCGGGGAGTATTTTCGTGAAGAGATGCTTCCTGCGTTTTCTGGATTTTTCAGACACGCTCTAGAACATGCAAGGCAGAAAGCTGAGTCAGAAAACCGTACAGGTCGGCTCTTGCATCCTGTACAAAAAGCAGGTATACTCGTAAGTAACTGTGGCTGTGACCGGTGGGTAACAGCCGATGACAGAATATGAAAATGACTGGAGAAGGTAGTATGAACGAGAACAAATTAAGAGAATATGCGAAACTGATCGTAAAGATCGGAGCCAATGTACAAAAAGGACAGCGCGTCCGTCTGCAGGCAGGTGTAGATCAGATTCCGCTGGTAAAGATGGTGACGGAAGAGTGTTACAAAGCAGGTGCAAGTTATGTGGAGATGTTCTGGGAGTGCGGAGAAATCAACAAACTGCATTATCAGTATGCGACAGTGGATGTACTCGGTGAAGTACCGGTATGGGAAGAGGAACGTGCAAAACAGATGACCGTGGATCTGCCGGTTCGTATCTTTATTGATTCTTCTGACCCGGATGAACTGGCAGGAATTTCCCCGGATCTGATCTCTGCCGTCAGCCAGATGCGCCAGAAGGTGATGAAAAAATATCGTGATCAGATCGATGGCAAACATCAGTGGCTGATCGTGGCAGCAGCTTCTGGAAAATGGGCGAAAAAAGTATTTCCGGATGATACAGAAGATGTGGCTCTGGAGAAACTGTGGGATGCAATCTTTGAATGCGTATACCTGAAAGACGGTGAGGATGCGGAAAAGATCTGGCAGGCGCATAATGAGCGGATGACACAGAAAGCCAACTGGTTAAACGAGCAGAACTTTAAGACACTGCATTATACCAGCAGTAACGGTACGGATTTTCGTGTGGATCTGATTCCGGGAGCAAAATGGGGCAGTGCAGGAGATATCAATCATCTGAATCATGCTTTCTTTGTTCCGAACATGCCGACGGAGGAAGTTTTCACAAGCCCGATGAAGGGAAAATGTGAAGGACGTCTGGTTTCTACCAAACCGTTAAGCCGTTCCGGACAGGTGATCAATCATTTTACGGTTGATTTTAAAGACGGAAGAGTGGTAGACTGCCACGCTGAGCAGGGGGAAGAAGTCCTGAAGAAAATGTTTGCGATGGATGAGGGTGCTTCCATGCTTGGTGAAGTGGCACTGGTTCCGAAGGAGTCTCCGATCAATCAGTCCGGTCTGATGTTCTATAATACTTTGTTTGATGAAAATGCTTGCTGTCATGTGGCTGCGGGACGTGGATTTTCTGAGGTTATTGAAGGGTTCATGGATATGACGGATGAGGAGATTTATGCAAAGGGAATTAATGATTCCATGATCCATATGGATTTTATGGTTGGATCGGATGATCTGCATATTGTGGGAATCCGGGAAGATGGTAGTGAAGTGGATATTTTTGTGGATGGGACCTGGGCTGAGTAGGCTGGGGGAACATGCCATATAGAAAAGGTGTTTAAGACGGACGCCCGAAAACAGACCGCGCTGTCTGCGGCAACGTGGGCAGGGCAACTTTAAGCTAGCCGCTAACTTCGGCTATAGTTCACGAGGGTCGGCTGACCCTCGCGAAAGCCTGCGTAAGCGTCGGATCTTAAAGCTTGCCCTAAACGCCCACACAGTGTTGCCGCAGACAGCGCGGTCTGTTTTCAGGCTGGATGCTGGCTGAGAATTTGAAAGATGAACGAGAGGATTTTGAACTTGGGACACGCCCAATATGAGAAAGTAGCGATTTACGTAGTAAATCAGAAAATTTCGAATATTGAGAGGATTGCGGGAGCAGCTAAGCTGCGGAGCAATCCATAGTATCAAAGGAATGTCAAAAGATCTTTTGATCCAAACATCATATTATATAAATGGAACATAGTATTATATAGATAAAACCGAGGGAGAAGAGGAATCTCAGCCTCGGTTTTGCTGTATTGTATATTCATAATTGATCCGGTGGATTAAGTCAATTATGGACATGGCTGGAATGTACAAGAGTGATATTTAGTGTACCCGTACTGCCTGGATCAGGCGGAAGACCTGTTCGGTGGTGGTGAGCAGGTTTTGACGGGTGGTTTCGGGGATCATGGCTTCTTCCAGGGTGGTTATGGTCTGGAGGATGGGGAAGAAGGCGTCGATGCCGTGCTGGTTGCAGAGGCTGGCTTCCGGGGTGGTGCAGCCGGAGAAGGCAAGGACGGTTTTGTTGTATTTTTTGGCGATGGCGGCGACGCCGATGGGGGCTTTTCCCATGATGGTCTGGCCATCGAGGCGGCCTTCACCGGTGATAACGATATCAGCATCTTTGATGTAGGATTCCAGTCGGGTTTCTTCCAGGATGATCTGGATGCCGGACTGGAGGATGGCATTTGTGTAAGAAAGAAAGGCGAAGCCAAGTCCTCCGGCGGCTCCGGTGCCTGGGTGGTCAGGGTCGGCATTCGGGTATTTTTCACGGGTGATGTTGGCATAGGTAGCAAGCCATTGATCCATCTGGCAGATCATGTCCGGAGTGGCTCCTTTTTGCGGTCCGAAGATGGCGCTGCAGCCCTGGGGTCCGCAGAGTGGGTTGGTCACATCACAGGCAATTTTAAAGTGACATTCTTTCAATTCCGGTATGACATGTACATCTTCGATGGTCTCGATCAGGGACAGGCCTACAGCACCGAAGGGAACCGGCTGACCGTTTTTGTCAAGAAATTCATATCCGAGAGCCTGAAGCATGCCAATGCCGCCGTCGTTTGTAGCGCTTCCACCGATTCCGACGATAAAGTTTCGGCAGTCGTTGGTGATGGCATCACGGATCAGTTCGCCCACGCCGTAAGTCGTTGTATGGAGTGGATTGCGGTCTGGTTCGTCTACCAGAGTGATTCCCGCAGCGGCGGACATTTCAATAATGGCGGTCTTTGAATCATCAAGGATTCCATAAGCTGCCTCTACAGGTGTACCCAGCGGACCGGTGACGGTCACTGTACGGATCCGGCCGTTCATGCCGAGGGTGAGAGCTTCCACCGTACCTTCTCCGCCGTCAGCCAGAGGGCGGACAAACACCTCTGCATCCGGGAAAACACGGTGGATCCCTTCACGGATGGCAGTTCCGGCGTTCAGAGAACTGATGCTTCCTTTAAATGAATCGATGGCGATTACTACTTTCATAACTGATAATCCTCCTTTAATGCATGGCGATTCCGTCCTCATTATTTGCGAATGTGACGATATCTGCCACTTCTTTTACCGCATCTTCTGTATTTTCCATTACGTTCTTTGACTTTTAGTATACCAGAAGAAAGAACCAATATTTTTTATTTACACGAGCGACGAGTCAAAGTCCTCGCTGGCACAAGACTTGACAACTACCGCGATAATAAAAATCATAGAAATTTATCAAGCTCCGCCTCTACCTGTTTTCTCTTTTTTACGTTCGGGTGTTCGATCATTGTACCTCTGGCCATGACCATCTCCAGATGGCGCAGTGCACGAAGATCCTCCAGCGGATTTTGGGCAGTGACGATCATATCGGCGGATTTTCCTTTCTGAATCGATCCGGTGATAGTTCCGATACCGGCGAGTTCTGCGCTTCGCAAGGTGGCGGTATAGAGGGCAAAGGCATTGGAAACACCCACATATTTATGGAAATAATACAGCTCCCGCCAGAAATCATACTGTGTGATCCAGGGGCAGCCGACATCGTTGCCGAGGACAACCGGGATATCGTTGGCGATAGCAGCTTTAGAACAGTCGATGATTCCTTTGAAAACAATCTTTCCGTTGTACTGTTCCACTTCCGTAGCGTTTGTAATAGAACGGTCAAAGAGAGCATAAGGAAGTGCAGGAGAAATTGTGGTACATAAAAAAGCCCCCCGTTCTTTAAAAAGCTGTATCATGGCATCATCCATTTTAGCACCGTGTTCAATCGAATCGACACCATTTTCCAGAGCAACGCGGACGCCTTCCGGGGATTCTACATGGGCGGCGACGAGATAGCCGTCCTGATGCGCTTTTTCACAGACGGCACGAACCATTTCCGGCGGCATCTTCAGTTCGCCGGGAACACCTTTTTCTTTTGCATCCAGAACACCGCCGGTGATCATAAGTTTGATCAGATCCACCTTTTCTTTTTCAGAACGTTCCAATGCTCTCAGTGCGTCCGGAATATCAGCGGCAGCGATGGCAACGGAACCTGCCATATGACCGCCGGGAACAGAGATTCCCTGATTGGAAGCGAGAATCCGGGGACCGATTTTTTTTCCGGATGCAATCTCATCGCGCAGGCGAGTATCAAAATCTCCGAGTCCGCTAACGGTTCGAATGGTCGTAACACCGCCAAGTAATTCGTCTTTTGCAAATCCGGCTACCATTTTATAAGCTACCGCACGGGTGAGTGACGATCCCATAATGGTTTTTACAAGTTTTTCGTTATCTCGTTGTTTTTTCTGCGGTTTCCCGCTTCCGGCAAGATGTACATGCATATTGATCAGCCCGGGAAGAAGATAATGACCGTGCAGATCGATTACTCTGTAATTCGAAAGATCTGTCGTGTCCGGCACAAGATCGACAATCTTTCCGTCTTTTACCAGGACAGAAAGACCTTTTTGCGGCTGCATCTGTCTCGTACCGTCCAGAATGATTCCATTTGTCAATGCATAATTCATAAAACCCCTCCGATCCTTGAAAATATTAAGGTAACTATACACCCGATTGGGCGGTGACGCAACAGACAATGGACTTCGACTGTCGGAAGAATGCTGGGAGAATCTATTATTTTTATAAAAAGATTATTTTAACGAAAAAACGGAGAATTACTTGACATCAAGTACACTTGAGATGTTATTATTTATGAATAAGAACTTATACAGGAGGAAATGAACTATGGAGAAATCTACTGTTTATTTTACAGACTTTCGGTGTCCGGTAGGAACCAGCCAGCTGACCAAACTGAAAAAGCTCTGTGTCGCAGCAGGTATCAAAAATATCGATATGGATGGAAAGTTTGTAGCAATCAAGATGCATTTTGGAGAACTGGGAAACCTGGCCTTTCTTCGCCCGAACTATGCGAAAGCTATTGCTGATCTGTGTAAAGAACAGGGAGGAATGCCGTTTCTGACAGACTGCAATACTCTGTATCCGGGAAGCAGAAAGAACGCACTGGAGCATCTGGACTGTGCAAATCTCAATGGATTCAACACGATTACAACCGGATGTCAGATTATTATCGGTGACGGACTGCGTGGAACAGATGAAGTGGAAGTTCCTGTTGTGAATGGAGAGTACTGTAAGACTGCATTGATCGGACATGCGATCATGGATGCAGATATCTTCATCAGTCTGAGTCATTTTAAAGGACATGAAGCGACCGGATTCGGCGGAGCTATCAAAAACATTGGTATGGGCTGTGGAAGCCGTGCAGGAAAGATGCAGCAGCATGCAAGCGGAAAACCGGCGATCAATGAGGAAGTCTGTCGTGGCTGCCACCGCTGCGCAAAGGAATGCGGCAGTGATGCGATTACATATGTCAACAAAAAAGCAGTGATTGATTACGATAAGTGCAAAGGCTGCGGACGATGCATCGGAGCCTGCAGTTTTGACGCGGTATATAATCCAAACAGCAGTGCCAACGAACTTCTTGACCGTAAAATGGCTGAGTATGCACAGGCTGTCTGTCATGGCCGTCCGCATTTTCATATTGCACTGGTACAGGATATCAGCCCGAACTGTGACTGCCATGGAGAAAACGATGCGCCGATTCTTCCGGATATCGGAATGTTCGCAAGTTTCGACCCGGTAGCACTGGATCAGGCCTGTGCAGATGCCTGTCTGAAAGCGACACCGATTGCAAACAGCCAGCTGGGAGAACATCTGGCAGAGGAAGGATGGCATTGCCATCACGATCATTTCAAAGATTCCAATCCGAATATCGAGTGGAAAGCAACACTGGATCAGGCAGAAAAGATTGGTCTTGGAACAAGAGAATATGAACTGAAGATAATCAAATAAGTATTGTGGTAACTATTCAGTAGTCATCGTAACTGTGAAAATGACGATACTGTACAGAGAAAGCAGACTGTACAGTATCGCCATTTTTCTTTTGCCTCCTTTTGACAGGGACAAAAATATCTGTAAAAATAAACGTGTCCCGTTGACTGAAAATAATAAAACGATATATAATAACAATATGTGCAGAGAAAATAAAGATAGAGAAGATTTACAATAGAAAGATTCGTCGGCAAATCAGTTGAAAGGCTGAGACGCAAAGCTATAGGGTCTGTAAAATGACAGCCAGTTGCAACGTTTAAGAGGCATTGGCTGAACAGGCAGTGCTTTTTCTTTTGGAGAGGTAAGAAACATAATGTCTATATAATAATCCGGCACATCGTTTCATAAAGAACTGTATCCCGCGTGAATGAGACAGTTCTTTCGAAAACGATGTACCGGTAAGCTGTGGAGAAAAGAACAATGTACAAAACTGGAAAAAAATTAGCCGTATTATGTATAGGGATACTCGTGTTTTTGGGAATGTGGATGATACTGCCGGTACATTGCAGGGCCGCTGAAACGGAAAATAATAAAAAACAGACACAAACAGCGAAACAGGATAATTCCACACAACAGGAAACAGAAAAATCAGACACACAGACAAAAGAGCAGAAGATCATCCGTGTCGGGTCGTTTGAGGATACCTTCGATTATGTGGATGCAAACGGCGTGAGAAGGGGATATGGCTACGAGCTCATGCAGGCTCTGGCAGGCTATACCGGATGGAAATTTGAGCATGTGCCATGTGACTGGTCCAATTGTTTTGATAAGCTTGAAAATGGTGAGATTGATGTCATAGGTGATATCTCATACACCGATGAACGTGCACAGAAGATGCTTTTTTCAGATGAACCCATGGGGGAAGAAAAATATATTCTATATGCGGATCTGTCCGATATAGATATAGGGACGTCTGATTTCAAAGCTATGGACGGGAAACGTGTCGGTGTGCTCATGGATACAGAACCTGAAATCATGCTGACAGAGTGGGAGAATAAGAATGGTATACATACAGAGCATGTAAATGTGTATAATAATGACGATGTCGAAGAAAAATTAGCGAATCATGAGATTGACTGTTTTGTATCTTTGGAGGAATCCATCTGGTCTGAACAGGGAATATCATTTGTCACAACTATCGGTAAATCAGGTATATACTTTGCAATAAATAAAGAACGAAACGATATCAAGACAGAGCTGGATTGTGCTATGCGCAAGCTGGATCAGGATAGTCCTTTTTTTAAGGCAGACCTGTATAAGAAGTGCTTTACCCTTGATTATAATCAGAGTCTTACAGGCGGAGAAAAGTCCTGGGTGGAAGAACATGGTGACATCCGGATGGGATTTATAAATAATGATCCGGCGATCTTTTCTCTGGATCAAGGGACTGGAAAGCTTACCGGTATGCTGGCAGAATACATTTCTTATGCCAAAGACTGCCTGGGAAATCAGATGCTGGAATTTAATATACAGGATTATGATGACTATGAGGAAATGCTTCAGGCTTTACAGGAAAAAGAGATTGACGTGATTTTTTATGCCGGCAGAAATCCCGATCTTGCAGAAAAAAAGGGATATGCGCTTACCAATACTGCGTGGACCTATAGTCTGATGGCGGTAACTGACGAGAAAAATTTCGACGAAGATAAGGTGTATACAGTAGCTGTTCCAAAGGAAAAAGATGCCTTAAAACAGCATATTGCTTTCAGCTATCCACAATGGAAGCTTGTAGATTGTGATTCGCTTGATGATGCTGCAGATATGATCAAGAATGAAAAAGCAGACTGTTTCCTTATGGGAGCAAGTCAGGCGATGATATATGATAACCGTCAGAATTTCAAAAGTGTTCCACTTACAAAAACAATGGAGGCATGCTTTGCAGTAAGAGGTGGAGAGGCCACTCTTTTGTCGATACTGAATAAAACATTGAAGAGTATGCCGTCTGACATGCTTACAAGTGCACTTGCTATCTATGACAGTACTGCAGATAAGGTGACCTTCTCTGATTTTGTAAAAGACAATCTGCTTGTAGTCTTTATCACTGTAGTTTTTGCTGCCGCTGGTATCATTGGCATTATTCTCGTACTTTTAAGAAAGGCAAGAAAAGCAGAGGCTGCCGCAAAGCTTGCGGCAAGTAATACACAAAAGCTCAATGATAAACTGGAGATCGCTTTGGAAAAAGCAGAGGATGCCAGTCTTGCCAAGACCCGTTTTCTTAACAATATGTCTCATGACATCCGTACGCCTATGAATGCGATTCTGGGCTACGCACAGCTTATGGAGGATGAACTGAAAGGAAAAGAGTTGCCTGAAACTTCAGAACATTTGGAAAAGCTGCAGCAGTCGGGAAATCTTCTGCTGTCAATCATAAATAATGTATTGGATATGGCTCGGATTGAGAGCGGAAGGATGGAAATTGATGAGAACTATGGTCGGATTGAAGATGTCCGGCAGACCTTATTTGAAATATTTGGTGATGAAGCAAAGAAAAAGAATATTGCACTTCATTATACGATAAATGTAGAGCATGAGCATATACTGACAGATAATACAAAGGTAAACGAAATATTTGTCAACATCCTGAGCAATGCCATAAAATATACTCCGGCCGGTGGTTCTGTTATGATAGATGTAGATGAATTACCCTGCGATGAGCCCGGGTATATGATGACGAGAACCAGGGTGCGTGATACAGGAATCGGTATGAGTCAGGATTATCTGGAAAAGATTTTCGAGGCGTTTACACGTGAACAGAACACCACAAAGAGTAAAATCGCAGGAACCGGACTGGGAATGTCGATCGTAAAGAAATATATTGATCTGCTTGGTGGGACAATACATGTGGAGAGTGAGCTTGGAAAGGGTACTACCTTTACGGTAACACTGAAACACAGGATAGCGGATGAAAGCTATTATGTAGAAAAACATGCTGAGACTACCGTAACAGGCAGTAAGATCCTTGAAGGAAGAAATATCCTTCTGGCAGAGGACAATGACCTGAATGCAGAGATTGCAGCGGCGATACTTGAGCGTGCCGGCTTTCATATAGAACGTGTAGAGGATGGCATCCAGTGTGTAAACAGGATAGAGAAGATGCCGGCGGGAACATATGATATGATCCTTATGGATATCCAGATGCCCAAAATGGACGGTTATAAAGCAACGCAGGCAATCAGACGCCTGCCGGATAGAGATAAGGCATGTATACCGATCATTGCAATGACGGCAAATGCATTTGAAGAAGATAAGAGAGAAGCTTTTGCAGCCGGCATGAACGGCCATATAGCAAAGCCGATCCAGGTTGACAAGCTGCTGTCGACATTAGCGGAAGTTATCATGCAACAAGAAAAGTAGTAAGTGAACAGACAGGTGAGTCTATTGCATTGATAGCTTCGGTAACAGTGATCATCGGATGGGTAATCTTACGAAAAAAGAAAATGGAATAAGGAACATTGCGAGAACCTCTGTGGATCTTCCACAGGGGTTTTTCTGAATCGTTCTTTTTTGTTTAAAGCGCCAAAATAGCAATGTTTTACTTGTATACAGTGAAATATGAGAGTATACTAAAATTATTTTTTTTTACAAATTTTGGAAATCAGTAATAGAAATAATCGGCAAAACAGACGAAAGTCTGTGACGCAAAGCTACAGGGCCTGTAAAATGGCAGCCAGTTGCATGAAATAAGATGCACTGTCTGTGGGACAGTGTTTTTGTTTTACAAAAAATTGCTTTCCTGTAAAGTCAAAAACGATCCGCAAGGATGCACCAAGGTACATTCTTTGTTCTATTATAGATGCAATGATCCAAATGATCCTGGATGGGCAATGTGGACAATTTAATCCCATCCTTCTTAAGTGTCTGAAAGAACTGAGCATTCAGTTTTCAAAAATGCTTGATAAGGAAATGAATGAAAATAGCTATTACCATGAAGTACAGAGACTTTCGAATGAAATACTCAGTGACAGATCTTTACCGAACAAAACCTATTCACAGGGTGTTGTCAAGGTCATGCAGGAAAAGATTGATTTCTTCAAATCCAACAGCGGCATGAATTCCATTGATTATAATGCAATTTCAGGTCAGTTAACGATACAAAACGGAAAACAGCAGATAGTATGTCAGAGAAATCATCCGAACTTTGATCTGTTGAAAGAATTCGGAGTAAATGAAGAAGATGTTCAACATATTCAGGTTTTATTACATCAGACATCTGTACAAAATAAAGAAATCTCTGTGCAGATAAAAGTGACGGTGGAAGATAACAGTCAGATGTATAAATTGAAATTGCATACATTGTGGTCGCCTTTAAAGAAGAATGGATACATCGGAATCATTGGATATTTTGACACTGTAAAATAGAGAAATGCAAAGGAAACTCAGAGGAGGACAGAAAAAAGCTCTGGAATGCGGTATGGATGGATTTTTATCCAAACCGATTGTCATAGAGGAATTGCTTTCTGCATTACAGAAGAATCTGTACGAATGTTTGTGACGGGATATCATATCGCAGATAACAGATATAGAAGAGATGAAAGAAAACGGGAATCACCCCTTGACATCCCCAAATCTCATATACTACAATATCTACCGTATGAGCAAAAAACCAATCCGGTTTCTACATATATATAAGCAACCGGACTTCAAATAACAAACCAACAAAAACCAATTCGAAAAATGGAGGAAAACCCCTGTGACAGATTACACAAAAGAAATTCAAAAACGGCGAACCTTCGCCATCATATCCCACCCAGATGCCGGTAAAACCACTCTGACGGAAAAATTCCTTCTCTACGGCGGTGCCATCAATCTCGCCGGAAGCGTAAAAGGAAAAGCAACTGCCCGCCACGCGGTATCCGACTGGATGGAAATCGAAAAAGAACGAGGAATCTCCGTAACCTCCTCCGTACTCCAGTTCAACTACGATGGTTACTGCATCAACATCCTGGATACCCCGGGACATCAGGACTTCTCCGAAGATACTTATCGAACCCTGATGGCAGCCGATTCTGCTGTGATGGTCATCGATGCGTCCAAAGGAGTGGAGGCGCAGACCAGAAAACTTTTCAAAGTCTGTGCCATGCGCCACATCCCGATCTTCACCTTCATCAATAAGATGGACCGTGATGCCAACGATACCTTTGAACTTTTAGATGATATTGAAAAAGAGCTGGGTATCCCCACCTGCCCGGTCAACTGGCCGATCGGATCCGGAAAAAAATTCCGCGGTGTCTACGACAGAGATACCAGAAAAGTCCTGACCTTCTCCGATACCATGAAAGGAACCAAAGAAGGCCATATCGAAGAAATTGATGTTGAGGATGCAAAGATCGATGAGGTCATGGATCCGGATCAGAAAGAACAGCTGATGGACGAAATCGAACTTTTAGATGGCGCAAGTGCGGAATTTGACATGGAGGCTGTAAGCTGTGGAAAACTTTCCCCGGTATTCTTCGGATCTGCCCTGACAAACTTCGGTGTGGAAACCTTCCTGCAGCATTTCCTGACCATGACCACTTCACCGCTGCCAAGAACGGCAGACTGTGGCGTGATCGATCCGATGACGGAAGATTTTTCTGCATTTGTCTTCAAGATCCAGGCCAATATGAACAAGGCTCACAGAGACCGAATCGCATTCATGCGTATCTGCTCCGGTAAATTTGATGCCGGAATGGAGGTTTATCATGTACAGGGCGATAAAAAAATGCGACTGTCCCAGCCACAGCAGATGATGGCACAGGATCGTCATATCGTGGAAGAAGCTTATGCGGGAGATATCATCGGTGTCTTTGACCCGGGTATCTTCTCTATCGGAGATACTGTATGTACACCGGGCAATAAATTTGCCTATGAAGGAATTCCGACTTTTGCACCGGAACATTTTGCAAGAGTCCGTCTGTTAGACAGCATGAAACGAAAACAGTTCGTCAAAGGTGTCAACCAGATTGCTCAGGAAGGAGCCATCCAGATCTTCCAGGAATACATGGGAGGAATGGAAGAGATCATCGTCGGAGTTGTGGGTGTTCTGCAGTTCGATGTGTTAAAATACCGCCTGGAAAATGAATACAACGTAGATATCCGTCTGGAAAATCTGCCATATGAACACATCCGCTGGATCGCAAACAAAGAAGAAATCGATGTGGAAAAACTGACCGGAACCTCTGATATGAAGAAGGTAAAAGATATGAAAGGCAATCCTCTGCTCCTGTTTGTAAACTCCTGGAGTGTGGGAATGACACTTGATCGAAACGAAAATCTGAAACTGGAAGAATTCAGTAAAAACTAAGGCAATCCCCCTTTCATTTTATGCAAATTTTTGATATAATAAATATAAATAATGGTTTCTGGCTGAAAAATCAGAAAACAGCCGGGGAAACTCTTGAGTATAAGGAGGGTTTGAAATGACAGATAATAAAAAAGATATGCGTGATACGTATACCATATATGACGATCAGACCATTGGAAAAGTACAGATTGCAGACGAGGTTGTGGCAATTATCGCAGGTCTGGCAGCTACCGAAGTAGAAGGTGTGGCTTCTATGGCAGGAAATATTACCAACGAACTGGTTGGGAAACTGGGTATGAAAAACCTGTCCAAAGGTGTGAAAGTAGATGTTCTGGAGAACGTGGTATGCGTGAATCTGAACCTGAATCTGGAATATGGATACAGTATTCCGGAAACCTGTAAAAAAGTACAGGAAAAGGTAAAAACAGCCATTGAAAATATGACTGGTCTGGAAGTTTCCGATGTAAACATCAGCATTGCCGGTGTGGCACTGGAAGAGGAAAAATAAAATAGAACGCAGGACGGAAGGAAAGGGGGTCTGGATGAAGGCTCCCTTTTTTACTACTGGCGAATATGAGGAGAGAACCATGGGAAGAAGAGAATTAAGAGAAAGCATTTTTCAGCTGCTGTTCATGACAGAATTTAACGACAATCAGGAGATGGCAGAACAGAAACAACTGTATCTGGAAACAATCGAAGATATTCAGGAAAAGGATCAGAGTTATATTCAGGAAAAATTTGAAAAAATCCGTGAAAAACTGCCGGAGATCGATGCAGCACTGAACGAGGCAAGTAAAGGATGGAAAACCAGCCGCATGGGTAAAGTAGAACTTTCTATCCTGCGTCTGGCAGTCTATGAACTGCGTTACGATGACGATGTACCCGGGAAAGTAGCAATCAACGAAGCGGTAGAACTGGCGAAAAAATTCGGCGGCAGCGAAGCTCCGGCATTTATCAACGGTGTACTCGGAAAACTGGCAAAAGAAGCTGATGAGTAATGTATATTCCGTAGAGCAGGTTAACAGATATATTAAAAATATGTTCACCCAGGACTTTATGCTGAGCCGGATCTCTGTAGGTGGTGAGGTAAGCAACTGCAAATATCACAGTTCCGGACATATCTATTTTTCCCTGAAGGATGGCAGTGGTTCTCTGGCCTGTGTGATGTTTGCGGGGCAGAGAAAAGGATTGGCATTCTCCATGAAAAATGGTGACCGGGTGGTTGTTACGGGCAGTGTGGATGTATACGAACGGGACGGAAAATACCAGATGTATGCAAGAAAAATCACACTGGAAGGTGCCGGGATTCTTTATGAACGGTTTCTTGCATTAAAAGAAGAACTGGAAGAGATGGGAATGTTCGCACCGGAGTACAAGCAGCCGATCCCTTCATTTATCAAAACACTGGGTGTAGTGACTGCGCCAACCGGTGCAGTTATTCAGGATATCCGAAATGTAACCGCCCGGAGAAATCCCTATGTGCAGATCATTCTCTACCCGGCGCAGGTGCAGGGAGAGGGTGCGGCAGAGAGTATCGTGGAAGGAATCGAAGCACTGGATCAGCTTGGCGTGGATGTGATCATTGTCGGCCGTGGCGGAGGATCCATGGAAGATCTGTGGGCATTTAATGAAGAAAGCGTGGCAAGAGCAATTTTTAACTGTTCCACGCCGGTCATTTCTGCGGTAGGTCATGAGACAGATGTGACCATCGCCGATTATGTGGCGGATCTTCGAGCACCGACACCGTCGGCGGCAGCGGAACTTGCCGTGTTCGATTATCTCGGCTGGCAGGAACTGCTTGCGGGCTATGTGCGGAGACTGGAGCTTTCTATGGACAGCAAACTGGAGATGACCAGACAGAAACTGACTGAGAAGGCAGCACGTCTGGCGTATCTCAGTCCTGAAAACCAGATCCGGGAGAAACGGATGTATCTGCTGCGGTCGGAAGAGAAACTTACCGAGCGGATGGAAAAGAAGCTGCAGATGGAGAAAACAAGACTGTATCTGTATGCGGAACGGTTGCGCGGCGTATCTCCACTCGAAAAACTGCAGCAGGGACTCGGCTATATGGAACATGAGGACGGAACCCGAATCTCTTCGGTAAACCAGGTTACGGTGGGAGAACGGATGAAAACTTATGTGAAAGATGGTGTGATCTGGTCGAATGTAGAAAAAACAGAGCATTCAGAGGAATGGAATGCCAGTAGAGACAAAGAACCGGATAACTGTGAATAGCTGTCACTGACAGGTATTAGAAATAGAAAAGAGACAGAGCATATGCCAAGAAAAACAGTAAGCATGGAAGAGGCGTTTCAGGAACTGGATGCGATCCTGGAACAGCTGGAAGGAAAAGATATTTCACTGGAAGATTCTTTTGCCTTATATCAGAAAGGTATGGAACTGGTGAAAACGTGTAATAGTAAGATTGACACAGTAGAGAAAAAGATGATAACAATTACAAAATGAGAAAAGATATCCCGTAAGGTTGGTGAACAGAGTGAACTTTGAAAAAGAATTACAGGAAAAAAAACAGCACTGCGAAAGTATCATCCGAACATATCTTCCAAAAGAAGAGGGATTTGCCGCACAGCTGGCAGAAGCTATGAATTACAGTATGGAGGCCGGGGGAAAACGACTGCGTCCGATCCTGATGGGAGAGACATATCGGATGTTTGGAGGAACATCAGTTATCATAGAGCCGTTTCAGGCGGCGATGGAGATGATCCATACTTCTTCTCTGATTCACGATGATCTTCCGGCAATTGACAATGATATGTACCGCAGAGGAAAAAAGACGACCCATGCGGTATACGGGGAAGCGCTGGGAATTTTAAGCGGAGATGCATTATTGAATTATGCATATGAGACAGCTAGCAGGGCATTTTCCCTGGAGCCGGAGAATCCGGCGATTGGAAAAGCCATGGCGTTACTTACGAGAAAGACCGGTATATATGGGATGCTCGGGGGACAGAGTGTGGATGTGACCAACGAAGGAAAACCCATGGAGCGTCAGATGCTGGATTATATATATGAAAACAAAACCTCGGCTCTGATTGAGGCTTCCCTGATGGTGGGAGCGATTCTGGCAGGAGCCACAGAGGAAGAGAACACGCAGATGGAACAGATCGGCAGTAAAGTAGGGCTGGCGTTCCAGATCCGGGACGATATCCTGGATGTGACAAGCACGGAAGAAGAACTGGGAAAACCGATTCACAGCGATGAAAAGAATCAGAAACAGACCTATGTGACACTTCGCGGACTTGAGGGTGCGGCGGAGGACGTGGAGAGAATTTCAGAGGAAGCACTGGAACTTCTGGATACATTTCCTCAGAAAAATGAATTTCTCCGGGAATTAATAGGATATCTGGTGAACAGGAGAAATTAAAAAGGATGAATGCGTATGATACTGGAAAAGATCAAAGAGGCGAATGATGTAAAACAATTATCTCTTTCGGAATGTGAGCAGCTGGCACAGGAAATCCGTGATTTTCTGATCCGGTCGCTCAGTGAGACCGGCGGACACCTTGCATCGAATCTGGGTGTGGTGGAGCTGACCATTGCTTTGCACCGATTTTTACATTTTCCGGAAGATAAGCTGGTCTGGGATGTAGGACATCAGGCTTATACACATAAGATTTTGACGGGAAGAAAAGAACAGTTTGCCACCCTTCGAAAGACGGGTGGCTTAAGTGGATTTCCGAAGAGAAAGGAAAGTGACTGTGATGCATTCGATACCGGACACAGTTCTACTTCAATATCTGCAGGACTGGGGCTGGTGCAGGCGAGAGACCTGAAAGGGGAGAATTATCAGGTTGTTTCTGTGATCGGTGACGGAGCACTGACCGGCGGCATGGCGTATGAAGCGTTGAATAATGCGGCGGAATTAAAGAAGAATTTTATTATTATTCTGAATGATAATGAGATGTCCATTACCCGGAATGTGGGTGGAATGTCCTCCTATCTGGATCATATTCGTATGGCGGCACCTTATACTGAGTTGAAAATGGGCGTAACTAACGCTCTGAAAAAGATTCCCAAAGTGGGAGATGGCATGGTGGATGCGCTTCATAAGACAAAAAGCAGCATCAAACAGCTGGTGATTCCTGGAATGCTTTTTGAAAATATGGGGCTGACCTATCTTGGCCCGGTGGATGGACACGATATGCGGCAGCTGGGAAAAGCGTTGCAGGAAGCAAAACGGAAGCAGGGTCCGGTACTGATCCATGTGCTGACAGAAAAAGGCCGTGGATATGAACCGGCGATGCGCCATCCGGCCAGATTTCATGGGGCGGCACCTTATGAGATCGAGACTGGACTTCCGAAATCGAAAGGAAATCCATCCTATACAGATATTTTTTCCACTGTCATGAGAAAATTTGGTGACCGGGAACCGGATGTGGTAGCTGTATCCGCAGCGATGGTACCCGGAACCGGTTTGAAACGGTTTGGAAATATGTTCCCGGAACGGTTATTCGATGTGGGAATAGCAGAAGAGCATGCGGTGACTTTTGCGGCAGGACTGGCACTTGGTGGTCTTCGCCCGGTGGTGGCCATTTATTCTTCTTTCCTGCAGCGTGCGATTGATCAGATTCTTCATGATGTGTGTATGCAGAATCTGCCGGTTGTATTTGCCGTGGATCGTGCCGGTCTGGTGGGAAGCGATGGGGAGACCCATCATGGCTGCTTTGATCTGAGTTATCTGTCCATGATGCCGAATATGACGGTCATGGCACCGAAAAACAAATGGGAACTGTCTGATATGCTGAAATTTGCCATCCGTCAGAAGAGCCCGGTTGCTATCCGTTATCCGAGAGGAGAAGCATATACAGGTCTGGAAGATCACCGTGCCCCGATCGAGATGGGAAAAGCGGAAATTCTGGAAAAAGGAAAAGAAATTGCTATTCTGGCAGTGGGAAATATGGTACGGACAGCCGTACAGGTAACAGAAAATCTTCGAAACTGCGGATATAAACCTACTCTGGTAAATATGCGGTTTGTGAAACCACTGGATATGGATCTGCTGGAGATACTGAGGGAGGATCACAGTCTGATCGTGACGATGGAGGAAAATGTAAAGTCCGGTGGTTTCGGAGAACAGGTAATGACACATTATGGAAGCAGACTGCACAGCCCGGCAGTTCGGATCGTAGCGATCGAAGACAAATTTGTTCCCCATGGAAGTGTGGAAGATCTGATGCATCAGCAGCAGATAGACAGTGCATCTGTGACGGAAAGAATTCTTCGATGGAAAGAAGAACAACAGAAAAGTACTGAGCAATTACCGGAATAGTTACAATGCAGAAATGAGACAGGAGATACAAGAATGAAAGAACGATTGGATGTACTGGTAGTCAGCCGTGGACTGGCACCGTCAAGAGAAAAAGCGAAAGCGATTATTATGGCGGGAAATGTGCTGGTTGACGGACAGAGAGAAGATAAAGCGGGCTCCATGTTTAAAGATACTGTGGAAATCACAGTAAAAGGTCATACTTTACCTTATGTCAGCAGAGGCGGACTGAAACTGGAGAAAGCGATGACACATTTTGGTGTTACCCTGAAAGACAAGGTATGTATGGATGTAGGTGCTTCTACCGGAGGATTTACGGACTGTATGCTGCAAAATGGTGCAGTAAAGGTATATTCCATTGATGTGGGGCACGGACAGCTGGACTGGAAACTGCGTAACGACGAACGTGTTGTCTGCATGGAACGAACGAATATTCGATATGTGGTGCCGGAAGATATTCAGGAATTGTCCCGGTTTACATCCATTGACGTATCCTTTATCTCTCTGACGAAAGTATTGCTTCCGGTGAGAAATCTTCTGACAGAAGACGGAGAGGTAGTATGTCTGATCAAACCGCAGTTCGAAGCCGGAAGAGAAAAGGTGGGAAAAAAGGGAGTAGTAAGAGACCCGGCTGTTCATCGGGAAGTGATCGAGATGGTGACAGCTTATGCCCGGAGCATCTCTTTTGCACCGTGCCATCTGGAATTTTCTCCGATCAAAGGACCGGAGGGAAATATCGAGTATCTGCTGCACCTGAAGAAACTTCCGGAAGGAGAACACTGCGAAGAAGTACCGTTTAAGATTGATGAAGTAGTGGAGGCAGCACATAAAGAACTGTCCTCAACAACTCCCCATCCGGCACAGAGACGGTAGGAGACAGAAAAGGAAGCTGAAAACAGGAAGAGAATATCATGGATAAATTTACGATCATAGCAAACGGAGCGGAAAACAGAAGAGGGAAAAATCAGGCGGTTGCCAGGAAGATTGCGGATTATCTGGAAAACCATCGAAAGGTATGTGCAATTTTACCTGCAGGTGAGAAAAAAGAAGGACAGTCCTATTCCTATACAGATCCGGAGCGGATTCCCGAGGGGACGGAGTGTATCATCGTGCTTGGGGGAGACGGAACGCTTCTTCAGGCGGCCCGTGATGTGGTTGATCTGGAGATCCCGTTGTTTGGTATCAATATGGGAACTCTGGGTTATCTGGCAGAGATTGATCAGTATTCCATCTATCCGGCACTGGATCGGCTGATGAGTGACCGTTTTACAATTGAAAAAAGAATGATGCTGTTTGGTACTCTGATTCATGAAGGACAGACAGTGAACAGTGATATCGCCCTGAATGATATCGTCATCAGCAGAGAAGGCGCGTTGCGTGTGGTACGATTCAATAATTACGTCAATGATACCTACCTGAATACGTACAAAGCAGATGGTATCATTATTTCCACACCCACCGGATCTACCGGCTACAGTCTGTCTGCCGGTGGGCCGATCATATCTCCGGCAGCATCCATGATTCTTATGACGCCGCTGGCTCCTCATACCCTGAATACCAGAAGTATTGTATTTTCACCGGAAGATGTGATCGAGGTAGAACTGGGAGAAGGAAAAGATGGCGGCATCGAAAAAGGAATGGCGTATTTTGACGGGGCAGCCGCGATGCCGATGGTGACAGGCGACCGGATCAGAATCGAGAAGTCGACGAAAGCCACCCGGATCATCAAAATCAATAATATTAGTTTTCTGGAAACTCTTCGGAAGAAGATGCGAAATAATTAGGAGCGAACAATCATGAAGATAGAAAGACATTCCCAGATCATCCGTCTGATCAGTCAGTATGACATTGAGACCCAGGAAGAGCTGGCAGAGAAATTGAATGAAAGTGGATTTCAGGTTACTCAGGCTACAGTATCCAGAGATATCCGGGAGCTGAAACTGACGAAAATATCAAAACCGGGCGGAGGTTCCCGTTATGCGGTGCTGCAGAGCGTGGATCAGGAAATGAGCAGAAAATATACCAATGTGTTGCGTACTTCTTTCCAGTCCATGGATCTGGCACAGAATATTCTGGTGGTAAAGACCGTATCCGGTATGGCGATGGCTGCGGCAGCTGCACTGGATGAGATGCAGATTCCCGAGATTGTAGGCTGTATCGCAGGAGACAATACACTGATGTGTGTGGCACGAAGTGTGGATGAAGGTCTGGTACTGATGGAAAAGATTCGGAAAATGATTGTATAGACATAATTTTCAGTAACAGGAGGCAGCTGTTCAGTGGGAAATAACCGGATAGTTACCGAAAACCGATAAAAAGTTAAGAAAAAGGAGTAGAATGCTAACATATTTACATGTAAAAAACCTGGCTCTCATTGATGAAGCAGAAGTAGAATTCGGGCCGGGATTAAATATTCTTACCGGTGAAACAGGAGCCGGTAAATCCATCCTGATGGGTTCCGTAAACCTTGCGCTGGGACAGAAAATGTCCAGAGAGATGCTGCGTGATGAAGAAAAGCCTGCGCTGGTGGAACTGATCTTTCAGGTAGACAATCCAAGATGTGTGGAACGGTTAAAAGAGAAGGAAATCTCTGTGGAAGAAGGGCAGATTATTATATCCAGAAAACTTACCGGGAACCGGAGTATCAGCAGGTTAAACGGTGAAGTATGTACGGCTGCCCAGATTCGGGAGATATCTTCTCTTCTTTTAGATATACACGGACAGCATGAACATCAGTCTCTGTTATATCAGGATCAGCAGTTAATAATCTTGGATGCCTACGGAAAAGAAGAGATCCGGGAGAAAAAACAGGAAGTCCGGGAGCGTTTTCAGATCTGGAGTCAGAAAAAGAAGGAACTGACTTCCTATCAGCTGGATGAGGAAACCAGAAAAAGGGAGATTTCTTTCCTGGAATTTGAACTTCAGGAGATTGAGGAAGCCGGGCTTCGTCCGGGCGAGGATGAAGAACTGGAAAAACAGTATAAAAAAATGTCATCGGGCAGAAATCTTCTGGAAGCCATGGCAGCCGTCAAAGGGTATACGGGAAATGATAACGGTGCACAGGATCTGGTGGGACGGGCGGTACAGGAGACAAACCGGATGCTGGGAGTGGACGAATCCCTGCAACAGATTGCCAGTCTGTTACAGGATGTGGAAAGTCTGCTGTCAGATGTGAACCGGGAAGTCAGTGATTATGTGGAAAGCATAACATTTTCTGAAGAAGAATTCTATGAGACGGAGCAGAGACTGAATCTGCTTAACCGCATGAAAGCCAAATACGGTTCTACGGTAGAAGAGATTCTGGCATGTCAGGAAGAAAAGCAAAAAGAGCTGGACCGACTGTATCATTTTGAACAGTATAAAGAAAAACTGGAAAAGGAGATGCAGAAAGCGGAGACAGAACTGGCATCTGTCTGTGAAGAACTGTCCGAACTGCGTAAAGTTTATGGAAAACAGCTGGAAGATCGGATCATTCAGGGATTGCAGGATCTGAATTTTCTGGATGTGAAATTTGAGATTGATTTTGAAACCACAGAGCATTACACGGTAAACGGAAATGACAAAATCTGTTTTACTATTTCCACTAATCCGGGAGAACCGCTGCGACCGCTGGCGAAAGTAGTATCCGGCGGTGAGCTTTCCCGTATTATGCTGGCGATCAAGACGATTCTTGCAGATAAGGATGAGACGGAGACATTGATCTTCGATGAGATTGATACCGGTATCAGCGGAAGAACGGCGCAGAAAGTGTCGGAGAAGATGGCAGTGATCGGAAGAAATCATCAGGTGATCTGTATTACCCATCTTCCGCAGATCGCAGCGATGGCAGATGAGCATTTTGAGATCGCGAAAAAGACAGACCACCAGATAACAAGAACACAGATCCGTCTGTTGAACGAGGAAGATTCAGCGTTAGAGATTGCAAGGATTCTTGGTGGTGCGCAGATTACGGAACACACGATGGAAAGTGCAAAAGAGATGAAAGAACTGGCGCGAAAGAAAAAGAAAGAAATATAAGAAACAGAAGAAACAAAAGACAGGGGGAATACCATGGAGGGGGCCTTAAAAGATACATCCTATGAAAGGCGGATCCGGCGCCTGATGGCAGGTGAAGACGGGGATCAGTATGGTTTCTATATTAATATTACCGACAATATTGTCCGGGAAGTGAAAAATCCGGAAAAAGCCTGCTGGACGGATGAGACAGGACGTCCGGGTGGTGTGACGTACTGGCTGCAAAAACAGATTTATCCCTATATTCTGGATGATAAAGAAGAAAAAGAATTCCGCAGAATATTTTTGAGAGAGGAATTATTGCGTATTTTCCAGGCGGGACAGAGGCACATACAGCTTGGATATCGTTTTCGAAAAGGAAAATACATCACCTGTTATACCGTTAATATAGAGATGTTCGAACACCCGGTGGATCACACCGTTGAATGTTGTGCAATCTGGAAAAATGATACGATTCCGTATATTAATCGTGCAATGAGTCACATGTTGCTCAGGGATAAATACCGAATGAATGCTGTACTGGATATTCAGGAAAAGACAATATTTGTTCGAAAGCATACGTTTGAGAACATGGAAATCCCATGTGACAGGCCGTTGGAGTATGAAGAATTCATTCGTGAACTCAGCGAAAAACGTGTACAGGAAAAGAGCAGAGAATGGTTTCGAACCTCTGCCAGCCTGAATACTATGGAAAAAAATCTGCAGATGGCAGGGACATATTTTTTTACAGTGTACAATTCTGACCGCAGAGCAGAACGATATACCTACCAGTGGCTGGATAAAGAATATCGGGAAGTACTGATCGCAGTGGAAGACCGGACAGTGGAAATGGAAAAAGATCCACTTACCGATTATCTGAACCGTGACGGATTTGTCAGAAAGACAGAAAATATTTTAAAAAAGAATGCGGATCGGTATCAATTTGCGATTATTTATTTTAATATCTGCAAATTTTCCGGCCTGAATGCTGTCTATGGGTACGAAAACGGTGATAAAATCATTCGCTCTTATATGGACCGGATCCAGAACAGTACGCTCCGTCCACTGGCACTGGGGCGTGTGGCTGCAGATCGTTTTCATGCACTTGTCGATGTGAAAAATCTGGAACCTGCGGAACTCGGAAAACTTCTGCAGTATCAGATGCAAATCGGGGAAAAACAGGTGAAAATATACGGACGCTGTGGTATTTACTATATTCCAAAACAATGTAAGCTGGATGTTTCTCAGATGTGCGATCTGGCAAAAATAGCAAAAAATAAAATTTCCAATCAGTATGTGCAACCATATGCGATCTATCAGGAAGATATGAGGACAGAATACGAACAGAAGAACCGGGCACTTCTGAATCTGGAAAAAGCATTGGAACAGGAAGAATTTGTGGTATGTTATCAACCGGTAGTGGAGGGAAAAACAGGACAGATCGTATCGGCAGAAGCACTGGTCCGTTGGAACAGTTCAGATGAAGGGCCGATGATTCCCTCTGTGTTTGTGCCGGAACTGGAAGACAGTGGTTATATCACAAAATTGGACACCTATATAGACCAGACGGTTCGCAGCTTCCAGGAACAACGCTATCGTAAAGGAAAACGTATGATTCCGGTAGCAGTCAATCTTTCCCGTATGGACCTGATGAACAGCCGGTTGATGGAGCGGATCTGTACAGAGCTTCAGGAAACTAAAGTACCAAAACAATATTTTCGTTATGAAATTATAGAATCTGCATACACAATTATTGACAAACAGGGGGAAGAATTTCTGGAAAGCCTGAGAAGAGAAGGTGTTCAGATTTTTCTGGATGATTTCGGGACTGGAATTTCAACATTTGAGACTGTACGGGATTACACCTTTGATGCATTGAAAATAGATATGGGATTTGTGAAAAAAATCGGAAAAAATCCAAAGAGCGATGCAATTGTGATATCCATTATCGATATGGCACATCGAATGGGAATGAAGGTTGTTGCAGAGGGAATTGAAAATAAACAGCAGAGCGATTTCTTATGTACCCACGGCTGTGATTATCTGCAGGGATATTACTATTATAAACCAATGTCTGAGAAAGAATTCTCAAAGCTGCTGGATAAATAATGAAAAACAACAAAAAACTGCAAGTGTGAAATAAATGGTTTGTCACATACTAACGAAGAAGATAAAACGAAAGGATGTGGCGGAAACTTGCAGGAAAAACAGAAAAAATATCGAAAATTTTTGTGGTGCGCTCTGGTGGGGACGCTGCTGGGCCTGTTTATATTAATATATGGAACTTTGAAAGATCGCATACCGGATGAAATATTTGTATACGCCGATGAAGAGACGGACTGGGAAACATTTTTTAATGAACCATTGATTTCTTACGATGAAACGGTGGAGGTTTCACAAAATGACAGTTATCAGATCCGCTGCAAATGGCTGGGAGTGCTGCCTCTGAAAACCATTAAGGTTCATACGGTGGAAAGGCAGGAAGTGCTGGTCAGTGGATCGCCTGTAGGGATCTATATGGAGACGAAGGGTGTTCTTGTGATTGACAGTGGTGAGATTACGGACCGGGAAGGAATCCGCAGGGCACCGGCAGAACATATTATCCAGTCGGGAGATTATATCTGTGAGATCGATGGAAAAGTACTTACAGGGAAAAAGCAGCTGATGCAGCTGGTAAGGGAGAATCAGGGGGAACCGATGGAATTGCAGGTGATCCGCCACCAGGAAACGATAGAACTGGAAATGACACCTGTGGAAACAGCAGACGGTTCCTATAAACTTGGTATCTGGGTGAGAGATAATATTCAGGGGATCGGAACACTTACGTATGTGGAGCCGGATGGAACATTTGGAGCACTTGGTCATGGGATCAGTGACGCAGACACGGGAGAAAGGCTGGAGATTTCCGACGGTGATCTTTACCGTGCAGATATTCTTTCCATCCGTAAAGGTACGGCCGGTACACCGGGGGAACTCCGGGGTGTGATCAATTACAGGGAAGAAAACCGGATCGGAACGATATGTGGGAATTCCCAGTATGGTATCCGTGGACAGCTGGAACCCGGAAAATATTCAGAATCCATGAAAAAGATACCGACAGGGCTCAAACAGGAGATTCAGACAGGAAAAGCGGAGATCCGTTGTGATATCGGTGATGGAATCCGGGAATATCAGTGTGAGATTCTTGAGATCGACAGCAATGCAAGAGATACCAATAAATGTTTTGTCCTGCGAATCACAGATGCGGATCTTCTCTCCCGAACCGGTGGGATTGTTCAGGGAATGAGCGGTTCCCCGGTACTGCAGAATGGAAAACTGATCGGAGCGGTAACCCATGTGTTTGTCAATGATCCGACAAAAGGATATGGAATTTTTATTGAGAATATGATGGAATAGTGGAAAACAGAAATATAATATGCAGAAATATATAGAATCATGATATAATGAGTGAAAGAGAGTCAGAGGGAGCAAACGAAGTTTGTTCATCGGGAGCGGCTTAAAAGTAAAAGAAATCAGGCGGGGGAAACAGGAAAATGGGACAGAAATTATATTTGGAATGTTATTCGGGAATCAGCGGAGATATGACAGTTGCAGCACTGTCCGGTCTTATGAAAGACCGGACACCGCTGTTTTGTGTGCTGGATCATATGCCGGTGGAAGGATTTTCTTATGAATTAAAACAGGTGAAAAAGTCAGGGATCGATGCCTGGGATTTCCGGGTAAAACTGGATGCGGAGCATGAAAATCACGATCACGATATGGAGTATCTTCACGGACACAGCCATACGCATGACCATGATCATCATCACGACCATGAGCATTACCATGATCACATACATACAGACGACCATCATCATGATCCGGCGCAGATGGAAGTGATACATACACAGGAAGATACTGGACATGAGGAGCATCACCATCATCATCACGAACATCGCGGACTGGGAGATATTTTCCCGATCATTGACCGGTGTGATATGACGGATACGGCGAAAGAACTGGCAAAAGATATTTTCCTGATTCTGGCAAAAGCGGAGGCGAAGGCACACAATGTACCGGAAGATCAGGTGCATTTTCATGAGGTGGGAGCCGTGGATTCTATCGTGGATATTGTTGCAGCTGCGGTCTGTATGGACAGTTTGCAGGTGGATGGCGTGATCGTTCCGTTTCTTTGTGAGGGAAGGGGAACCGTGCGCTGCCAGCATGGCATCCTTCCGGTTCCGGTTCCGGCAGTTACCAATATTATTCAGGACAGCGGTCTGAAACTCAGGATGACACAGGTGGAAGGAGAACTGGTAACTCCGACCGGAGCAGCTTTTGCGGCAGCAGTCCGCACAGAAGAAACACTTCCGGAGACATTTCGCATCCTCAATGTGGGAATCGGCGCCGGAAAACGCAAATATGAGTACCCGGGTATCCTTCGCGCGATGCTGATCGAGACGGAAGAGAAACAGGAAGATAAGATCTGTAAACTGGAAGCCAACATCGATGACAGTACCGGTGAACAGCTTGGCTATGTTCTCGGCGCACTGATGGAAGCCGGCGCAAGAGATGTCCATTACACCCCTGTATACATGAAGAAAAATCGTCCGGGGTGGCAGCTGAATGTGATCTGTATGGAAGAAGACAGAGAAAAACTGGAAAATATCATCTTCCGGGAAACTACAACCATCGGGATCCGCAGACAGAAGATGGACCGAACGGTGCTTCGGAGAAGAAAAAAGACGGTGCTGACGCCTTACGGGGAGGCGGAAGTGAAGATCTGTGAGAAAGATGGTATGAAAAAAGTTTATCCTGAGTATGAATCGGTGGTACGGCTCTGCAAGGAGAGTGGGGCGGCATTTCAGAAGATTTTCGACAGTGTGAAAAAGACGGTAGAAGAATAAAAAACAGAGACATTTTGGATAGATGAGTTTCTGAAGATGAAGATTTTACTATAGAGTGCCGAAACCCAGCAAGAGGAAGGCGGAGCCAGGGTGGCACGACACTTTGTGGGCGGTTAGGGCAAGCTTTAAGATCCGACGCTTACGTAGGCTTTCGCGAGGGTCAGCTGACCCTCGTGAACTATAGCCGAAGTTAGCGGCTAGCTTAAAGTTGCCCTGCCCACGTCGTGCCACCCTGGCTCCGCCTTCCTCTTGCGTCCGTATACAGACAAACTAAAAAAGAAGCCAACCTTAAAAAAATAAAAGGTCGACTTCTAAATTTCGATTTCTCAACACTTACGACAGCACACCCACATGCTTCTTAATAGCCTCGAAACTCTCCTTACTGATCACGTGCTCCATCTTACATGCATCTTCTGTTGCGATCTCTTCCGGTACCCCCAGATGCATCAGCCAGGTAGAGAGCAGTTCGTGCCGCTCATAAATCATGTCTGCAATCTCTTTTCCGGATTCGGTAAGATATATGAATCCGGCATCAGTGACTGTAATATGCTGATGTTCTCTCAGGTGCTTCATTGCCACACTTACACTGGATTTTTTATAACCTAATTCAGTGGCGATATCTACGGAACGAACAACAGGAAGTTTTTTACTCAGTATCAGAATCGTCTCCAGATAATTTTCTGCTGATTCATTTTTTGCCATATTACAAACCCCCTTCATGAACAATTCCACTAAAAATGACTAAAAGAAAAGCAGCTGTTCAGAAGATCCTCGCTGTGATACAAAACACTGAACAGTTACCATCAAGTATAGATAAGTATAACATAATTATTACAAAAATTCAACTGACAAACATGTTTTTCCATGGGAAAACCTATAAATAGTAATTAGAAAAGTACTTATTGAAAAAAAATTCCAACAAGTACTTGACATCTAATAAGCATTAGCATATACTAACACCAGTAAGGAACAACATTGATATGTTCACAATGAAGAAAAGAGGTTGATATGATGCCGTTATCTATGCTAAGACCAGGAGAAACTAACACAATCAAAAAGGTTGGAGGAAAAGAAGAAACAAGAAAATTCCTTGAGAATCTTGGATTTGTAACTGGAGGAGAGGTTACGGTCGTGTCTGAAATCGAGGGAAACCTGATCGTGAATGTGAAAGATTCACGTGTGGCCATCGGAAAAGATATGGCAAACCGCATCATGGTATAAGCAGGCGGATTATCAAGGAAAGAGGGAGAATGTTATGAAAACTCTGAAAGAGATTGCTGTTGGACAGACAGTCACAGTAAAGAGATTGCATGGTGAAGGCCCTGTAAAGAGAAGAATCATGGACATGGGTATCACCAAAGGCGTAAGCGTATTCGTTCGTAAAGTGGCACCACTGGGTGATCCGGTAGAAGTGACGGTAAGAGGATACGAACTGTCTCTTCGCAAAGCAGATGCCGAAATGATAGAGGTTGAATAATTTTTTTGCCTGTGCGTTAGTAAAAACTAATGAAAGATAGCACAGACCAAAAATTAGTAGGAATGTAAAACAACATTTCAACAAATAAGAAAAAGGAGCAAAAAAATGTCAGTGAAAATTGCATTAGCAGGTAATCCTAACTGCGGTAAGACAACATTGTTTAATGCGCTGACCGGTTCCAATCAGTTTGTGGGTAACTGGCCGGGCGTAACAGTGGAGAAAAAAGAAGGTAAATTAAAAGGCCATAAAGATGTGACGATTATGGATTTACCGGGTATTTATTCCCTGTCTCCATACACTCTGGAAGAAGTCGTAGCCAGAAACTATCTGATCAATGAAAGACCGGATGCGATCATCAACATTGTAGATGGTACGAATATCGAACGTAACCTGTATCTGTCCACACAGATCATGGAACTGGGTATCCCGGTTGTTATGGCTGTCAACATGATGGATCTGGTAGAAAAAGCGGGTGACAAAATACATACTGACAAACTGAGCAAACTGTTAGGATGCGAGGTTGTGGAAATTTCCGCGCTGAAAGGTACCGGAATCCAGAAAGCAGCTGAGAAAGCAATAAGTCTTGCCGAGAGAAAGAAAGAAGTTACAGCGGTACATGAGTTTGACAGCAAAGTGGAAGATGCGATCACAGCTGTAGGAACGATGCTTGGCATGGATATTCCGGAAGCACAGAAGAGATTCTTTGCGATCAAACTTCTGGAGAAAGACGACAAGATCAAAGAACAGATGAAACAGGTTCCGGATGTATCCAATGAGATCAAAGCTCTGGAAGATGCATTTGATGATGATACCGAAAGTATTATCACCAATGAAAGATATGTATACATTTCTTCCATTATCGGAAAATGCGTAACCAAAGGTCAGAAGGGCGGAATGACCGTATCCGATAAGATTGACCGTATCGTGACCAACCGCTGGCTGGCCCTGCCGATCTTCGCAGCTGTTATGTTTATTGTTTACTATGTATCGATTACAACAGTCGGTGCATTCCTGACAGACTGGACCAACGATGTGCTGTTTGGTGAGATCATTCCTCCGGCTATCGAAAAACTGCTGGTAGCTGTTAACTGTGCTGACTGGTTACAGGGACTGATCCTTGACGGTATCGTAGCCGGTGTCGGTGCGGTACTTGGTTTCGTACCACAGATGCTGGTACTGTTTATCTTCCTGGCTTTCCTGGAAGGCTGTGGATACATGGCCCGTGTAGCATTCATCATGGACCGTATCTTCCGCAAATTCGGTCTTTCCGGAAAATCCTTCATCCCGATGCTGATCGGCTCCGGTTGTGGTGTGCCTGGTATCATGGCATCCCGTACCATCGAAAGCGACAGAGACCGTAAGATGACAATCATGACAACAACCTTTGTTCCTTGTGGAGCAAAACTGCCGATCATTGCCCTGATCGCAGGTGCATTCTTTAATAACGCAGGATGGGTAGCATGGAGTGCTTACTTTGTAGGTGTTGCAGCTATCATCTGCTCCGGTATTATCTTAAAGAAAACAAAAATGTTTTCCGGAGAACCTGCTCCGTTCGTTATGGAGCTGCCGGCTTACCATATGCCAACCGTTGGCAATGTACTGAGAAGTATGTGGGAACGTGGCTGGTCATTTATTAAAAAAGCTGGTACAATTATTCTGTTATCTACCATCGTTCTGTGGTTCCTGATGAGCTTCGGCTGGGTAGACGGAAAATTCGGTATGCTGGATGCAGAACAGTTAAATGACAGTATCCTGGCATCTATCGGTAACGTGATCGCTCCGATCTTTGCTCCTCTGGGCTGGACAAAAGCCGGTGAAGGATGGAAGATGGCAGTTGCTGCAATCACCGGTCTGATCGCAAAAGAAAACGTAGTAGCTACCTTCGGTATGCTGTTCGGTTTTGCAGAAGTTGCAGAAGATGGTTCTGAGATCTGGGGTAACCTGGCACAGGTTATGACTCCGATCGCAGCTTACGGATTCCTGGTATTCAACCTGTTATGTGCACCATGCTTCGCAGCAATGGGAGCTATCAAACGTGAGATGAATAATGCAAAATGGTTCTGGTTCGCTATCGGATATCAGTGTGGCCTTGCTTATATCGTATCCCTGTGTATCTATCAGTTTGGTATCCTGTTTACAGGTGGTGGATTCGGACTGTGGACAGTAGTTGCGGTTGTACTGCTGATTGCATTCCTGTACATGCTGTTCAGACCTTATAAAGAAAGTAAATCATTGAAAGTTGCGTAAGAAAAGTCTGATCTGACTTTAAGAAAGGAGACCTTTGCATGGGAACAGTAGTTGTTGGCGCGGTTCTGGTTGGTGTGGTGGCACTCATCGTCCGCAGTATGGTAAAAGATAAAAAGAACGGCAAATCACTGCAGTGCGGTGGTGACTGTGCACATTGCGGAGGACATTGCAGCCATTAAAGGTACTATTTGGAGGTGTTGACTTTAATTGCAGAAAGAGCCAAAGAGTATCATAATTTCAAAATTAAGAGAGCGTGGCTGCCGGATTACCCGGCAGCGGCGCATCATCCTCGATATTATTCTGGATGAGGACTGCTCTTGTTGCAAGGAGATTTATTACAAGGCCTGCAAACAAGATTCCAGTATCGGTGCCGCAACCGTGTACCGCATGGTGAATACATTAGAAGAAATCGGAGTGATCAGCCGGAAAAACATGTATAAATTTACCGGCAGTGATGGTGACGAAGAATTAGAATGTGTTCCCTGTTGCAGAATGGAACTGGATGACGGCACGGTGCTTCAGCTTTCTGACAGAAAGTTCCGTCAGGTACTGACCTGTGGACTGGAGAGCTGCGGTTATATGACTGGAAAAAGAATTGTAAAATACACGAACAATCCCGGACAGGCCTCCTAGCCCCGGGATTGTTTTGATTTACGCGAGCAACGAGCCAAAGTCCGTGCTTGCACGAGACCTTGGCAACTGCCGCGATAACTTGAGAAACTCACAGAGCGTGTTTCTCGTAGCTGCATTGAATAGCAGCAATTAATCCGGCAAAACGGTCTTAATTGAGAAAAAATATCATTAAAGAAGAAATAACTTGAAGATTATTTCTGAGACGATATAATAGATGATAAACAAAATTTTCATACACAAAGGAGAGAGTATTATGGCAAACATTTTAAAAAATTTTGACGCAAAAAAAACAGGTATTTTCGCAGGTGGTGTACTGTTTGGCACTGCAGGAATCAAAATTCTTGCCAGCGATGATGCAAAAAAATTCTATGCAAACTGCACAGCAGCAGTTCTGCGCGCGAAATCCTGTGTAATGAAAGTGGTAACATCTGTTCAGGAAAATGCAGAAGATATTTATGCGGAAGCACAGCAGATCAACGAAGAACGTGAAGCAAAAGCAGCTGTTGTAGAAGATGAAGAAACAGAAGAAACAAAAGAGACAGAAGAGACAGCAGAAGATTTTACAGAAGAATAAGTTGGGCGTGTCCCAAGTTCAAAACTTACACAAGGACAGTGTTATTCAATGAAATTTATAATCAAACATGAAATCAAGGGACGTATGCGTGTTCATCTTCTTCAGAATCGTATGACATTTGAGCAGGCAGATACGTTACTTTATTATCTGAGCAGCCAGAAACTGGTGACAGGTGTGAAAGTCCGTGAGAAAACACAGGATGCCACAATTAATTTTGTGGGAAACCGGGAAGAAGTGATCCGGGCACTGAAAGCTTTTCATTATGAAACAGCCAGAGTACCGGAGGCTTATCTGAAAAATTCCGGCCGGGAACTGCAGAATGAGTACTGGGAAAAACTGGTCAATAAAGTGGTCATGCGTATGGGAAGTAAAATGTTTCTTCCTGTATCTGTCCGTTCCGTGATCACTGCAGTCAAATCGGTGAAATATCTGTGGCATGGAGTACGGACGATTGCAAAAGGAAAACTGGAAGTTCCTGTGTTGGATGCAACTGCGATTGGTGTATCCATTTTCCGCGGAGACTTTGAGACTGCAGGATCCACCATGTTTCTTCTGGGAATCGGAGAGATTCTGGAAGAGTGGACCCATAAGAAATCTGTGGATGATCTGGCAAGAAGCATGTCATTGCACGTATCCAGGGTATGGTTGGTGAAAGACGGACAGGAGATTCTGATGCCGTCAGATCAGATCCGGACAGGAGATGAGATTGTTGTTCATATGGGCAACGTGATTCCTTTTGACGGTGTGGTGACAGCCGGAGATGCCATGGTCAATCAGGCATCTCTTACCGGAGAATCAGTTCCTGTTCAGAAGAACGCACAGAAATATGCATATGCCGGAACCGTGGTGGAAGAAGGCGAACTGACCATCTGTGTCAAGGAAGTCAACGGTGGAAGTAAGTTTGAAAAGATCGTTACCATGATCGAAGAGTCCGAAAAACTCAAGTCCAATGTGGAAGGAAAAGCAGAACATCTGGCAGACCGTCTGGTTCCGTATACACTGGCCGGCACAGGTCTGACCTATCTGATCACACGGAATGTGACAAAGACACTGGCGGTACTGATGGTAGATTTTTCCTGTGCACTGAAACTGGCGATGCCGATCAGCGTGCTTTCTGCGATCCGGGAAGCCAGCCTGTATGATATTACGGTAAAAGGTGGCAAATTCCTGGAAGCAATTGCAGAGGCAGATACTATAGTCTTTGACAAGACCGGTACACTGACCAAGGCAGAGCCGACGGTTGCAAAAATCGAGACATTCTGCGATCGTTCTGAGGAAGAACTGCTCCGTATTGCAGCTTGCCTGGAAGAACATTTTCCCCACTCTATGGCGAAGGCTGTGGTTGATGCCGCCAAAAAACGGAACATTTCCCATGAAGAGATGCATTCTAAAGTAGAGTATATTGTTGCGCATGGAATTTCTACAACAATCAATGAACATAAAGTAATCATAGGAAGTGCTCATTTTGTCTTTGAAGATGAACACTGTGTGATCCCGGAAGGTATGGAAGAAAAATTTGCGGCGTTGCCGGAAGAATATTCCCATCTGTATCTGGCAATTGAAGGGGAATTATCTGCAGTTATCTGCATCCACGATCCGATTCGCCCGGAGGCATCTGCGGTGATCAATTCTCTGAAACGAGCCGGTATCAGTAAAGTGGTTATGATGACCGGCGACAGTGAACGTACCGCAAGAGCTGTGGCAGCACAGATCGGTGTGGATGAATATTATTCTGAAGTATTGCCGGAAGACAAAGCGGGATTTGTAGAACGTGAAAAAGCTGCCGGAAGAAAAGTTATCATGATCGGTGACGGTATCAATGATTCACCGGCATTGTCTGCGGCTGATGTGGGAATTGCAATCAGTGATGGAGCGGAGATTGCCCGTGAGATCGCCGATGTGACGATCGGTGCGGATAATCTTTACGAAATTGTTACATTAAAAGCAATCAGTAACGGACTGATAAAACGGATTCATAAGAACTATCGTTCGATTATTTTGATTAATGCCGGACTGATTGCTCTTGGTGTGACTGGCATGATTCAGCCGACGACTTCTGCGTTACTGCACAATACTTCTACATTGATCATCGGAATGAAGAGCATGCAGAATCTGATTGATTAAGCAAAAAAGTCTGTGAATAAAGGATAATCAGGGAAAAGAGAACCGAAGAAAAGATCCGGTTCTCTTTTTTTGATGAAAAAACTGTGCATTGGGAAGCGTGTTACTGTGAACATTCTGCGAATTATGAGACATACTTCTTGCATTTGAGCCGGGAACGTGGTAGTATATAAAAAGTAACGAAATTGTTACAAAGTCATTAAAAAACAAAGCAACAAAGGCAATAAAAAGAGAGGTTTTACATGAAAAAAAGAGTAGTATGTGCGTTTTTGGGACTTGTAATGATGGTTTCTCAGTCTTTTACGGTGTTTGCTGATACAGAATCAGATATCAGACAACAGAAAGCCCAGGCAGAGAGCCAGTTAAGTCAGACAAATGATACAATCGCTTCTTTGTCTGAACAGCAGCAGCAGATCCAGTCAGAAATCAATGCTATGGATGCAGATATGGTAGATCTGATGATTCAGATTGATGCTACCAAAACAGACATTGCAAGTACAGAAGATGGAATTGCACAAAAAGAAGCAGATATTACGGAAAAAGAGGGAGAGATTGACACAACTGCCAGTCAGCTGCAGGATGCAGAGGCAGACCGTGACAAGCAATATGCGGATATGAAAAAACGTATCCAGTACATATATGAGAATGGTGGAAATGAAGCATGGCTGAATATGTTAAGCGGTGCGGACAGTATCACATCTCTTCTGAATAAAGTAGAATATGCACAGAGTATGCATGATTATGACAGAAAACAGCTGGAAGCTTTTAAAGAAGTAGTACAGCAGGTAGCCGATCTGAAGACAGATCTGGAGAATCAGAAAGCGGATCTGGAGACACAAAAGAGTGACCTGGAGACACAGAAAGCATCCCTGGAAAGCCAGCAGGCAGATCTGCAGAGTCAGCAGGCAGACTTACAGGCACAGATGGATGAAAAGAAAGCAACCAGCAGTGATTACGAAGCTCAGATCGCAACAGCCCAGCAGCAGGCAAATGAGATCAGTAATCTGATCAGCCAGCAACAGGCACAGCTGGATCAGATTGCAGAAGAAAAACGACAGGCTGAAGAAGAGGCGGCAAGACAGGCGGCGGCTGAGGAAGCAGCCCGTCAGCAGGCAGCGGCAGAAGAAGCAGCAAGACAGCAGGCAGCAGCTGAAGAAGCCAGCCGTCAGCAGGCAGCAGCGGCCAGTTCGACAAGTACTTCTTCCGGCAACAGTTCGGTTTCACAAAGCAGTGGAAACAGCAGAAACAACAGTACAACAAATAACAGTACAACAAACAGCAGTAATGCTGCAACAGACAGCAGTACCGCAGATTCCGGCAGCTCAAGGGACAATAACAGTACCGCAAGTTCCGGCAGCAGCTCAACAAGCAGTTCCGGTTCGGTAAACAGCAGTGGAGCATCCGGCAGTTCTATCGTAGCATATGCAGATCGGTTTGTTGGTAATCCATACGTATGGGGTGGTAATTCCCTGACAAATGGTATTGATTGTTCTCATTTTGTATATCAGGTTCTGAAAAACACCGGTGCTTACAGTGGTGGCTATACCACATCCGCGGGATGGAGAAGTCTTGGCACAGCAGTTTCAAGTTTATCTGAAGCAAAAGCAGGCGATGTGATCTGTTATTCCGGACATGTGGCTATCTACGACGGAAATGGCGGAATCGTGGAAGCGAAAGGAACAAAATGGGGTATCACCCATGACAGAAGTGCAAATTGCAAGACAATCCTTGCGATTCGTCGCTTCACCTGACAAAAACACAGTTTTTGAGTTGCTATTATAATAGGTAGAAACACAGCAAATGTATTAGCAAAACGGTTCACGTAACCATGGGTTGGTATACATTACAGCAAAAAGAAGAAAAGCGATCAGAATACAAGGTTCGGGTTGCTTTTCTTTTTTTACGTATTTTACTTGCATTTTCAAAATAACGTGATAGAATAGAAGATGAAAAATCAGCACTCGTGATTAATGAGTGCTAACAAAAGAAGAACAAGGAGGAAACATAATGATTACATTGCCGATTTCTGACCTGTTGTTATTACCAGGTGTGACATTTTTCTTTAAAAAAGATGTGTTTCCCAGTGGAGAGATAACAGCAGAATCTGTTGGAGAAGATATATTATTTATAATGGAAAAAGAAGAAAAGGAGCAGATGACACCGGATGATTTTTATCCCATTGGCGTGATTGGCGCCATCGACAGCGTAGATGAAGAAGGAAATATACGTGTCAAAGTGAGAGAACGGGTACAGATTTCTGATATTGAGATGGGAAAAGATGGTGTGCTCACGGCAGATGCTTCGATTTTTCCGGATGTAGACGATTTTCCAAAAGAAGAAGAGAAAGCATTGTTTGAAAAGATGAAACAGGATATCCTTCGATTTATCAAAGAATTTCCATGGGGAGTCTGGGCCCGTGGGGTGATTTTGCACTGGAAGAATGTAGAAGAAATAGGATGTGCACTTTCTTCTTATTTTAATATCACATGGGAAGAAAAATATGGTATCATAGAGACAGATTCCAGAAGAGAACGATGCAAAAAAATTGAGGAAGCCGTTTATGAGTTTATGGAGGTATTCCATGTAGGCGAAGAAGCAGAAGAAGCACAGAAAGAGATTCATGAACAGGCTTACCGGGAATCTGCGATTAAAAAGCAGATCGAACTGCTGCAACAGCAGCTGGATGAGATGCATCCGGAGAACATATCGGATGTGCGTAAATTTGAAACAAAGATTGCACAGTCCGGCATGAATGAAGAAGCCAGAAAAGAGGCTGAGAAAGTTTTGAACCGGATGAAACAGGAAGGAAAAGACAGCCATGAATATGGTATGCTGTACGACTACCTGGATTTTGTCACTTCACTTTCCTGGAAAACAAAAGAACAGTCGGAGATCGATCTGCAGGAAGCAGAGGAGATTCTGGATGAAGATCATTACGGTCTGAAAAAAGTGAAAGAACGTATCATTCAGCAGCTTGCCGTAATGGCATTGAATAAAAAACAGTCCGGTTCGATTTTGCTGTTTGTAGGTGCACCGGGTACCGGTAAAACCAGTATCGGCCAGAGTATCGCAAGGGCACTGCACCGGGAATATGTAAGAATCAGCCTTGGAGGCATCCGGGATGAGGCAGAGATCCGTGGTCACAGAAGAACGTATGTAGGTGCAATGCCCGGTCGTATTATGGAAGGTATGAAACGGAGCAAGGCGCAGAACCCTGTTATGGTGCTGGACGAAGTGGATAAACTGGCAAAAGATTACGGCGGAGATCCGGCAAGTGCCCTTCTGGAAGTGCTGGATCCGGAACAGAACTACAGCTTTACGGACCACTATATGAATGTGCCTTATGATCTGTCAAATGTATTCTTTGTATGTACGGCAAACAGTACGGATACCATTCCGGAACCGTTGTTAAATCGTATGGAAGTGATTCAGTTTCCCGGTTATACACCCCTGGAGAAGTTTCATATTGCAAGAAGACATCTGCTTCCGAAAGCGATGAAAGCGATGGGAATCAAGACACAGAACCTGAAGGTTACGGATGGTGCCCTGGAGAAAATCATCGGGGAATATACCGCAGAGTCAGGTGTGCGCGGGTTAAAGAAACAGGTGGATATAATTTGCAGGCATGCCGCGGTCAAACTGGTCAAAGGAGAGCAAAAAAGTATTACCGTCAATGAAAAACGGGTACAGGAATTCTTAGGCCAGGGGATCATCCATGATACGATCCTGAAACATCCGCAGCCGGGTGTGATGACCGGACTGGCATGGACAAGTGCCGGTGGAGAGATTCTGTTTATCGAGACTTCTTTTACCAAAGGTTCCGGAAAAATCACGATCACCGGACAGCTGGGTGATGTGATGAAAGAGTCTGCACAGATTGCGATCACACTGGTGAAAAAACGCCACCCGGATAAAGCTGATTTATTTAAAGAAAATGATCTGCATATCCACGTTCCGTCCGGAGCAGTTCCAAAAGACGGTCCTTCCGCAGGTATTACACTGGTGACGGCACTGACTTCACTGGTGACAGATACACCGGTGAATCCGGAATATGCCATGACCGGAGAAGTATCTTTGCGGGGTGGTGTGATGCCAATCGGTGGTCTTCCCGAAAAACTGATGGCAGCTCAGCGGGCAGGTATCAAAAAAGTATTTATTCCCGCAGAAAATGAGAGGGATCTGGAAGAAGTAGCAGAAGAAGTGAAAGAAAAACTGGAGATCGTCCCGGTAGAAACAGTAGACCAGGTCATGAAACTGGTGTTTGCCTGAACAAACAGGGAAAACAGAAAGTATCATAAAGGAAGACAGAGTAAGAAAACAAGGTGAACAAAGAGATGGATATGAGAGAAGTATTGGAAAAAGTAAAACAGGGTGAGATTTCTGTTGAAGAAGCAGAACACTATTTTCGGAAAGCTCCTTTTGATGAGATGGGATATGCCAAACTGGATATGCACCGACAGATCCGTTCCGGTTTTCCGGAAGTGATCTTTTGCAGTGGAAAAGCGGATGCACATCTGGTGCCGATCGTAAAACGGTTATATGAAGCAAATGGAGAAGTATTTGGAACCAGAGCATCCGAGCATCAGTACCGGATGCTGAAAGAAATTTATCCGCAGATCCAGTATGATCCGATCTCGCATATCCTGAAAATAGAGAATAAAGAAAAGAAAGAGGGTGTCGGCCTGATCGCTGTGTGTACGGCGGGAACAGCTGATATTCCGGTAGCGGAAGAAGCCGCACAGACAGCAGAATATTTCGGAGCAAAAGTAGAACGGATCTATGATGTGGGTGTGGCTGGTATCCATCGTCTTTTTGCAAGACTGGATGCGATTCAGGATGCAAACTGCGTGGTCGCAGTGGCAGGGATGGAAGGCGCACTGGCAAGCGTACTGGGTGGCCTGGTGAATAAACCGGTGATTGCCGTACCTACTTCCGTGGGATATGGCGCCAGTATGAATGGAATATCCGCACTGCTTACGATGATCAATTCCTGCGCCAACGGGATTGCTACGGTAAATATCGATAATGGTTATGGTGCCGGTTATATTGCAACACAGATTAACCGGATGGGTGCGAAAGAAAAATAGAACACACCACAGGTGATCTGAAATGCATGTTGACTCATAATTGTGAGAGTACGGAATAGTTATGATAAAAGAAAAGATGGAAGAAATCGGGAGTCAGAATAATCTGAATCACGATTTCTTCCATCTTTTTACGTAAGCAACGAACTGGTTCTGTTCCATACTTGCTTAATAATTACCACTTCGTATCTTTTCACGGTACTGTCTCGGTGTCATGCCGATCTGCTGTCGAAAATGATAGCAGAAAGCAGCGGAATCACGGAAGCCGCAGGAATAAGCAATCTCTGTTACATTATAATCCTGAGTCTGTAAAAGTTTTGCTGCCGCACGGATCCGGTATTGAAGGAGATACTGTTTGGGAGAAATCTGTGCTTCCCGCATAAAAATTTTGTAAAGATAAGTTCTGTCCACACCGATATAATCTGCAATATCCTGAATCTTAAGATTATAGGAGTAATTATTGGTGATGTATTCCAGTGCCTGCTGATAATACTGTTCATTATGATCATTTCGACCGGAAGTGTCCAAACGGGTCATACAGGAGAGCAGCTGGAGAAAAGCAGCTGCCAGTCCCAGTGGATTCTTTTCGGGAGCGAAAAACAGAGTATTCAGCCGGATCATGGGCTGACAACAGAGATCTGAGACAGTGGTAAAGACAGGGGAAGATTGGAAAACCGTGGAGGAGAGAACTTCTTCCACACAGCTTCCGTCAAATCCAACCCAGGCATATTCCCAGGGATCTTCTTTGTCTGCCTGATAATAATGTGTCTGCATCGGTTCGATTAAAAAGGCATCACCGGCAGAAAGCTCATACTTTTTCTCCTGATAAAAGAATTCCCCTTTTCCCTGCAGAACAACGTGAAGCAAATAATGGGGGCGGATAGCCGGCCCCCAAAAATGTCCGGGAGCACATTGCTCCCTTCCGCAATAATAGATACGAAGTGCAGTAGTATTCTCTGTGTTTGAATGTTCCACAGTCATCACAGTCCTCATTTTTATTTATTACGGTGTCCTCTGTATTTTTCTTCACAGTATTTGCAACGGTATACTTCTTTTCCCGGATCGGTCAGGATAAATACCTGATCCAGTTCCTGTTCGATGGAAGTGATACAGCGCGGGTTTTTACAACGGATCACGTTGACTACCTGAGACGGCAGGTGCAATTCTTTCTTTGAGGTAATCTTGCCGTTCTGGATCACGTTCACAGTGATATTGTGATCGATAAATCCGAGAATATCAAGATCCAGCATATCTACGCTACATTCTACTTTGATGATATCTTTTTTTCCCATTTTGTTGCTGCGGGCATTTTTGATGATGGCAACACAGCAGTCCAGCTTGTCAAGTTTCAGATCATGATAAATTGTCATGGATTTGCCGGCTTTGATGTGATCCAGAACAAATCCCTCTTCGATACGTCCTACATTTAACATACTTTTACCTCCAGTAAAGTCAGGATCAGTGCCATACGGACATAGACGCCGTACTGTACCTGTTTAAAATATGCAGCTCTTGGGTCAGAATCTACTTCTGTGGAGATTTCGTTGACACGTGGCAGTGGATGCAGAACCAGCATATCCGGTCCGGCAAGTTTCATTTTTTCTTTGTCCAGAATATAGAAGTCTTTCATACGAACATAATCGTCTTCATTGAAGAAACGTTCTTTCTGTACACGTGTCATGTAAAGAACATCCAATTCCGGCAGTGCGTCTTCGAGACGGGTCACTTCCTCAAACTCATGACCACTGGCTTTCAGCACATCTTCACGGATATAGTCCGGGATACGGAGTTCTTCCGGGGAGATCAGGACGAATTTTACATTTGGATAACGAACCAGAGCTTCGATCAGAGAGTGTACGGTACGTCCAAACTTCAGATCGCCGCAAAGACCGATCGTAATATTATCCAGTCGTCCCTTAAGAGAACGAATCGTCAATAAATCAGTTAATGTCTGAGTAGGATGTTGATGTCCGCCGTCACCGGCATTGATCACGGGAATTTTGGAAGCTAAAGAAGCGACCAGTGGGGCACCCTCTTTTGGATGACGCATGGCACAGATATCTGCAAAACAGGAAACAACGCGAATGGTATCAGAAACGCTTTCACCTTTGGAAGCGGAACTGGAATCGGCGGAAGAAAAACCAAGAGCTTTTCCGCCAAGATTCATCATGGCAGCTTCAAAACTGAGACGAGTACGGGTACTTGGTTCATAGAACAAAGTAGCAATTTTTTTACCATCACAGGCGTGTGCGTATTTTTCAGGGTTTTGTTCAATGTCATTTGCCAGATCCAGCAGATGCTCAAGCTCCTCAACGGAGAGATCCAGAGGACTCATCAGATGTCTCATCATATACCTCCTTGTATGTCATAAAACTATAAAGAGTACCATCGATTTTTACTCTGCCTAACATCATATAATAAATACTTTTGGATTGCAAGAGAAAAATAAAGGATTTTGTCGGATTATTTTGTCGGATTATTTTGTCGGATTTTCAGGAACAACTGTTCCTTGTCAAATGGTGGCGTTTGTACTATAATAACAACAGTTTACCCGCAATAGGAGGTTCCATATTTTATGGATTATATAAAAGCAAGAACATATATAGATGAAAGTCATCGGTTCGGCGGTGAGATGGGGCTGGAAGCAATTACCTGTCTGCTGGAAAAACTGGAGAATCCACAGGAAGCTCTGCAGTTTATCCATATCGCCGGAACCAATGGGAAAGGCAGTGTTGGTGCGTATCTGGCAGCAGTCCTTCAGGAAGCAGGTTACCGGATCGGCAGATTTATCTCTCCCACTCTGTATGAGTACCGGGAAAGGATCCAGATCAACGGAGTATATATCGAAGAAGAAGCTTTCGGTCGACTGATGGATCCCGTGGTGAAAGCTATCGGGGAACTGGAAGAAGAACATAAGCCGCTGCCTTCTCCTTTTGAGATTGAGACTGCTATTTCTTTTCTATATTATAAGGAAAAGAAATGTGATTTTGTCCTGCTGGAGTGCGGCATGGGTGGAAAGACAGATGCAACGAATGTGATCCGAAATACAAAACTGGCAGTGATCACATCCATCAGTATGGATCATATGGAGTATCTGGGGAACACTCTGGGAGAAATCGCCGGTCAGAAATCCGGCATTATCAAGCCCGGCTGCCGGGTTGTCACCTGCAGACAGGATAAAGAGGCGATGGATGTCATCGAAGGGGAAAGTAAGAGGCTGGGATGTCCGCTGTATGTTGGGGATAAGACAGAAGCAGAGCTTGTAGCAGCAGATCTTGACCACATGGTATTCCGGTATCAGAAAGAGACCTATACCATTCATCTGGCAGGGTCACATCAGCTGGAAAATGCAGTGCTTGCACTGGCGGGTATTCGGGCTCTGCAGGATACAGGGTATCAGATTTCCCGGGAGCAGATCCGAAACGGTATGGAAAAGGCAAGATGGAATGGAAGATTTACCATTCTGAAAAAAGACCCTTATCTGGTAGTAGACGGTGCACATAATCCGGATGCGGCCAGAAAACTGCAGGAATCTTTAAGAATGTATTTTCCGGACCGGGAGTTTGTTTTCCTGATGGGAGTTTTTCGGGACAAACAGTATGAAGCCATTGCAAAAAGAATGGCACCGATGGCAAGGGAAATCATTGCGATGGAAACCCCGGATAATCCCCGGGCACTTCCCGCGAAAGAGCTGGGAGAGGTTCTTTGCAGATATAAGACACCGGAACAGGTATATGTGGCAGATTCTCTGGAGGAAGCCCTGCAGCTGGGCATGAAACTGGCCAAAAAAGAAGATGTGATCGTGGCATTCGGTTCGCTGTCTTTTATCGGTGATCTGACAAAATTTAGTGAAAAATTGGAATTGGAATAGGAAAAGAAAAATATGGATAATAAAGGATTGGACTTACTCGAGATCAGAGATCAGATTGATGGCATTGATAAAGAAATCGTAGAACTTTTTGAAAAACGGATGCAGCTGAGTGCAGATGTGGCGGAATATAAGATTTCCAACAATAAAGCAGTACTGGATCCACAGCGGGAAAAAGAAAAACTGAATACACTGGAACATTATGCATCCAACTCCTTTAACCGCGTAGGTGTCTACGAGCTGTTCCGGCAGATGATGGCGATGAGCCGGAAACTGCAGTACCGGATTCTGGCAGAAAACGGAAAAGCAGAAAAGATTCCCTTCCGGAAAGTTTCTTCTTTGCCGATGCAGAAGGCCAAAGTAGTATTCCAGGGTGTAGAAGGAGCATACAGTTTTACTGCGATGCATAGTTTTTTCGGAGAATCCATTGAAAATTACAATGTGGAAACCTGGCGGGATGCCATGGAAGCGATCAAAAACGGAGATGCGGATTATGCTGTACTGCCAATCGAGAATTCTACCGCCGGTATTGTTGCAGATATTTATGATCTTCTGGTGGAATACCATCACAGCATCGTAGGTGAACAGATCATTCAGGTGGATCATGCTCTGATGGGTCTGAAAAATGCTACACTGGAAGATATCAAGACCGTGTATTCTCATCCCCAGGCGCTGTCTCAGTGCAGAAAATTCCTGGAACAGCATCCGGAATGGAAAGCGGAAGAGTATCTGAACACTGCAATGGCAGCAAAGAAAGTAAAAGAAGACGGAAATCTGACCCAGGCGGCAATTGCCAGCCCATATGCGGCACAGTGTTTCGGACTTCAGATTTTAAAACCGCATGTATTCTCCAGTCAGCAGAATTCCACACGGTTTATTATCGTATCCAAAGAAGAGATTTATCAGGAAGAAGCGGGCAAAATCAGTGTATGTTTTGAGATTCCACACGAGAGTGGAAGCCTGTATAACACACTGTCCCATTTTATCTATAATGATCTGAATATGACAAAGATCGAATCCCGTCCGATTCCGGAGAAAAAGTGGGAATATCGTTTCTTTGTTGACTTTGAAGGAAATCTCAGTGACAGCGGTGTGAAGAATGCGCTGTATGGTATTTCCAGAGAGGTGAATAATCTGCGGATCCTTGGAAATTATTAATAATACATGAGATTTGTCCGACTGGGAAGATATGGAACAGCCGGAAGAAGTAATTACATATTGAGAAGTAAGAAAGACAGGTAAAGACAATGACAGGAATAAGAGAATGCATTTTATATCGTGATTTTGAACAGGGAGAATTGCTGGAGAAGATGACCATGCTGATGGAAGATATCTCTCATCCGAAGGTACTCTACGGAAAGAACGGGGAGTATTTTGCATGTATTCATCAACTGGTAGAGATGGCAGGAACCTACGGGTTTGCGGGAAACCTGTGGCATGATTATCTGACCTATCTGCTGGTCAATCATGAAAATGCGTTCAGTACGGCCTGTGAGATCGTAGGTCCGGTGGAAGGCACTATCAATGCATTTGCAATGCATGATTTTGAAATCTTTAAGCAGCTGTATGATTTTGACCTGAAAGAGCTGGAGAAGATTTATCCGTCGGTGGACAGCAGTCTGATCACCGATTATCAGAATATTAATGAAGGCAGCAAGTTCTTTAATAAACGGATCCGTGACCGGATCTGTACACTGGCACAGAAACTGGCAAAAGCAGAGTCCACGAAAGAATTCATGGATGATATGGTACAGTTTTATAAAGAATTCGGTGTTGGTAAACTGGGACTTCACAAAGCATTCCGTATCGACGGAACGGTGACTCCTGCCCGAATCGTGCCGATCACCAATATTGCCCATGTGCATCTGGATGACCTGGTCGGATATGAGATTGCCAAGAAAAAACTGATCGATAATACAGAGGCATTTGTACAGGGGCGGCCGGCCAATAACTGTCTGCTGTTTGGGGATGCCGGTACCGGTAAATCTTCAAGTATCAAGGGCATTCTGAATCAGTATTATGATCAGGGACTTCGTATTATAGAGGCGTATAAACATCAGTTCAAGGATCTGAATGATATTATCGCACAGGTGAAAAACCGGAATTACAAGTTTATTATCTATATGGATGATCTGTCTTTCGAGGAGTTTGAAATCGAGTATAAGTATCTGAAGGCTGTGATCGAGGGCGGTCTGGAGAAAAAACCGGATAATATTCTGATCTATGCCACCTCCAATCGAAGACATCTGGTTCGGGAGAAATTCTCGGATAAAGAAGAGAGAAGAGATGATCTGCATTCTTCCGATACTGTTCAGGAGAAGCTGTCTCTGGTTGCAAGATTTGGTGTGTCGATTTTCTTCTGCGCACCGGATAAAAAGCAGTTCCAGAATATCGTGAAAACGCTGGCAGAGAGACATCATGTGGAGATGCCGGAGGAGGAACTTCTGCTTGAAGCCAATAAGTGGGAATTGCAGCATGGTGGACTGTCGGGCAGGACGGCACAGCAGTTTATTGATTATCTTTGCGGCAAGAATGAAAATGAGTAAACGAAATACAGATATAGGTTTTGACTAAGGGGACGCGGCTGATCTGTGATTCCTTGGGTGAACAACGTGGGCAGGGCAACTTTGAACCAGTACAGCGTTTCATAAATAACTATACCATACACGCAGGATACGGATTCGAGTGTGCAGGTTTAAAAACGTAGGCGTAGCGGGCTACGCTGAGGCTTTTAGACCTGTGCAATCGGATTCGTAGACAAGTGTATGGTATAGTTATTTTGAAAACGCTGTACTGGCCACTAACTTCGACTATATTCCCGCGGGCCGGCTGACCCGCGGGAAAGTCTCCGTAAGTGTCGGATTTCAAAGCTTGCCCTAAACGCCCACAAAGTGTTGTTCACCCAAGGAATCACAGGTCAGCCGCTGTTTGTTGCAGTGCATACTAATAATTAATTCAGTTGGGACGGAGTTTTGTGGTTCTGTCTGGGAAAGGTTTGTGAGATTTTAAGTTTTTGGTAAGGACTTTGGTGAGAGGATGGTGGTACACTGTAGGGGAACGGGTAGACGAATGCCCGATGGAGTACAGAAAAAAGGAGTCGGAAGTAACTGTCTGGCAGGAGAGAGCCTGCGAGATGAACTGTAGAAGAGTTACATTTCAAGAGTTACATTCTGAGAATACATAAGGGGACATGGAGGAGATACAAGATGGAAGAAACCAGAATTTTAGTTGTGGATGATGAGCAGGAAATTGCGGATCTGCTGGAACTTTATCTGATCAGTGACGGGTATCAGGTAATTAAGAGCGGGGATGCTCTTGAGGGACTTGCTATTATGGAACGTGAGAAGATTGATCTGGTGCTGCTGGATATTATGATGCCGAAGATGGATGGTCTGGAGATGTGCAGGAAGATACGTGAGAAGCATAATGTGCCGATTATCATGGTCAGTGCAAAGACACAGGAGTTAGATAAGATTGTGGGGCTTACGACGGGGGCGGATGATTATGTGACAAAACCCTTTAACCCTCTGGAACTGATGGCAAGAGTGAAGTCACAGCTTCGACGTTACCGGGATCTGAATCCTGCGAATGAGAAGAAAGAGGTCGAGGACAGCACGATCCGCCTGAATCACGTGACTATTATCAAGGAAACACATCAGGTATTTGTGGATGGAGAGAGCATTAAGCTTACGCCGATCGAATTTGACATTCTGTATCTTCTGGCTTCTCATCCGGGCCGGGTGTTCAGTACGGATGAGATTTTTGAAAAAGTATGGAATGAGAAGGTTTATGAGGCCAATAATACCGTTATGGTACATATCCGCCGGCTGCGTGGCAAGATGAAGGATGATACCAGAACCGATAAGATCATTACGACAGTCTGGGGGGTTGGATATAAAATTGAGAAGTAGATGGATTCAGACATTCGAAGGAAGAATCGCATGGTATACGATCATCAGCCTGGCAGTCACCGGAATCGTGGAAGTTTTGATGGCGTTTCTGATCTATAAAGTGGCAGGAAAGCTGCGTTATATGGGATATCGAAGTGCCATGCTGGGACCGGACGGGCTGTATCCCAGTTATCGCCTGATGATTCTCGGTGTTTGCGGAGCACTTACCTTTTTATTTACTTTTTATGCACTGATCCACAAATATATGAGTTATGTGCGGATGCTGGAACGTGCCATGCGGGATATTGCAAACGGGAATCTGGATCAGGAGATTCCCGTAGAGAATCTGGACGAATTCGGGGAAATTGCCAGGTATATGAACCAGATGGAACGCCATGTAAAGGATCTGATGGAGAGGGAACGGGAATCGGAACGTACCAAAAATGATCTGGTGACAAGTGTGGCTCACGATCTGCGTACACCGCTGACATCGGTGATCGGTTATCTGGACTGGGTGAAAAGCAGACCTGACCTGGACGAACAGACCAGACAACAGTATCTGGATATTGCGTACAGGAAAGCATTGCATCTGGAACAGCTGACGAACGAACTTTTTGGCTTTGTGAAGATGGAACATAAGGAGATGAGTCTGCATCTGGAACAACTGGATCTGCAGAAACTACTGGAACAGTTGTTGGATGAAGCATGGCCAAGTTTTGAAAAAAATGGTCTGGAAGCCCAGTTCAGCTGTGGGGAACAGGGAATTCCCATGGAGGGGGACGGCAATCTGCTGGCACGCCTTTTTGAAAATCTTCTGAATAATGCGGTCAAATATGGAAAAGACGGAAAAATCATCCGTGTGGTAGCAAAAGTGGTACATGAACATGCTCTGGTACAGGTGATCAACTATGGGTATGTGATCCCAAAAGAAGATCTGGAAAAATTATTTCAGAAGTTTTACCGGGTGGAGCAGTCGCGTTCACAGAATACAGGAGGAACCGGTCTTGGACTGGCCATCGTTCATCAGATCGCAGTGCTTCACGGCGGAGATGTACAGGTGAAAAGTGATCTTGACGGAACGGTATTTTCTGTATGGCTTCCGTTGCAACAGACAAAGGAGAGACAGACATGAGAAAATATATCCGGGGAATAGTACTGGTACTGCTGATCCTGCTGCTGCCCTGTCTGGTATGGGCAGAAGACGAGCCGGAGAACGACATTGAGATAACATTGAACTGGGGATTTAACGGCAAGGCGGGAAACAGCGATGTCTGCCTGCCGGTTACGGCAACACTGACAAATCATGGGGAAGCGTTTGAAGGACAGCTGGAGATGGAAGTACCGATTGCCGGCAATCAGGAGTCTGATCTGGGAGAGAGTCTGACGTTGATCGGCAATGATATGGATTATACCAGAAGTAAAGTGTGCGTATGGAAGAAAAATATAGCACTGGATGCAGGGGAAACACGGCAGGAAACATTTTATCTGACATTTCCATGGGTCAATGGTACAGTACAGGCGTATCTGAAAGATGGCTCTCGAACAGTACAGACAGCATCTCTGAGTAAGAATTTTTCTGCCAATCAGAACATTGCACTGATCGGAGCGATAGGAGCCCGGCCGGAAGACGTGCAACAGCTGGACGGTATGCAGATTTCTGCGGACACTACCGAAGGCATGGGTGATATTTTTGTGTCTGTTTATCAGATGGATGCATCGGAGATTCCGGACAGCTGGAAGGATCTGAGTCAGCTGGATGCACTGCTGATCGGATCGGATGCTGCGATTTCCGGAGAACAGTGGGTGACACTCCATCGCTGGCAACAGGAAGGAGGTATCCTGCTTACCGCTGAAGACGGGCAGGATTTATTTGAAATATTTCAGAATTTTCTGAATGGAGAATCACGAACAACATTTTTTGACGGGCTCAGTGAAAAATGGGGCTATGTTGTATATGTCGGCTATGACACCAGTCAGATTCCGGTGCGAAAAAGCCCCGGTCTGATCAAATACTTTATACTGATTCTTTTTTATGCCTGTGTGGCAGGACCGGGACTGTATCTGATCCTGAAAAAACAGGGAAAAAGAAAATATTTCTGGTCAGGAGTTACACTGCTTTCCGTTCTTTTCCTTGGTATTGTAGCTTTGCTGGGAACCAGCACCAGACTGACTGCCCCGGTACTTACCATGAAACGGACGTATACCCAGCAGGATCATATCTGGGGAGAGAAGCTGCAGTTGGGTGTACAGGCGCCATATAACAGTACATATCAGCTGTATCTGGATAAAAGTTATCATCTGACAATGTCTTCGGAAAGCGGATACAGTGCAGAAAATGTCAATACAAATATCACGGATAAAGTGGAAATCTACGAAAAAGAGGACTGTTACAAACTGACATTCAGCAGACTGCCGGTGTTTGCAGGCAATACCTTCTTTTTAAACCGGGATCATGCAGTATCACCGGAAGAAGAAATACAGATCCAGGCATCCGGGGACAATGAGCATATCGAAGGCAGATGGAAGAACCCTACAGAATACAGAATCGAGAATGCGATTCTTGTACTCACGAACCGCATCGTATTCCTGGGAAATCTGGAGCCGGGAGAAGAAGGTACTTTTTCCGAAAAAATCCATTCCTATGGAAATGGAGGACTGGAAAAGATTCTGAGAAAATATCTGGATCTGAAAGATACAGAGTATCCGGATTATGCAGTGAACGCTGTGACGGAACAGGTATGGGATGCACAGAGAAAAGAAACCGAAGGTGTCTGCCTTCTCGGAACGATTTCCAACAGTGACACTTCTTTTGAGATGAATTCCGGTTATGAAGTAGACGGAATCACGCAGTTTTATATGCCGGTGGATATCAACTGGCAAAAGGAAGAGGGAACCGTATTCTGTCCCAACGGAGAAGTGCTGGCTTCAGTGGAAAGTGGAAGTGCGACTGCCGGAACGAATCTGATGTACGGACAGGATGCAGTTCTTGACTATGATCTTTCCGGACTGGGAGAAATTACAGGGATAAAATTCTTTAAACCAGAATATGATGATCCGAAATATTTTGAAGCATTTCGTGGAAAGGTTGCTTTTTATTGCTGGTCCAGTGGAGAATATGAGACGATCTCGAAATGGGAAAAAATGTTTGACGGGACGGAACTGGAAAAATATCTGTCGGCAGATGGGAAGCTGCGGGTTCGTTATCAGCTGGCGGACGATATGGATGTGACGGATAAAAACTGTACACTTCCCTGTCTGCAGATCACAGGAAAGGTGGTGAATCCGGATGCTTAAGATCGAAAGTCTGACCAGAAGGTATCCTCATGTAACGGCGTTGGACGGACTGAATATGGAAATCGGGCATGGACAGCTGTATGGGTTTGTAGGACCAAACGGTGCCGGAAAAACGACCACGATCCGAATCATATCCGGATTACTGCGGCCGACCTCAGGGAAAGTGTGGATCGATGGTATCCGGGCAGAAAAGGAGACACGCGTCTTAAAAAGCAAGATTGGCTATGTGCCGGATTTTTTCGGTGTCTATGATAATCTGACGGTGATGGAATATCTGGAATTTTATTCGGCTGCCTATGGGATCGAGGAAAAAGAGGGGCGCTTAAGGGCTTCGGAGGTACTGGAACGGGTACAGTTATTTCATATTGAAGACCGTATGGTAGATGAATTATCCAGAGGAATGCAACAGAGACTCTGTCTGGCCCGTGCCATGATTCACCGGCCGCAGCTTCTGGTGATGGATGAACCGGCATCCGGACTGGATCCGGGTGCAAGGAGAATCTTTAAAGAAGTGTTACGAAGTCTGTGTGAAGAGGGATATACGGTGCTGATCAGTTCGCATATTCTGTCTGATCTGGCAGATATGTGCAGTAATATCGGAGTTATCCATCAGGGGAAAATGGTACTGGAAGGTCCCATCGATGAAATCATGACATCTATCGACAGTTCCAATCCGATCCTGATCGAAATATATCAGAATCTGGAGACTGCCATTCACCTGCTGAACCGGCACCCGCTGGTATCCAGAATAGCAATCGATAAAAATATAATTTCCATTCTTTTTACCGGAAGCAGGGAAGAAGAGGCACAGCTTCTGAGACAGCTGGTGGAGCAGAAGGTGCTGGTAACTTCTTTTCGTAGAGAGCATAATAATCTGGAATCTGTATTTTTCCATCTTACAGATCCGGCACAGGGAGGAATGACAGTATGAGGAAAAATCCGGTTCTGGAAAATGAAATGAAACGTTACACAAGAAATATGAAATGTGCCTGGATTATTCTTGGCGTGAATCTGGTTCTGGCATTGTTTGCCCTGATCGCACAGATGGGATTGAGTGGAAGAGAAAATTATATGACGATCCTGCAGTACCGTTTTCCGATCCAGTGTTATGTCCTGATGGGATATGGTCTGTTCCTTGCCATCTGTATCCTGATCCCGGGGCTGGCAGGAGGTTCTATTGCGGGGGAACGTGAGAGAAAGACCCTGGATCTGCTTCTCACCACCCATCTGAGTCCCTGGAAAATTATTCTCGGAAAACTGGAATCTTCTCTTTGTCTGATTTTCCTTATTTCCTTTTCCACACTTCCTGTAATAGGACTGGTGCTGATCTACGGAGGAATCACTCTGGTGAATCTGTTCCAGCTGATCCTGAATCTTGTCATCACCGGTATATTTATAGGAAGTATCGGTATCTTTTATTCGGCGATCATGCGTAAAACTACGGTTGCGGTGATTTTAAGTTATGTGACGGTGGTACTTCTGGTGCTGGGAACGGTGGGGATTCTGGTTGGAATCGGCTATATTCAGCAGGTGCAGGGAATGTACCGGGATGATTTTACTGGCATCCGGCTTGGTGGGCTGATCTATCTCCTGTATTTTAATCCGGCAGTCACGCTTTATGGAATGATCGGACAGCAGACAACCAATGCCTACGGACTGGTACGGCTGTGTGGCTATTTTGGAAATTACAGCCATTCTTTTGGGGTGGAACATATGGTAGAACTGTCGATTCTGGTACAACTGGGCTGTTCCGCTCTTCTCCTGATTGCTGCAGGACGGCATATTAACCCGATGCGGAAATGAAAAGGCGTGCGGATTGCATAAATTCGCATAAATTTTACAAATTATAATTTGTAACCACGTCCGAAAAAGGTTATAATAGCTGTAAAGAAATTAGTAATGACTATCTACGGAAACACAAAAGACAGGTCGTTATAAAAACTGTAGGAAAAGGGGTGGGGATATATGAAGTTCGATATGCATTGCCATACCAAAGAAGGTTCCATGGATGGAAAAGTCATGATCGAAGAATATATCAAAAAACTGAAAGAAAAGGGATTCGGCGGCATGCTGGTATCCGATCACAACTCTTATGATGGTTACCGGGAATGGAGAGATTCCATCAAAGGGAAGAACCATACAGATTTTGTGGTGTTAAAAGGTGTGGAATATGATACGATCGACTGCGGACATATGCTGGTGATCATGCCGGAGGGAGTGAAGCTGAAACTTCTTGAACTGCGCGGTCTGCCGGCTCAGATCCTGATCATGGTGGTACACAAATACGGAGGAATTGTGGGACCGGCCCATCCATACGGAGAAAAATATCTCAGTCTGATCAAAACCCAGGCGAGAAAGAAGTTCCACGAAGAACGGCTGAAAAGCCTGATGGAACAGTTCGACTTTGTGGAAGTTTTCAATGCCTGCGAATCGGAAGAAGTGAACGAAAAGGCAAGAAAACTGGCAAGAAAGTATCATAAACCCGGATTTGGGGGAAGCGATGCCCACAGACTGGAATGTATCGGAATGGCGTATACCAAACTGCCGGACAATATCCGCTGTGAATCAGACCTGATTAAATATGTAAAAAGTGTTTCTTATATCACCTGTGGTGGAACCCGGTACGATAAAACAACAAAAGATAAACTGGGTCCCTTTAATAAACTGCTGGTGGAATCATTCTTTGTATATAATAAAAGCGGTGAACGTCTGCGCCGCAGAAAACGAATGAAAGAACTGGAAAACCTCCATTGATCAGAAAGATAAATATTAAAATTTTATTAAAAAAATATTGTCTTTCCGGTGTAAAAATGCTATAGTAGGCAACAGTGCGGTTCTGACCGGAAGATGGGAAACCGCAAAACACAGGGAGGAAAAAATATGGAAACAACGTACAATTTTTTACTGGATCTGGCATTGATCCTGCTTACTACGAAGATCCTCGGACTGGTAACACGTCGTTACAATATGCCGCAGGTGGTAGGAGCATTGCTGGCAGGTCTCCTGATGGGACCGGCCTGTCTTAATATTCTCCATGAGACCACTTTTATTCATGATGCTGCGGAGATCGGAGTTGTGGTTCTGATGTTCTGTGCAGGCATGGAGACCGATATCGACGAGTTAAAGAAGAGCGGAAAAGCCTCGTTTGTGATCGCATTGCTGGGTGTTCTGGTACCTCTGGCAGGCGGATTCGCCGTGGCGTATTTCTTTAACAAGCCCGGTATTATCGATTCTGATGCAGGAGCCAGTCTGTTTTTACAGAATATTTTTATCGGTGTTATCCTGACGGCAACATCTGTAAGTATCAGTGTGGAAACACTGAAAGAGATGGGAAAATTAAAAACCCATTCCGGTAATGCGATCCTGGGAGCCGCAATTATCGATGACATTCTGGGTATTATTGCACTGACAATTGTTACCAGTATGGCAGACTCTTCCGTAAGTCTCGGTATGGTACTGTTAAAAATTGTAGGTTTCTTTGCATTTGCGCTGATTGCAGGTGTGGCATTCTATTATGGCTACAAAAAATGGGAAGAACTGACTAACAGACCACTGCATCGCCATGCGATCATGGTATTTGTATTCTGTCTGCTGCTGTCATACTGCGCAGAAGTATTCTTCGGTGTGGCAGATATCACAGGTGCTTTCGTGGCAGGTCTGGTAGTATCCAAGACACAGAGAACACAGTGGCTGGCATCCAAATTCGATACGATTTCTTACATGCTTCTTTCACCGCTGTTTTTTGCAAGTATCGGTATCAAAGTCGTGCTTCCGTCTATGAACGGAAAAGTTGTGGGATTTACAGTTATTCTGGTGATCGTCGCAGTGTTGACGAAAGTGCTGGGTTGCGGACTGGGTGCAAAAGTGTGTGGATATAAGAATTACCAGTGTGCCCGTATCGGTGTCGGTATGATCTCCCGAGGTGAGGTTGCGCTGATCGTTGCGGATAAAGGATCGGCTCTCGGACTGATGGGATCTTCCTTCCTGGGACCTGTGGTTATTGTAGTTGTGATCACGACTATCATAACGCCAATCCTTCTGAAATTTGTATTCCGTTTCGGACCAAAGGGTGCAAGCGGAACAGGTGCTCTCGCAAGCAACTATGAGCAGATTGAAAAATACCGTGAGGGCGAGATGGAAAAATAAATCAGTCAGTATATCGTTTTTATACAAAAATCATGCGAAAGCATGATTTTTGTGCTATCCGGAGAAAGACATTATTATTGACATATGAAAATGAGAAATCTATAATAGGAGAAAATAAAAAAACCGCATATATACAGCTATGCACAGAGGAGGAAAACATGAAAAAAGTAGTGAAGTTTGGTGGCAGCTCTCTTGCCAGTGCGGAACAGTTTAAAAAAGTAGGTGATATCATCCGTTCGGATGAATCCAGACGTTATGTGGTTCCGTCAGCACCGGGAAAGCGTTTTGATGGAGATATCAAAGTAACCGACATGCTCTATGAATGTTATCGGGCAGCTGAAAAAGGTGAAAAGATTGCAGGAAAGATCAAAAAAATCCAGGCGAGATACCAGGAAATTATTGACGGACTGGGGCTGGATCTGAAACTGGATGAACAGTTTGCAGAGATTGAGAAAAACTTCATTGCGCAGGCGGGAAGTGACTATGCAGCATCCAGAGGAGAATTCCTGAACGGTATCGTGATGGCAAATTATCTGGGTTATACATTTGTGGATCCTGCAGAATGTATTTTCTTTGAAGATAACGGGAATCTGGACGGTGAGATGACTTATAAAAAGCTGGCAGAAAGACTGGAAGGAATCGATCATGCAGTCATCCCGGGATTTTATGGATCTCTTCATGATGGAAGTGTGAAGACATTTTCCCGTGGAGGTTCTGATGTGACAGGATCTATTGTTGCAAAAGCGATCCATGCAGATCTGTATGAAAACTGGACCGATGTATCCGGTATGCTGGTAACGGACCCACGTATCGTAGACAATCCGGCTGTCATTGAGACAATTACATATAAAGAACTCCGGGAACTGGCTTATATGGGAGCCACTGTACTGCACGAGGATGCTATTTTCCCGCTTCGTCAGGAAGGTATTCCGATCAACATCCGTAACACCAACCGCCCACAGGATAAAGGTACGGTTATTGTGGAAAGCACCTGCTACAAACCGGCCTATACGATCACAGGTATTGCCGGAAGAAAAGGATTTGCCTCTATTAATATCGAAAAAGATATGATGAACTCTGAAATCGGATTTGGCAGAAAAGTTCTTCAGGTATTTGAGGATAACGGGCTGTCCTTTGAACATATGCCTTCCGGCATTGACACACTGACTGTGTATGTGCACCAGAGTGAATTCGAAGAAAAGGAACAGAACATTATCTCAGGTCTTCATCGTGCGGTAGCACCGGATGCCATCGATCTGGAAGCAGATCTGGCATTGATCGCGGTCGTTGGAAGAGGTATGCGAAGAAACAGAGGTACAGCAGGAAGAATCTTTTCAGCACTGGCACACAATCATGTCAATGTAAAGATGATCGATCAGGGATCCAGCGAACTGAATATTATCATCGGTGTGGAAAACCGTGATTTTGAAACTGCGATCCGTGCGATCTACGACATTTTTGTAACCGCTCAGCTGTAAGGAAGAGGGGAATCCTTTCGGTTGACATATAATTGTGAAAATGTTACAATATGACACAGAGATGAAAAGAATTTGTAACATTTTTAGCACCTTTACAGTGAAGACTGTGGGTGCTGAATAGTTACTTCATTTTCAAAATAAAAGGAGTAGATAATATGAGATTAAAAAGGGGATTGCTTGCAGGCATAGCACTCTGTTGTATGCCGCTTATGACTGCATGCTCAGCAAAAGATACAATCGGTATCCTGGTAGGAAATAACAGTGAAGACACAAAAAAAGAGGAAACTACTGTGGATCTGAATGCAGCAAATATTGATGACAGTGTGGAAAAACCACAGATCACATCTGAGATGGGAGATCCGGTTACATACGATCTGCATGGGACTGCAGATGCGCTGACTGTGGAAGCCACAGTATCCGAAGGAACATTAAGCTATCAGTGGTATCGGAACAATGTGGATTCCAATGGAGGCGGAACAGCCATTGACGGAGCAACAGAAGCCACCTATACACCGCCGACCACTGAGTCCGGAACTGTTTACTATTATGTAGTAGTAACCAACACAGTAGGTGACGGAGTTCAGCTGACAGCCAGCGGAACCAAATGTGTTACTGTTACTGAGCAGGAAGCAGCACCGGAAGAAACCGGGGATGCACAGGAAGAGACTGCAGAAGAGACTACAGAAGCAGCAGCTTCCGGAAGCTGGCAGCAGACCGATGGAAACTGGTGGTATCAGAATGCGGACGGAACTTATCCGACCAGCAGCTGGCAGGAGATTGACGGTCAGTGGTATGTGTTTGATGAGAACGGATATGTGCGTACCGGCTGGTATCAGGAAGGAGATAAGTGGTATTATCTCCAGGAAAACGGCGCAATGGCACATGATACGGATGTAGACGGTTATCATCTGGGATCTGACGGTGTGATGCAGTAAGGGAAAAGGAAATCTTATAACAGGAAAAACAGGGGACTTGTCCGGAAAGGCAAGTCCCTTTTGCTTACATTTTCATTGCTTTTTTACACAATGTCTAGTATCATATAGATAGTTGTACGTTACTTGTTCCATGAGAAAAAGGAACAGGGATATGACAGGTTTATGGGAAAAGAGGATGAAATATGAGCGAATATATTAAAGTGGCTGTGGACGCAATGGGTGGCGATTATGCACCGCAGGAACCGGTAAAAGGAGTAGTCGAAGCACTGCGGGAGAAGCCTGAACTGTTCGTATATCTGGTAGGTCAGGAGGATGTCCTGAAAAAAGAACTGGAAAAATATACGTATCCGAAGGAACGTCTGGAAGTAGTTCATGCGTCTGAGATCATTGAAACCGGAGAACCGCCGGTACATGCAATTCAGAAAAAGAAAGACTCTTCTCTGGTAAAGGCACTGCGAATGGTGAGAAGTAAAGAAGCTTCTGCTTTTGTCTCCTGTGGCAGTACAGGAGCTGTACTGGTAGGCGGACAGGTCCTGGTAGGAAAGAGCAAAGGCGTGGAACGTGCCCCGCTGGCTCCACTGATTCCGACAGCAACCGGTGTTTCCCTACTGATCGACTGTGGTGCCAATGTAGATGCCCGTTCTTCTCATCTGATACAGTTTGCGCGTATGGGTTCTATTTATATGGAATATGTTATGGGAGTGAAAAATCCGAAGGTAGGCCTGGTCAATATCGGTGCAGAAGAAGAAAAAGGAAATGCACTGGTGAAGGAAACCTATCCGTTGTTAAAAGAGTGCAAAGACATTAATTTTATCGGAAATGTGGAAGCCAGAGATATTCCGAAAGGAGTCTGTGATGTTGTAGTCTGTGAGGCATTCGTGGGAAATGTGATCCTGAAACTGTACGAGGGTGTAGGAGCCACTTTGATCTCCAAGGTGAAAGCAGGTATGATGAGCACTCTGCGCAGTAAGATCGGAGCCCTTCTGGTAAAACCGGCATTAAAAGAAACACTCAAAAGTTTTGATGCCAGCGAATACGGTGGAGCACCTCTGCTTGGTTTGAAAGGGCTGGTAGTCAAGGCTCACGGAAGTTCGAAGGCCAACGAGATCAAAAACTCACTGATTCAGTGTATTACATTTTCAAAAGAAGATATCTGCGGAAAGATTCAGGAGAATATGAAGCAGGATAATAAGGGGGAAAATTAGAGATGGAACTGGAAAAATTACAGCAGATAATTGCGGAAGTACTGAATGTGGATGCTTCGGAAGTGATGCCAGGGACCACTTTTACCGAGGATCTGGGAGCAGATTCTCTGGATCTGTATCAGATTATTCTGGGAGTAGAGGATGCTTTTGATATCGAGATTCCACAGGAAGAAGCAGAAAAAATCGTGACGGTGGCAGATGCGATAGATCTGATCCAGAGAGTTGTGGAGTAAATGATTCTCTGGCAGAACAGGGAACAGTCACAGGGCAATATGCAATCACCGAAGGTGATATGTGAGAAATGAAAACGGGAGAAAATATGAGAGAATTAAAGGAATTGGAAAAAAGGATTGAATATCATTTTCAGAATCCGGAGCTTCTGGAAAAGGCATTGCGTCACAGCTCCTATGCCAATGAACATAAGATGAACCGGATCGAATGTAATGAACGGCTGGAGTTTTTAGGAGATGCAGTGCTGGAACTGGTAAGCAGTGAACATTTATTTGCACAGTTTCCGCAGATGCCGGAGGGAGAACTGACCAGACTGCGTGCAAGCCTGGTATGCGAGCCGACACTGGCATTTTGCGCCAGAGAGATTGAACTGGGAAGCTTTCTTCGTCTGGGAAAAGGAGAAGAAATGACAGGTGGACGTCACAGAGATTCGGTAACTTCGGATGCACTGGAGTCTGTAATCGGTGCGGTTTATCTGGATGGTGGATTTGCTAATGCAAAAGAGTTTGTACTGAAATATGTGTTAAATGATATGGAACACAAAAAACTCTTTTTTGATAGCAAGACTATCTTCCAGGAGATGGTACAGGGAAATATCCCGGGAGAGATTTCCTACCATCCGCTTGGTGAGAGCGGACCAGATCATGACAAGACCTTTTCCGTGGAAGTATGGATCGGTGAGCAGTGCATGGGACAGGGAAGCGGAAGAACCAAGAAAGCTGCAGAACAGATGGCAGCATACCGTGCAATCTGCAGACTGAAAGCCATGGATAACAAACAGAAACAGTAGGTGACGTATGTATTTAAAGAGTATCGAAGTACAGGGATTCAAATCCTTTGCCAATAAAATCGTATTTGAATTCCATAACGGTATCACCGGCATTGTAGGCCCTAATGGCAGTGGAAAGAGCAACGTTGGTGATGCTGTCCGCTGGGTACTGGGTGAACAGAGTGCAAAACAGCTGCGTGGCGGAAATATGCAGGATGTCATTTTTTCCGGTACAGAGACCAGAAAACCGCTGGGATTCGCATCGGTAGCCATTACTCTGGATAATTCCGATCACAAACTGGACATCGAGTATGAAGAGGTGACTGTTACCAGACGACTGTATCGTTCCGGGGAAAGCGAGTACCTGTTAAATGGAACCGGCTGCCGCCTGAAAGATATCAACGAACTATTTTACGATACCGGTATCGGTAAAGAAGGATATTCCATTATCGGTCAGGGCCAGATCGATAAGATCCTGAGCGGAAAACCGGAAGAACGAAGAGAACTTTTCGACGAGGCTGCAGGTATTGTAAAGTTCAAACGGAGAAAAGCGACTGCATTAAAGAAACTGGATGAGGAACAGCAGAACCTGGTTCGTGTGACAGACATTCTGTCGGAACTTACCAGGCAGCTGGGTCCTCTGGAACGACAGTCGGAAACAGCCAGAGTCTATCTGAAGAAGAAAGAAGAACTGAAGATCCTGGATGTGAACATGTATCTGGCGGAGAGTGCTCATATCAAAGAACAGTTAAAAGAAACAGAAGAAAAATATCAGATTTCTCAGAATGAGCTGCAACAGACGCAGACACAGTTCGAACAGACAAAAGCAGAGTACGAACGTCTGGAAAAGGAACTGGAAGAACTGGATACGAAGATTCAGGAAGCGAGAACTCAGGCGAGCGAGAACGCCCTGAAAAAGCAGCAGCTGGAAAACAGTGTGGAACTGTTAAAAGAACAGATCCGCGCAGCACAGCAGAATCATCAGCATTACGAAGAACGTATCCAGACGATCCGTCAGGACCTTGACCGTCGACAGAAGGAAGCAGCCGGACATGAACAGGAACAGGAAGCTCTGAAAGAAAGCCTGGGCGAAGCAGCTGTCAGAAAGAAAGAGGCAGAAGAAAAACTGGCGATTCTGCATCAGAATATAGAAGAAACAAGTAAGAGCATCGAGGATGGTAAAAGTGAAATCATCGAGATCCTGAATCAGCGGGCATCCACCAAGGGCAAGATGCAGCGTTATGATGCGATGCTTGAACAGATCGGCATACGAAAAGCGGCTCTCAGCCAGCGTGTCCTGAAACTGAAAAGCGATGAGTCACAGCAGCAGGAGATTATTCAGGGACATCAGGAAAAATGCAAAGAGATCAGTGCTCAGATGGATGGTATACAGATGGAATACCGGAAAGTGGAGCGGGAAGTCGGCTCTCTGCGAAGCCAGATGGAGGAACAGAATAAGAAACTGGAACAGGGACAGACAGCCTATCATCGGGAGGCATCCCGTCTGGAATCCCTGCGAAATATTGCAGAACGTTATGAGGGATACGGCAACAGTATCCGGCGTGTCATGGAACAGAAGGATCGCCAGCCGGGGATCCACGGTGTTGTTGCAGACCTGATCAAGGTGGAGAAAGCATATGAAACAGCGGTGGAAACAGCTCTGGGTGGGAGTATCCAGAATATCGTTACGGATAATGAACAGACCGCTAAGGTCATGATCGAGTATCTGAAGAAAAACCGGTACGGCCGGGCAACTTTTCTGCCCCTGACCAATATGCGAAGCAGCAGTTTTCAGAATCCCGCAGCACTGAAAGAAGAAGGTGTGATCGGGCTCGCCGATACCCTGGTAACTGCAGAAAGTACGTATCGAACTCTGCTGTCACAGCTTCTTGGAAGGACACTGGTGGTGGATACCATTGATCACGCCATCGTCATTGCAAGAAAATACCGTCATACCCTGCGTATTGTTACGTTAGAGGGAGAATCCTTAAGTCCGGGTGGTTCCATGACCGGTGGAGCATTCCGAAACAGCAGCAATCTTCTGGGACGTCGTCGGGAAATAGAGGAACTGGAAGGAAAAGTGGCAGCACTGAAAGAAGAGCTGCAAAAGATACAGAAAGTCATTCTGGATAAACGGGAGCGCAGAAATACACTGCGGGATGATCTGGCAGAGATGACCAGACAGTTACAGCAACTGCAGATCAGCCAGAATACAGAAAAGGTGGGAATCACCCAGGCAGAGGCGCGCATCCGTGAAGTACGGACCGGCTACGGACAGTTAAAAGCAGAGGGCCGGGAGATTGAAGGACAGATTGCAGAGATCAAGGAAAGCAGTTCATCCATCCGGGAAGAAATGGAACATTCCACAGCCAGAGAGCAGGAGCAGGAAGCGCTGGTGAACAGTCAGCAGGAAATTCTGGAAAAACTGCAGGAACAGGAAGCTTCTTACAGTCAGGAACTGAACCAGATTCAGGTGGCTTATGCTTCACTGGAACAGAAAGTAAGTTTTGCAGGAGAAAATCTGAGTCGTATCCATCAGGAAGAAGCGGCAATGAGAGAGGAACTGCAACAGATGCAGGAATCTCTGGAAGCGGGTGGCAAGGAAAAAGAAGAAAAAGAACACAATATTCTGTCTATTCAGAAAACAATTCAGGAAGCCAGCCGGATCCGTGAGGAAGACGAGGCACAGATGCAGCAGTATCTGGAAAAGAAAGAAGAATTGAACAGTCAGCATAAGACATTCTTCAGCCGCCGGGATGAATTGTCTGCACATATCAGCCGGATGGACAAGGAATGTTTCCGACTGAACAGCCAGAAGGAAAAACTGGAAGAACGGCAGGAGAACCAGATTAATTATCTTTGGGAAGAGTATGAGGTCACACCGGGACAGGCGAATACCTATCGAATGGAAGACATGCCGGAGCGCAGTGTGATCCGACAGCAAATCGCAGAATTAAAAGAGGCGATCCGAAAACTGGGTAATGTCAATGTCAATGCAATTGAAGAATATAAAGAGATTCTGGAACGTCACACGTTCTTAAGCGCACAGCATACCGATCTGGTGGAGGCAGCAGAGACACTGAAAGGGATCATTGCAGAACTGGATGAGGGAATGCGCAAACAGTTTACAGAGAAGTTTCAGGAGATCCGTGTGGAATTCGATAAGGTGTTCAAACAGCTTTTCGGAGGCGGAAAGGGTACTCTGGAACTTATGGAAGATGAGGATGTACTGGAAGCCGGTATCAGGATCATCTCTCAGCCACCGGGAAAGAAGCTGCAGAACATGATGCAGTTATCCGGTGGGGAAAAGGCACTGACAGCCATTGCACTGCTTTTTGCCATACAGAACCTGAAACCGTCACCTTTCTGTCTGCTGGATGAGATCGAGGCGGCATTGGATGATTCCAACGTTACCCGTTTTGCACAGTATCTGCACAAACTTACAAAAAACACACAGTTTATTGTGATCACCCATCGACGGGGTACAATGAACGCGGCAGACCGCCTCTACGGTATCACCATGCAGGAAAAAGGTGTTTCCACGCTGGTATCGGTCAACCTGATCGAGAACCAGCTGGACGAATAGGAATTATTTGTAAATCAAAAAAAGACTTGCAGTAGTATATACATCATTTTATAATGAAGTCGTGCAGTAAAGTGACAGAGACGAAATGATGAAAAAGTTGAGAGTAAGAGAGGAAACCATATGTCAGAGGAAAAGAAAGGTTTTTTCAGACGTCTCCGGGAGGGTCTGACAAAAACGAGAAATAATATTGTGGCCGGAATTGACTCCATTTTCAGCGGCTTTTCCAGTATCGATGATGATTTCTATGAAGAAATAGAAGAGATCCTTGTGATGGGGGATATTGGTATCAACACCACAACATCTATCATTGAGCATCTGAAGGAAGAAGTGGAAGAAAAGAAGATCAAAGAACCTTCGGAATGTAAACAGCTTCTGATCGATGAGATCAAACGTCAGATGGATGTGGGTGATACTGCCTATGAATTTGAAAACAGAAAATCCGTTGTGCTGGTGATAGGTGTCAACGGTGTGGGAAAAACTACTTCTGTCGGAAAACTGGCAGGAAAACTGAAGGATCAGGGTAAGAAAGTCATCGTGGCAGCAGCGGATACATACCGCGCAGCCGCAGGAGAGCAGCTGACAGAGTGGGCGCACCGTGCCGGTGTGGACCTGATCGGGGGACAGGCAGGTGCAGATCCTGCAGCGATTGTGTACGATGCCGTAGCTGCAGCTAAAGCAAGAAATGCAGATGTACTGCTCTGTGACACTGCAGGACGTCTTCATAATAAAAAGAATCTGATGGAGGAACTCCGAAAGATTTATCGTGTGCTGGAGAGAGAATACCCGGATGCTTATCTGGAGACACTGGTTGTTCTGGATGGTACGACCGGACAGAATGCACTGGCACAGGCGAGACAGTTCAAAGAGGTGGCAAATGTCACAGGTATCATTCTTACAAAACTGGACGGAACCGCAAAAGGCGGCATCGCCGTAGCCATCCAGTCCGAGCTGGATATTCCGGTAAAATATATCGGCGTGGGAGAGTCCATCGATGATCTGCAGAAATTCAATGCAGAACAGTTTGTAAATGCACTGTTTGATGTGAAAACAGAGGAGGAAGAATCATAATGCTTACTATTGACAAATTTGAAGAGGCTTCAGAGGTTGTAAAAAGAGTAACCCAGGATACAAAATTGATTTTCAGTGATTATTTCAGTCAGATGACAGGAAATAAAGTATATTTTAAACCGGAAAATATGCAGAGAACCGGTGCGTACAAGTTAAGAGGTGCGTACTATAAGATCAGCACACTGACAGAAGAAGAGAGAGCAAAAGGTCTGATCACCGCTTCTGCAGGTAATCATGCGCAGGGTGTGGCTTATGCGGCAAAAGCATACGGTGCAAAGGCAGTTATTGTTATGCCGACCACAACACCACTGATCAAAGTCGAGAGAACAAAAAGCTACGGTGCGGAAGTTGTCCTGTATGGAGATGTCTACGATGATGCATGTGCACATGCTTATGAGCTGGCAGAAGAACATGGATATACATTTATCCATCCCTTCGATGATCCGGCAGTAGCAACAGGACAGGGAACCATCGCTATGGAGATCATCAAAGAGCTTCCTCTGGTTGATTATATTCTGGTTCCGGTCGGCGGTGGCGGACTGGCTACCGGTGTTTCCACACTGGCAAAACTGCTGAACCCGAACATCAAAGTGATCGGTGTGGAACCGGCAGGGGCAAATTGTCTGCAGGTTTCTCTGGATAAGGGAGAAGTTACCACGCTTCCTACGGTCAATACGATTGCAGACGGTACTGCGGTAAAAACTCCCGGTGAGCATGTATTCCCGTATCTGCAGAAGAATCTGGATGATGTGATCACGGTAGAAGATGATGAACTGATCGTAAGTTTCCTGGATATGGTAGAAAATCACAAGATGATCGTAGAAAACTCCGGTCTGCTTACTGTGGCAGCACTGAAACACCTGAATGTCAAGGGTAAAAAAGTGGTTTCTGTCCTGAGCGGTGGTAATATGGATGTGATCACCATGGCATCTGTTGTTCAGCTGGGTCTGATCCAGAGAGACCGTATCTTTACGATTTCTGTTCTGTTGCCGGATCGTCCGGGTGAACTTACAAAGGTTTCTCAGAAGATTGCAGAGCAGCAGGGTAATATTATTAAACTGGATCATAACCAGTTCTATAGTACGAATAGAAATGCAGCTGTGGAGCTGAAGATTACTATGGAAGCATTTGGTACGGAACATAAGCAGCAGATTATACAGGAGCTGGAAAAAGATGGATATCGGCCGAAATTGGTTCGGACGAATCTGTAAAATATAGAAGGGTGAGCCAATGTACGGACGCCCGAAAGCAGACCGCGCTGTTTGCTGCAACGTGGGCAGGGGAACTTTGAGCTAATCACCAACTTCGACTATATTCACGAGGGTCAGCTGACCCTCGCGAAAGTCTACGTAGGTGCTGGATCTCAAAGCTTCCCCTAACCGCCCACAAAGTGTTGCAGCAAACAGCGCGGTCTGCTTTCGGGCTGGGTATTGGCTGAGATAGGAGAGCAGTTGCAACGGGAAGGTATTGAATGGATTGAAAAATGACGGGTAGTATTTTAAAACGGATGTTCTGGAATACTATCTGTCATTTTGGATTTATGATGATTAATTTAAGAAATTATTTCATGCCCTGTAATTCGCGGTCGTTGCCCATAAAGAACATGGCGATGGTGTCGGGCCCTACGTGGCTGCCGGTGCAGAAGTCGTAGGAGGTGTTGATGAAGCCACGGACTTTGATGCGTTTCTGGATTTTTTCCATGACATAGAGAGAGTCTTCGTAGGCGTCTGCATGAGCAATCCCGATGATCTGTTTTTCCGGTTCTACGATGTTGTTACAGACGAGGGAGATCAGTTCGTGGAGAGCGGCTTTGCGACCACGGCATTTTTTGTACTGGACGATGTAGCCGTCTTTGTTTCCACGCAGGATCGGTTTGATGCTTAAAACATTACCGATGACAGCAGCGATCCCGCTCAGACGACCGGTTCTTGCCAGGTATTTGAGATCGCCGACAGTGAAGACACCGTTCATTTTTGCCTGGCAGGTTTCCAGGATGTCGGCCACTTCATCAAAAGCCATGCCTTTTTCCCGCATCTCGCTGGCATAAATGGCCAGAATGCCCTGCGCAAGAGAGGCGTTGAGCGAGTCGATCATACGGATCTTCCGGGTGTATTTGCCGGATTCCATCAGGTCTTCAGCAGCGATTCGTGCAGAGTTGTAGTTTCCGCTGATGTTTTTGCTGAGAGAGAAATAAAGAACATCTTTATCGTCTTCCAGAGCTTCCCGGAATGCGTCTTCAAACGTTCCGCTGCTGATCAGTCCGGTTTTGATGTCGGCACCTTTGCGGATCATATCATAATAATCTTTTCCTTTCTGCCGTTCTTCCTCTTCGGTCAGATCCGGGTCGAAGCAGGTTACTTCTTTGCCGTTTACCAGATTCACGAAAGAAAGTACTTTGATCTTAAATTTTTTTACAAGGTCTGCCGGAATATTTGCGGCAGAGTCAACAAAAATCTCAAACATAGTGTCGTTTCCTTAATATAAAAAGAGATTTTCCGAAACCGTTATAATCACCGGAAAATCAGGGTAAAATGGTTGCAAAAGGCAGTATATGAAAAATGGGGAAAAAAGTCAAGATACGTTTTTGGAAATGTGTCGTATTTTAGAAAAATTTGCAGATTAGTCATAATAATAAACAGAAACCCGAAACCTTAACGTAAGTAAGAATTCGGGCCTAAAAATTGAAGCAAAAGAAAAATATTTACAAATTTGATATTTTCTTTACATGTCCTGTTCTGATAGCCAGATTAAAAATTTTTTAGCAAGAGAAAGTTTCTTTTTGTCGAAATAACGAAGCATATCAGAAATCTCTTTCCATTCTTCAGCTTCGGATTGATTTGTTCCTATTAAAAACTCATTTGGCGTTGTCTCAAGCGCTGAAGCAAGTCTCATAATAACTTCTGTAGAAGGAATGGAAATTCCCCGTTCGATGTTAGAAAGATATTTATAACTTAGATCAGCGCGTTCTTCAACCTCTGACTGCTTTAAACCAAGCTGTTTACGTCTGGCTGCTATGCGCTTGCCGATTTCTTTGTAATCCAGTGACATATCTTCTCCTTGACTTTTCTTTTAATCATATGCAAAAATTTATCTTTTATAAACTGAACTAATAGCGAATATTCGATTATAAATACGAAAAGCAAGCAATGAAAAGAAGCAATGACAATATAAGATGGCAGATAAAAAAGACAATAGAAAAAAGATAGATTACTTACGTTTGGTGATATCTGTTTTCAGGGAAAATAATTGTGCCAAAAATAATATTATATATCGGATATACGACTTGAAAATAGAAAAATGTTATTATATACTATATGAAAAGGAGGTTAGAGATATGAAGAAGAGAGTAGTTGCTTTGGGTTTGCTTGAAACGGTATTAATGGGAACGGTTATAGGGTGCGGAACAACGGGAAATGCAGACAACATTGATGTGAAAGATTCGGATGGACAATACCATGTTGAGGTTGACTTCAAGGCGGATGAAGTAACGCTTGCCTGCACAATAGATACACCGGATGCTGATGGAGAAGGAACTGTAGAAAACGGAACAGCGGAGTATTGGACTGTGTTAATAAGAGCTTGCAATAAAGAACAAGATCCAGCTATCGATTTTGATAGGATATCGTACAATACAACCTATACCATGTCAAAAGATTTTGAAAAATTATTCGAAAAATTCTGGACAAAATATTGTGTCAGAGATGATGGGATGGGAATGATGGAGGAAAATAAAGATGGTGATTTAAGCGGATCTGATGCAGAGACACTTTGCCGAATTTTGGCGTTTGGCGAATTATGGGATGAGAATCCTAAGTTATTTCCGACAGAACGCCCGGATGCAGAGGATGGTACAGATGGAGCATACGAGATTGCAGTAATGTATGAAGGAGAAGAGGAAGCGTATAAAACCGCTGACCAGGATAAAGATGGTTATATCTCAGCTCAGGAGTTTGTCAAATTTGAGATAAGTTCCTATGAAAACATTATCGATGGAACAAAAGGAATGTGAGAAAATTTTTTGCATTTTACTTTAAGACACGATGGTACAAAAATAATAAGAGACATCATGGAAAATATGAAAACAAGGAAAGATATAAATATAAGAATATATGAGATCGGTATATGCATAGCTATTATAGCTTTTGCAGGCTATGTATTAATTGAAAAAATCCATATAAATATATATTCGCTTGTTCCAGAATGTTACTTTCACAAATACACAGGATACTTTTGTTTCGGTTGTGGAAGTACAAGAGCAATTCGAGCACTTCTTAGGGGAGACATTATCAAGAGCCTGTATTACAATGCCGATATTGGATACATATTCTTTCTATATGCGACGTACATGATTTCCTATACGTTTTATATAGTGACAAAAGGAAAAATACATGCCATGCGAATAAAACCGTTGTACGGATATATTATAATTGTCCTGTCCATTGTTCAATGTCTGTTTAAGAATTTGATGGCAGGGTGTTTTGGTATCTGGCTGTTATAATTATTTGTTTCCTTATAGGTAAGTGATTGCGAGAGGAGAGATACATTGTGCTACGTAAAATAAAAAATGTGGTTATTAAGATATTTTGTTTCCTTTGGGTTTCTTCTGTATGCTCGATTGGTGCTATTCCAAAGGAAGAGGCAGGTGTAGGGATGAATGGTTTTCTCGCCTTTGGACTGTGGGTACTGTGCATTTTTATTATGATAAAAATAAAACCTTGGATTGCTGCAAGTATAAGTACATTAGTTGTTACCGTTGTAGGGATTGTCAATAGTGAAATGACATGGGCTGGATTTTGGGAAAGTATTGAATTACCGTTAGGTACATTACTTATAACAGGAATGTTGATAAAATTATTCTTGGGAGCGATTGACGAATGGGAAGATGAATCGAATGCGAGAAATGAGAGAAAAAAGAATGCGCAAAAAAGAGGTGAGGCATATTGTCCGTGGTGCGGATCTGTAAGTATTCAATATTATCCACTTGGCATCCCATATCAGGACTATGTTGGTTCTCCGATTCAACGACTTAACCAAAAATACCATTGTAATAATTGTGGCCGTCAATGGTAAGAATAAAATTAATTACTAAATTTACATATTATGCAAATGAAATACGTTACAAACCAAAGAAAAAGGGAGGAAAAGAAAATGTACTGTGGTAAATGTGGAAAGGAAAATAAGGAAGGTGCAATGTTCTGTGCCGGGTGTGGGGCGCCTCTTTCCGGAAAAAGACAAACGTCAGATACAACAGCTCAGCCGGATAAAGAGGAGAGAAGAGCTGATAGAATCAGTAATGACGACAATAGTGGAAATGTTAATAATATTACGATTTCCATGGGAGAGAGCGTAAAACAACACACTCACGGATCGGGTGAGGGAGAAGGAATGGCAATTGCAGCGATGATTTTGGGAATTGTATCTCTTGTATCGTCATGCTGTTTTTACTATGTGTCGATTCCCTGTGCTGTTGTCAGTGTGGTTCTTGCAGCGGTTACATTGAAAAGCAAACGTAATGGTAGAGGCATGGCGATTGCAGGACTTGTTTGTGCTATTATCTCGTTGGTTCCGGCGATCATTATGATCTCAACGGGAGCCGCGATCATTAGTGCTTTTTAATAAAAAATAGGGAGACATACGGATATGGATTTTTTTGATGATATTAATAAAGCAATTGAAAATGCAGGAAACACTGCAAAACAGAAAACAAGAGATCTGACAGATGTAGTGAAAATGAATAATGCTATCAAAGAAGAAGACAAAAAGTTACAGGACATTTATCGGAGCATCGGAGAAATTTTTGTAAAAAAATACTACAGTGAAACAGAAAAAAATCTTCGTGATCTTGTGAGTCAGGCAAGAGAAACGGAACATAATATTGAGTTGTATACAACTAAAGTACAGGAAATAAAAAAAGTGGATACCTGTCCCAAGTGTGGAAAAGAGATACAGAGTGGAGCAGCGTTCTGTATGCATTGCGGAACACCGTTAACTGTGCAGAAACCATTGGCTGAGAAACCACAGAAAAAAGAATCCAGATGCGAGAAATGTGGTTCTCCGCTAGAAGAAGGAATAATGTTTTGCATAAATTGCGGAACACCTGTTGAGAATTTGCATAAGTATTCAACTTCTGAAGAGCCAACGTATCCGACAGCGACAAATCAGCAGGCAGAAGCAGCGAAACGTATGGAAGAACCGGCAAAAATCAATATGCAATCGACAGAGAATCAGGTCGTATCGAGTGATATCATGACGGAAACAACTCGTACAGAAACGATGGAAAAGAAAAACACGACAAAAACATTGCGGTTTTGTACAAAATGCGGAAATCAGCTGGAGGAAGGTGAGAAGTTCTGCATTCATTGTGGAACGCCGGCTGCTGATGAGTAATTTATAAAATGAGAAAGTATTCCCATATCCGTTAGCGGGTATGGGAAACTTTTTAATCACCAGTACATCGTTTCGTAAATAACTGTATTATTCACGAAACGATGTACTAGAGCGTGTTTGAAAAAGAGGTGGAAAAATGCGTTGTAAAAAATGTGGAAAAGAACTGAAAGAGAACGCTCGATTCTGTGGCTATTGTGGAGCACCGGTACAGCCGGAAAAGCAGAAAAAAGCCACCGGAAAAAAGAAAATGCTTGTTATGGGGTGCGCTGTTTTCGCAGTGTTGATTTTGGGAATCTTTGCAGGAAAAGTATTTTTGGATAACAGCTCTGGTAGCAGCATCCCTGGTATCAAAAAGGTGAGTGAAGATGAAAACTGTATTGCTTATCCGGATGGCGATGTAGTATATCAGCCACAGGGAGAGAATGTAGATTGGGATGAAAAGGAAAAAGTTCTCTATTATAACAATCTGATATCTGTATATTTGATGGAAAAATTGTCAGAAAAGGAAGAAAATCAAATTGCGGAACAGATAGATGGAGAAGTAGTCACAAGAATCCATGGAGCGGTGCAGTTTATTCAAATTAAAATTAAACCCGCAACTTATGCGGAAATAAATCAGTATATAGACAAACTGAATGAGAATGAAAAGGTAATGGATGCGTTATATGATGCGCCGAATTTTGTGAAAACGGATGAACTGGATGAAAATCCATGGAGTTCGGACGGGAAAATGATAGATGGAAGAAACACGATGCCTCCTGCCGGAAACGACTGGTGGGCAGAAGCGGTAGATGCATATGATGTATGGAAATATGTGGATAAAAACAAAGATGATCTTAGTAAAATTACCGTGGGTATTTTAGACAATGGATTTGATGTAAATCATGAAGATCTGGTAAATGCAGAAGGATCTGAAAAAATAACTGCACTGGAGGGATATGAAACAAATAGTGCGGAAAATCATGGAACGCATGTAATGGGATTGATTGGAGCAAACAACAATAAGATTGGAATTCGTGGAATTGCAGATTTGGCAGATATAAAATATGCGGACTGGACACCGAACACAGAAGATTCGAAAGCGGAAAACTATATCACGCTGCTTGAAACAGGAGAATATATACATATTATAAGCAAAATGATACAAGATAAATGTGTTATTAATAATTCTTTTGGATGCAGTTCCGTGCTACTGTCGGAAAGTGAGTTTGAGAAAAAAAAGAAGGGGGAATGGTATGAGAATTTAACATATGAAAATTATAGAATATCACATGGTGTGGAATGTAAACAGAAAGCGCGAGCTTGTATAGATATGTTGGCAAATGCATATCTGATGGGATACGACAGATATTTGATTATTCAGAGTGCAGGAAATGGAAATTCATCAATGGAGGCTTGTGAGGCCACTAAAAATGGTTTTTTTGCCAGTATAACAAAATCTTTCTTTGATACAGTTATGTCGAAACAGGAGAAAAAAGAAATTCTTGAAGAAAAAAAATATACTTATGAAAAATTAAAAGAACATATTTTAATTGTTGGAGCTGTAGAAAATCAGGATAAGGATGGAAAATATAAACTGGCATCATATTCGAACTATGGTGATAACGTGGATATATGTGCACCGGGAGGAGGTACAACAGCAGGTTCTCAAGTATACAGTACGGTAGTTCCTGAAAAGAATCAGAATGTTGCCTATGGAGAAATAGCAGGAACCTCTATGGCGGCACCGATCGTGTCAGGTTCCGCAGCGGTATTGTGGCAGATTGAACCGGATCTGACAGCAGCAGAGGTTAAAAAGATGCTGACAGAAACAGCCGGACAGGCGTATCCTACAGCAAAGGATGACACAAGAGAAAGTTATCCGATGTTAAATGCCGGGGCTGCAGTGAAAAAGCTTGTTGCCGAAAAGAAAGGGGCAACAAGTGTAAAATATAAACTCGATCAGGAAGAGACAGAATACAATGGGGAAGAGACAGTGGGCGAATATGCGACAGTTACCGGATATGACGATCTTGATCAGGTAATCTGGGAATTCCAGAGTGAAGTAGTTCCGATGACAGAGATGCCGACGGTCTATGAAATAGGTATTCACGGAGATAATTATTATCTGGAAATCGGAAATACATTATATGCATTTACGGTTTCGAAAGGAGAGAAAGTCTGGTCGCTGGAACTGGATGGCTCTATTTCAACACATGTGTTTGATCAGGATGACAATCTTTATTTTTGCTGCTATTATGGACCGGATTTTTGCCAGGTCAACAGTGAGGGAAAACTGATAAAACAGATCAGTACTTTTTACAGAGACCCGGATGGATTGTATTGGCCGTCTGCAATCCAATATGATAAGAACAAAGTGATTATTTCCATGGACGGAACGCCCAGTGGTGAAACGGAAACAGTAACCGTTAATCTGAAAGATTATTCCTATACAAGGTCCGATGCGGATTTTATCGAAAAAAAAGAAAAAGCAGAGAACGCAAAGTATAAATTACTAAAAGAAGTATGGAAAAAACACAAAGGGGAAGAAACAGTACCGGCGTATTGTGAATTCGATTTATCCGGAGATAAAATTTCGGAAATTATCATACGCACTTATACAGATCAGGCAACAGAAGGTGGTCGGTATATGTATCAGATTTATCATTATGATGATAAAGTAGAATCTTATGTAGGTGGTCAGGATGAATTTTCCTCTTATTGCAGTGCAGATGCAGTTCATTATTACCTGGATGGAGAAAAAACAAAAATAATAGTGGACTGGACATTTGCGGATGAGTTATCTTTTGTGGTTTATACATATGATGATCTGCAATTAACGGAGGAAGAGGTAACAGATGATATGAGTGATTCTCCTGTCGTTGAATTTATGGATATCCAGAAAGTTGACTGGGAAATATACGATAAGAAAGAAAAAGAAAAACCTGCAGATTCCGGAAAAAAATATGATGTGGAAGAATTTATCGGGTATTATTGCCAGGGGGTTGATGAAGAATTGCTGGATGAATATCCGAATATGAATCCGGAAGTGATTGAACTGTATTATAACGAAGACGGTACATTGGAGTCCTATAGAGGATATCGGTTTGGAACAACCGGAACATCTTATTATTATCCATATGATAGTTATACGATAGAAGGAAACACATTGATATGTAAATATAGTACCGTAAGATCCTATATGGACGAAACAAGTGAAAATGGTGAACACAGGTTTCAACTTACGAATAACAAAAATCTTATTGTAGATCAGAATGTGTGGTTCCGACATGACGTTTCATAAATAGTCTGCAGGCAAAAAAACGGTCTCTGTTACAAAAATATCAAAAGATAGGAGGAATATATAATGAGTGGAAAAACAGTAAATGCACAAAATGCAGTGAAATATAAGTGGTGTGCGGTTTTGATAAACTGTTTGGCCATGCTGATAGCATATACAAAAGCGTGGCTTACTATTCCTGAAAAATATGTGTCGGAATTGAAAATAGGAAGTGATTTTCTGGGGAATTTTGTTGATATAGGAAACTACCTTTCTGATGATCTGAATGCAGTAAAGGATGCTCTGTTACAGGGCAAACTAACTTTACTGCAAACGTATAAAGGATTATCAGCGCTTGGAGAATTTTTAAGCGAGGAGGAATCCGTTGACGGAATGTATCTGGTTAGAATATTTTACTTTTTGATCGTGTTGTTTTTCATCATGGAAATAGTAGAAATCCTCTGGTATCTTTTGGACGAAAGGATCAGTTTCTGGGGTTCTATGATCAGTGGAACTGCACTTGTTGGCATGGTATTCTGGGGCGTTGTCTTAGTCAATCAGGAAGTTGAAAAAACAGTAGTGAAGATGTCTGCCTGGGCATGGATCTGTCTTTTGCTTACGTTTGTATCTTCGTTTTTCTGGCATTTATACAGAAAATATGCACCGGAAGATGGCACTAACAGTAAAGAAAAAATAATGCATTTTATCCATGAGCTTGCAGAAGCAAAAGGGGAAGAAACAAATGTAGAATATGTAGGAAATACAGAGAACAGATGGATATTTTTCTTTCAAAAAAACAAAGTGATTGTGTTAGTTTCAATAATTGCGGCATTTCTTCCCGATATAACAGAGTGGCTGGGACTCAGCTATGGTTCGATAGGCTCACTTTTAAGCATAGCAGGAATTCTGTTGGAAGGAGTTGTAATCGGTCTGGCGATCATATACGCACGTGCGGAAAGATATGAATATCTGCTCGTATATGGAATCTTATCTGTGGCAGGAAACAGCATTTTTTATAAATCGTCTATCCATTATTTTTCCACACAACAACAATTAGGATATATATGGTATCCGGTTATGCTAGCTGTTGCATTGTATCTGTGTGAAAGGTTTTTAAAGAAAAATAAACTGTACGGTATGATTGCTGTGACAGCAGTGTTAAGAATCATAGGTGTTACCTGGTTGCAGATTAATGTGCTTTCGATTGGAGTTGATATAAGTACAGTAGTTGTGATAATCGGAACGGCAGTGACACTGTATACCTATTTGTATAAAAGAACATTATTTAAAAAATTGTCAAGATGTACAGATTACGGAATTGTAGAAAATAAAATGTTTTGTGATAAACCCAAAATCATGGAGGGAGAAAAATGATAAATGATACGATACATACCATTTGGCCGGGATGGAAAGTGGTGGATAAAATAGGTAATGATTCACGAGATATGTTATTTGAAGTTATACAGTCAAATGATTCTGCTGATACACGAGGATCAGTTAAAGTAATTTCAATTCCTGAGGAAGAGGCAGAGATCCATACACTTTTAACGAAGGGAAAGTCAGATGAGTGGATTCAGACATATCTGAAAAAAAAGACCAGTGATTATATCAGGAGAATCCAGTTTATAGCAGCTTTTCGTGGCGCATCGAATATGATTCGAATCGAAGATTGCAGAGCTGTTGAAAAAACGGATCAAACGGGATGGGAAATTTATATCCGCATGGAATTTCTGTATCCCCTTAGTGTTTATATTCGTGAACACAGTATGACAGAACAGGAAGTTGTCAAAATGGGGATAGACGTTTGTACTGCACTCGAACAGTATGAGAAATGTGATACAGTCCATGGAAATGTGAAAGCAGAACAGATTTTTATTGACGCATCCGGCAAATATAAACTTGGGGATTTTGACAAATCGTGGGAAAAAGAGAATACCGTGACTGGCTATGGTCAAAAAAATGACAAGATTGAAAAAACCGAGGATGTATATGCACTTGGAAAAGTGATAAGTGAGCTATTAAATGGAAAACAGATTTCCGGGAATCTGGCACAGGTACTTTTTTACAGCTGCTCGTCGGATTCGGGTAAGCGGTTTCGATCTGTAACAGCAATGAAAAATGCGTTAAAGAGCATATCTTATACAGCTGAAAATATTTCAGAAAAAAGATCAAATCCGGAAGTAAGAAAGGATATAAATAACGGTAAGACAGAACATACAGTTCCCGGTGGCGAAAATGTCCCTCCGGTTGTGAGGAAAAAGGACAAAAGAAAGCAAATATTAGCATCGACGATTCTTGTGATTCTTCTGATTGCAGCCTTCATGTTTGGAAGAATATTACTGTTTACCATTCCGAATCTGATGGATGAAAAAGAGAAAAATGACAGCGAAAAAAGTGCGGCTGTTGTAGAAAAAGAAGAAGATTCAGAGAAAAACCAGCAGGAGGATGATGACAAAAAAACAAAAATTACGGAAGCGTTGAAGGAGGCAGAAGCACAAAAGCAGGTTAATGCTGTAAAAGAAAGTGGATTTGATGCGAGGATGTTTGTTACTACAGATTGGAGTAATTTGAATTCTGAAAAATGTACATAACTATAAAAAGCAGGTGGCTATTTTAAATGAAAATAACTACCTGCTTTTTGATGTGAGTGAACAGAAAACCTAAATAAGCGTGTGTTTGCAAGAAAATCTTGGAAAAGGCTGTAATTACGAGTAGAATACATGTTCTAAGACCCGTAAAAACAGAGCTTTTCAATGCCGAGATAATTGCCGATACATATTCGCGCAGCTCCCAGCAACACACCGATATCCTGCAGTGTAGAAATCTTTAGCTGGCAGGTGGAACGAAAACGGGAAGACAGCTTTTCCTGGATCTCGGGAAGAAGACTGGGCAGGTAAGCGGTCAGCTGGCTGTTCAGTATGATACAGTCCGGGGAAAAGAGGTTCCACAGATTATTGATCCCGCAGGCAAGGTATGTGGTGAATTCGTCCATGACCGTGAGCGCGGCGGAGTCTTTCTGGTTATAGCGCCACACCAGATCGTCAATGGAATTTTCCGCCAGACCGGAAAGCTCCTGATAGCGGGAGAGTACGGCCGGTTCGGAGATATACTGTTCCAGACAGCCCTGATTGCCACAGGGGCAGGGGCGTCCGCCTGGCTGAACGATCATGTGACCGAATTCGCCGGCGGTTCCGGCATGTCCGGTATAAAGATGATGCTCCAGAATAATACCGGCACCGACGCCGGCGTGAATGCTGATATGGATCAGATTTTTATGATTTTCCACAAAGGTTTTTTCGGCGAGGGCGGAAAGGTTCGCTTCGTTTTCCAGCCAGACCGGAATCTGCAGTTCTTTTTCAAGCTCGCCGGCGATGGGAAGACGGGCCAGGTCATAGTTTGGCGAAAATGTGATCTCATTATGAAAGACGGTTCCGTGGATACCGATACAGATGCCCACAATGCCAAACGGGGTGGAAGGAAGCAGCCGGATCTGGTCACGGATGATCTGCAGCAGAAAATCCACAGTGTTTTCCCGTTCCGTCATACGATTATACTGATGCAGTCGACAGTTTTGTCCCAGCAGGTCGCAGATCATCAGTATTGTGCGCTCCACGCCAAGATCTAGTGTGATCAGATAACCGTTCTGGCGGCAGAAACTCAGCAATATGGGCTTCCGGCCGTATTGTGTCTGGTCACTCCCGATTTCTTCGATATATTGTTCATCCAGCAGATCCTGCACGATGGCAGATATCGTTGCTTTGGTAAGCCCTAACTTTTTCGAGATGGCGGCCCGGGAGAGAGGACCGTCATTGATCACGGCCTCAAGAACCAGTTTTCTGTTCATCTCGCGGATTAGTTCTTTACTTCCTGTAACCATAGAGGTACCTCCGTGATGATATATTTACATGTGCTTCCACATGAGTATGTATGTGTTCTTACTGTTTACCATACCATAATTTGTTTAATAAGTAAACAAAATAGGAAAAACTACTTGACGAACTATAGGACAAGTGCTAGAGTGTAATTAGTTTAATAAATAAACAAATACAGAGACGAACATTAAAAATGGCAGATTACATAGTCTGAAGGAGGAAAAATCATGATCAACACACCGGAAGTAAAATTAGGTATCGTAGCCGTAAGCAGAGACTGTTTCCCGATCACCCTGTCCGAGTCAAGAAGAAAAGCAGTGGCAGCAGCTTATAAGGGAGAACTGTACGAATGTCCAACCGTAGTAGAGAGTGAACTGGATATGCAGAAAGCCCTGAAAGAGGTGCAGGAAGCAGGATGTAATGCCCTGGTTGTCTATCTTGGAAACTTCGGTCCGGAGACCGCAGAGACTCTGCTGGTAAAATATTTTGACGGACCGTGTATGGTGGTTGCGGCAGCAGAAGAGCATGGAGACAATCTGGTACAGGGACGTGGAGATGCATATTGTGGTATGCTGAACGCAAGCTACAACCTGCAGCTTCGCAATCTGAAAGCATATATCCCGGAATATCCGGTAGGAACACCGGAAGAAGTCGCTGAGATGATGGAAGAGTTTGTTCCGATTGCAAGAGCCGTTGTTGGTCTGAAAGATCTGAAAATTATCACTTTCGGTCCGCGTCCACAGGACTTTATGGCTTGTAATGCACCGATCAAACAGCTGTTCAATCTGGGTGTGGAGATCGAAGAAAACTCCGAACTGGATCTGTTCGAAGCATTCCACAAACATGACGGAGACGAAAGAATCCCGGCAGTCGTTGCAGATATGGAAAAAGAACTGGGGGATGGAAACAACAAACCGACGATTCTTCCCAAACTGGCACAGTATGAGCTGACCCTTCTTGACTGGATCGAAGCACATAAAGGATCCAGAAAATACGTTGCCATCGCAGGAAAATGCTGGCCGGCATTCCAGACACAGTTCGGTTTTGTTCCGTGCTATGTCAACAGCCGTCTGACCGGAAGAGGCATCCCGGTATCCTGTGAGGTGGATATCTATGGCGCACTGAGTGAATTTATCGGAACAATGGTAAGTAACGATGCCGTAACTCTGCTGGATATCAACAACACCGTACCGGCAGATATGTATGAAGGCGAAATTAAAGGTAAATATAATTATACACACAAAGATACATTTATGGGATTCCACTGTGGCAATACCACAACCGGAAAACTGACTTCCTGCTCCATGAAATATCAGCTGATCATGGCAAGATCTCTTCCGGAAGAGGTGACACAGGGAACACTGGAAGGAGATATCGTACCTGGAGATATCACATTCTTCCGTCTGCAGAGTACTGCTGACGGAAAACTGCGTGCTTATGTGGCAAATGGTGAAGTGCTTCCGGTTGCAACCCGTTCCTTCGGTGGCATCGGTATCTTCGCAATCCCGGAGATGGGAAGATTCTATCGTCATGAACTAATCGAAAAAGGCTACCCACATCACGGAGCAGTTGCATTCGGACACTATGGAAAAGCACTGTTTGAAGTGTTCAAATACATCGGTGTAACACCGGATGAGATCGGATACAACCATCCGAAGGGAGACAGATATCTGACAGAAAATCCTTTCGCATAATTTGTATAAAAGCAGAAAAGTAAAAAGAAGTCAGGAGATGGAGCGTGTTTGAAGGTGTTTTGAACACGCTCTCATCAATCAGAGAAGAATATACAGTTAGGAAGTATACAGGAGGAGAAAGATGAAATATTATATTGGCGTAGACCTTGGAACATCTGCGGTAAAACTTCTGCTGATGGATCAGGAAGGACAGGTTGTCAATATCGTATCCAGAGAATATCCGCTGTCTTTCCCACATCCGGGCTGGTCAGAACAGAATCCGGAAGACTGGTGGGAACAGTCGAAAGAAGGAATCCGGGAACTGATCAGTAAGATCGATGCAGCAGAGGTGGCAGGTATCAGTTTTGGCGGACAGATGCATGGGCTGGTTATTCTGGACGAGAAGGATCAGGTGATCCGTCCGGCGATTCTGTGGAACGACGGGCGAACTACAAAAGAAACCGATTATCTGAATCAGGTGATCGGCAAAGAAAAACTGTCTGAATATACGGCGAATATCGCATTTGCCGGATTTACCGCACCGAAGCTTCTGTGGGTAAAAGAAAATGAGCCGGATAATTTTGCAAAGATTTGTAAAATTATGCTTCCGAAAGATTACCTGGCGTACTGCCTGACCGGTGTACATTGCTGTGATTACTCCGATGCGTCCGGTATGCTTCTGCTGGATGTGAAAAATAAATGCTGGTCAGAACAGATGCTGGAAATCTGTGGTGTCACCAGAGAACAGATGCCGGAACTTTTTGAGAGCTATGAAAAAGTGGGCACATTAAAACCGGAGGTGGCAAAAGAGCTGGGACTGCCGGAAACCTGTCTGGTGGCAGCGGGTGCCGGAGATAATGCGGCAGCAGCTGTGGGAACCGGTACAGTGGGAGATGGTCAGTGCAATGTATCTCTGGGAACCAGCGGAACAATCTTTATTTCCAGTGAGAACTTCGGCGTGGATCCACATAATGCCCTGCATGCATTTGCCCATGCGGACGGACATTATCATCTGATGGGATGCATGCTGAGTGCGGCATCCTGCAATAAATGGTGGATGGATACCATTATCGGAACAAAAGATTATGGAAAAGAGCAGGAAACAATTGAAAATCTGGGGGAAAATCATGTATTCTTCTTACCGTATCTGATGGGAGAACGTTCGCCACATAACGATCCGCAGGCAAGAGGTACTTTTATCGGTATGTCTATGGATACCAGCCGTGCGGATATGACACAGGCGGTTCTGGAAGGCGTGGCGTTTGCGATCCGTGATTCTTTTGAGATAGCAAAATCTCTGGGGATTCATATCGAGAGAACCAGGATCTGCGGTGGTGGAGCGAAGAGCCCACTGTGGAGAAAGATTATTGCCAATGTACTGAATATCAAAGTGGACCGGATCGCCTCCGAGGAAGGACCGGCCCTTGGCGGTGCCATGCTTGCTGCAGTTGCGGATGGAACCTTTGCATCTGTGGAAGAGGCGGCTGCAAGGATCGTGAAAGTGGTGGAAACCGTAGAACCGGATCCGGAGATCGCAGCAAAATACGAGACACAGTATCGGAAATTTGAGCAGATCTATCCGACGGTGAAAGCGTTATTCCCGAAGATTTCCTAGAGCGTGTCTGAAAAAGGCTTTTCGTGAGTTGCGAGTCCCAGTTTGTGGGAGATTTTATCCGAATGAGGGAGGCGTAGCGGGCTACGGCAACCGAATGAGGGTAAAATCTCCCGCAAACTGGGGCTTGCAGATTGCGGAAATGATTTTTCAGACATGCTCTAGATACAGAATAATACAGACAATAAAGTGATGAAAAAAACGGGCAGGAAACTAGTTTCAGATAGTATTCCTGCCTGCTTTTACATTTGTGCTTTATACAGAAAACATATATAATAGAGATAACTGTGAAGGTGTGGGGCAGTTATTGATAAGAGTAATTATATACATGGAGGTTTTTACAAATGAAATACGATTTTACAACAATCATGGATCGTCACGGTATGGATGCGATTGCGGTAGATGGTCTCAGTGAAGACGGACAGGGAAGTCCGGCGAAACCAAAAGAGGGATTTGATATTATTCCGATGTGGGTTGCGGATATGAATTTTGCGACAGTACCGACGGTACAGGAGGCAATTACGGAGCGAGTAAAGCATCCGGCATTTGGGTATTTTGCACCGCGGGAAGAGTATTTTCAGGAGATTATCGACTGGCAGATGAAACGAAACGGAGTAGAGGGACTGACTGCGGAGGCAATCGGGTATGAAAATGGTGTACTCGGCGGTGTTCTGTCTACGTTACAGGCATTTGCAAGTCCGGGGGATGCAGTGCTTTTGCACAGCCCGACTTATATCGGATTTACCGGATGTATCGGAAATTATGGATATAAGATGATTCACAGTCCACTGAAAAAAGATGCGGAAGGAATCTGGAGGATGGATTATGAAGATATGGATGCGAAGATCAAAGAGCATCATATCCATGTAGCAGTCTTCTGTAATCCTCATAACCCGTGTGGCCGGGTATGGGAACGCTGGGAGATTGAAAAAGCGATGGAAGTATATAAGGCCAATGACTGCGTGGTTATCTCTGATGAGATCTGGTCAGATCTGATCCTGGAAGGATATCATCATACGCCGGCACAGTCTGTCAGCGAGGATGCGAGAAACCGCACCGTGGCGATGTATGCGCCGAGCAAAACCTTTAACCTGGCAGGCCTGGTGGGAAGTTATCATATCATTTACAATTCCTATCTTCGTGACCGGGTGATGGCAGCCAGCAGTAAATCACACTATAATGCGATGAATGTACTTTCCATGTATGCACTGATCGGTGCATATAAACCGGAAGGCTATGAGTGGGTGGATGAACTGTGCCGGGTACTGAGCGGAAATGTTTCCTATGCCTGCGATTTCATCAAAGAACACTTTCCAGGTGTCACATTAAGCCGCCCGCAGGGAACCTATATGCTGTTCCTGGACTGTGAAGAATGGTGTAAGACACATGAAAAAACCATCGACGAGGTCCTCAAAGCCGGTTGGGATGTAGGTGTGGCATGGCAGGACGGCCGCCCGTTCTTTGCCCCGTACGGCATCCGCGTAAACCTGGCACTGCCACTCAGCAGAGTGCAGGAAGCTTTTGAACGGCTGAAAAAATATGTGTTTGTAGATAAATAATAATCTGAATATGCGGAGAGTCGTGAGAACGAAAAACCTGTCCTTTATCCGGCTATAGAATGGGACATAGACGAAAAGGTGAGGAAGATATCGAAAAAACACCAGTGTCAAGAAAAAATACTTGACACCCATAAAAGATTGTTGTATGATGTCCAAGGTGATGAACATGGATGCGCTTGCGAGACAGGCATTGTTATATGATTTTTATGGCGAACTGCTGACGGAGCATCAGCAGAATGTTTACGAAGATGTTGTGTTGAATGATTATTCGCTCAGCGAGGTGGCGCAGGATCAGGGAATCAGCCGGCAGGGGGTTCATGATCTGGTGAAGCGCAGTACCAGAATACTGGAAGAATATGAAGAAAAACTGCATCTGGTAGAAAAGTTCGTAGCGGTCCGCGAGAAGGTACATGAGATTCACGGACTGACACAACACTATGAGGAAAAAGATCTGAATCAGGTGATGAACCGGATCGAGACTTTATCCCACAGCATATTAGAGGAGTTATAATACATGGCATTTGAAAGTTTAACTGAAAAACTGCAGAATGTATTCAAAAACCTGAGAAGCAAAGGCCGTCTGACCGAGGCAGATGTAAAGGTAGCGTTAAAAGAAGTTAAGATGGCACTTCTGGAAGCAGATGTCAGTTTTAAAGTGGTAAAACAGTTTATCAAAGCGGTACAGGAACGTGCGATCGGTCAGGACGTAATGAACGGACTGAACCCGGGGCAGATGGTGATCAAGATCGTAAATGATGAGCTGGTGTCTCTGATGGGAAGTGAGACCACAGAGATCGCGCTGCGTCCGGCAGGAGAAATTACTGTTATCATGATGGCAGGTCTTCAGGGTGCAGGTAAGACAACAACCACAGCAAAGATTGCCGGAAAGCTGAAAGCAAAAGGCAGAAAGCCATTGCTTGTAGCCTGTGATGTCTATCGTCCGGCAGCGATCACACAGCTGCAGATCAACGGTGAAAAACAGGGTGTGGAAGTTTTCTCGATGGGAGACAAACAGAACCCGGTAAACATCGCCAAAGCAGCGATTGAACATGCAAAGAATCAGAACTTTAACGTTGTGATCCTTGATACTGCCGGTCGTCTTCATGTAGATGAAGATATGATGCAGGAACTGATCCGGATCAAAGAAGAAGTCAACGTGGATCAGACCATTCTGGTAGTTGATGCGATGACCGGTCAGGATGCAGTCAATGTGGCAGAATCCTTCAATCAGAAGGTGGGCATTGACGGCGTGATTTTAACAAAGATGGATGGTGACACCCGAGGCGGTGCGGCACTTTCTATCAAAGCGATCAGCGGAAAACCGATTCTGTATGTAGGTATGGGAGAGAAACTTTCCGATCTCGAACAGTTCTACCCGGATCGTATGGCTTCCCGTATTCTGGGAATGGGCGATGTGATGAGTCTGATTGAAAAGGCTCAGCAGAACATTGATGAAGACAAAGCCCGCGAGATGGAACAGAAGATCAAGAAAGCCACCTTTGGTTTTGACGATTATCTGGAGAGCATGAACCAGATGAAGAACATGGGCGGTATTTCCAGCGTATTGAACATGCTTCCCGGACTGGGAAACAAAGCAAAAGACATCGAGGGTATGATCGATGAGAAAGACATGGCAAGAAAAGAAGCCATCATCCTTTCCATGACTCCGAAAGAAAGAGCCAACCCGGATCTTTTGAACCCGTCCAGAAAGAAACGAATCGCTCAGGGCGCAGGTGTAGACATTGCGGAAGTCAACCGGATGGTCAAACAGTTTGATCAGACCAGAAAAATGATGAAACAGATGCCCGGCATGCTGGGTGGTAAAAGCGGTAAAAGAGGCGGCTTTAAGCTTCCCTTTTAAATAAACAAATAAAACTATAATAAACAAGGATAACCTTAAGGAGGAAATTAAAATGGCAGTAAAAATCAGACTGAGAAGAATGGGTCAGAAAAAAGCACCTTTCTATAGAATCATCGTTGCAGATTCCAGATCCCCAAGAGACGGAAGATTCATCGAAGAGATCGGAACATACGATCCTACCTGTGATCCGAGCGTATACAAAGTAGACGAAGAAGCAGCTAAAAAATGGCTGGCAAACGGTGCTCAGCCTACAGAAGTTGTAAGCAAAATCTTCAAATTAGCCGGTATCGAAAAATAATGCAGAACCGCCAGGGACTGCTGAATTATGTTGTTACTGTTCATAATTTGCTATGAGCAGTAATATCGTTTTTGCCTGATGCATTTCCATCTCAGAGAAATGCTTTGACAAATACGTGGAGGTGCGTAATGAAAGATTTAGTAGAAGTAATTGCAAAATCCCTCGTAGACCATCCGGAAGAAGTGGTAGTAACCCAGACTGAAGAGAGCAATGCGATTTTAGTAGAATTGAAGGTGGCACCTTCCGATATGGGCAAGGTGATTGGCCGTCAGGGACGCATCGCAAAGGCAATCCGAACTGTGGTAAAAGCTGCTTCCTCTAAATGTGATAAGAAGGTTGTAGTTGAAATTCTGCAATAGCTGAAAATATGAGGATATAGCCACTGGCTATATCCTTTTTCATTCATTTCCGCGGGTAACAAATATCGTTGGAAACAGGAAACAAAGAGGAGTAGAGATATGGAACAATTGCTGCAGGTTGGAGTGATCTCCAGCACTCACGGGATCCGGGGAGAAGTGAAAGTATTTCCTACTACAGACGATCCAAATCGATTCAGAAAATTAAAGCAGGTGATTCTGGATACCGGAAGAGAACAGAAGGACCTGGAAATCGAAGGGGTAAAATTTTTCAAACAGTTTGTGATTCTGAAATTTAAGGGCATTGATAATATCAATGACATCGAAAAATATAAAGGGAAGAGCCTGTATGTGACCAGAGAACATGCAGTGAAATTAAAAAAAGATGAGTATTTTATTGCGGATCTGATTGATATGCAGGTAGAACTTGAGGATGGTACTGCATTTGGAGTTCTGACAGATGTGATGCAGACAGGGGCAAATGATGTGTATTGTATCCAGACAGAGGAACATGGAGAGGTTCTGATCCCGGCAATCAAAGACTGCATCCTTGACGTGGATGTGGAAGCAAGAAAAATGAAAATTCATCTGATGGATGGTCTGATCTGACCGTTTTTTGCGAGTACAGATTCAGAGGGGTATCCAAGTTGATAAAAAGCAGCTGTGGAAACGGCTGTATGATTACAGGAAGGAAAGAGTATGCATTATCATGTACTTACATTGTTTCCCGAGATGATCGAACAGGGTATGGGAACCAGTATTATGGGACGGGCTATGGAGCAGGGACTGATCCGGCTGACTGCAACGAACATCCGGGATTTTTCAACCAATAAACATATGAAAGTGGACGACTATCCATATGGCGGAGGAGCCGGCATGGTGATGCAGGCGGAACCTGTCTACGGAGCGTGGAAACAGGTGACCGAATCCATCGGATACAAACCACGTGTGATCTACCTGACGCCACAGGGAAAAGTATTTCAGCAGTCGATGGTGGAAGATTTTGCCAGAGAACAGGATCTTGTATTCTTGTGCGGGCACTATGAAGGTATTGATGAACGTGTGCTGGAAGAAGTGGTAACTGATTATGTGTCTATCGGTGATTATGTACTGACAGGCGGGGAGCTTCCGGCACTGGTCATGATGGATGCCATTTCCCGTTTTGTGCCGGGAGTGTTGAATAATGAAGAATCCGCGGAATTTGATTCCTTCCATGACAATCTTCTGGAATATCCGCAGTACAGTCGTCCGGCGGAATGGATGGGGAAAAAAGTACCGGATGTACTACTTTCCGGTCACCATGCGAATATTGAAAAATGGAGAAGGGAGCAGTCTATCCTGCGAACTCTTCAGAACCGTCCGGAGCTTCTGGAAGATGCAGTACTGAGTAAAAAAGAAAAACAGTATCTGGAACAGCTGCGGAAAAATATGGAGCAAGAGGATCCATCCTCCGGTGAAAAATAAAAAAATCTGGTATTAGAGAAAATTCTTCTCACATATACTGAGTAGTAGTATAGGTGAGGAGGATTTTTTTATATGGAGCCATTTGCTGTCTACAAAGATATACAAGCCCGTACGAAGGGCCAATTCCTTCTGGGAGTGGTAGGACCGGTCCGGACGGGCAAATCCACATTTATCCGGCGGTTCATGGAACTTCTGGCACTTCCGGGAATGGAAGAACAGGATGCTGCGGAGGTGCGGGATCAGCTGCCGGTTTCCGGTTCCGGAAAGACAATTACAACAGTGGAACCCAAATTTATTCCCAGGGAAGCAGTGAATGTAAATCTGGGAGAAGAGATTCCGGTGAAAATCCGACTGATCGACTGTGTGGGATTTATGGTGGATGAAGCTACAGGGGATATGGAGCAGGAAAAAGAACGAATGGTAAAAACCCCCTGGTATGAACAGGAGATTCCGTTTCATCAGGCGGCAGAAATCGGAACCAGAAAAGTGATCCAGGAACATTCTACCATCGGCCTTGTGGTAACCTGCGACGGTTCCTTCGGTGATATTCCGCGCAAAAATTTTGTGGATGGAGAAGAAAAGACAGTACAGGAACTGAAAAAACAAGGAAAGCCATTTTTGATTCTTGTGAATTCGAAAAAACCGTACGGGGAAGAGGCACAGAAACTGGTAAAAGAACTGGAAGAAAAATATCAGGCAGCGGTACTGGGGGTAAACTGTGAACAGCTTCGAAAAGAAGATGTGATCCGGATCCTGGAAAAGATTCTTTATGAATTCCCGGTGCGCCAGATCGAATATTACATACCCAAATGGGTGGAACTGCTTCCGGTCACCCATTATCTGAAAGAAGATCTGTTGAAACAGATGAAAGAGAAGATGGGAACCATGGAATTCATCCGTGATATCCGGCAGGAAAATCTGCAGATGGACAGTAGCTATGTCAAATCCGTCACACTGGAAGAAATCAACCTTTCCAACGGCGTGGTAAAAGTCCGTATTCAGATCGAAGAACCCTATTATTATCAGGTGATGAGCGAGATGACCGGTGTGACGATAGAGAGCGAGTATCAGCTGATCCATACGCTGAAAGAGCTGGCGCAGATGAAACAGGAATATGCAAAAGTCCAGCAGGCCATCGAATCCGTACGTGGAACAGGTTATGGTGTGGTGATCCCTGAGAAAAATGAGATCATACTGGAAGAACCGGTTGTGATCCGTCAGGGAAACAAATACGGTGTCAAGATCAAGTCGGTCAGTCCTTCCATCCATATGATCAAAGCGAATATTGAGACGGAGATTGCACCTATTGTAGGAAGCGAGGAACAGGCGCAGGATCTGATCACATTTATCAAAGAAAATGAAAAAAATGCCGATGATGGTATGTGGGAGACCAATATTTTCGGAAAATCCATCGAACAGCTGGTAGAAGACGGCATTCGTACCAAGATTGCTCAGATCAGTGAAGAAAGTCAGGTGAAGCTGCAGGACACGATGCAAAAGATCGTCAATGACAGCAAGGGCGGCTTGATCTGTATAATTATCTGAAAAAAGTGCTGAGGAAAATGCAAAGAAATTGACAAAGATTTGTAACAAAGTTATAATAAAAGCTGTGACCAAGAAACCAGTCGAAAATGATATACCGGTATGATGTCCGGATCAAAAGATTCGGGTATCAGTAATATCGAGAAAAGTGTAATGCTTCAGACATAGAAGAAAATACAATAGAAAAAAGTACAATAGAAGGAAGTACATATGAAGAAAAAATACGTAAGCAGATTACTGGCAGGATGCCTTACAGTTACCATGCTGACACCGACCGGAGCACTGGCAAGTGTTCCGCAGCCGGTAGTGACACAGGAAGCATCCCAGAAGGCCGGGCAGGAGAACGAAACAGAAAACAAAGAACAGGCAGAGGAATATGCAGCAGAGGGTGCGGCAGAGGTACAGACAGACGAAACCGAACCGGCAGCAAACGGAGCAGCTGCAGATAAGAGCAAAGAACAGGCAGAACCGCAGACGGCACAGACCGGTGAACAGGAGGTTTCAGAGACAGAACCCCAGGCGCAGGTACAGCCAAGGGCTGTAGTGGCGGTCAATCAGTGGATCCAGAATGGAAATCGCTGGTGGTACCGTCATGCAGACGGAAGCTATACCACCAATGGATGGGAAGTGATCAACGGAGCCTGGTATTACTTTGACGGAGCCGGCTGGATGGTGACCGGCTGGTTAAAACTTTCCGGAACCTGGTATTATCTGACGGGAAGCGGAGCCATGGCAACGGGCTGGATCCAGACCGGTGGAACCTGGTATTACATGAACGCCAGCGGAGCGATGGTAACCGATACCTGGATCGGAAACAACTATGTAGACGGAAGCGGAGCCTGGATCCCGGGAAAAGTAAAAGCACAGGCCGGCTGGGTACAGAACGGAAGCCGTTGGTGGTATCGCCATGCAGACGGAAGCTATACCACCAATGGATGGGAAGTGATCAACGGAGCCTGGTATTACTTTGACGGAGCCGGCTGGATGGTGACCGGCTGGTTAAAACTTTCCGGAACCTGGTATTATCTGACAGGAAGCGGAGCTATGGCAACGGGCTGGATCCAGGTAGGCGGAACCTGGTATTACATGAATGCCAGCGGAGCGATGGTAACCGATACCTGGATCGGAAACAATTATGTAGACGGAAGCGGAGCCTGGATCCCTGGGAAAGTAAAAGCACAGGCCGGCTGGATACAGAGCGGAAACCGCTGGTGGTATCGTCATGCAGACGGAAGCTATACCAAAAATAACTGGGAAGCCATCAATGGAACCTGGTATTATTTTGACGGAGCCGGCTGGATGGTAACCGGCTGGATAAAACTTTCCGGAACCTGGTATTATCTGACGGGAAGCGGAGCCATGGCAACGGGCTGGATCCAGGTAGGTGGAACCTGGTATTACATGAACGCCAGCGGAGCGATGGTAACCGATACCTGGATCGGCGACAATTATGTGGACGGCAGCGGTGCATGGGTACAGGGAAAGACCAGAGCACAGGCTTACTGGGCTCAGAATAACGGCGGCTGGCTGTATGTGCAGGAAGACGGTTCTTATGCAAAGAGCACCTGGAAAACGATCGATGGAAAAGAATATTATTTCGGTGCTGACGGTTATATGGTAACCGGCTGGCTGAAGCAGGGAAGCACCTGGTATTATCTGAAACCGACCGCAAAGAACAGTACAGAAAAAGTAGGTGAGAAGGCCTATAATTACTGGGTGGGAACAGCCGGGATCGGTGGTTATTACATTGATAAATACGGCAGAATGGTAGCCGGCAAAGATTACAGCCTCGGAAGTTATATTTACACGTTCGATGCCAACGGATTATGCACGAATCGGGAAAACCGTTATCTTCAGGTGACTGATGCGAATGGAAGAAAATACAATGTGGAAAAGAAGACCTATCTTTCCGATCCTCAGGTGGGCGTGGATGTAACAGAGGATGAGTTCCTTGCAGCAGCTGTTTATGCAGAGTCGGCAAACCAGGGACTTACCGGTATGACAGGTGTCGCGATGGTTATGTTAAACCGTATGCGGACCAATAAGACCAGCACGGCTCCATATCCATCAGAAGCGAAAAATATGATTTATCAGGCAACACAGTTCGAAGTGGCGAGAGACGGAGCACTGACAAGAAGTCTGAATCTCATCGTGAGCGGCAAAGGCGGTACAGCGATGGAAAATGCAAAAAAAGCTGTTGCGAACGCCAGAGCAATCTGTGATGCTTACGATAATAATAAGACCGATGAGCTGAGCGATGAAGTGAAAGGTATACTGGAAGAACTGAAGGTGCCGGAAGGTCATACTATGCTGGAATATCTTGGCTTTATGACACCAAAAGCATTTGAGAATGCGAATCTGGATCCGGAAAAAACATACGCATTTACCTATAAAAATACCACGTTCTACAGTACCTGGATCAAAAAATCCTGATGCTATCCATCATTGACAGCCTACAGGAAAGAGTTTATAATATTGTCGTGAAAAATTTATCACATACAGTTGCAGGAAAACAGGTGAAATTCCTGTACAAGTCCGTTACCGTAAAAGTCGGAGTACTCTCTGTATGGTGAGGACTGTAAACATTTGCGGCAACCGAAGGATTACAGAATAGAAATGAGCAGAAAACCGTTGTCTTTCAGACAACGGTTTTTTCAATGTATCCACGCAACAAGGTAAAGTAATAAGTAAACTGTGATTGGAAAAAACGATATGGATAAAAAAGAACATCACACCGGTCTGGAAGGGTATTATGCGGTAGATGAAAAAAACAGAAAGCTTCGTTACGGTTATACAACCGGTTCCTGTGCGGCAGCTGCGGCGCAGGCGGCGACGCGGATGCTGTTGACCGGAGAAAAAGTGGAAGAGGTGGCTTTACAGACACCAAAAGGAATTTTACTGCATCTGCTGATCGAGGAGATTTCCATGGATGAGGGAAGGGTGCGCTGCGCCGTGCAGAAGGATGGCGGTGATGATCCGGATGTAACGACGGGGATCTATGTGTATGCAAATGTTTCCCGCAAGGCGGCACCACAGATTACTCTGGACGGAGGGATCGGCGTAGGAAGAGTGACCAGACCGGGTCTGTGGCAGGCAGTCGGAGAGGCGGCGATCAACAAGGTTCCAAGACAGATGATACTTGAAAACGTAGAAAAGGTCTGTAAAGAGTATCACTACACCGGAGGTCTGGATGTGCAGATTGAGATTCCGGAAGGAGTGGAACTTGCGAAAAAAACCTTTAACCCACGGCTGGGTATCGAAGGCGGAATCTCTGTTCTTGGAACAAGTGGCATCGTGATCCCGATGAGTGAGGCAGCACTGGTGGCCAGTCTCCGGCTGGAGATGAAGATGCTGGTGGAAGCTGGCGGCTCCTATCTGGTAATTACCCCGGGAAATTACGGACAGGCATTTTCCAAAGAACAGACGAAACTGGATCTGACCTATTCGATGAAATGCAGCAATTATGTGGGGGAGACCCTGGATATGGCAAGAGAGCTTGGAGTAAAGGGCATCTTGTTTATCTCCCATATCGGCAAATTTGTGAAAGTAGCCGGCGGAATCATGAATACCCATTCCCGCCAGGCAGACAGTCGAAGCGAACTGATGGCAGCGAATGCGATCCGCGCAGGCGCAGACCTGGAGACGGCGAAAGAGATTCTTGATACGATCACCACGGAACAGAGTGTGGAGATTTTAAAGCAAAAAGGATATCTGGAAGCTACGATGCAGGAAATCAGTGACCGGATAGAATTCTATCTGAATAAAAGGGCAGGCGAACAGCTGGAAGTGGGAACTGTCTTATTTTCCAATGTATATGGAAAACTGGCAGAGACTTCGAAAGTTCCGGAACTTGCCCGAAAAATCATGAAGCAGGCAGAAAAAAGAGGAGAAAAAAAACTATGAGTGGAATATTATATGGACTTGGAGTGGGACCGGGAGATCCGGAACTGCTGACACTGAAAGCACTTCGTCTGATTCGCGAGAATCCTGTGATCGCAGTACCGGGCAACGATATAAAAGCCAGTGTCGCTTATCAGATCGTAAAAGGAGCGTACCCAAAACTGGATGAAAAAGAACTGATTCCGGTGGCCATGCCGATGACAAAAGACAGGGCAGTACTGGAAGACAATCATAATAAGGCAGCAGATATGGTGGAATCTTATCTGAAACAGGGAGAAAATGTGGTGTTTCTGACACTGGGAGATCCTACTATATATTCCACTTATCTGTATGTACATAAACGAATCCTGGAACGCGGTTATCAGGCGGAAATCGTGAGCGGGATCACTTCTTTCTGTGCAGTGGCGGCTCGTCTCAATATGGGACTGGCAGAGATGGCAGAACCGCTCCATGTGATTCCGGCGACCTATAAAGCGGAAGAAATGGATGATCTTTTAAAACTGCCGGGAACCAAAGTGCTGATGAAAAGCGGTAAACGCCTGAAAAAAGTCAGAGACAGCATTATAAGAAGCGGACAGAATGCCGTAATGATCGAAAACTGCGGTATGCCGGAGGAAAAAATCTATGCATCGGCAGAAGAGATACCTGAAGAAGCAGGATATTATACCCTTCTGATCGTAAAAGATAAAAAGTAAGAAAAAAGTAAGAAGTAAGGGTGCCTGACACCAAGAGAGGAGAAAACATATGGTACATTTCGTAGGGGCAGGTTCCGGTGCACCGGATCTGATCACACTGAGAGGAAAAAGATTTCTGGAAGAAGCAGACGTGGTGATCTATGCAGGCTCACTGGTCAATCCGCAGCTTCTTGAATACACAAAAGAAAACTGTGAGATCTACAACAGTGCGAAGATGACACTGGAAGAAGTTCTGGATGTGATCTTTGCGGCGGAAGAAAAGGGACTGACAACGGTACGTCTCCATACCGGAGATCCTTCTTTGTATGGTGCGATCCGGGAGCAGATGGATGTTCTGGAAGAAAAAAATATTGCATTTGATTATTGCCCCGGGGTCAGCAGCTTCTGTGGTGCGGCATCCGCGCTGAACCTGGAATACACACTGCCGGATGTATCACAGAGTGTGATCATAACCCGAATGGAAGGAAGAACTCCGGTACCGGAAAAAGAGAGCATCCAGTCCTTTGCGGCCCATCAGGCAACGATGGTTGTATTTTTAAGTACCGGTATGCTGGAAGAACTGAGCAGAAGACTGATCGAGGGTGGCTATACCGCAGATACTCCGGCAGCAATTGTATACAAAGCGACCTGGGAAGATCAGAAAACATTTGTTTGTACAGTGGGAACGCTGGCGCAGACAGCAAAAGAAAACAATATTACAAAGACTGCACTGATGATCATCGGTGATGTGGTGGCTCACAGCCACTATGACCGGTCAGAACTGTATAATCCGGCATTTACCACAGAGTTTCGGGAAGCAACAAAATAAGATGAAAAAGACAGGAATCATCGCATTCACAGAACACGGCTGTGTCCTTGGAGAAAAACTTCTGAAAGATCTGCAAAAGCAGAATCTGGAAGTGTATGGCTTTGTGAAAAGTAAATATGTGGAGCTTTCTGAAAAACACCCTTTTCAGAAGGTGGAAGGAACCCTGAGAGAATGGGCAGAAGAATGGATCCCCAGACTGGACGGAATCATCTTTTTCAGCGCCACAGGGATCGCCGTGAGAACCATGGCTCCTTTCGTGGCAAGTAAGAAAACAGATCCGGCGGTTGTGGTGATCGACGAACAGGGAAACTATGCAATCTCGCTTCTCTCCGGTCATCTCGGCGGAGCAAATGAACTGACGGAATTTGCTGCAGAAAGCATCGGAGCGCAACCCGTGATCACCACAGGGACAGACGTAAACCACACTTTTGCGGTGGATGTCTTCGCCCGGAAAAACAAGCTGGTGATTTCTGATATGGAGCTGGCAAAAGAGATGGCGGCGTTGCTGATCCGGGGAAAAGCCATTGCCTGGGGAGCCGGAGAAGGATTCGTCTTTCCGAAAGAGCAGACAGTTCCGGAACAGTTGAAATTCCGGAAGACAAAAAGCCCGGATGGGAAACAGGGAACTTTATGGTTTGCAATCCCCCAAAGTGACAGAGAACAGGAAGAAGCCCCGGGAACAAAGAAGATCCGGATGCTTCATCTCTATCCGAAAAATGTTTATCTTGGAGTGGGCTGCAGGAAAAATACACCGGAAGAAAAGATCGAAACGCAGATTCAGAAGTATCTGTCAGAAAATGGAATAGCTGCAGAACAGCTTGTGCTGGCAGCCAGCATCGATCTGAAAAAAGATGAGCCGGGACTGCTGGCATTCTGTGAAAAATATCACCTTCCTTTTGTGACTTACCGTGGAGAAGAACTTCAAAAAGCAAAAGGAACCTTTACGCCATCTGCATTTGTCAGCAAGATCACAGGTGTGGACAATGTATGTGAACGAAGTGCCAGCCTTGCCGGCGATGGCGGAACATTTATCATGAGAAAACAGGCCGCAGAGGGAGTGACCGCTGCGTGTACAATAAAGAAATGGAGTGTGAGCTTTGAATAAATTATATGTAATCGGTATCGGACCGGGAGAATACGAACAGATGACACTGAAGGCAATTCATGCAATGGAAAAAAGTGAAGTAATTATCGGCTATACGGTATATGTGGATCTGGTAAAAGAACATTTTCCGGGAAAAGAATTCCTGACTACTCCCATGAAAAAAGAGGTGGATCGTTGTGTGATGGCTTTTGAAGAAGCCAAAAAGGGAAAAATAGTCTCTATGATCTGCAGCGGAGATGCCGGTGTGTACGGTATGTCCGGACTGATGTATGAGGTCGGTGTCAACTATCCGGAGGTAGAACTGGAGATTATTCCCGGTGTAACAGCAGCGACCGGCGGTGCGGCAGTACTGGGTGCTCCCCTGATCCATGATTTCTGTCTGATCAGTCTGAGTGATCTGCTGACCCCCTGGGAGAAGATTGAGGCACGTCTGCTGGCAGCGGCAGAGGCGGATTTTGTTGTGTGTCTGTATAACCCGTCCAGCAGGAAGCGAAGCGATTATCTGCAGAAAGCCTGCGATCTGATGATGCGGTACAAGAGCCCGGAGACCGTATGCGGTATCGTAAGCTACATCGGAAGAGACGGGGAACATTATGAAGTGATGGATCTGAAAACCCTCCGGGATACGAAGGTAGACATGTTTACGACCGTATGGGTGGGCAATTCACAGACCAAAGAGATTAACGGTAAGATGGTAACACCGAGGGGATATCGAAATGTATAAAGTTCTGTTGTTCGGCGGTACGGTAGAAGGACGCACCGTGGCCGAATATTTGAATGAAAATAAAATACCTTCCATGGTATGTGTTGCTACGGAATACGGAGAAAGTCTGTTGCCACAGGGTGAATATCTGGAATTGTCCCACGAACGTCTGGATGAAAAGCAGATGGAAGAGAGGATGTTACAGATGGAGAACGGACTGGTCATCGACGCGACTCATCCGTATGCCCAGGTAGTGACGGAAAATATTGAGACCGCCTGTGAACGTACCGGAACTGCCTATCTGCGGGTGGTGCGTCAGGAAAGCCGGCGCCTTGAGGAAGAAGAAACGATCACATATGTAAAAAGCATCCGGGAAGCGGTGGAATATCTGGAAAAAACCAGCGGAAATATTCTGGTTACCACCGGGAGCAAAGAACTGTCTTCCTATACGGCACTGACCGATTATCAGGAAAGAATCTATGCCAGAGTGCTTTCTCTGGTGGAAGTTGTCTCTTCCTGCGCAAAACTTGGCATCGAAGGGAAACATCTGCTGTGCATGCAGGGACCTTTTTCCCGGGAAATGAATATTGCACTGATCCATCAGTTTGATATCGCATGGATGGTAAGTAAAGAATCGGGAAGGGCTGGAGGATTCCTGGAAAAATATCAGGCGGCAAAAGAAACCGGCTGCCGGATGATTGTAATCGGACGACCGAAGGAAGAACAGGGTGTGGAACTGGAAAAATGTATCGCATATCTGAACCGCCGGTTCCTCTTGAAAGAAAATGTTGGAAATGATGCAAAAATCGAAATTGTCAATACTGATACAGACAATATAGAAAATATAGAAAATACAGAGAATCCTGGCGGCGGGCAGGACTCTGTCATGCAGGAAGCAGCAACACAAAATACAGAAGCGGTAACCGAAGGAGAAGAAACTGTGGATATCCTTTCGGGACAAAAAGTGTCTCTTGTGGGAATCGGTATGGGAACTGCAGACACTCTGACACAGGAAGGAAAACAGGCACTGGAGTGTGCGGATCTTCTGATCGGAGCAGCACGGATGGTGGAACATATCCGGAAACCGGGTCAGGAAGTCTGGACCGGATACAAACCGGAAGAAATCTGTGCCTATATTGCGGCTCATCCGGAGCACAAAAACGTGGCGATTGCTCTCTCAGGAGATGTGGGATTCTACAGCGGAGCCAAAAAACTACTGGAGACATTGCATCGGGAACTGCCCATGGTACAGAAAAAAGTGTACTGTGGCATATCTTCCATGATTTATTTCTGCGCAAAGCTGGAAACACCGTGGGAAGATGTCCATCCGGTCAGCCTTCATGGAAGAGAGTGCAATCTGCCGGGGCTTCTGCGTATATACGGGAAGATTTTTGCAATCGTGGGAACGACAGACGGCATCGCAAAATTGTGTCAGAAGCTGCAAAGCTACGGCATGGGTGATGTACGGGTAGAAGTGGGCGAACGGCTTTCCTACCCGGAAGAAAAGATCACCCGGGGATATGCCTGGCAGCTGACAGAACTTGAGACGGACAGTCTCAGTGTGGTGTTATTTACCAGAGAGGGAAAAGAACCCATCGTGACACATGGGATCCCGGATGAAGCATTTATCCGGGGAAAAGTGCCGATGACGAAAGAGGAAGTGCGAAGCATTTCCCTGTCAAAATTACAGCTGACACGGCATTCGATTGTTTACGATGTAGGAGCCGGAACCGGTTCTGTATCTGTGGAAATGGCTATGCAGGCGGTAGAAGGTCAGGTATATGCCATCGAGAAAAAACCGGAGGCTGTGGAACTGTTATATAAAAACAAAGAAAAGTTTGCAGCAGATAATCTTGAGATTGAGGAAGGACTGGCACCGGAAGCCTGTGTGGGTCTGCCGGTACCGACTCATGCTTTTATCGGAGGCTCCTCCGGTAACATGAAAGATATCCTGGAGCTGCTTCTTTCGAAGAATCCCGGGATCCGTGTGGTGATCAACTGCATCGCTCTCGAATCCGTAGGAGAGGCCATGAACTGTCTGAATGCTTTGCCATTTGAACAGGTGGATATCGCACAGGTGCAGGTCGCAAAAGGCAAAAAAGCGGGATCGTATCATCTGATGATGGGACAGAATCCGGTCTATGTGATTTCCTGCCGGGGAAAGGAAGAAACAAATGAATAACAAATGCAAAGTGCCGCGAATCCTTCTCGGGGCAGCTGCAAGCGGAAGCGGAAAGACACTGCTCACCTGCGGACTGCTGCAGGCATTAAAAAACCGAAACCTGCAGGTTGCTTCTTTCAAGTGTGGACCGGATTATATTGATCCGATGTTTCACAGCCGTGTGATCGGAACAAAAAGCAGGAATCTGGACAGCTTTTTTGCAAAGGAAGATACCCTGCGGTATCTTCTGGAGAAAAATGCAAGAGACTGTGAGATTTCTGTGATTGAAGGTGTGATGGGTTACTATGACGGACTTGCAGGAATCTCTCCGAAAGCCAGTGCCTATGATGTGGCGAGAATCACAAAAACCCCCGCGGTGCTGATCGTAAATGCAAAGGGAATGAGTCTGTCTGCAGCAGCTTTTGTCAAGGGCTTTGTGGAATACAGAGAAGACAGTCAGATCCGTGGTGTGATTCTGAATCAGGTATCACCAATGATGTATCCACGGTTAAAGCAGATCATCGAAGAAACCCTGCCGGTGAAGGTGTACGGATATGTTCCGGTGGTGAAGGACTGCGTGCTGGAAAGCCGTCATCTGGGTCTGGTGATGCCGGAAGAAATCGCAGATCTGCATGATAAACTGATGAAACTGGCAGAGATCCTGGAAAGATCCGTGGATATTGACGGACTTCTGAAACTTGCAGAAGATGCAGAGAAACTTCCAGTTCAGAAACCACTGACCGGCTATCATACAAAAAGAAACGTAAGAATCGCTCTGGCGAAAGATGAGGCGTTCTGCTTTTTCTATCAGGATAACCTGGAACTTCTGGAAGAAATGGGTGCGCAGCTGATTCCCTTTTCTCCCATTCATGATGAAAAACTCCCGGAAAATATAGACGGAATGCTTTTTCATGGCGGCTATCCGGAACTGTATGCAAAAGCACTGAGTGAGAATAAAAAAATGCTTGCATCTGTCCGTGAAGCGGTACAGGCAGGCATTCCCTATATGGCGGAGTGTGGTGGCTTTATGTATCTCCATCAGGAGATGGAAGATATGGAAGGACACAGCTGGCCAATGGCAGGTGTTATTCCCGGCAAATCCTGGCGTACGCCCCGGCTTACCAGATTTGGTTATATTACCCTGGAAGACGGAACCTGTTTCGGGAAGAATGTGGGAGAAATCCGGGCCCATGAATTTCATTATTTCGATTCGGATAACTGCGGAGAAAGCTATACGGCCAGGAAACCCCTGAGCAGTCGATCATGGAACTGTATGCACAGTGACAAACAGGGAATGAGCGGATTTCCGCATATGTATTATTACAGCAATCTGCAGGTGCCGGAACAGTTCTTACGCACCTGTGAGGAAAGGAAGGCATAACTATGACATTAGAGGAAACACTGGAGAAGATACATCCGGCAGATGAGACAGCCATGGAAGCGTCCCTGGCACACTGGAACAATATTGCCATGCCGCTGCACAGTCTGGGACGGCTGCAGGATACGGTCGTTCGTATCGCCGGTATGACGGGGAATGCCCGGGTGGACCTGAAGAAAAAAGCTCTGGTGGTCATGTGCGCCGATAACGGTGTGGTGGAAGAAGGTGTGACACAGAGCGGGCAGGAAGTGACAAAAATCGTAGCCGAAAATTTTCTGAAAGAAAAGGCTACGGCAAGTATTCTGTGCAAGAAAGCAGGCGCAGATATCTTCCCGGTAGACATCGGGATTGCGACGGACAGCACCATTCTTCAGCATAAAGTGATGTACGGAACAAAAAATATGGCGAAAGAGCCTGCCATGACAAGAGAACAGGCTGTTCAGGCACTGGAAGTCGGCATTCATATGGTGGAAGAACTCAAAGAAAAAGGGTATGGAATCATAGCAACCGGTGAGATGGGAATCGGTAACACAACGACCAGCAGTGCAGTGACCGCCGTTTTACTGGAACAGGATCCGGCAAAGGTAACCGGACGCGGAGCAGGGCTTTCCGGAGCAGGGCTGAAAAAGAAGATTTCTGTGATCAGAGATGCCATTGCCTTGCATAAACCGAAGAAAGAAGACCCGATCGATGTGCTCGCGAAAGTAGGCGGACTCGATATCGCCGGTATGGCGGGGGTTTTCTTAGGCGGAGCCGCCTGTCGGATTCCGGTAGTTGCCGATGGATTTATCTCCTGTGTGGCCGCGTTGTGTGCGATCCGGATCTGCCCTGCGGTAAAGGATTATGTAATCACCTCACATAAATCAAAGGAACCGGCGACGGTGATGATCCTAGATGCACTGGATATTCCGGTATTTTTAGACTGTGATATGTGTCTGGGTGAGGGAACCGGAGCGGTAACGATTTATCCGATCCTGGATATGGCACTGGCGGTGTACGGAGATATGTGTACGTTTTCCGATAATCAGATGGAAAATTATGTGCCATTGGTGTAATAAGAGAAAGTGAAGGAAATCAGAGATGTTTCATGTAGTAACAGGAGGAAGCGGCAGCGGAAAATCTGCTTTTGCAGAACAGTGTATCCTGGATTGTCAGGGAAATAACAGAATCTATATTGCGACGATGTACCCGTTTGATGAAGAAAGCCACCGGAGGATCGCGAGACATCGCGCCATGCGGGCAGAGAAAAAGTTTACGACGATTGAGCGTTATACGGATCTGGAGCATCTTACGATACCGCAGGGGGCAGATGTACTGCTGGAGTGCATGTCGAATCTGACGGCAAATGAGATCTATCAGGAAGGCGGAGCCGGGGACAATACTGTGAAGGCGATCCTGAATGGAATCCACCATCTGCTGGAGCAGGCAGAAAATCTGGTGGTAGTGACGAACGAGGTCTTTTCCGACGGCATCACCTACGATCCGGAGACAGAAAAGTATCTGGAAAAACTTGGTGCGATCAACTGTCAGATGGCGCAGATCGCAGATACAGTCACAGAGGTTGTCTACGGAATTCCGATTTTTCATAAAAAGACAGGCGAGGAGAGAAAAAATGAAGAAATTTTATCATAGTTTTCTGATTGCATTTTCCATGTATTCGAAGATCCCGATGCCCCAGTGTGAATGGAATGAAGAAAATATGGCATATGCCATGTGCTTTTTCCCATGGATCGGTGTCGCCATCGGCGGAGTAACCTGGCTGTGGGGGACGTTCGGGGAGCGACTGGGACTTTCGGCAGCTTTTTATACCGTGATCCTGACACTGATTCCGTGGTTGATCACGGGTGGGATTCATCTGGACGGACTGCTGGATACGGCAGACGCGATGAGTTCCTGGCAGGAGAGGGAACGTCGGCTGGAGATCCTGAAGGATTCCAATTCCGGAGCATTTGCGGTGATTACCTGTGTGGTTTATTTCCTGTTCTACTACGGCGTATACAGCCAGATCAGTACGCGGGCGCTTGCAATGATTCCGTTTACGTTTTGTCTGTCACGGACATTAAGCGGGCTGGCGATCGTGACATTTCCGAAGGCGAAAAAGACGGGATCGGTATCAGCGATGGCACGCGGAGCGAAAGACCAGAGGGTGAAGGTTACGATGTGTGTGTATCTGGTGGTGTTACTGATCGGAATGCTACTGGTGGATTGGAAGGTTGGCCTTCTGGTGTATGGAATCGCGGGGCTGGTTTATGTGCTTTATTATCGGAATGCGATGAAATATTTCGGAGGAACGACCGGGGACCTGGCTGGGTGCTTTTTGTCGCTGTGTGAGGTGTTTACTGCTTGCGGAGCGGTGTTGGGAGCACTTTGGATGTAAAAAAGAAAAAATTGATAACTAGGCTGTGGAGGATTTTCCCGTCGTCCCCTCTGCCATACCGCGCGGGTCTGCGCTCGGCCTGAGCCTGTAGTCTCAGACACGTGCTCGACAAGCGCTGCGGTATGGCAGAGGGGACGACGGGAAAATCCAGGCATAGTTATTGGGGGAGAACGGAGTGGCTGGTATGGGGGTGATCGAGTAGTCTGAAAAATGATGAGGTGAACAGATATGCTCGGTACGAGAATCATGAACGTGATACAATAGGTAAGTAACATTTTTAATCTATATGGGAAAAGTCGCATATAGAAGACATAAAAGTGCATTTGCTATCGAAATGTTTTTATGTCCCAGCCAGTACTCTTGAATGGATTCGGTCGATTGCTCATCGCCTCGCAGCCAGCGCTTGTCGAGCACGAGTCTGAGACTACAGGCTCAGACCGAGCGCAGACCCGCGGCCGCGAGGCGATGAGCAATCGACCGAATCCACCACAACCTACCCAACAAACTTAATTTTTTACCCTTTGATAACGTAAAAAAGGAGAACCAACAATGATATTAATAATCGGCGGTGCTTACCAAGGCAAACAATCTTACGCATCGAAAACATACAACCTGACCGATCCCGACTGGAAAGACGGTCAGACCTGCACTATAGAAGATCTGAAAACAGCAAAAGCAGTCCATCATTTCCACTTCTTTATCCGCAGAGAACTGGACGAAGGAAGATCGGTCCGGGACCTCGCAGAAACAATATGGAAAGAAAATCCCGACCTGATCATCGTAACCAATGAAGTAGGCTACGGAATCGTCCCGATGGAGGCAAAAGACCGGGAATGGAGAGAAGCATGCGGTCGGGTATGTACAAAACTTGCGGCACATGCAACTCAGGTGGTGCGCGTCTGCTGTGGAATCGGAACACGGCTCAAGTGAGAAAAGGAGAAAAACAGATGAGAATATATCTGATCCGGCATGGGAAAACACCCGGGAATCAGCTGAATCGCTATATCGGGATCACCGATGAACCGGTTCTGGAAGAGGATCAGGAACGGCTGAAAAAACAGAACTATCCGAAAGCAGAACGACTTTTTGTAAGCCCCCTGCTTCGCTGTCGTCAGACAGCGGCCTGTATCTATCCGGGCCAGGAGCAGCAGGTGATTCAGAACCTGAGAGAATGTGATTTCGGAAGATTCGAAAACAAAAACTGGAAGGAAATGACCGGCGATGCCGAGTATCAGGCCTGGGTGGACAGCAATGCAACCCTGCCCTTCCCGGGAGGGGAAGATCCACAGGAATTTCGGGACAGAGCCTGTCAGGGATTTCTGGAAGGACTGAAGCTCTGCGCGGAAGCCGGAACAGAATCCGCTGCTTTTGTCGTCCATGGAGGCATTATCATGGCTGTGCTGGAACGGTTCGCAGATAGAAAAAAAGCCTTTTATGAATGGCATGTGGGCAATGGAGAAGGATATGAAGCAGAGGCAGATCTGGCTGCGTGGATCGATGCATCAGGACAACAGCCGGTGCTGCGAGGGGTAAATCCGATACAAATGACAAAACAACAGTAGTGTAGATAATAAGAACAGAAATAGAAAAGGCGTAACTGCAAAAAAGCAGATGGCTACAGAAAGAGGAAAAAAAGATGAAGTGGACATTACTTGCAGTAGTACTGGGATTCCTTATGGATCTGTGTTTTGGAGATCCCAGATGGCTGTATCATCCGGTGCGTATCATCGGACATGGGATCACATTTTTAGAGAAGATCCTGCGGAAGATATTTCCGAAAACAAAAACAGGAGAACGGATCGCCGGAGGATTGCTGGTGGTGGGGATCGTGGCGGCTTCGTCTTTTGTCCCGTGGCTGATCCTGCATCTGGCGTATGGATTCCGTACCTGGCTGGGGGTGGCACTGGAGAGCTTTATGTGTTATCAGCTGCTTGCGGCAAGATCCCTTCGTGACGAGAGTAAAAAAGTCTACGATGCGCTGCAAACCGGAGATATTGAAAAAAGCCGTTACGCTGTATCGATGATCGTGGGACGCGACACGCAGAATCTGACCGAAGAAGGCGTAACCAAAGCAGCAGTTGAAACCGTTGCAGAAAATACTTCCGACGGTATCATTGCCCCGCTTTTTTATATGATGATCGGCGGCGCAGTTCTGGGCTTTGCCTATAAAAGCGTGAATACCATGGACTCCATGGTAGGTTATGTGAACGACAGATACCAGTATTTCGGAACGGCAGCTGCAAAACTGGACGATGTGTTGAATTACATTCCGGCAAGACTTTCCGCCTGGCTGATGATCGCAGGAGCCTGGCTGATCGGTATGGATGGAAAAAATGCAAAGAAAATCTATCTTCGCGACCGCAGAAAACACGCCAGCCCGAACTCTGCTCAGACAGAAGCTGTGATGGCCGGTGCACTGGATATCCAGCTGGCAGGAGATGCCTGGTATTTTGGAGAACTGCATAAAAAACCATTTATCGGTGATCCGATCCGGAAAGTAGAGATTGAGGATATCATCAGATCTCATAAACTGATGTATGCAGGAACGGTACTGTCACTTGTGGTATTTGGACTGGTGCGTGTTCTGGTCTGCGTGTTTATATAAATATACCATAACTGTTCAGTATCTTCACAGTTACGAGTCAAAAAGCATTTCTAATCACCTTCGGTGATGGCATTTTGACAAAAACATGCCAAAACACCTCGTAGAATGCTACCTGCTGAATAGTTACAATATACCAATAAAAGAAAAAACAGATACGAAAAAGGAGAAACAACGGACTCATGAAAGAATACATACATGGCGGAGATATCTACCGCCACCCGGATGTGCTGGATTATTCAGCTAATATCAATCCGCTGGGAACACCGCCCGGAGTTATCCGGGCGGCAAAAGACAGCATGGAACGGGTCTGTCATTATCCGGATGCCTGTCAGGAAAAACTGAAGCAGGCACTGGCGGAATATGAACAGGTTCCGGTGGAATGGCTGATCTGTGGAAACGGGGCGGCAGAACTGATCTTTGCACTGGTGCAGGCAGTAAAGCCGAAAAGGGCGCTGGTACTGGCACCTACTTTTGCAGAATATGCCCAGGCTCTGGAAGCTGTGGGATGTGAGGTGAACAGAGAGATCCTGAAAAAAGAAGATGGATTTACTTTGCAGGACAGGATTCTGGACAGACTGCAAAAAGAAGATCTGCAAATGGTTTTTCTGTGTAATCCAAACAACCCGACCGGTATTCTGATGGATCCGAAACTTCTCCGAGAAATTGTAACCCTTTGTGAAAAACGACAGATTTATCTGGTGGTAGATGAGTGCTTTCTTGATTTTGTTCCGGAACCGGAAGTACATACCTTAAAAGGTGAACTGAAAGGAAAGAAGTATCTGTTCCTTCTGAAAGCATTTACCAAACGGTACGCGATGGCAGGATTACGACTGGGCTATGGAATTACCTCCGGTGAAACACTGATGACACAGATCGAAGCTCAGCTGCAGCCATGGAATGTATCCACACCGGCGCAGGAAGCCGGAACTGCGGCGCTGAGGGAAACGGCTTATGTGGAGAAGGCAAGAACACTGATCTTTCAGGAACAGCAATTCCTGCGGGAGGGATTGATGAAAATGGGATATCCGGTGCTGGACTCCCAGGCAAATTATCTGTTTTTTGAGGGAGAGGCTGATCTGTATGAAAAACTTCTGCAGGAAGGTGTAATGATCCGGGATTGCAGCAATTATCCGGGACTCTGGAAAGGCTGTTATCGGATCGCAGTGAAGCTGCATACAGAAAACGAACAATTATTAGAGAAGATTCGGAAAGTGAGGAGATAAATCATGGCAAAAGCAATTATGATACAGGGAACCATGTCCAACGCAGGAAAAAGCCTGCTGGCAGCCGGACTGTGCCGGATCTTTAAACAGGATGGCTATCGGGTGGCACCGTTTAAATCACAGAACATGGCACTGAATTCCTTTATCACCGAAGAAGGACTGGAGATGGGACGGGCACAGGTGATGCAGGCGGAAGCGGCAGGCATCAAGCCGTCTGTTCTGATGAATCCGATCCTGTTAAAACCCACCAATGATGTGGGCAGCCAGGTGATCGTAAACGGTGAAGTCCTTGGAAATATGAGTGCACGGGATTATTTTGCCTACAAAAAGAAACTGATCCCGGATATTATGAAGGCCTATGATACTCTGGCGGCAGAAAATGATATCATTGTCATCGAAGGGGCAGGAAGTCCGGCGGAGATTAACTTAAAGCAGGATGATATCGTCAATATGGGGATGGCAAAACTTGCAAAAGCACCGGTGCTTCTGGTGGGAGATATCGACCGCGGTGGCGTATTTGCCCAGCTGATCGGTACGGTGATGCTTCTGGAGGATGAGGAAAAAGAGATGGTAAAGGGACTGATCATCAACAAATTCCGCGGAGACAAAACCATTCTTGATCCTGGTGTGGAGATGCTGGAAGAACGAAGTGGCATCCCGGTAGTTGGCGTGGCACCGTACCTGCAGATCGAGGTGGAAGACGAAGACAGTCTGACGGAGCGGTTTGAAAGTCAGCAGGAGGTGGGACAGATCGATATCGCTGTGATCAGAGTTCCACGGATCTCTAATTTTACAGATTTTAATCCATTTGAAAATATTCCGGGAGTTTCTCTTCGGTATGTAAAACATATTCATGAACTGAAGCATCCGGATATGGTGATTCTTCCGGGAACAAAAAATACCATGGGAGACCTGCAGTGGATGCGGGAGAGCGGCATGGAAGCGGCAGTCCTCAAACTGGCAGCAGCAGGAACAGTGATCTTCGGTGTCTGCGGCGGCTACCAGATGTTAGGGGAAACGCTTTCCGATCCGGACGGCGTGGAAGCGGGAGGAACCATGAAAGGGATGGGACTGCTACCGATGGATACCGTATTTGCAGACGGAAAGACCAGAACCAGAGTCAGCGGTACATTCGGACAGGTAGAGGGCGAACTTTCCCAGCTTTCCGGCGTGGAGCTGGAAGGGTATGAGATTCACATGGGTGTGACGACTTTACGTGAAGGTGCATCCCCGCTGACAACGATCCGGGATCATGCAGGGACCACACAGGAAAAACAGGATGGTGCGTATACTTCCCGTGTCTATGGCACCTATGTTCACGGTGTATTTGACAAAGAAGGTGTGGCGGAGGCTGTGATCCGGGCACTGGGAGAAAAGAAGGGAATCGATACTTCAGATATGAAAGGTGTGGATTTCCAGACGTTCAAGGAGACACAGTACGATATTCTGGCAGCAGCACTGCGGGAACATCTGGATATGAAGGCAATATATGAGATTCTGGAAGCAGGGGTATAAGTTATGAAAATAGAACTGGAAAATGTAAAACCAAGAGATATTGAACGCAGAAGCTTTGAAATTATCACGGAAGAACTGGGTGACCGGAAGCTGGACCCGGACAAAGAACTGATCATCAAACGCTGTATCCATACAAGTGCAGACTTTGAATATGCGGACAGTCTGTGTTTTTCTGAAAATGTTGTGGCAAAAGCCATGGATGCGATCCGCCAGGGTGCCTGCATCGTTACCGACACCCAGATGGGAAAATCCGGCATCAATAAACGTGCCCTCGCTCGCTATGGCGGAGAGGTTTACTGCTTTATGTCTGATGAAGACGTGGCAGCCACAGCAAAAGCAAACGGAACCACAAGAGCCACCGCAAGTATGGACAAGGCAGCACAGCTGGATAAACCACTGATCTTTGCCATCGGTAACGCTCCGACTGCTCTGGTGCGCCTCTACGAACTGATCGAAGAGGGAAAACTGAATCCGGCACTGATCATCGGTGTCCCGGTAGGCTTCGTCAACGTGGTACAGTCCAAAGAACTGATCATGAAAGCGGACGTCCCATATATCGTGGCACGGGGAAGAAAAGGCGGAAGCAATATTGCAGCGTGCATTTGCAATGCGTTACTGTATATGATCGATGATCGGAGAGATTAGACGATAATAGAAAAATACAGAAATGTTCTTGCGAAAAATACCGTATGTGTGATAAAATGTTTTTTAAGGAAAGCACTCATGACGGGGTGGTAGCCTCCCGAGGTTATGGTACCGCTTAGCGGAATACATAAGAAGGGAGGTGGCGCGATGACAGCTTATGAAATTCTTTCAATTGTTATTGGGATATTGGCATTATTAATAGCCCTTGGCAACTTGTTCGTAGCGTTGTTTACCTTTTTCGATAAGAGAAAGAAACGAAAATAAAAAAGCCTATCCTGTCTCTCCCACAGGATAGGCAATGTCCGTAAGGACATATTCTAAAGCCTAAACTCGGAGCATCCACCATTGGAGTGAGTGCTTTCTGTTTGATTAAATATTATCACTTTGTATCAAAGAATTCAAGTATTTTATATGTTGATATTGATAAAAAATCGAAAGAGAACGATAGCGAGGACAGGCGATAAAGGATATGAAACAACAGTTACAAAGAAAAGCAATTAACCAATTCCCATACGGCGAAGCCCACATGCACATTTTCATGAACGGCACAGACTATAAAAAAGCCGTAGCCGACCAGAAAAATGGTGTCTGCGACCGGGTGATCCACGCGCATCTTGCGGAATACCGGAAGCGCGGAATCACCTGGTTGCGGGAAGGTGGGGATATCTACGGAACATCAAAACGGACGATGGAACTGGCACCTGCCTATGGGATCACCTACCGGACACCGATCTTTGCCATTCACAAAAAGGGGCACTACGGAGCGATCGTGGGAAGAGGTTACGAAACCATGCAGGAGTACAGGGAATTGATCGGGGATCTGCGCCGGCAGGGCGGACACTTCGTGAAAATTATGATCTCCGGCATCATGGACTTTACTCATGGAGGTCTGACGGAACCTTCACTTGCCGACAGTGAGATCCACGAACTGATCCATATTGCCCATGAAGAAGGTTTCCCCGTCATGGCACATACAAACGGCAGTCAGGCAGTCCGGGCAGCAGCTCTCGCAGGTGTGGACAGTATCGAACATGGAAACTTCTGCGACGAAGATGCGCTTCAGGCACTTGCAACTTCCGATGCTGTCTGGGTACCTACGATAGTAACAGTAAAAAATCTTCTCGAAGACGGACGGTTTCCGGAACAAGTAGTGAAAAATATCTGGGAAGGACAGAAAAAAGCATTACTCCGCGGGTATCAGCTCGGAGCAAAACTTGCTCTCGGAAGTGATGCCGGAGCCTATCGTGTCCTCCACGGTCAGGGACTTCTTGATGAATACCAGGCTTTCCGGGAGATTCTGGAAGAAGACTTCCCGGACTGGGAAAAGCGGATCCGGAACGGTGACCGGCTGATAAAAGAAAGATTTTCTTAGAGCGTGTCTGAAAAAGAACCCTACAGGCAGGAATTCCCGGTTGCAAAAAAATAAAAAGCTGTTATAATAAAGAAGATTTTAATTAGTATAAAAATGCACTCACACTGTATAGATATGCAGAAGGATGAATCAGACGGAAAACTATATGCAGATTCGTGAGTACACAAGAATAACAGGAGGATAAGAGTATGAAAAAGGCAGTTGTATTTGCAATGACAGGTATTATGGCAGTATCCATGTTCGGATGCGGCAGCAAAAAACAGGTAGAGGTATCCAGCGTTGATGATCTGAAAGATCTGACCATCGGCGTGCAGACCGGTACTACCGGAGACAGCTATGCCAGCGATGCAGTAGCAAGTGATTCTCAGATGAAACGTTATAACAAAGGTGCGGATGCCATCCAGGCTCTGAAGACCGGTAAGATCGATGCGGTTGTGATCGACTCTCTGCCGGCTCAGAAGTTTGTAGATGCCAACGATGACCTGAAGATCGTAGAAAATATCTGGGAGCCGGAAGAATATGCGATCTGTCTGAAAAAAGGAAATACAGAACTGACAGAGAAAATGAATGCGGCTATCGAGGAACTGAAAGAGGATGGCACTCTGGATAAGATCATGGCAAACTACATCGGTGATGACCAGGGAAGCTATCAGTACGAGACTCCGGAAGGAACCGAGTATACCAACGGTACTCTGACCATGGCTACTAATGCAGAATTCGAGCCATGGGAGTATAAAGAGGGAGATAATATTGTAGGAATCGATGCAGATATGGCGAAAGCAATCTGCGACAAGATGGGTTATGATTTGAAGATTGACGATATGGCATTCGAATCTATCCTGGCAGCAGTTTCCAGTGGTAAGGCTGAATTTGGTGCGGCTGGTATGACTGTGACAGATGAGAGAAAAGAGAGTGTTGATTTTACGGATACTTATGCGAATGCGTCTCAGGTTGTGATTGTTAGAAAATAAATGGGTGGCTACCCGGGAGGGGTTCTCTGGAGTCTTCCATACTCCGACCCGCTCTCGCTCAGCTGGTCCTGGCAGCGGTACTAAGGCAGCAAAATACGCTGCCTAAGGACCGGCCGGCCCAGATGGTCTGCGTATGGAAGACTCCAGAGAACCTTCGCAGACGGGAGGATGTAAAATATATTTTCTGACAATGGGGATGGCTTTTATGTTAGTGAGGCTTTGTAAGGTGAAAGATAATCCCCGGGATATGAGAGATGAAGTGAAAAATATACGAAAAGACCTTGTAAAAGGAGTGTAAGGGAAACGATATGGGATCTTTAAGTCATTGGGTTCACAGGTATTTTGTGGATAATGGGGCTTCCAGTTGGTGGTTGACGGGTTTGCGGAATACGTTGCTGATTACGGTGCTGGCACTTTGTATTGGTGTGGTGCTTGGGTTTACGGTGGCGATTATCCGGTCGACTTATGAGCAGACAGGGAAGCTGAAGGTGCTGAATGCGATTTGTAAGGTGTATCTGAGTGTTATCCGTGGTACGCCTACGATGGTTCAGGTGCTGATTTTTAACTTTGTTATTTTTGCTTCCGTCGCGGTAAATGAAGTTATCGTTGGTGGTGTGGCATTTGGTATTAACTCCGGTGCGTATGTGGCGGAGATCGTGCGGTCGGGTATCATGTCTATCGATAAAGGACAGATGGAGGCCGGACGGAGTCTGGGACTTAGTTCCGGGCAGACGATGAAGCTGATCATCATGCCGCAGGCATTTAAAAACGTGCTGCCGGCGTTGATCAATGAGATGATCGTGCTGTTGAAAGAGACATCAATCATCGGTTACATTGGTATGACCGATATCACGAAAGCAGCGACACTGGTACAGAGCCGTACTTACAGCGCATTTGTACCGCTGATTTCTGCGGCTGTGTTCTACTGGGTATTGGTAACGATTCTGACGCACTTTATGAGTAAACTGGAGAGGAGGTTGAGAAAAAGTGACCGCAAATAAAGGAAAAGTTTTATTGCAGGTACAGGGACTGGAAAAACGATTCGACGATAATCAGGTTCTGGACGGTATCACCACGGATATCTGTCAGGGCGAAGTGGTAGCGGTCATCGGTCCTTCCGGTTCCGGAAAATCTACTTTTCTTCGTTCTCTGAACCTTCTGGAAGTTCCTACCGGTGGTAAGATCCTTTTTGAAGGTGTGGATATTACCGATCCGAAAGTCGATATCAACCGTCATCGCCAGAAAATCGGTATGGTATTTCAGCAGTTTAACTTGTTTCCACATAAGACCGTCAAGGAAAATATTATGCTGGCTCCGGTTACTCTCGGACTGATGAAAGAAGACGAAGCTGCGAAAACAGCGGAAGAACTTCTCGCCCGTGTCGGACTTCCGGACAAAGCGGATGCATACCCGGACAGCCTTTCCGGTGGACAGAAACAGCGTATTGCCATCGCACGAGCCCTGGCGATGAATCCGGATGTGATGCTCTTTGACGAGCCGACTTCCGCGCTGGATCCGGAGATGGTTGGAGAAGTACTGGAGATCATGAAAGAACTGGCCCAGACAGGCATGACCATGGTGGTTGTCACTCACGAGATGGGCTTTGCCAGAGAAGTGGCCACCAGAGTACTTTTTATCGATGAAGGAAAGATCCAGGAAGAAAATACACCGGAAGAATTCTTCGCACATCCGAAAAATGCGAGACTGCAGGAATTCTTATCAAAAGTATTATAACAGACAATGAGCAATGGCTGGGGATGGTCGTTGCTCATTTTTCTGTATGGTATCCGGGAAAATGAAACGGTGGCTTGTCTGAACCCCACAGAGCACCGGAGAAAACAGAGATACCGTAAGTTTATACAGAAAAATGTCAGATACAGGATAAAAAAATTGAAAAACGACGAAAAAGAGCAATTCATGCAAAAAGATTTAAACTTATATTGAAAATGCACAAAACGTGAGTTATACTTTTGGATAGTATGATAAATAAGTAAAGAAAAAGTAATGAGAGAACATAAGGAAAGCTCTCGTTTTCTGAGGGGGAAAACAAAAAGATGTACAAAAAAGACTCGAAGGGTTGGTTAAAACACTTTGATTTTATTTTGCTGGATATGATCTGTCTTCAGATCGCATTCCTGCTTGCCTATGTGATCCGGCATGACAGCAGTAATCCTTACATGGTTCCACTATACCGGAACATGGCGATTTTTATGGAATTGCTGGATATTGCGGTGATGTTTTTCTGTGAGACATTATCCAATGTTTTGAAACGGGGATATTTTAAAGAGTTCGCAGCGACGGTACAACATGCGATCCTGGTGGAACTGATCGCAGTGCTGTATCTGTTTACGATGCAGGAAGGTCAGGCATATTCCAGAACCGCATTGTATCTGACCGGTGTGATCTATGCGATTCTCACTTATATCGTTCGGATCATCTGGAAAAAAGTTCTTCGTAGCCGGATGAGTGAAGGAAACCGTTCCCTGCTGATCGTGACAACAAAGGATATGGCAGAGCAGGTCATCCACAATATCCGGGAAAATAACTATGAGCGTTTTGCATTGTCCGGTCTGGCAATTATCGATGATGATCTCTGCGGTACCAGAATCGCAGGTGTCCCAGTGGTAGCCAACGAAAAAAATGCAGCCGCTTATGTCTGCCGAGAATGGATTGACGAAGTATTTGTCATTCCGGCGACGAATATTCCTTATCCGTATTCTCTGATGGAACAGTTCACAGAAGCCGGTGTAACCGTACATCTGAATCTGGCGAAAGTCTCCGAGGCAATGGGTGGTAACAAACAGCTGGTGGAAAAAGTCGGACCGTATACCGTCCTGACAACCAGTATCAACTATGCGTCTTCAAAACAGATGTTTATGAAACGTGCGATCGATATCGTCGGTGGTCTGGCTGGCTGTCTGTTGACTCTGCTGATTACTTTGTTTGTAGGTCCTGTCATTTACCTGAAGTCCCCGGGTCCGATCTTCTTCGCCCAGGAACGTGTCGGTAAAAACGGTAAGAAATTTAAAATGTACAAATTCCGCAGCATGTATATGGATGCGGAAGAACGCAAAGCCGAACTGATGAAACAGAACCGTGTCAGCGATGGCATGATGTTCAAACTGGACTTTGATCCGCGTGTGATCGGAAATGAGATCCTGCCGGACGGAACGAAGAAAACCGGTATCGGAAACTTCATCCGTGTCACCAGCCTGGATGAATTTCCACAGTTTTTTAATGTCCTGAAGGGTGACATGAGCATCGTGGGAACCCGTCCGCCGACACTGGATGAGTGGAATAAGTATGAACTTCATCACAGAGCACGACTTGCGATCAAACCAGGCATTACCGGAATGTGGCAGGTGAGTGGTCGAAGTGAGATCACCGATTTTGAAGAGGTTGTGAAACTGGATACAGAGTATATCAGCGAGTGGAATGTCGGAATGGATATTCGGATACTCTGGAAGACAGTGGTTTCGGTGATTAAGCGGGATGGGTCGATGTAAGAGAAAAATGGAAAATTCTATGTTTGGTCAAAAACGATTGAGCAGAGAAGGCGGAATAGAAATTGTAGTAAAAGAACTTTGCACAAGAATGGTACAGAGTGGTTGTACGGTTACCTGCTATAACAGGTCTGGACATCACGTAAGTGGTGCAGAGTATATGGCACAGCGGAAGGCATAAAAAACCAGCCGCTGTTTGCTTTGTCTAATGAGAAAAAAGTAAAAAGTGAGAGATGAAAAAAGAAAACAGAGAATATAAAGGTGAATAGTATTTCGGGGAGCGGCACTTGGGTGGTGGAGCTGTGATGTGAGATTCATCACCCCGGAGTTTTTATTATATAAAGATAAAATCAAAAGAAGAGGTTAGAGAAATGCAGCATGTATTTATTGTCGGCTCCAAATCGCTGGGAGCGTATGGAGGATATGAAACATTTGTTTATAAACTTACACAGTATCATCAAAATAATGCAAATATTAAATATCATGTAGCTTGCAAGGCAAATGGAGACGGCTGCATGGATGAAACCAAACTGGAGGGTGTGACAAAAATAAGCGATTCTGAATTTGAATTTCAGAATGCTCACTGTTTCAAAATCAAGGTTCCGAACATTGGACCAGCAGTTGCAATCTACTACGATGTTGCAGCACTTAAGTATTGCTGCAAATATATTGAGAAGAATCATATAGAACAACCTATTGTATATATACTTGCTTGTCGTATCGGACCACTCATGGGGTATTTCTATAACAAGATACATAAACTGGGCGGAAAAGTTTATTTAAATCCAGATGGACATGAGTGGATGAGAGCTAAATGGTCAGCACCGATTCGGAAATACTGGAAGATTTCTGAGCAAATGATGGTTAAGCATTGTGATCTGGCAATCTGTGATTCAGTAAATATCGAGAAGTATATTCATGAATGCTATGATGGTAAGGGGATTAAGGGGAGAAATCCAGAGACTACATTTATTGCCTATGGTGCAGATACATGTAAGAGCGTATTAAGTGATGACGACGAGAAGTTGTTGTCTTGGTATCATGAAAAAGGTCTGACACCAGGAGAATTTTATCTGGTTGTAGGTAGATTTGTTCCTGAGAACAATTATGAAACCATGATTCGTGAATTTATGAAAAGTAATAGTAAGAAGAATTTTGCAATTATAACGAATGTTAATGACAAGTTTTTGGATGAGTTGGAGCAGAAACTGCATTATAAGACAGACTCAAGAATTAAATTTGTGGGGACTGTGTATGATCAGGAACTGCTTAAGAAGATTAGAGAAGATGCATACGGATACTTCCATGGACATGAAGTCGGTGGAACCAATCCATCGCTTTTAGAGGCACTAGGAAGTACAAAGCTGAATCTTTTGTTAAAAGTTGGGTTTAACCAAGAAGTAGCAGAGGATAATGCATTGTATTGGACAAAAGATGCAGGAAATTTGGCAAGTTTAATTGAAAAGGCAGATCAAATGAGTGCAGAGGAAATTGATAAACTAGGAGAAAAAGCAAAAAAACGTATTGCTGATACTTATAGCTGGAATCATATTGCAGAAAGATATGAGAAAACTTTTTTAATATAGAAATGAATAAGAAGGATTTTACGATATGCGAATACTACATTATGCACTTGGATTTCCGCCTTATAGAACTGGTGGAATGACAAAGTTTTGTATAGATATAATGGCTGAACAACAAAAAATGGGACATGATGTGGCATTGATGTGGCCAGGTCAGATGCGGCTGTTTGATAGGAAGGTTTGTGTGAGGAAACGAAAGTCAAACAATGGTATAGGAAGCTATGAGATTATAAATCCGCTTCCGGTTTCCTATGACGAAGGAATTGTTGAGATACGGGAGTTTTGCAAACCATGTGAGAAAAATGCTTATAAGCAAATTCTAATGGAATTCAATCCGGATGTGATTCATGTTCATACTCTTATGGGATTACATAAGGAATTTTTAGAAGTGGCGAAAGAGATGAATATTAGAACAGTGTTTACAGTTCATGATTTTTTCGCAATTTGTCCTAAGGTTACAATGTTTCGTGATGGTGAACCGTGTAATTCCGTGGAATCATGTGAGCAATGCCCTAAATGTAATTTGACAGCCTTATCCCTTAAGAAAATTTATCTGTTACAGCACCCATTGTATCGTCTATTGAAAAACAGTGCTCTTGTAAAAAAACTGAGAAAGGGACACAGAGATCAGTATTTAAGTGGAGAAAGTCTTTTGCAGGTTAGCAATGATTTGGTTACAACGGTTGCTGACGATTACAAAGTTTTGAGAACATATTACGGTGAAATGTTGAAATTCATAGATGTGATTCACACAAACAGTAGTGTTACAAAGACCGTATTTTCATCTATATACAATGTAAATAACATGAAAGTAATCTCTATTTCTCATGCGGATATTCAAGACCACAGAAAGACTAAGAAATTTACACAGGACAAGTTGAGAATAACATATATGAGTCCGGCTAGTGCTGGGAAAGGATACTTTGTTTTAAAAAAGGCATTGGATCGCTTGTGGGAGAGTAAGAGTCGACAGTTCAGTTTGAATGTTTTCTTTGAGTTAGAGGAAATACCGTCTTATATGAATACTCATGGACGATATGATTATTCCGATTTAGAGAAGATTTTTGATGAAACGGATGTGCTGGTTGCACCAAGCATTTGGTATGAAACATTTGGTTATACAGTATTGGAGGCATTAAGCTATGGTGTGCCAGTAATCGTTAGTGATCATGTAGGAGCAAAAGACATTATTCCGGACAAAGGTGGCATTATCATTGAAAATATGGATGAGGAAAAGCTATACGAGGCTATTAAAGGATTAACTTTCGAAAAGTTAGTTGAGATGAATGCAAATATTGTTAAATTTGCTTCAATCATGACTGAAAAAAATATGACAGAAGAAATTATGAGTCAATGCTATTAGAAGGGTGATACGAGGTATGTTTGTGAAGGAAGATATTGTTAGCATTATTGTTCCAGTTTATAAGGTGGAAAATGAAATAGATAGATGTATTCAGAGTATTTTAAATCAGACATACACTTCTATTGAAATCATATTAGTTGATGATGGAAGCCCGGATAAGTGTCCACAAATTTGTGATGAATATGCAAAGCAAGACAAGAGAATTAAGGTGATACATAAAGAAAATGGCGGCCTTTCAGATGCAAGAAATGTAGGACTTGATATGGCAAAAGGAGAGTATATTGCTTTCATAGATAGTGACGATTGGGTTGAGGAAAGTTTTATCGAGCAATTATTAACAAATCTAATATCTACTAATTCGGATATTTCTATCTGTGGATACACATTGGTGAATGAAAATAATCAAAAGCGTCACTATTCTGCTCAGAAAGATTTGGAAATATTAGAAAATGAAGAGGCTCTACGGGAATTGTTTACCCAAGAGAAATTCGGATGTATGGTTTGGCAGAAACTATATCGAAAAGAACTCTTCAAAGACATTCGTTTTCCTGTGAATAAATTATATGAGGATGTGGCGGTAAGTCTTCCATTATTTATAAAGAGCAAACAGTGTGTGATATCAAACAAAGAACTATATTTTTACTTTCAACGTAATAGCAGCATTGTAAATTCAAGATTTAACAAAAATAAATTGGATATGCTTGAGTTTATTCAGAATATGATAGATTATTCACATGCCAATGAACACAAATTCGATAATGAAACAGAAGCATTTTATCTTAAAGCTGTTTTGATGAATATACTTCAGAGCTACAAAGACAACTCGTCTAAAGAAGCAAAAGAGTGTGCAAAGTATTTGAAAGGTGAACTTAAAAAACATAAAAAATATATATGGGGAAATAATTATTTAGAAAGACGTAGAAAAGTAGTTATATATGCTATTATAATGAATTTCCCGGCAAGAATATTGGTTGAAATATGGGAAGCAAGGATGAAAGCAAAGTATGAATAGTAAGATTAGTATAATTGTTCCAGTTTATAATTCAGAAAAATATATTGGGCGTTGCCTAGATAGTATCCTTTGGCAAACGTATACTGAACTTGAAGTTATCATTGTGGATGACGGATCGTGTGATAGAAGTGGTGAAATTTGTGATGAGTATGCCCATAAAGACGATAGGGTTAAAGTTTGGCATACAGAAAATGCCGGGGTTTCAGTAGCTAGAAATTATGCCCTTAAAAAGGTTACGGGAGATTATGTTATGTTTGTTGATTCCGATGATTGGATAGATTCAACAATGTGTGAAGAAATGATCCTTGTTGCACTTCAAAAAGATTCGGATATGTTGATTACAAATGCAAAAAATTGGCAAGTTATTAATAATGAACTTATTGCGGATTCATCTAACAAGTCTTCTGAATCTAAAGTACAGCAAATAGACTTGGAAACTAAATTTTCCTTTTTGGAACAATATGCATTTGGTGTAGTATGGGGAATCTTATATAAAAAGTCAATTATAGATGGGATTTTTTTTGATACAGATTTAATAGTGGGTGAGGATACATACTATTTTGCTAAGTGTATTAAACGCAGCAAAAGGGTTTTTTATTCAAATAGCCTATATTACAATTATGTTATTTATGAAAATTCCGCCGCGCATGGAGAAATGACGGAAGGCAGAATGACCTGCTTAAAAGCGTGGAACAGAGTTGCATTCTTATTTAATGATAATCGACGAATTAGTGAATCAGCTAAAGGTGCATATGGACGTCAGTGTGTTTATTACATAAAGGAACTTGAAAAGCAAAGTCCTTTTTATTTGACTTGTAAACAAGGAATTAGAAAGAATATTCGATATATGTTAATGACACCGAGTGTAAAAGAAAAAGTAGATTATTTAGGATATTATTTTTCGCCAAGTTTATGGGGGAAAATCAGAAAAAAATTAAAATCTTGAAGCATTAGTTTTTCATATTAGAGGGAATATTTGGTGATAAAAATGAATGAAATGCAAAGTAGAACAATAGAAAGCCGTGAAAAAACATATAAAATGTTAAGATATACAATAAACAAGTATTCGTTATTTATAGGGATGTATACAGTTTTTCTTATAAAAAACTTGATTTTTGCAGGCACTACTGTAGTAAATTTGTTTGATGAGAAAACGTTAAACTATATGACGCTATTCATGCATTTGATTATATTATTTATTTGTGCCATTTTGATTGCTAATAATTACAAGTATAGTTGGAAACAATTGTTTGTAATGGGGATTCTTCTCTTTATTGGAATTGGAGTGTATTATAGTACGAAATCTCCGGGCTTTTTAGATTTTATGTTGATTTTATTTGCTGCTCAAAATCTCGATACACATTTTTTGATAAAAAAAATATTTAAGATTCAGACTGTTATACTTATTTTTTTGTGGGCATTAGCAACAATCGGCATAATTAAAAATGCAGAATATATTAGGTATGATTCAGGAGGAATAAGATATTCAGGGGGATTTACGCATGCAAATGGATTTGGAATAATGATATTTAGTTGGATTTGCATGTATCTTTACTTAACAATTGATAAAAAAAGAATTAAAAAGTATGTTATTGCATTAGCAGCAACGATTATAACATTTCTGTATTGCAAGTCATATACAGCGTTTGCTTTATCGATTCTAGCAATTGCACTATTATATTTTTTTGAAAACAGTAAATTTAGACCGAGTCATCGGTATTTGAAACTAGTTATTAAAGTAGGAATCGCTTTAGGAATACTGTTAACGGTTTTAATAATATGGTATTTATGGGGACATCGGGATATTATTGTAGGAAGTTCATTGTTGTCAAGAATAATACTGATAGAATCTTATTTTTCAGCATATGACGTGAACCTATTTGGAAATATTTTAATACAAGGTGGATGGACGCAATTACCAGGGCTTCCATATGGCTACTATTTTCTTGATAATTCATATTTAACAATTCTGTTAGGACAAGGAATTCTAGCATTTCTGGCAACTATGAGTTTATATTTATTATGTATTAGAGAAAATGTTAAAAGTAAAAATATTTGTCTTGTAATTATTTTTAGTGTTTATGCAATTTATGCTTTATTGGAGCCGACAGCACTGTATTTAGTTTATAATGTATTTTTGTTAGAGTTTAGTAGAATCATTTTTGATAAAAATATCTTATAAGATGGTTGACAATACCGAGAAGGAGTTATGTCACAATGAATTATAAAAACCAATTAGTTAGTATAATTGTTCCGGTCTATAATGCGGAACACGTATTAAACAGATGTATTAAGAGTCTTTTAAATCAAACGTATAACGAGCTTGAAGTTGTTGTTATAGATGACGGATCGACAGATAAAAGTGCCGAAATTTTAGATGAAATTGCACAGAATGAGCCTAGGATAAAAGTATATCATATTGATAATGGTGGTGTAAGTGAGGCTAGAAATTTTGGGATTTCTGTTGCAACTGGAGAATATATTTCTTTTGTAGATGCTGATGATATTGTTGCACCACAATATATAGAACGATTGTTGGAAGTGCTTTTGTTAACAGGGACTGATGTTTCGACTTGTTGTGCGAAAGATGTGTTGGAAAGTAAAGTTAAACAAGAATGGGAGATTTCTTTGACACAACCAAGTGTGTTGGCTATAGAACCAAAAACGTCTTTTGAACAGTTATTTGACTATGCATTGCCAAATAGCCATTGTGTAGTATGGGGGGCGATATACAGAAAAAGTATAATTCAAGGCATACAGTTTTCAAATAAATTACAAGTGGGAGAAGATACATTATTTTTTGCACATGTGCTCAAAAATGCTCGTAGAGTTTCTTTTGTAGGGGAACCACTATATTGTTATGTGCAATATGAAGAATCAGCAGCACATGGAGTTTTAAATCAGAAAAAATTTTCAGAGATAGAAGCAAGAAAACAGGTTTGTGAGTTGTTTGAAGATGAAAACAAAAGATTTTTGTATGAAGCTAGAGCTTCATTGGCTATGATTGCTAAGAAATTTCTTACTGAGATGAAAAAGCAAAATTATAATGACAATGAAATGTATCGAAAGAATATCGGATTATTGAGAAAGAATATAGTTCCTGTTCTTTTTTCAGCATATAGTTTAAATGCTAAAATTGCACTTTTTCTTTGTAGTGTTGTACCAAACTTATATTTGTACATTATGGGGATAATCAAGCGATAATTAAGAATTCAAGAGGTAATTATTCAGCGGCTGCGGGACACTGAATAGTTATAAACTTGATTATGTTTACCGAGAATCATTTTACTGTTAAAAGGATTTTCCGTAGAAGTAATGAGAGAGGAGAATTAAAGCATTTTGACTAGTGCTACAATCATAACAATTTACGATCCAAATCCAAATTATGGAAACAGACTACAGAATTATGCGGTTCAAACTGTCATTGAAAATATGGGTATTAAGGTTAACACAGTATCATTCATGGATTCCAAACTTGGGATAAAAGGAGAGCTAAAGTATATTGTTCAGAAAATGACGCTATACAGTTTGCCAGGAGACAAAGCATATTGGCGTAATGTACCTCCAAGAATTCATATATTTGAAAAGTTCAATAAACAGTATATTCATACTGAAAAAATAAAAAAAATAGAAGATGTTAAGTCGACAGATTATTACATTCTTGGTTCTGATCAGGTGTGGAATCCGGACTGGTATTCAGAATCCGAACTAAAGAAAGATTTGTTTTTATTAACATTTTGTAAACCAGAGCAAAAGGTTTGTTTTTCGCCAAGTTTTAGTATTGATTCGTTGCCTAATGAGTGGGAACAATGGTTCAAAAAATGGCTTCCGACATTTCCTATTTTAGGTACTCGTGAGGAATCTGGAGTGAGAATTATTAAATCATTAACAGGACGAGATGCAGAAGTAACTATAGATCCAACCTTAATGCTGGACAAAGAAGAATGGATGAAAATTTCAAAGAAACCCAAACATGTTAATTGTGATAGAAAGTACATATTAACGTATTTCCTTGGTGGAATAACAAAGGAAATCGAACATGATGTACAAGAATACGCAAAAGAACTGGGTGATTTACAAATTTACAACTTATTAGATTATTCACAGCCCGATATTTATATTTCCGGACCATCGGAATTTGTTTATCTGATAGAGAATGCCGAAATTGTGCTGACAGATTCTTTTCATGCATGTGTATTCTCTTTCTTATTTGCTAAACCATTTCTCTGCTATGATCGTAATGGGGTAGAGAATAGTATGAATTCACGCATAGAAACATTGTTTTCAAAATTTGATTTGCAGAGGAAGTATGTTAATAGTGGATTGAGCAATGACTTATTGGAATGTGATTACTCGCATGGTTATGAACAACTTAAAGTAGAACGAGAAAAGTTAATGGCATTTTTAAAAAAATCTATGAAGGTACAATAGTGGGAATGTTATTTACAGTAAGATGAGGAAATTGTAATGAAAATAGAAAGAACCAAAAATGCAGCTAGAAATATTGTATTCGGTGTTGTGTTAAAATTGTATCAGATATTTATACCATTTCTTATGCGTACTGCAATGATTTATTTCATGGGTGTACAGTATCTTGGACTTAACAGTTTGTTTACATCTATTTTGCAGGTGTTGAATCTGGCAGAACTTGGAGTTGGCAGTGCAATGGTGTTCAGTATGTACAGGCCAATTGTAGAGGATGATTCGAAGACGATATGTGCATTGATGCATTTATATAGAACCTATTATAATGTAATCGGTGTGATTATAGCAGTTGTCGGTATTGTGGTAACTCCGTTTATTCCCCATCTTATTAAGAGTGATCTTCCACCTGAATTGAATGTATATGTGTTGTATTTGCTAAATCTGGCGGCAACTGTTTTGTCATACTGGCTTTTTGCGTACAAGAATGCATTGTTTCAGGCACATCAGAGAAATGATATCACAAGTAAGATTACATTGATAACATCGACCATTCAGTATGCAGTGCAGTTAGCTGTAATCGTCTGGATAAAGGATTACTATCTTTATGTAATTGCGGCACTTGCTACCCAGGCGATTACCAATATCGTCACTGCGCTTGCAGCCAATAAGATTTATCCGGATTATCATCCGAAAGGGAAACTGGACAAAATTGTGGTTCGGGATATTAATCATCGGATTAGGGATTTGTTTACATCGAAGCTTGGTGCTGTAATTGTGAATTCGGCGGATACAGTTGTGATTTCAGCTTTTCTTGGACTTACTGTGTTGGCGGTGTATCAGAATTACTATTTCATATTAACATCTGTCATTGGAGTTGTTTCCATTATTTTTCAGGCATGCACAGCCGGAATTGGGAATAGTGTTTTGGTGGAAACGAAAGAGAAGAATTTTAACGACCTGAAGAAATTTACATTTTTGATTGCTTGGATTGCTGGTTTTTGTACTTGTTGTTTTTTATGTTTATTCCAGCCATTTATGAGAATTTGGGTTGGAGAGGATTTAATGCTCGCATTTCCGGCAGTGGTTTGTTTTTGCGCTTATTATTTTATTTATGAAATTAATCAGCTTTTTACTACATATAAGGATTCTGCTGGAATTTGGCATAAAGATCGATTTCGAACACTTATAACTGCTCTTACTAATTTATTCATGAATCTGATTATGGTGCAGTTTTGGGGGATCTATGGAGTGCTATTATCAACCGTTCTTTCAACACTTGTAATAGGTATGCCGTGGCTTCTTCATAATTTGTTTACAATGTTATTCGACAAGAAAGATTTGCCGGACTATCTACGTAGTTTATTTCGCTATCTTATAGTCATATTGATTAGTTGTGTGAGTTGTTATTGTATTTGCCAACTATTTAAGTTATCTGACTGGCTTACTTTATTTGTTCGCGCAGGTATATGCTGTATTATTCCAAATGTCATTTATTTTGTCGCATATAGGAAGTGTGAAGAATTTAAGCAATGTGTTCAGTTGATTGATAGAATTACAAAAGGAAAATTAGGGTTGGAAAGAAAGATTTTCTAGCATTTATTGAGAATTTAGAGATGGAGGACAAAGGTATGAGCGTGTTTCCGGTGGTTATGGCTGCAAGGAACAGAGATGACCAGATAAGGGGGAAGAGTTCGTCTGGTGGAATATTTTACCTGTTGGCAGAATATGTGATTTCGCAAGATGGTGTTGTATTTGGAGCTAGATATGATGAGACATGGCAGGTAATACATGACTATGCAGAGAATATGGAGCAGGTACAGTTATTTTTAGGCAGTAAATACGTACAGAGCGATATGGGAACTTGCTATCGGAAGGCTAGAGAGTTTCTAGAGCTGGGGCGTAAGGTTTTATTTTCAGGTACTCCATGTCAGATTTACGGATTAAAATCTTTTTTATCTAAACAATATGAGAATTTGATGACGGTGGATATTATCTGCCATGGTGTGCCAAGTCGTTCTGTATGGCGGGAGTATTTGAAGAGGTGTGCTTCTGGAAGAAAGATTACGAATGTAAATTTTCGTGAGAAGACAGAAGGGTGGCTTCTATTTTCGCTGAAGGTGGTTTTTGCGGATGGTACTGTCTATCGGAAAAATCAGACAGAAGATTTGTACATGAAGGGATTCCTGCAGGATATTTATCTGCGTCCATCCTGTTATGAATGTAGATTTAAGGGCTTAAAAAGAGAATCAGATATTACATTAGCAGATCTGTGGGGCTGTCAAAACATACTTCCGGATATGTTCGACGATCGGGGAACATCATTGGTTTTAATTCAATCTGAATTGGGAATGCATGTATGGGAAGCTGTGCATCAGCACATAGACTCATGTAGAATAGAGACAGAGGATTATCAGCAATATAACCCGAATATGATGATTTCGGCTGTTAAATCGGATAAACGAAGGTTATTTTATCAGAAAGGCCTGGGTTCTATTGAAAAATTGACAAAACCATCATTTCGTCTGCATAGAAGAATTCTGGGCAAAATTAAGAAACTTGTTAAGAAAATGTTTAAGAAGAGTGAGTGATTATGAAAGAGATACCGGTTTTGTTTGAAAGAAAAGAGCTCTGCTGTGGTTGCACTGCTTGTTGTGCAGCTTGTCCAAAAGATGCTATTATTATGGTAGAAGATGAGGAAGGATTTGATTATCCACAAATCAAAGATGAGATGTGTATTCGGTGTCACTTATGCATAAGGGTGTGCCCAATTAAAAAAATTAATTGAGAAGTTATAAATAATGCTATGAACGAATGAGGGAATGACTATGTTGTGTGCTAAGAGAATGAAAAGGTTTGCTTTGAGTAGTATGTTTTTAATGATTGCTGTGTTTGGAATAGGGGAACAAGACATTGCAAAAGCAGAAGATAATCCAAGTGACAGTAAGCAGGAAGAGGTATTCTACCAAAATCCGATTTATGATGATGTAACTGATGAACAGACATTGAAGCAGGAACTTTTGCAGCTTCATGAGAATGGGGTGGCGTTATACTCAGATGAAGTCTATGATTCCGTGGATGAAGCTGGCGATTACATGAGAGAACAGATGGTGAATCGATGCAATAATATTTCCGTTTCATTTGTGAATCGAGAAAATTATGATTCAGGCAGTATACCGAAAAAACTGTTTTGTGATGCTATTGAATACAGTGAGTCCTCCAACGGTCAGGAGGCAGATGCATTGCGTTTTGTATATGAGGGCTGGAGTTGCTCGTATTATTATAGGGCTGGAGTCTGGACCGTGGAGTATACTGTGAAGTATTATACGACCTATGAACAGGAGCAGGAGCTTACAACAGCAGTTAATCAGGCCTTAAATACTTTAAACCTTGTTGGGGAAACACCGGCGGGAAAGGTTAAAAAGATACATGACTACATCTGTAATGAAGTAGCATATGATTATGATAATTTAGATAATTCTGATTATCAATTGCAATATACAGCATATGCAGCATTGATAAATAAGAAATCGGTTTGTCAGGGATATGCGGTGTTATTCTATAGGATGTGCAGGGAAGCCGGATTGTCAACGAGGATTATCACGGGTGCTACAAGTCGTGGTGCACATGCATGGAACATTGTTAAGATAGGAAATACATATTATAATCTGGATACAACATGGGATGATCAGGTGACATACATTTCTTATGATTATTATTTGAAGTCAAATACCGATTTTTCTGATCATTATGCAGAGTCAGAGTATAAGACGTTAGAGTTTACATCTAAGTTTCCAATCTCTCAAACATCTTATAATGAAACGGAAAAGCAATTGACAATATCAGCAAAAGCTAGCAGAGATCAGTTGCAAGTAGGAGAAACAATGTTGCTTTCGGCAGTTGCAGATGGTGGCAGTGGAAGTTATACATATAGTTATCTTGTACACAATAAAGATAATGACAGTTGGTATCGGCTTACTCCTGCCTTTATAGATGGTAATTCATTTACATGGAAAGCGACGACTGCTGGAAATCGAGAGTTTTTTGTTGAAGTGAAAGATTCCTTGGGAAAAGTGGTAAGAAGTGATGCTGTTAATGTATGTACCGCGGACGCGCTTAGAATCAGTGGAACTGCTAGTAGAAATCAGATAATGGTAGGCGATAAGATTGTATTATCTGGAATAGTTAGTGGGGGGAGTAAGGACTATACCTACAGCTACCTTGTACACAACAAGGACAATGATAGCTGGTATCGGTTTACACCATCATTTATAAATAGTAATCATTATACATGGAAAGCCACAACTGCTGGAAATCGAGACTTTTTTATTGAGGCGAAGGATGCTTCTGGGAAAATAGTAAGAAGTACGGCAATCAGTGTTTGTACAACAGATAAGCTTAAGATAAGCGCGAAAGCCAATAGAGTGCAGTTGACAGTTGGCGATACCGTTGAGATATCGGGAAGTGCAATTGGTGGAAGCAAAGACTATACCTACAGTTACCTTGTACATAACAAAGATAACAATAGCTGGTATCGCTTTACTCCACAATTTATAGAGAGTAATACATACACATGGACAGCAGGAAGCATAGGAAATCGAGAGTTTTTTGTTGAAGTAAAGGATGCAACAGGACAGATGGTTAGAAGCAATGCCGTTAATGTTGTTGTAAAATAATCTGATGAGGGATTCTCAAAGTTTTTGAAATTTATCCATGCAATTAATAGTTGTTAGGCGTTCAAATAGATGATATAATAAAGTTAGAGTTTACAAAAACTTAAATGATTTAGCAACTTATAGAAAAGGGGGAAGAGAATGAAGATTGCAAAACGACAATTGATGGGATTCCTAATTGCGTTATTATTTATGTGTTCATCGTTCGTATTTGTCTCTAACACTGCACAGGCGGCAATGACTCAGGCGGATTACGACAGTAAAGTGAACGGCTTTATTAATGATGCAAGATGGAGAAATGGAATATGGTGGGGATCAGGGCAACCACCAAAATTATCAACATATTCTTGCGCAGAATGTTTTGCATATGCATGTGATTTTACAAAGTATGTATATGGAATTAATAGTTTACGTTCCGGTAGTAAATATACTAATATTTCAGAAATTCGACAAGGCGATGTTGTATATATGACAGGACACTATTTTGTTGTATTATACCGAGATGGTGACTACTTATATACAGCAGAGGGAAATAACTCTTCTAAAGTACGAATCGCAAAATATGGTTACAAGATTTCTAATGGAAGATTGTATTCTGTTTATGGAAATTCATCTTATGCTCAGAATTTTATAAATGGATGGCATTATACAGATATAGTATCACATACACATAGCTATGCGAGCGCGATTACAAAACAGCCAACCTGTACGAACACTGGTATAAAAACATTTACCTGTTCGTGTGGTGCTTCGTATACAGAAAGTGTGCCTGCAACAGGACACAAATATGTTAATACTGTTGTTCCGCCAACGACAACAGATAAGGGATATACATTACATACATGTTCTGTGTGTGGCAATAGTTACAAGGACAGCTATACAGATCCAATATATGAGGAGGACGGGTGGTATTATACAACTGTCTTGCCTGAGAATGTAGATTCAACATCATATGATATTCAGTATAAGAATTATTACGAGAAAATACAACAGAGTTCACCGGGAGCGGGTTGGGTTAATGCAGGACTCGTTGAATCAAAGTGGGTGAATTCTGGTGGAACCTATGAGGACTATCATACGTTACAGACATCTAGCAACAAAGTGCTTGTAAATTATTATTACTTCCATTTTTGTGGTCCATCTGCAGGCTCACGTGTAAACTATACATTATCCAGTCCTTATGTTCATTATGATGATATAAGAAATGTAAACTCGGTAAATGTAGTTTCATCTGGAACCGATGATGATGGTACGACCATTCCGTATTATATTCTCAATTGGACGAATGGTCAGGGGGCATTTTGCTCATCTGGTACCACATGCAATGGTTCAAATGGAACACATGGTGCTCGAAGTAAGGTCTGGTATCGAATGAATGTATATCAGAATAGAGTGCAGGTAAATAATTATAAATTTACGAAAGAAAGCGATTGGGTAGATGCAAAGGATTCGACTGCAAAATCTACACAGATAAGATATACCTTGAAAAATCCGTTGAAGGCATTTATTAGTACAGACAAGTCGGAGGCTTCAGTAGGACAGAATGTTACACTTCGCGCAAATGCAACGGGTGGAGTGACGGGATATACATATAGCTTTTTAGTACACAACACAGATACAAATCTATGGAGTAGAATACAGTCATTTGCAAGCAACTCAACACTTGTATGGAAAGCGGGAAGTGCAGGAAACCGAGAGTTTTATGTAGAGGTGAAGGATTCAACCGGAAAAGTAACAAGAAGTGAAGCTGTGAAGGTGAAAGTATCTTCTGCTCTGGAATTGACAACGAAAGTTGACAAGTCCAGTCTTGCAGTAGGAGAGAAACTGACAGTTACGGGATACGGAAAAGGTGGAAGTGGAAACTATACATATAGCTTCTTAATTCACAATACAGATACCAATGAATGGTACAGAATTCAGTCATTTAAAAGCAATTCAAGCCTTGAGTGGACAGCAGGAAGTGCAGGAAACAGAGAGTTTTATGTAGAGGTGAAGGACTCAACCGGAAAAGTAACAAGAAGTGAAGCTATGAAGGTAAAAGTATCCTCATCAGCGCTGGGATTGACAACGAAAGTTGACAAGTCCAGTCTTGCAGTAGGAGAGAAACTGACAGTTACGGGATACGGAAAAGGTGGAAGTGGAAACTATACATATAGCTTCTTAATTCACAATACAGATACCAATGAATGGTACAGAATTCAGTCATTTAAAAGCAATTCAAGCCTTGAGTGGACAGCAGGAAGTGCAGGAAACAGAGAGTTTTATGTAGAGGTGAAGGACTCAACCGGAAAAGTAACAAGAAGTGAAGCTATGAAGGTAAAAGTATCCTCATCAGCGCTGGGATTGACAACGAAAGTTGACAAGTCCAGTCTTGCAGTAGGAGAGAAACTGACAGTTACGGGATGCGGAAAAGGTGGAAGTGGAAACTATACATATAGCTTTTTGATTCACAATACAGATACCAATCAATGGTGTAGAGTTCAGTCATTTACAAGCAACTCAACACTTGTATGGACAGCAGGAAGTGCAGGAAACCGAAATTTCTATGTGGAAGTGAAGGATACTACAGGAAAGGTAGTAAGAAGCGAAGCCATTCGTGTTGTTACATACTAGAATAGATTGCGTGATTAGAGATAATAAAGGAGCCCTGATGAGAGTGTTTTCATCAGGGCATTTTTTGCAAGACCTTTTTGCATAGGAGGGCGGAGATAAGTGGTCGATATCATAAAGAATATTATTACAAACGTGCTTACAGCACTATATCAGCCATTTGGATTCTCTGTTCTGCTGGCAGTATTATTTATGTTTCTGTACTTATATGCAATGGAGTATGGCTGGAAAGAATCTTGGTTGAAGTGGTGGAGAGCATTCAGAACCGATGTGACATTCCGGAGAACTTTCTTTCTTGCATTTTATACGGCTATGATACTTTTCAGAACACTGCTGAACCGAAACCTGTGGATGAATCCTTTATCAGACGTTATGGGCGGATGGTTTCTACATAATGAAAAGGGTGAACTTTCAACAGAGCCGATAGAGAATTTGATGTTATTTATTCCATTTGTAGTATTGCTGTTATGGGCATTCAGGGATAAACTATTAGGAGAGAATCATCATAGTGCTGCCAGGATACTATGGCAGTCGGTCAAGGTTACCTTTGTGTTTTCACTTGGAATTGAGTTTGCACAGTTATTTCTGCGGTTAGGAACATTCCAGTTGGCGGATGTGTTTTATAATACGTTGGGTGGATTGCTTGGCGGAGTGGTGTATGCTGTGTTAGATTGGAATCACTACCGGCATAAGTGAGGAAACTGAAATTTTTAAAAACGAATTGTATTTAGCCTGGATTATCATGAACAATAATAGAAATGAATGGTGCTGTAACTGTAAAAAATAAATAAAGGTGCTGAAAAATCAGCACCTGTTGTTTTCGTAGCGGGATTCGAACCCGCATCTAATTGTTAGTTAGACAATCGCTCTGTCCATTAAGCTATACGTCCGTTTTGGTTTTTCCCAAACGGGTAAATTTATAATAGCATTTTTTTTATAAAATGTCAAATCAACGGTGATAAGACATTGATGTCAGGCAGATGGTTGTCCTACAATCATAGATTTATTTCAGAGAGAAATAAGGATTTGTCTTTGAAATAAATTTATGATAACTAAGACCTTAAAGTAAGAATTAAATGGGAGAGAAATATTGATAGGGATTATAGCTCAGGATATTTACGATACATTTGCATATTGGGGGTCAGGTTTGTTTGGCGCAGTTCTTCTTACTATAAGGTATAGTCTGGTGCTCGGTACACGAAAAAAAGAGTAAAGAAGCGTTGAAAATTATATAATGTAGCAGAGGATAAGGAGGCAACAATGAAAGATTATCTCGAACATCGACAGTATGTAATTCATGAGCTTCCAAAGGCTGAAGTAAATGAAAAGATTGAATTGTTTGTTCGTTTACT
>CAKRLG010000005.1 GCA_934359255.1 uncultured Ruminococcus sp.
CATATCCGCCGCCGGCTGCTCCACCTTTCACACCGAAAACCGGTCCTAAGGATGGCTCTCTTAAAGCAACCATAACACTTTTACCCATTCTCTGCATACCGTCTGCCAGACCTACCGTTGTTGTGGTCTTTCCTTCACCGGCCGGTGTCGGGTTGATAGCGGTAACCAGGATCAGTTTGCCGTCTTTTTTGTCAGATTCTTTCAACAGATTGTAGTCGATTTTTGCTTTGTACTTTCCGTACTGTTCCAGATATTTGTCATCAATACCTGCTTTTGCTGCGATCTCGGTGATCGGTTTCATTTCACATTCCTGTGCGATTTCAATGTCTGTTTTGTATCCCATATCATTTACCTCCTTTTATGATAACTGTTTCTTTATTCTACAGTTATCTTTTATACTTCTCTGGTTCTCTGCAGAGCAAATACCTGATTCACATAATGAGTCAGTGCACTCTGATATAAAACAGAAACCAGAATTGTATTTGCAATTGTCAGTGCAATCGTCTGTATGATTCTTGTAGCATACAGCACACTCCATGGGGTCGCATAGTATACATGCAATCCTACGACGGTAAATCCCAGAGAGCCTACGATTCCATGAACAATCAGCATCACTGCTATTTTCCAGGTGTTCACTTTATCCCTAAAGACATATTTCTTAAATACTGCAGGAATCACACCTGCCAGCACAGAAGACACCAGAATCAACGGATTCGGTGCATATCCCTGGATCAGACATCCCAGCAGATCTCCCAGACCACCGCAGATTCCCCCTACCAGCGGTCCAAACCAGAGACTTGCCAGATAAATCGGTGTTGCACTTACTGTAATTCGGAGGGTGGAGCCAATATTAATTGCCAGCACCCGGCTCAACACCAGATTCATTGCCACTAAAACAGCTGCAAAAACGATAGTTTTAACATTCAGTTTTTTCATATGTTTTCCTTTCTCAGGTATAGCAGTATACTACACCAAAGGCAGATAACACAGCGACTGAATCTATCTTTAATGCAGTAGCGGACGCAACATTACATCGTGGAAATATTTCGCGGTTTCCTTCGTCAACAGGCAACTTCCCATCCTGAAGCACTTTACGCGCAATGTTTACTCTACTATCCTTATTCATTTACATTCTCCTACTGTCGGGAATGAAAGTCATTCCCCGTTTTCTATCTTTCCCGTAACGATTCTCTATCTCCTGAATCGTTACTTTTTCTACAAATAATACATCCGTAAAATTTTGATTTTATTATGCCAGTGCTTTTATCATAGTGATTGATATATCGCCCACTACAGCCATATCCTCTGCCTGAAAAGCAATGGGAAAATTGTCAGAGAATAAAATCTGGGATGACGGTGGAAATTCATCATCGCCTGCCCATAAGATCATCTGTACACGAAACCCATCAATCACTTCGAATTCATAAGCGATATCGCCGTGCTCGAGAGGTGTCGCACCAATCTTTTCCATTGCAGACCGGAACGCCTCCTGTTTGTTGCCAAATCCATAAGCAAGACGCATCAGACATCTGCCCTGAAACTGTTTCAGATATACATTTCCCCATGGTGTTTCCCGATACGTCAGATATTTTCCGGTAGACGGAGCGCTGTGTCCTTCCACCAGGTAACGAAGTACCAGAATCCGGGCATTGATTGCTGCTTCCAGCGGATAATATCCTACCGTGCTTTCCGGATCGTGTGTTACCACATAATCCGGAAAGTGTACCTGATAAGCAACACCCAACAGATGAAGATTAAAGGTCTGTGATTGTTTGTCGTAAGGAATCCCTGTTCTTGCACTGATTTCTTCCGGATCTGCTTCCTGAAACAGTTCCATATAGTGCTCATAAGGGATTCTTTCCTTACTGTCTTTTTCATACTGCAATTCCATGTTTGTTCTCTCCTGCATGTCTGTCTTTACTGCTGAGAAACGGACGGGAACATACTGGTATCCGTATGCGGAATAAAGCATGCCGCAACAAATTCATCCATATAAGTCGGTACAGTACTCAGTTCCAGATAAGTCATATTGGATGCAACCTGGTAGGTTTTGCGTTCTGCCTCTTTGGATAGAAGCATGGTATAGGCACCGGACAGAGAAGAGTTACCAATGTAATGGAATTTCTCCAGAGGAATATCCGGGAACATTCCAATATTGACCGCATTCTTCATATTGATGCCACTTCCGATACCACCGGCTACATACACTTCTTCAATCATCGACACATCGAATTCCAGAGAATTCAGCATCGTACGGATGGCTGAAAAAATAGCACCTTTGGCACGGATAAAGTTGTCAATATCCACTTCTGTGATCTCAACATCTTTCTCTGCACCTGCATCCTTCTGAAATGCCAGAACATAGCTTCCCATACCGTATTTATCCCGGTGGATACGCTCGCTTTCCCGCACGAATTTTCCTTTCGGATTGATAATTCCTGCGGAGAACAGTTCACTGATCACATCAATGATTCCTGAGCCACACAGGCCAATCGGTTTTTGTCCCGGATCTCCTACGACCGTAAAAGACGGTTCCATCGTTTCTTTATCGATAGTACATGCCTCGATTGCCCCATCTGTTGCACGCATACCACAACTGATATCTCCACCCTCAAAGGCAGGACCAGCGGAACATGCACAGCTCATCATGAAATCAGAGTTACCAAATACCAGTTCACCATTGGTTCCAAGGTCGATAAACAGAGAAAATTCCGGTTTATTCCACAGCATGCTGACCAGTGTACCGGCAGTGATATCTCCACCCACATAACTTCCGATATTCGGAGCAATAATTATGTGTGCATCCGGATTCACTGTCAGACCAAGGTCAGAAGCATACAGAGAATTCGTCTTATAGAATGTAGGTATATACGGTTCCATGCGAACCGGGTCTGCATTCACTCCGGCAAACAAATGATTCATAGTTGTATTTCCGGCAACACACATACGGTAGATCTGTTTATTCGGGAATTTCGCCGCACGACACATCTGCTGAATCAATGGATTGATTGTTTCATCAATAATCGCTTTCTGCAGACGGCGTCTTCCGCCAGGTTTTGCAGATTCGATGATCCGGTTGATAACATCTGCTCCATAACGGATCTGACCGTTTCCTGAGGATGCTTTTCCAAGGATATCACCGCTTATCATATCGATCAGCAATGCGGATACCGTTGTAGTACCGATATCAATGGCAAGACCACCGATCACTACTTCCGCATCTTTCGGGAAAATATCATAGACGAAAATATTGCCTTTGCTTCCTGTTCTTCCAATCACACAGCGAACTGAAAAATTGGTTTCCCGCAGCACATCTGCCATCTTGCAGATTACGGTATATGGAAGAATGACATGTTCTACCTGCATCTGTTTTTTCAGTGCACGCATCAGCCGTTCATTATCCGGCATGGTATCTTCCAGAGACGGAACATCCATGGTAACATCTACCACTTCCATATCGTTTTTCAAAACAATTCCCGCCGCCTCAACATCTGCTTTGGCATTGTCAAAAATAGCTACTTCTTCCGGGGAACTTAAATCCGCAACCTTCATTCTGCTGCGGTAGGCAGATGCGATATCCGGTACTTCCACCTCGATATCACCTTCCACTTTACTCGCACAGGACAATCTCCACCCCTCTGCATATTCTTCCTCTGTAATATGTCTGGTTCTTGGCGAATTCAGAGTCCCTTTTAACAGTTTCACACGACATTTCCCGCAGGAACCGTTACCGGAACAAGGGGCATCAATTGCTACATTCGTTTTTCTTGCAACTTCCAGAAGATTCTCTTCGGCTGCTGCAAAACCATCTACGGTCTCGCCGTTTTCAAAACGAAAAGTTACTTTAAACATGATTTAAGCCTCTCTTTTTCGAATTTGTGAAAGGAGGCTGTCACCTCAGCCTGAAAAGGCTAGTGGCGACGGCCTCATTATCAGCAGTATTATAAATATTTTCGCATCTTACAGTTCCAGATAAGAATCTGCGTACAGAGTATTGCCTTTGAATACGTCACAGGATTTGATGGTTTCCATCAGACGCAGGTCGTTAGGGTTAACGATTGCGGATGTCAGACCATTCATCATAGCCATAGCAACCAGTGCAGAATCCATGATCGGACGGATGTTCTTCGGCATACCATTGGAGTTATTGGACAGACCACCTGTAGAGTTCAGTCCCATGTCGGAGATCATTTTAATGAATTCCAGGACTTCCATCTGTTTGTCCTGCATTCCTTTAACTACCAGGAACAGAGGATCGAACCACATATCTGTTTCTGCCATACCATGCTCCAGACCTCTTTCCAGAAGCATTGTCAGATAACCCATACGTTCGTCGTTATCTGCAGCGATTCCTTCACCGTTACACAGAGCGATAACAATGGCATCATTTGCTGCTGCCAGGTCGATGTTCTCGATTCTTCCAGCTGCATCTGCAGAGTTTACGATTGGTTTTCCTTTGGAACGGTTATATACAGAGATACCAGCTTCGATAGCTGCTTTGTTGGAAGTATCCAGTGCCAGCGGAACGTTATCGAATTCGCTCTGCAGTAACTGTACTGCCCATTTCATCAGATCTTCGCCGTATCCGTCAGCCGGTCCGATGTTTACATCCAGATATACAGCACCAGCATCCAGCTGCTGTTTTGCTCTTTTCAGGATCGGTTCAGGATCTCTTTCCATAAATGCTTTGTTTACTGCCGGAGCTGTGGTGGAAAGTCTCTCACCAATTGTTACAAATTTTGCCATAGTGTGTGTCTCCTTTAATTATATTTATTTGCCGGAATCCCCACAAGGAGGATTCCGGTCTTTCTTCACATGTCCGGTATTCCTAAGAAATCAGAAATCTTACAGTTCGCCTGCTTCTTTCATGTCTTTCAGGAATTTAACCAGCTGTACTGCTTCCAGAGGAGCTACGATAATCTCCCATCCAGGAAGTTTTGCTTCCAGATCACCTTTCAGAACGGCAACTTTACCAGGAATGATCAGTTTTCTGGATTTTACTTTACCTTCGATGTTTTCTTTTACGAAAGTAGAGATGGATGTACCGGAGAACTTACCTGCTGCCCAGGATGTCAGTACGGAAAGTCCACCTGCATCGTTGATGATCAGGTTTACAGGTACTCCTGATCTTTCCAGCTCGCCGGATACGATGAAATATGTAAGTGCGAAGTCTACAGTTGTCAGACAGATAGAATTCTCATCTGCACCGTTCAGTGGATACAGACCCGGTTCTACTTTCATTGGTTTCTGAGGATCGGTAAATACGTTCTGACGCAGACCGAACAGAGGCAGAGCTTCTGCGTATCCCAGTTCATCAACAACTACGATAGAACCGTATTTCATTGTGAACAGGGAAACCAGTGCTTCCTGCATATATTTGTCTTTTACAGCCAGTTTGGATGTATTTACGATAGTCGGGTAACCGAAAGTTCTGTCCTGATCTTTCAGTGCTGCGCGACGAATCTGTACAGCGTTTGCATAAGCTTCTTTGATGGAAGCACCTGTTGCATCGATTACCAGGTTTTTATTTCCTGCTTTTTCCAGAGCTGCAACAGTGTCATAGATTTCATCCAGGTTTGCACCGCTTACACCTAAAACAACATCTGCTTCTTTTGCAAGAGCATTCATTGCTTCGTAGTTGGAAGCATTTGCACCGTTCAGAATCGGTTTTACGGCTTTTGCGATTTCCAGAGCTGCTTTTGCAACTTCAACATCGTCACAACCCAGTACCAGAGTTTTTCCGGTAGCAACAGCTTTTTTCACCAGTTCCAGATATTTGTCTGCACCAGCTTCAGCGCCATAGTTGACATAAACCATCTCAACATGCATGCGTTCACCGATACGTTCATAATCTACTGCCGGGATAGCTGCGATCTTAGCATCGATAGTAGCATCATCCATGCAGCTGCACAGAGATACTGCGTATCTTGTTTTGTTTACGTATGTTTTCTCATGTCTGTACAGAACGGTTTCTCCACCCAGTGTATACTCTCCTTCGCCTGTTCCGACTTTGATGGTCTTCATTGGCGGTGCAGTAGCTTCAGACAGAGCTTCCAGAGCTTCCGCAGAAACGTGTGGACACTGTTCGATTTTCAGTGCGCCCTGTGCTACTTTCATAGAGAATGCCATACAAGTAGGGCATCCACATTCTTTACAGTTTTTCTTTGGTAACATTTTAAAAATCTGAATACCTGATAATGCCATAGTTTTTATCCTCCTGTTCTATCGCTTACACTTAAACTAATTCTTTAATCATTTTAGAAATGGTTGCTACAGACTGAGGATGCATTAAAATTACGGCATCAGATCCACAGGCCAGATCGGCTGCTGCGGTCATGATTTCCATAGAAATTGCACGTTCTTCTACTGGTCCCCATTCCGGCATATCTTCCTCGGAAGCCATGGATTCTTTTACGTTCCATGTTTCAGAAGATACTGGTGTAATGATAGGCATCTGGAGCATGGCATCACTCTGAGACAGTGCTGCTGCTTTGATACGGTCCATAGTAGATACTACATATTCATAACCATATCCAACGGCTGCAGAACCAACATTCATAACGATGCTTTCCGGTTTAACACCCAGCTGTGTAGTAACTACGTTCAGCTGTTTTGCCAGGTTGATATCTACTGCAGATTCAGCTCCTACTTTCTGATCGTAAGCAAGACCTGCTGCTGCTCCAACAGATTTGTAATCTTCTTCTCTTGCAGAAAGGATCAGAGCGTTTTTGCCCTGCAGTGCTTCTGCAACTTTCGGAAGAAGTTCTCCATCTTTTTCTACGTTTTTGCAGCCTTCTACAGCTAACGGTACGTCGATTGCATCTGCAACTTCTTTTACAACTGCAATCAGTTCGTCTACGGATTTGTTTGCTCCGTTCGGATCTCCGCCTTCCAGACGCAGGCAAACAAAGTCAGCACCTTCCATTTCAGAAGCACGTTTTGCAATTTCTGCCATGGTAGAACATCCTTCATAGTAAGCTTTCAGGCCTGCTACTTCCGGAACTCCCATATCGGAAATTTCAACGGCTACTTTTGGTGCATTGGTGATTTCTCCATCAAATGAGTAGAAAGGATAAACATTTTCCCCTCCTAATGTGACTGCTTTTTCACCGCATCCAATTGTTACTTCTTTGATAGATGCATTAAATTTCTGTGGTTTACGATTAAACGGCATTCTCATTAGCCTCCTTAATATTTATTTATGGCTGACAATCCTCTGACATTTGGCATAGAAAAATGCCAGGCATTTGTCAGCCACTTTCTTCCAGTAACTGTTCAGTACCTTCACAATTACCTACCTACTGAATAGTTACTTTTCATCAATCATTATATTACATCATCGGGTCCATTCCAAGTGCCGGATGACCTTTTTCTGTTAAAAATTCTACCAGAGTTTCCGGATCTGTAGCTACAGTCTCATCACCGATCATATCTGTGAAGTTATCAATACCATACAGTTCTTTTGCTGTCTGGTTCAGTCTGTCTGCTACGAATTCTTTCAGTTCTTTTGGCATCCATACGATACGTTCGATACCGCCTTCTGCCTTCATGAACTTCTTGGAAGCGATGAAGTGTTTACCATGTCCCATGAATCCAGGAGTCTGAACTCCACCACCGGTCATAGATGCCAGTTCAGGGAAGGTCATTCCCAGAGGAGTCATACCAGCGTACTCACGGTTGGCGATACATACACCGTTGGAGAATGGCTCGATACCACAGATACACTCGAAACATCCACAGGATGTCATTGGTTTTTCCATGATAGAATACAGGGATACATCTTCCAGAGCACCCTGAGACAGTCTCTTAACTGCTTCGTTAACGTCTTCGTATTCACCGATTCTTTCATCGATCGGACGTTCTTTGGTGATTACCTGGCAAGGTCCGTTCGGATCCAGCTCGTTGGTAGCTTTTGCATCCAGCCATGAAACGGCACCACACAGTCCCAGACGTTCCGGTGTAACTACACATACGTGGCTTGGGGAGAATGCCTGACACAGGATACAGCTGTAATATACATCTACAGACTCATCTGTCAGGTTGTTCAGACGGTCATCACGTTTGTTGAATGTCGGGATAGCAACTTCGTGACGGATTCTTGTACATTCTGCAGGATCTGTGTAAATAACAACTTCACATTTGTCAACAACTGCTTCAAATTCATTTTTAACGGATGCATACAGAACTTCACCGATATGTTTCAGACGGAATCCTGCAGCAAATGCGTTTTTGCTGATACGGATACGCTGCATATCTCTCTGTCCGGTATGATATACACCTTCGATACAGTTGATGTAGTTATGGAATTTACGCTCGATAACCGGTTCAAAGTCAGGCTGCATGTTTTTACCTGCAACTTTAACAACATATGCAATGCTGTTTTTGCTTCCCAGTTCCATGTCGTCTACTTCCGGTCCTACAACTGTGATCTTATGATCTTCGATCTCACTGGCATCAACAGTATGAACCAGCTCAGCACAGTCAACACGGGAACCATCGAATTCAACCTGCATGTCACCACGACGAATGATTTCTCCTTCGAATGCGGATGCAAATGCTACCGGGATATCGATGTTTGTGATCTTGATCTTGATATCACGAGCTTCCAGAGATGTTGCATTGAATTTGCTTACATCTTCCTGAACGATCAGGCTCTTCGGAACACGTGCGATGTTTTCTGTTTCGTTTGTGATAACCGGGAATCCCAGTGCGATAGCGCCTGCACCACAAGCTACGATTACGTCATCCAGAGGAGCGAATGCGTTAACGAATGCCGGTACACGCTGCATGGTGTATTCCATCAGAGTCTTAGCATCACCAGGTGTTACGTTACCGAAGATCAGAGCTGCTCTCAGTGCTACGGATACTACGTGGATTACAGATGTAACATCTTTGCCCAGCGGAATAACACGTACGTTTGCGCCTGTAGCCATACCTGCTTCTGCTACCTGATCACAAATACCGCCTACCAGTGTTACCAGGATACCCTGTGCCTGATAAGATTTTACCAGTGCAACACCTTCTTCTACTGTAGGAGCTGATCCCAGGATAACAGCTACACCAGGGATATCACCTGTTACAAGCGGTACACCCAGTTCACGGATCACTGCATCTGCCAGATGTCCGTATAATGGCTCTTCGTATGGAGTAGCACCGTCAATATATTTTAAAGCTTCGATAAATTCCGCACACAGTGCTGTAGCAACGCCAGACATAAAAGCGTCATTCAGACGAGGTTCTCTTGTCATAAGAGTTTTAACAACTCCCAGTGCTTCCTTTAATTCTTTCAGATTAGTAACCTTTACACCTGTTACAGCATAATAACAAGGCAGGCAGTAAGCAGTGTTTGGAAAGCTGACTGCTTTCTCTTCACCATGCTGTGCAATTGCTGCATCAATTGCCTGTTCAGTCAGACCGTATACAGCATCATTTCCATTGAATACTCTTTCAAATAATGTCAATGTCTTTTCCTCCTAGATTATTTATTGCAATCATCGATTTTGTCGATGGTCGTTTTGATTTTACGGATCTCGTCTACTGCCGATTTGCTGTAGTCGTATGGAGAACAGCCTTGACGGTCCGCATCCATAATCTCCGTGTTGTAGTGAATGAATCCCAGCAGATCTTCTGCCGGAATATGTGTTTTTACAAATTCTTCATCTTTCTCATCCCGGATCTTATTGGCAACCACGTGTACCTGTTTCACACCGAGATCTTTTGCCAGACGTTTTACATTTTTGTATGTCTGAACGCTTCTTGATCCAGGCTCGATCACTACGATGAACTGATCCATACCTTCTGTGGTTCCCCGACCCATATGTTCCAGACCGGCTTCCATATCCAGCACCACTACATCACCTCTGTGAAGTACCAGGTTGTTAATAATTCTTCTGAGCATCACATGTTCCGGGCAGACACATCCGGCACCGCCAGTCTCCACAGTTCCAAGAACCAGGAGTTTTACTCCGTTGCACACCTTTCCGTATGCATCCGGAATATCATCTACCTTCGGATTAATCTTGTAATACTGATTATCCGGTCCAGCACCGGTACGTTCCTCTACAAGTTTTCTCATCTTGCTGATCGGAACGATCGTATCCAGCTCTTCTTCTGAAAATCCAAGAGCCAGTCCCAGATTCGCATCCGGATCCACATCGGCTGCCAGTACATGCCGCCCCTCTTCCGCATACAGACGCGCCAGAGTAGCCGCAAACGTTGTCTTTCCCACGCCGCCTTTACCGGTAACTGCAATCTTCATAATTTGTCATCCACCTTATCATTATATTTGTATCCGATGCCAGGTTTGGAAATTCCAGATCCCGGCATCGTACAGATGAGCGATCTTATCGATTAAATACCAAGAGCAGTTCTCTTCTCTTCGATTCTTTCGATCATCAGATCGGTCAGTTTTTCGATATCTGTTTCTACTGTGTAAGCAGCACCTGTCCATTTTCTGGTTCCTTCTGTCAGCAGTTCACACATTTCACTGGAACCGGATACATAAGGATCAACACCCAGGAAGGTATCGATACCGGTTCCTACTACGTAGTTACCGATGGATACTGCCTTTTCGGACATCCATTCAGGAGCACATCCAACTACAGGGAGCTGATTGATCTGCAGACCGGAATCTTTAGCAAGTTCAGCTGCCAGGATCATCATACGGGAGATATCTACGCAGGATCCCATATGGAGTACCGGCGGGATATCAGCCAGTTCACATACACGTTTCAGACCTGCACCACAGATATCTTTTGCGGATTTGTCCATCAGACCGGCTTTTGCTGCTGCCTGTGCGGAACATCCGGAAGCGATAACAACGATATCGTTTGCGATCAGTTTCTTCATCAGCTCGATATGTGCATAGTCAGGACGGATCTTCGGATTGTTACATCCAACCATAGCAACGGCACCACGGATAACACCGGAAGTAATACATTCCAGAAGTGGTTTTGTTGTACCGGTTTCATCAACCTGGCTGTTGGTAACTCCATCCAGAGTTTTTACGATAGCTTCTACAGAATAACCAACGGTTGCTTTTGCTTTCATATCCGGGATATGTACCAGTTCCGGTTTTCTGTTCTTGAAGTTTTCGATTGCCATCTTTACGATTGCTTTTGCGTTTTCTCCTGCTGTCTCAGCGTTGAAACGGATAAATTCAGAATCAGGCATCTGTGCGATCGGAGAAGTTGTTACGAATTTTGTATGGAAACATTTGCTCAGAGGTCCTAATGCCGGGAAGATACACTGTACGTCTACAACGATTGCTTCACAGGCACCAGTCAGAACAACGTTTTCCTGCTGCAGGAAGTTACCTGCCATCGGAATACCGCGACGCATAGCTACTTCGTTGGAAGTACAGCATACACCGGATACAGTGATTCCTTTTGCTCCCATTTCTTTTGCGTATGCGATCATTTCCGGGCTGTCAGCATATTCGCAGATCATCTCGGAAAGGCTCGGATCATGTCCGTGTACAACGATGTTTACGTTTTCAGCAACCATAACACCCAGGTTTGCTTCTGTATCGATTGGCTTCGGAGTTCCGAACAGGACATCAGAGAACTCTGTTCCCATCATGGAACCGCCCCATCCATCTGCCATACCGGCACGCAGAGACTGTTTTACCAGTGCTTCCGGCAGAGAAGAACATCCCATATGTGTCATATGTAAGGAAGTAGCAACCTCACGGTCGATAGCACGTGGTGCGATCTCGTTCTCGATCAGTTTTTCTTTCTGTCCTTCCGGCATTCTGTCCAGGAATCTCTGGTATCCGAATGGTTTACCATATTCCATCAGACCGATCTCAGCCATCTCATGAGCCAGATCATAGATATCTTTTCCTTCTGTCTCTACGTCCCATTCTTTTGCGATGCGGATCAGTTTCTCAGGATCTTTTACTTTGTAGTTTCCGTCTTCTGCTGCACAATGCAGTGTGTGGCAGATCTCACGACCATGGTCAGAGTGAGTAGCCGCTCCACCTGCTGTAAATTTCAGGAAGTTACGTCCTACGATACCGTGAGCATCACATCCGCAGATTCCTCTCGGAGCCTTCGGGGTAATACGGCAAGGTCCCATTGCACAGATTCTACAACAGACACCCTGTTCACCAAATTTACAGTGTGGTGTCTGGTTTTTTACACGGAACTGCCATGCGTCAGCTCCTACTTTTGCTCCCGTTTCCAACAGACGGTTGGTGGCTGCTTCCATCTCTTCAACGGTAGTCATCTTAAATTCGCTCATTTTTTTCCTCCTTTTGTTTTATAGCCATTCCTCCGCTTTTCTCCGCTTTTTATGGCTATTATATATTCTTTCACCCGGAAGTGTGGTTTTGTGTATCTTCCGGGCGAAGACACTCCGGAGATTTTCTCCCCGGTAATATCCATATGGTTGACAGTTTATAGATTTAGTTTTTTAACGATTTCACTCATCGCCTTGCGAACCGGTGAATCTTCCGGAAGCTCGATGGTCGGTCTTCCTTCACAGTCATATTCATATACCAGTTCATCCTGAGGAACTACACCCAGAAGGTTCAGTCCCTGGATCTCGATCTCCTCTTTGGTTCCTTCATTGAGAACCCCGTTCGGCGCACGGTTTACGATCAGTCCGATCTGCTGCGGATGCATATCGCATTCTTCAATCAGTTTTTTGATTCGTCCGACCGCCTGGATTCCTCTTCTGGAACAGTCGCTGACCAAAATAGCGGTCTGCATACTCGGAAGAACTCCACGGCTGATGTGTTCCATTCCTGCTTCATTATCCACAACCATATACGGATAATTGTTCTGCAGTTTGGCAAGCTGTGCCTGTAACAGTCCGTTTACAAAGCAGTAGCATCCTTTTCCCTGGGTACGTCCCATTACCAGCATGTCGAAGTCATCATCTTCGATCAGTGCGGAATTAAACTTGAACTCGGCATAATCTGCCTTGCTCACACCTGCAGGAATCGGATTTTCTTTTGCCGTTTCCGCTCTGGCAATCTCTTCTCTGATATCACCCAGGGTAGCTTCTACTTCTACGCCGAGCACTTCGTTCAGATTGGAATTGGCATCTGCATCCACTGCCAGAATCGGTCCCTTTTTCTGTTCGCAGAGGTACTGGATCAGAAGTCCACACAATGTGGTCTTTCCAACCCCACCTTTTCCTGCGACTGCAATTACATGTGACATTTTCTTATCCTTTCTGATAGTTTCTTGTTGTTCAGTTCTACTGAACCTTTAGAATTTATCTTATAAGATTGTTACATCTTATGACCATATAATCAATCGCACTGTAATTTTACAATGCTGTTGGCGAGATCCACCATAAGGATCTTTCCTTCGATGCTGGTCTCTTCTCCCATGATATCACGGATAATAACTTTTTCACCCTCTACCAGAATCTTACTTACATTCCGGCAGATGACGGTATCATCGCTTTCTTTATATACAGTAGCCAGACACATTTGTTATTCCTCCTTTAACCAAGATGTCGTATGCAGTCTGTAAAACACTGATCAGAACTCTTTCAGTTCTTCTTTTACTGTTGTGAGTGCCAGACGCAATCTGAGATTGCCTTTCTGGAAATCAGCAACTGCTTCTTTGATCTGCTTTGCAGCTGTATCCATACCCAGTTTTGCCAGGTTATCAGCCATTTGATCCAGTTCTGCTGCATGATGTTCGTTATGATCTACCATGTAGTTCAACAGCGCTACGGATTCGTTCTTGCATTTGTCAGAACCACCGCCGCATCCGTCACATGCATGATCTTCACAGCCATGGTCATGCTCATGTTTATGGGCAGGGCCATCACCATGCGGAATTACATTTCCGTTCTCATCTTTTAATAAGTGCATGTCCTACTCCTTTCTCTCATTTCCCCCAATGGGGGATATGACAATCTTTTGTCAATTATGTTTTATTATACTCCTTTTCCCTATGGTATTCAATAGAATCTATGCAAAATATTTATAAATTCAGCTGTACTTTTTTATATACAACCGGGGATTTTTGTAAGAAATGACACAGGATCTGATTTTCACGCTTTGCTTTGTTAATTCGTTAACATGTATCGTTGATGGTTTATCCTATCCCGGGGATAGGGTCTTTGATTTTCCGAATCACCTTCATGTCACAGCTTCGTAATATTTTTGCCCTAATTATTTCACATTTCTATGGTAATATATATGAAAATTGGGATTTTCGGTCATTTTTATTTTAAGAAATGTCGGATGTTACGAGAGGAGGTTTACATCATGTCAAACATCCCATCATTGACTTTGAACACAACTGCCAGCATGCCGCTTCTGGGGCTGGGCGTATATAAAGCTACCGCACCCGGTGAAGTGGAAGGCGCTATTGCCACTGCGCTGGATCTTGGCTATCGGTTAATCGACACAGCTTCTGCTTATAAAAACGAAGAGGGTGTAGGACGGGGAATCCGTTCTTCTTCTGTTCCACGGGAAGAACTATTTATCACAACAAAATTATGGAATACCGCACAGCGGATCGGAGATATTGACGGAGCCTTTCAACGAAGTCTGGATCGGCTTGGACTTGATTATGTGGATCTTTACCTGATTCACTGGCCGGTACCCGGCTGTTTTATCAATTCCTGGCAGGCGCTGGAGCGTATCAGAGAATCCGGTCAGGCAAAAGCGATTGGCGTAAGCAATTTTGAGATTTCCCATCTGGAAGCACTGTTTCAGACTTCCGGAATCATTCCGGCAGTGAATCAGATAGAGTATCATCCGCTGTGGAATCAGTCAGACTTGTATGAGTATTGTAAGGAAAGAGGCATTGCCGTACAGGCTTATGCACCACTTGCCCGTGGGGCTTATCTCAAAAAAGATACCATGATTCATATTGGTGAAACTTACGGAAAATCGCCGGCACAGATAGGCCTGCGGTGGCTGGTACAGAAGGGAATTTCTGCTATTCCGAAGTCGGTAAATCCGGAGAGAATTGCGGAAAATGCAGATATTTTTGATTTCGAACTGACAGATATGGAAATGAAGACCATCGATGCTCTGGATGAGAAATTCAGAAGTGCAGGGATCCCGGAGGATATGCAGGGGTTCGTGCTTTAAAGGATCAAGGTATACAAAAAACAGCCCGCCCGGGAATGACTCTTTTGAAGGAATCATTCCCGGGCGGGCATTCGTTTTACATCACTCTTCTATTTCTCATCATCCCAGAGTTCAACTCCAAGCTCGTCCTTTTTCATTCTCTGCATCAACTCATTCACCGCATCCGCAGCGCTCTTATCTTCAAACAACACTTTATTGACTTCCATAATAATCGGCATTTCCACCTTATATTTTTCAGCCAGTCCCAGTGCTGCCTTCGCAGAATATACTCCTTCCACCACCATCTTGACTTCATCCATGGCTTCTTGCATGGTATATCCCTTGCCCATCAGATAGCCCGCTTTACGGTTACGGCTGTGTACACTTGCACAGGTAACGATCAGATCACCGATTCCGGACAGACCGTAAAAGGTTCTCGCATGTGCGCCCATTGCGATACCCAGGCGGGAGATCTCTGCGATTCCTCTGGTGATCAGAGCTGCTTTTGTGTTGTCTCCGTAGCCAAGGCCATCTGCCACACCTGCGGCCAGCGCGATCACATTTTTCAAGGCCGCTCCCAGTTCGATGCCCAGAACATCCGGACTTGTGTAAACACGGAAAACCGGACTCATGAAGATTTCCTGCAGATATTCTGCTGTCTGTCTCGTTCTCGCTCCCACCACGCAGGTTGTCGGAAGACCTTTTCCAACTTCTTCCGCATGGCTCGGACCGGATAGCACAGCAACATTTGCCTCCGGCAGCTCTTCTTCGATGATCTGACTTAAGGTCATCAGAGTATGCTCTTCCACACCTTTCGCCACGTTGACAACAATCTGGCCTTTTCTCAGATATGGTGCCATCTTTTGTGCGGTGCTTCTGGTAAACGGAGACGGTACTGCCAGTACCAGTACATCCTTGTCTGCCATTGCTTCTTCCAGATTGCTTGTCAGCTGAATACTTTCCTGCAATTTTACACCCGGAAGTTTGGAAGTATGTTCTCTTTTTGTGCGAAGCATCTCCACTTCATCTTCCATGATAGACCACAGAGTTACTTCATGTCCGTTATTTGTCAGAAGCCAGGTGAGAGCAGTTCCCCAGCTTCCGGCTCCCAGTACGCCGATTTTCTTCATAGGACACCTCCATTATGCTTTTTTCTTTTTCAGATATGTTTTATTTTCATTTCCATGAATCAGACGCAGAATATTCGGCCAGTGTTTATAATATGCAAGGATGGCAAGCAAGATGGCAAGTACGTACATTTCATAAATATTTGCCTGACTCATTCCTGCAAACTGTCCGGTCTGTCCCATGATAATGATACCTGCCACAAATACCACATAAACCAGTAAAGATCCCAGTGATACATAGTGGGTAAGGAAAAATACTGCAAGGAACACAATGGCTGCAACCAGTGTCAGCTGCAGGTCAAAGGATAACAGAAGACCTGCTGTGGCAGCAATTCCCTTTCCGCCTTTAAAGTTCAGGTAAAACGGAAAATTATGTCCCAAGATTGTTCCCGCTGCCGCATACATTCCCAGCAGCCGGATCATCTCCGGATGACTTTTTCCAAAAATCAGATGTACGATCACAACCGCGACCACACATTTAAAACAGTCTCCAAGCAGTGTGATTGCTCCTGCCTTTGCGCCCAGTGTACGCAGCGCATTGGTCGTTCCGGCATTTCCGCTTCCGTAATTGCGGATATCGATACCATGTGCTTTTCCATACAGATAAGAGGTCTGGAAAAGTCCACAGATATATCCGATCAGAACACAGAGAATCCGTTCCATAAATATCCCTCCCCGGATCTAATAATTCTTATTTCTCACCATTTCTTTCCCGAATGATAAACTTCAGAGAAGTTCCCCGGAAGCCGAATGCTTCACGGATCTTGTTTTCCAGATAACGTGTATAAGAAAAATGCATCAGTTCTTTATCATTGACAAAGATAACAAATGTCGGCGGTTTGATGGATACCTGTGTCATATAGTACAGTTTCAGACGTTTTCCTTTGTCTGACGGTGGCTGTTGCATCGCGATCGCTTCCGTCATGATCTCATTGAGCACACCAGTCTGGATACGCAGTGTCTGGTTTTCCAGTACCATGTCGATCGTCTCGAACAGTTTCGGAAGACGCTGTCCGGTCTGTGCGGAGATAAACAGGATTTCCGCATACGGCATGTACGCCAGGACTTCACGGACCTTATTTGTATATTTGTAAATGGTTTTATCATCTTTCTCAACAGCATCCCATTTGTTCACTGCAATGATAACACCTTTTCCACGTTCATGGGCAATACCGGCGATCTTGGCATCCTGTTCCGTGATACCTTCTACCGCATCAATGACCACGATGACCACATCGGCACGTTCTACAGCCGTTACGGTACGGATAATACTGTAACGTTCCAGTTCTTCTTTGATCTTATTTTTTCTTCGAAGACCTGCTGTATCGATAAATACATATTCTTTTCCGTTCCACATCACGTTGGTATCGATGGCATCACGGGTGGTTCCCGCAACATTTGATACAATCACACGGTTCTGTCCCAGTAATTTATTGACAATAGAGGATTTTCCTACGTTTGGTTTTCCTACGATAGCGATATGAGGAATCTCATTTTCCTCCTCTTCCTCTTCTTCGGTCGGGAAATATTTTACCACCTCGTCAAGCATATCACCCATACCCAGCTTGCTGGATGCAGAGATCGGAATCGGATCACCGATACCAAGATTATAGAATTCGTATACATCCGGCATAAATTTTGCAAAGCTGTCTACTTTATTTACCACCAGAAGTACCGGTTTGCCACTTCTTCTCAGCATATCTGCCACTTTGGAATCGGCATCTACCAGTCCCTGACGCACATCGGTGATGAAAATAATAACATCTGCGGTATCAATCGCGATCTGCGCCTGGTCTCTCATCTGCGCCAGGATAACATCCTTGCTCTCCGGCTCAATACCACCGGTATCGATCAGTGTAAAACTGTAATTTAACCAGGTTGCATCCGCATAGATACGGTCTCTTGTTACGCCCGGTGTATCTTTTACAATAGAAATAGTCTCTCCTGCCAGGGCATTGAATAATGTGGATTTACCCACATTAGGTCGTCCCACAATTGCTACAATCGGCTTGCTCATAGATCTGCCTCCTTTTATGATTTTCCAATATTGTATCATCTACCACTGCATGTACGAAAGATGCACCATCCTCATTTACCACAGTGATTTTTATCTGTAACGCTTCTTCTGCTTCTTCTACGGTAATATCATCCAGGAACACATTTTCTCCCGCACGAAGCATATTGCACGGGATCAGAAGCCGTTCCCCAAGATCCTGGTCTTTCAGCTGTGCGATCAGATCCTGCCCTGTGATCAGACCGGATACGGTGATCATCGGACCAAAGAAGTCGTTTCGGATCGCATAGACCGTTCCATGAATATTCGGAAACTTTTCCTGAACATACGAAATATTTTTTTCTATATAAGGTGCTGCCAGTTTTCCGGTTGCTACCGAAAAGTGTCGAACCATGTCATTTCCCTCCAGATCCTGCACCGCCTCCTGTATCTCAGTATCCAAAAGCCGCAGCATACCTACGCCATTTTCCAGCTGAAGATATCCATCATACTGTTCTTCCGGCGGCATGGACTGCTCTGCCAGGATATACCATTCGTCACTGCAATGAATAAAATGCAGACCATATTCAGCATACAACTTTTTTTGCCATCTGTGAACGCATTCCAGCACATTTTGGGCATCTTCTTTTGTAAATGGCTCCAGTGGGTAAAGACCATCCCTGTATTTACTCAGTCCCACAGGGACGATCGAGACGCTTCGAAGATGTGGCAGATACCGGCTGAGATCCCGGATACTCCGTTCCAGTTCCTCTCCGTCATTCACGCCTTTACACAGAACAATCTGACCGTTCATTTCAATTTCGGCTTCATATAACCGTTGCACCTTTGGAAAGATATCCCCGGCGAACCGGTTATGGAGCATCTTGCAGCGAAGCTGGGGATTGGTCGTCTGGAATGAAATATTGATCGGACCCAGATGGTACTTTATGATACGGTCGATGTCATGATCGCTCATATTTGTAAGTGTTACATAATTACCCTGCAAAAAAGAAAGGCGGGAATCATCGTCTTTAAAATACAAAGTTTCCCGCATCCCCGGCGGCATCTGATCGATAAAACAGAAAATACAGTTGTTTCTGCAGGAACGATATTCATCCATCAGTCCATTATCGAACTCGATTCCCAGATCTTCCTCATAATCTTTTTCAATCTCCAGTTCCCATTCTTCCCCGTTGGTCTTACGGATCAGTACTGTCAGATAATCATCGTTTACCAGATAATGATAATCGAAAACATCTTCGATCTCCTGGTCATTGATGGAAATCAGTTCATCTCCCGGTTCGATCTCCAGTTCTTCGGCTATGCTTCCGGGCTGAACCATCTTTATAATATGTTTGTTTTTTTTCATTCAACTTTCTCCGTTCTCCTGGTAAGAACAATTATAACCATTCCACCGGAAATATTCCGCGAGGTATTTTGACTCGTAACCGTGAGGGTACTGAACAGTTACAAGTATTGAACAGTTACCAACATTTTCAGGTTCTTTCCGCTACCTTACTATATAGAAACCGCCCCGAATTGTCAAGGAAAAGCCAAAAAATACTGTTTTTCCCGTTATTTTTCACAAGAATTCTACATATTCTTGACGGGCTTTAGTTTCTAATGGTATAACTATTATGTCTGTAAAAATCGTGTAAAATACAACAGGTTAAATCACTTTATTTGGAGGTTATTATGGCAAACTTAGACTTATTGGAAAAATCCATTCCAGTCGCACCTATTAAAATCGCAGCGCTGAAAGGCTGTGAAGAACTGGGAAAAACCGTCAATGATTATCTGGTTCAGTTCCGTAAAGAGCTTATGGAGCACCGGACTAACGGCATCGCATGGTCAGGATATGCAGAGGAATCTTTCCTTATTGACTGTGACTGCCCTCGTTTCGGTACCGGTGAAGCAAAAGGTGTCATCAACGAATCTATCCGTGGAGTGGATCTTTTCATTCTTTGCGATATCACCAACTACAGTATTACTTATAAAGTAAATGGTTATGAAAATCATATGTCTCCGGATGATCATTTCCAGGATCTGAAACGTATCATCGCTGCTGCTACCGGAAAAGCTCACCGTATCAACGTTGTTATGCCGTTCCTGTATGAAGGAAGACAGCATAAACGCAGCAAACGTGAATCTCTGGACTGTGCAATGGCTCTGCAGGAGCTGGTTTCTATGGGCGTTTCAAATATTATCACTTTCGATGCTCATGATCCTCGTGTACAGAATGCGATTCCGCTGTCCGGTTTTGATAATTTCATGCCTACTTATCAGTTTCTGAAAGCGCTGCTTCGTTCCGTACCGGATCTGCAGATCGACAATGAACATCTGATGATCATCAGCCCGGATGAAGGTGCTATGGCAAGAGCCGTATACTTCTCCAATATTCTTGGTGTTGATATGGGTATGTTCTACAAACGTCGTGATTATTCTACCGTTGTAAATGGCAAAAACCCGATCGTTGCTCATGAGTTCCTGGGTGACTCTGTAGCCGGCAAGGATGTGATCGTTATTGATGATATGATTTCTTCCGGCGAAAGCATGCTGGATGTGGCAAAACAGCTGAAAGATCGGAATGCAAATCGTGTATTTGTTTGTACTACCTTTGGTCTGTTTACAGATGGACTGGAGAAGTTTGATGAGTATTATGAAAAGGGTTATATCCATAAAGTGATTACTACGGACCTGAATTATCATACACCGGAGTTGTTGGATCGTCCTTATTATGAGCCTGCTGCTATGGGTAAATATCTGGCAAGTATTATGGATACTCTGAATCATGATGTTTCGGTTGAGAAGGTTCGGTCTACGACTTCTAAGATTACGAAATTGCTTGCTAAGAATCGTGAAGAGAAAAAATAAATAAGAATTGTATGATGTTTTTCTAAGGCGTACGTAAAGACCCCGGGGATCAGGGTTGGGAAACGTGAGCAGAGAAAATTTTAGCTAGTCGCTAAGAAGAACTTGACAGTTCGCGGAGAGCCGCTCACTGTCAAGTTCTTCTAAGCGCCGGATCTAAAATCTTTCTCTAACCGCTCACAAAGTGTTTCCCAACCCTGATCCCCGGGGTCTTTACTGATGTTGGTAGGAACTCGATTGCTGTTTGGAAGGTGTTTGATATTTTTAGATAGTTGTCTTTAAATGCATATATCGATAGTATTTTTCTGCATATAGCCATATTATATTTGTGCATAAAAAACACTGTGTAACAACTCAATTTTCCATTTTACAATGGTTATTTGAGCGTACACAGTGTTTTTTCATGGACATAGATCCTTTTTATCTCAGTCCCAGGAAGGCTGCCAGGTTTCCTCGTTTGCCGTGGGAGGCGCGGTGGGAGTAGAGAAAATCGGGGTTGCAGCAGGTGCAGAGGTTGGGGGTGAGGATATTTTCTTCACGTATGCCGCTGGTGAGGAAGTTCTGATGGCAGGCTTCCCAGAGGTTTAGCTGGTACTTTCCGTTTGTTTTCCGGTAGAAGAGTTGGGTGTGGATGGTTTCCGGGTAGGCCTGACGGAATTTCTCGATGACCTCTTCGCTTACTTCGTAGCAGTCCTGACAGATGGAGGGACCGATGGCTGCAATGAGGTCTTCCGGGGCAGTGTGATAGGCTTTCTGCATGGCTTCTACAGTTGCTTTTGCAATGTTTCCTACGGTTCCCCGCCAGCCGGAATGGGACAGACCGATGGCTTTGTGGGTTGGATCATAGAAATATAACGGGACACAATCAGCATAAAACGTAGCAAGGGTTACACCCGGCTCGTTGGTGATCAGACCGTCGATGTCGTGAAAGGTTCGTGGTATCAGGACGCCGCAGCCACAGTCTTCTTTTCCTACTCGCCGAACGTTTGTCGTATGGGTCTGATCGGAGGTTACGATGCTTTCTACTGAAAATCCAATGGCTTTGCTGATTCTCCGGTAGTTTTCCATTACATTTTCCGGGTTGTCACCTCTGGAAAAGCTTAGGTTCATGCTTCCAAGATAGCCCTCACTCACACCGCCCAATCGGGTGCTGAAGCCGTGTACAATGGCGGATTCCCGTTCCAGTCTTGGATAAGAAAGGTAAGTTACTCCGTCGCGTTGTCTGACTTCCATATCTCCTGTATGTTCCTGTTTCCAACGAATATCCATAATCTACTCTCCTGCTGTACTGTTTTATTTTCTGATACCGGCTGTTTGTTTTCTGTATTTCATCTTTTTTGAAAGACAAATTCTCCGTTTTGTTTCCATATTTGCAGATGTTTCTGTCTCCCGGATTTCTTCTTTTAACCCTGGTAGAAAAATGCATCCCGGTAAAGTCGGATCTCTTCTCCCTCAATCGCCACCACATCGAATCTGCACGGTGTATAGATATCCAGACCTTTCTCTGCCAGATACCAGGCTGCCACCCGGGAGATCTGTCGCTGTTTCCGCAGATCTACGGCTTCTTCCGGCAGACCGCTTTCGTTTGTTGATCTGTATTTTACTTCCACAAATACCAGATACTGTCCCTCCCTCGCAATCAGGTCGATCTCTCCCTTTTTGCAGCGGTAATTTCGTTCCAGTATCTGGTATCCCTGTGTTTTCAAGAAGCAGGCGGCTTTCACCTCCTGCTCCTGTCCTGTTTTTCTTTTATTCAAATATAGTTTCCTCTTATTTTTCAGAAAACTGAATTTCGTAATCTGTTTTGTTTTTCAGAAATTTTCATCCAAAATCAGTAACTTCATCCATCCCGGATTACAGAAAGTTCTTGATAAATGTTGCTCTGTGGATCGGTGACGGACCGTATTTCTGAATCGCTTCGATATGACTTTTCGATCCGTATCCCTTGTGAGATGCAAATCCATATTCCGGCATGATTTTATCATATTCTGCCATTAACCGATCCCTGGTGACCTTCGCGATGATACTTGCAGCTGCGATTGAAACGCTTTTGGCGTCCCCTTTGATGATCGGCACCTGCGGAATCTCGATCTGAGGGATCGTCACCGCATCATTTAACAGAATCTGTGGCTTGACAGCCAGTTTTGAGATGGCTTCCCGCATCGCTTCATAGGTTGCCTGTAAAATATTGATTTCATCGATACGCGCCGGACTTGCATATCCGACACCAACGCTGATCGCTTCTTCCATGATCACATCATAGAGTTCTTCTCTTTTCTTTGCTGACAGCTGCTTGGAATCGTTCAGCCAGAGGATCTTACTGTCTTCCGGAAGGATCACCGCGCCTGCTACCACAGGACCTGCCAGCGGACCTCGTCCTGCTTCGTCGATGCCGCAGATCCATCCCACATGACTGTAGGTGTTCTCGTAGACTTTCATATCCTCGATCCGCTGTTTTTCTTTTTCCAGCAGTTCTTTTTCCCGGTCATATTTTTTTACCAGACTGACCACACCGTTTCGGGTATCTTCCCGGTACTGTTCCAGAAGTTTTTCCCGGTCTGTTCCCGATGCCGCCTGTAATTCTTCTTTAATCTCCCGGATGGTCTTCATGTGTACTTTCCTCCTCAACCGGTGGAAATTCCAGTGTAATTCTTCCGATTTTACCGTTTCGGAATTCTTCCATCACGATTCCTGCCGCTTTCCCGTAGTCGATCTCCTGACCGCGGATCAGACATTTTCTCTTATCTGCTACTGCTTCCAGCAGAGATACCGGTGTGCCCTCTTCCTCGATACCGTAACGGGTATTTAGCAGACCCGGATAATTTGTACGGATATAATCCAGCAGTTCCAGAGACAATTCCTCCAGATTCAGGATCTCATCCTTGATAGATCCGATAAATGCCAGACGTTTTCCCACTTCCTGATCCTCGAACTTCGGCCACAGAATACCCGGTGTATCGAGAAGTTCCAGTGTCTTGTTCAGACGGATCCACTGTTTTCCCTTCGTCACACCCGGTTTATTTCCGGTCTTTGCACAGGCTTTTCCCGCGTAGGAATTGATGAATGTAGATTTACCTACATTCGGAATACCGACAACCATCGCACGAATCGGACGGTTCTTGATTCCTCTTCTTCTGTCTCTCTCGATCTTTGCCTTACAGGCTTCCTGTATCACGCCCTGGATAGACTTGAGTCCCGCGCCTGACTTAGCATTCACTTTTACCACGTAAAATCCTTTTTTCTGAAAATACGCGGACCACTGCTCGTTATATCTTTCATCTGCAAGATCTGATTTGTTCAACAGGATCAGTCTTGCCTTATTTTTACCCAGTTCATCAATATCCGGGTTTCTGCTGCTTAACGGGATGCGGGCGTCCACCAGTTCGATGATCAGATCGATCAGTTTCAGATCTTCCTGCATCTGCCGCTTTGCCTTGGTCATATGACCTGGATACCATTGTAAATTCATCTGCTTACCTCATTCTATACGAATCCGAACCTGCTCCACGGCGACGCGATAAACCAGACCTTACCGATGATATTTCTTTTCTTGACATTTCCCATATCGGCGTATCTGCTGTCTTCACTGTTGGTCCGGTTATCACCCAGCACAAAATACTCTCCGCTGTCCAGTGCCACCTTCGTCTCAGCAACCCCTGCATTTTCAATCTCAGGAAATTCGCCGTCTTCCTGATAGGTCTCCCCGTCTATCAGGATCTGTCCATCCTTGATCTGTATCGTCTCTCCCGGAAGTCCGATGATCCGTTTGATATGTGTACTTGCTTTCTTATTATCATCGCCTGTTTTATATACGATGATATCTCCCCTCTTCGGCGTACTGAATCTGTATGCCATGCGATTGATCAAAAGTACATCTCCTGCATTTAACGTAGGATCCATAGAACCTTCCTGCATAACGGTGATCTTCCCATAACCAACCGCCAGTACAATGCCGAAGATAAGCACCGCTGCGATCTCCACAGCCCAGATAACGGCCGATTTGATCTTTGCAGCTGCCACATAATCTCTTACATACCTTGCTTTAAAAAATCCCATATTCATTTGCCTCAGAGTTTGCGTAAACGAAACAGGGGCAAGTACATGATGTATTTGCCCCTGCTCCTCTACCTGTGAATTATTTTACCAGTTCTTTTACCTTAGCTGCTTTACCAACACGGTCTCTTAAGTAGTTCAGTTTTGCACGTCTTACTTTACCACGTCTTACTACTTCTACTCTCTCTACGTTCGGAGAATGCAGCGGCCATGTTTTTTCTACGCCGATACCGTTGGAGTTCTTTCTTACTGTGAAAGTTTCACGGCAGCTTCCGCCCTGTTTTTTAATTACGATACCTTCGAAGATCTGAATTCTTTCGCGGTTTCCTTCTTTGATTTTACCATAAACTTTTACGGTGTCACCAACGTTGAATGCCGGTGCTTCTGCTTTCAGCTGAGCAGCTTCGATGTTTTTAATAATTTCGTTCATCTTTTTTCTCCTTTTGTTCCTGGATGTTCTTAATACCTTTTGTAACAGAGGACCATCTCGTTTATTCATACCTTGTGTATTATACACTACCATTTTTCGAATTGCAAGTCTTATTTTCCCGACATGCCTCTTTTTTCACTGTCAGGATTATTGTTCGACGTTCCCGGCAGCGTGTATTACTCTTCCTGGGCTACAATGTTCTGCAGCCAGACGCCTTTCTTAACCAGTACGAATCCGATCACACACTTGATCCAGTCTGCAATGTTGACACATGCAAAGATCACAACCACGAAGAGATCCGTAAACCTGCTCAGTACAAAGGCAATCGGTACACTGGCGATCCAGATAAATACGCTGTCGAAAAAGAACGTAATCACTGTCTTGCCGCCGGAACGGAGGGTAAAATATGTCGCATGCAGGAACGCGTTCTGCGGCATAAAGACTGCCTGTGTCATGATCAGGTATTCTGCCAGATGTCTTGTTGTACTGTCAGTATTATACAGCCGCGGAAACAGTGGCGCGATCAAAAACATCACAATCGCCACACCGGTACAGCACATCACGGAAAAGGCGATCATCTTGTTATCCAGATCTCGCGCCTCATCCATCTTGCCGGCACCCAATTTCTGTCCTACCACGATAGCTACCGAATCACCCAGTGCGATAAAGACTACATTAAATAAGTTTGCGATCGTATTGGCAATATTAAATGCCGCTACCACGCTCAGTCCCCGTACCGAATAGCACTGCATCAGCGTAGCCTGTGCTGCCGCCCACAGTGTCTCGTTAAAGAGCAGCGGAGAACCTTTGATAATAAATTTCTTTATCAGATATCCCGGAATCTTCATGGTTTTATAAAGTCCCACGATATAGGTATTGATTTCTTTGTGTTTATGTGTCCAGACTAAAACGATCGCCATCTCCACATATCTCGACAATACCGTTGCAATTGCCGCACCGACCACACCGAGTTCCGGAAAACCGAACTTTCCGTAGATCAGCAGATAGTTAAATACCAGATTTACCAGAACCGCTGTCACACCGGCTTTCATCGGTACCATCGTCTCGCCGCACTCACGAAGTGTACTCGCATATGTCTGTACCATCATAAAGGCCGGCAGTCCGCATAACATCACCAGCATGTACTGTCTTCCATAGCGAAGTGCAGCCGCCAGATCGCCACCGTCGCTGCTGCCGTTCAGATAGATCTGGATCAGGCTTTCTCCACTGATCAGAAAGATCACAATGACCAGTGCAGTCAGAATCGCAGATACCCACAATTTGAACCGGAAAGTATGACGGATACCTTCATCATCTTTCTGTCCAAAATACTGTGCGGTAAAGATTCCCGCACCGGACACTCCTCCGAAGATACACAGATTGTATACAAAGATCAGCTGATTGACGATCGCAACCCCCGACATCTGCTCCGTTCCGATCTGCCCAACCATGATGTTGTCCAGCAGGCTTACAAAGTTTGTGATTCCGTTCTGGATCATGATCGGTATGGCGATGGCAAGTACCATCTTATAAAACTGCTTGTCTCCAATAAATTTTTTTCTTACGTTTCCCAGCATAAATCCCCCTTCTGTCCTGTTTATTCGGTCTTTAAATATACTTTCATAAGAATGTGCCATGCATCCCGACCACAATGCTTCCTGATACACCTCGTCTCCATAAAACCTTCTCCAAAAAACAAGATAACAGCAGGCATTCCCCATGACACCCCTTATCCGAAATATTCTACCATCAGTCTGTTGTTTTGTCACGAATATTTCTCCTTATTTCCTGCTATTTTTATTTTTTATCGCAGGGAATTTTTCGTTTTTATCAAAAAAGGCAAATTTGCTTTCTCTCCCCCTGTCTGCTATACTGTTTTTATCTATTTTCGTAATTATTTTTCATATACAGAAAGGCGTATAATCTATGAAAAAAGAGGGCTACTACTCTTCCGGGGAGTTTGCGCGTATGGCGCATGTGACGCTTCGGACGATCCGTTATTATGATAAACAGAATATTTTAAAACCTTCCTATGTAAGTGAAGCAGGCGCGCGGTTTTATACCGATGAAGATCTGGCACGGCTGCAGCAGATTTTATTGTTGAAGTTTCTGGGGTTTTCGCTGGATGATATCCGGGATATGACCATCAGCGATACAGACTATCACTTTATGCGGGATTCCCTGGATGTGCAGCTGAAGCTGGTGCGTGACCGGATCGAACAGCTGCAGCTGGTGGAAAAGGCGATTCAGGATACTTCCAATGCCATCCAGACCCAGCATACCATCGACTGGAACCAGATGCTGGATCTGATCCATCTGACCGGTATGGAAAAGAGTATGAAGAATCAGTATCAGAACGCCACCAACATCGCCGCCCGGATCAAGCTGCACAGTTTATACTCTATAAATAAAGCGGGCTGGTTCCCGTGGATCTACTCTCAGTGTCATCTGCAATCCGGCATGAACGTTCTGGAACTCGGCTGCGGGGATGGTGCTTTATGGAAACAGAACTTCTCTCTGCTTCCTCAGGATATCCATATCACCCTCTCCGATATCTCCGACGGAATGCTGCGTGATGCAAGGCGCGCACTGGGAGCCAGGGATTCCCGGTTTTCTTTCGCCGCTTTTGACTGCGAAAAGATTCCGGCGGCTTCCGAAAGCTATGATCTGGTGATCGCCAACCATGTGCTGTTCTACTGTGACAATCTTGAAAATGTGTGTAAAGAAGTCCGGCGGGTACTGAAACCGGGCGGGCGATTCTTATGCAGTACCTATGGCAACTCTCATATGAAAGAAATCAGTCAGCTGGTCAGCCAGTTTGATGAGCGGATCGTGCTCTCCGCCAACAAATTATATGAGAAATTCGGCCGCGAAAACGGCACACAGGTGCTCGAACCCTGGTTTTCCCGTGTGGAATGGATCTCTTACGAGGACGGTCTTCTGGTATCCGACCCGGAGCCTCTGATCTCCTATATCCTCTCCTGCCACGGCAATCAGAACCAGTACCTTCTTGACCACTACAAAGAATTTCGTTCCTTTGTAAAGAAAAAAACAGAAAAAGGATTTCATATCACAAAAGATGCCGGGATTTTTATTTGCAATTACTAAATTTCCCCTCTGTTTTTCTCTGTTCTATAAGTAAAAAACAACAATTTTACCAAAATTTTAAAAAAGTACTTGAAGGTGACCTAAGGTCACCTTTTATAATGGTATCATCTTAGGATACGGAACTGAAAAAAACAAATGATCTGAAAGGAGAATACTCATGAAAGGTATTATTTTAGCAGGAGGTTCCGGCACACGCCTTTATCCTCTGACCATGGTAACTTCCAAACAGTTACTTCCCATCTATGACAAACCGATGATCTACTATCCGATGTCTGTTCTGATGAACGCCGGCATCCGCGATATCCTGATCATCTCCACTCCGCAGGATACCCCGCGTTTCAAAGAACTGTTAGGCGACGGTCATCAGTTCGGTGTGAATCTGTCCTATGCCGTACAGGAAAGTCCGGACGGACTGGCACAGGCATTCATCATCGGAGAAGAATTTATCGGCGATGACTCTGTGGCTATGGTTCTGGGTGACAACATTTTCGCCGGTCACGGACTGACCAAACGTCTGCATGCAGCGGTAGAAAATGCAAAAACCGGAAAAGGTGCTACTGTCTTCGGTTATTACGTGGACGATCCAGAGCGTTTCGGTATCGTAGAATTCGATAAGGACGGAAAAGCCATCTCCATCGAAGAGAAACCGGAACATCCGAAGAGCAATTATTGTGTGACCGGTCTGTATTTCTACGACAATAAAGTAGTGGAATACGCTAAGAATCTGAAACCAAGTGCACGTGGCGAACTGGAAATTACCGATCTGAACCGCATCTATCTGGAAGAAGGACAGTTAAATGTAGAACTTCTGGGACAGGGATTTACCTGGCTGGATACCGGTACACATGAAAGTCTGGTAGATGCTACCAACTTCGTAAAAACTATGGAAACTCACCAGCACAGAAAAATCGCGTGTCTGGAAGAAATCGCTTACTTAAACGGCTGGATCTCAAAAGAAGAAGTTCTGAAAGTATACGAACTGCTGAAAAAAAATCAGTATGGTCAGTATCTGATGGACGTTCTGAACGGCAAATATCTGGATGCACGCCGCTAATACCGCTGCGTTCCCGGATTTGTTTATAAATTTTTAATGGTGCCTGACACCCAAAAGGAGAAATATTATGAATATTATTGTTACCGGCGGTGCCGGATTTATCGGAAGCAACTTTATTTTTCATATGCTGAAAAAATACCCGGATTATCGGATCGTATGCCTGGACTGCCTGACCTATGCAGGTAACCTGTCCACTCTGTCTCCTGTTATGGACAACCCGAACTTCCGTTTTGTAAAAGAAAGCATCACAGACCGTGAAGCTGTATACAAACTGTTCGAAGAAGAACATCCGGATATGGTTGTAAACTTCGCAGCAGAAAGTCACGTAGACCGTTCCATCGAAAACCCGGAAGTATTCCTGGATACCAACATCAAAGGTACTGCCGTCCTGATGGATGCCTGCAGAAAATACGGTATCAAGAGATATCATCAGGTATCTACCGATGAAGTATACGGAGATCTGCCTCTGGATCGCCCGGACCTGTTCTTTACCGAAGAGACTCCGATCCACACCAGCAGCCCTTACAGCTCCTCCAAAGCAGGTGCTGACCTTCTGGTTCTGGCTTACCACCGTACTTATGGTCTGCCTGTTACCATCAGCCGCTGCTCCAACAACTACGGACCGTATCATTTCCCGGAAAAACTGATTCCGCTGATGATCGCCAATGCACTGAATGACAAACCACTTCCTGTATACGGAAAAGGTGAAAATGTCCGTGACTGGCTGTATGTAGAAGATCACTGCAAAGCGATCGACCTGATCATCCACAACGGTCGTGTCGGCGAAGTATATAACATCGGTGGTCACAACGAGATGAAAAACATCGATATCGTTAAGATCATCTGTAAAGAACTGGGTAAACCGGAAAGCCTGATCACCTATGTATCTGACAGAAAAGGTCATGACATGCGTTATGCCATCGATCCGACCAAGATCCACAACGAACTGGGCTGGCTGCCGGAAACCAAATTCGCAGACGGTATCAAAAAGACCATTCAGTGGTATCTGGATAACAAAGAATGGTGGGAAACCATCATCTCCGGTGAATACCAGAACTACTATGAGAAAATGTACGCAAACCGCTAATTCCTGCCGGTGCGTACCGTGACATTGAACTAATAAATCATTTAAAATCTGCCGTTCTGCGAGGCTTTACTCTTGCCTTGCAGCTACGGCAGATAGATTATGGAGAGAACAATATGAAAGTATTTGTAACAGGTGTTGCCGGACAGCTGGGACACGATGTGATGAATGAACTGGCAAAAAGAGGTTATGAGGGAATCGGAAGCGATATCGCTCCTTCCTACAGCGGTGTACAGGACGGAACTCCGGTCACAACCATGCCTTACGTTGCCATGGATATCACAGACAAAGAAGCTGTTCAAAAAACTCTTACCGAAATCAAACCGGATGTTATCGTTCACTGCGCTGCATGGACTGCTGTCGATCTGGCTGAGGATGAAGACAAACAGGCAAAAGTAAAAGCCATCAACGTAGATGGAACTGCCAATATCGCTTCTGTCTGCAAAGAGCTGGATGCGAAAATGGTTTATATTTCCACCGACTATGTATTTGACGGACAGGGAACCGAGCCGTGGCAGCCGGACTGCAAGGATTATAAACCGTTAAATGTATACGGACAGACCAAACTGGACGGAGAACTTGCGGTATCTTCCACTCTGGATAAATATTTTATCGTGCGTATCGCATGGGTATTCGGTAAGAACGGAAAGAACTTTATCAAAACCATGCTGAACGTGGCAAAGACACATGACAAGCTGACTGTTGTTTCCGATCAGATCGGTACTCCTACCTATACCTATGATCTGGCAAGACTGCTGGTCGACATGATCGAGACAGACAAATACGGTTATTATCACGCAACCAACGAGGGCGGCTATATCAGCTGGTATGATTTCACAAAAGAAATCTTCCGTCAGGCTGTCGCTATGGGACGCGAGGAGTATTCCGAAGACCGAGTATCCGTTGCTCCGGTTACCACCGCGGAATACGGCGTATCCAAAGCAAAACGCCCGTTCAACAGCCGTCTGGACAAATCCAAACTGGTAGAAAACGGATTCCAGCCCCTTCCTACCTGGCAGGATGCTGTGGCACGGTATCTGAAAGAGATTGAGTTCTAAAATATGTTTATAGCGGAGTACAATTGCACTGTACTCCGCTATTTTCCCTTTTCATATATACTGTTTAACTTCTCCAACTTCCGTTATGATCTATATATTTATCTCCCGCTTTTCTCCAGGCACCGCTTTCGTCAATATAGTCTTCCCCCGGCTTCCGCCATGCTCCAGATGCATCTTTATACATTTCATCAGGTTTCCGCCACGATCCGCTCGCATCTATATAATCATCCTTAGGATTTCTCCACGCACCTGACGCATCCATATATTGTTCTTTTTTCCATATTTGCTGTTCTTTTTGTCTATATTCTCCCATATCAATAGATTCGTTTCTATTCTTTTGATTACAGTAAACTTCTCTGCTGCTATAATTTCTGTTTAAATCTCTGTTTCCCTGGCCGGTAATAAGTTCATAAATACCGATGATGAAACCAATAACTATTCCAATTACTGTTGCTTTTGCTATCATTGGTAATATTGAATCTGCAGTTGGCATCGTAACTAAAAGACCAAATGTCAAATCTGCTCCTACCCACTGAAAGAATTTTATTCCACCACCTACTAAACCGCCAATAAATCCCATAACAGACATATCTAATATAATTCTTTTCATTTCTTTCCCCCCTGTTTTCCCTATACTACTTCATTTTCATACGCAATAAGATACTCTGAAAGTTCTTTTTTTTCATGAACAGCTTTCCATAAAGCACTTTTATATTCTTCCTGGGTACAGGAATAATTTTCAATACATGGAATACATCCAAATATCTTTTTGTATTCAAGGTTAATTATTTTTATTGAATTTTTAAAAATTTTATCATCCATAAATCCGTATCTCCATCTCCCTTTCGAATCTGCTTGTTGTATTTGGAAACCATTTTTCAATAAACATACAATCCCTTGTATTCCCCGATGTGTATATAGCAAATAAATTTGCGAATGTCTCCCGTTGCATAATTTTATCTTCTGCATTCCATGCGAACCAATAGGTATTATTATCATGACCATAAAAACTCATTCCATTATCTTCATAGGCTTCAATTATTTTTGTATCATTTAAAAACATCCCCGATAAGATATCCGAAATGTACATACTGTCCATCACGTCATATTTCCCCAAATCTTCTATCATTTCCGAGAAGTTTTTATTTCCATGATGCGTACTATTATTTGTCCAATACCTGTCTGCCTCAATTGCATTTTCAAAATTTTCGCTTAATGAAATTCTTCCCAGTATGTCATCTGCAAAATGACCAAATTCATGTCTAAACACTTTCGCATATTCTGTATCATCTTTCTTTTCATCCATTCTGATGATTCTATTATCAGCATCATAACAGGATCTTTCTTTTATCACTTTTCCCTCAATAACTTTCGTCTCGACATTACAAATCTTAAGTTTATCTCCATATTTTTCCATAAAATCAGATATTATTGCAGGCGAATCCAATAGTGAATCCATGATACATTTTCTACGGTTTTCTGGTAATATTTCTCTAAATTTATAATGCTCTTGGCCACAGCCCATTTCTTTTCTTCACAATAAATCTAATTTTTTCGATGTATCACTGATTTCACGTTGTGCATCTATCAATTCTTTATTTATATCACCAAGTTCTTTTTGATTATTTTCCAAATCGGAAATCCCCTTCTCTAAAGGCCGGCCAATCCTCATTTTATCTAACATGGCTTTCTTTTGTTCAAGTTTTGCTTTTTCTGATTTGGAGTTTTCCAGAGTATTTTGAGTATTTTGTTTCATATTCTCCAAGTCCGACATATCTCCATTTAATTCAGAATTCAATTCCTGGCCTTTTTCTGCATTGGCTTCCAGTGCATTGTTAATAGCGTCCATAACTGTTTTCTGAATTTTTTCATCCAAATCCGATCCTTGAATGCTAATTCCTGCATCCAACAGCCCTTGCTTATTCTTTTCCAGATTAGATAGTTCACCTTTTTTTGTTTCAATGTTTTTCTTGATCTCACTGATTTTATTTTTCGTTTTTTCAATACTATAGGCCATTTTCAATAATAACCTCCCTAAATATTAAGCATTTATAATGGCATTTCGAAGAATTTTCTCATATTGATTTCCTAATGTAAGCAGAATATCATTTAGTTCTTCCTTTTTTTCTTTTGGTATAAAACTTTCATCGATACGTTCACATTCCCATATTAATCGACGTTTCATAATTTTGATGCCATCCAATATTATTAAGAAACTGTCCATTTGACTCTCCAGTTTTGACAGCGTAATTTTTTCCACACTCATATTTATAAAGTGTTCTATTGCCTTTTGTTCTTGCTCATTTACCTCTTTCGCTTTGGTTTTAATATTCTCCCACTGCTGCATTGTTTCCAGTTTTCTTAATCTGTAATATACAGGCTTTTCAAAAGGATTCATCATTAATTCTGCCAATTCACAGTCATCAGGTGCTGTTTCTTCATGTGCTTCTACTAAATTCACCTGAATTTCCATAGGGCGTAACATTTTTTCAAAAGTAAACAAGGCCTGTCCACTTGTATAGATTCCCATATTTTCCGTTTGTAAGGAGCTTGCATTCATAGTACTGCCAACAAGCTCTCTGTCATCTTGTGATGTCAGACGATGAACCAGTTTAATATTTGTATTTTTTATTATCTCAGAGGCCATAGCTGTAGGCAGCTGATCCGCAATTACAATTCCCTCTTTCAAAGCTCGCACTTCTGCTAACATTTTCACAATAAATGCAGTAGCTGCAATTTTCGGATTAGAATCCTGACCTTCCTGATTCTGAGATTGTGATGCAATTAGATTATGTGCTTCTTCAATAAAAATCACATGGCGAATTTCATTTTGAATATTCGGTGCAGGCGTTGCTTTTAACGTTTCTCTTATTAATGTGCATAGCAAAAGTGTAAGAAAATTCGCCGGGCCTTCCCCCAACGATTCCAATTCCACAACAATCGGATATTGCATCCATTCTTCTGGTGTCAAAGTCGATTTTTTTACGTCAAATACATCTTTCATTTCTCTGCGTAACAGACTTCCAATACGCATTTCCAAAACCGAGCGGATATTTCCTTGTATTTCACTGTCATAATTCGTACGCTGAAGTTCTTTTTCAAACTGTTCATATAGTTCTGACATTGTCGGATATTCTTTTACCCCTATATTTATATCTTCACTTTTCCATCCATGTTGTTCATAAATTGCCTGAATCGCTCGATCTAAAACAAATGGTGCAGGTGACGCAATCGGAAAAGCCCCTTCGAAAACCTGACATAATTTACTTATATGTTCAGATACAGTCAACCCCTTAGGAAATTCAAAAGGATTAATTTTTATTGGAAAATCTGTACAGGCCGATGGTGAAAAAATAATAAGTTCCGGAATGTTAAATCTGGCCAATTCACGATATTCCCTTTTTGCCGGCTCTAAAACTAAAAACGGAATATGTAATTTTGTTTTTTCACCATTATCTGCGATTCTTTCTGCGTTCCATAAACTATTTGCCAGATGTAGCATCGTATTGGTTTTACCTGATCCCGGAACACCACAAACAAACATGTGCTTTGCAAATAATTTTTCAGGAATTCCTACATCATATCCATTTTTATCTGTTCCAATTTCTATTCCCTTCCCTGAAAGGATGCTGACCGTTTCTTTTGGTAATTCAATATTTTCTCCATCATATAAAACTGGCAGCCGCACAAAAGGTACTAATTCTTCCGTAAGATATGTTGTAGACCACTTTCGCATCGTTAAAGGTGTCGATTCCAAAAACTGACCCGATGGTGCTTCATTCCAGTTGTTCGTAATCTGATAATCCCCACTCATTATATTAATTGTATTATTCCCTGAAAGAACACTTTCTGCAAAAACAGTATCTAGTAAAAGTCTTGCATATTGACTGTCATCTGCATATGAGGAAATTCTACACTGGAAAACATTGGATTCATCTACACTGGTATTCCATTTTTCATATTGTCTCAATGTTTCATTTACATTGGGATCACTGTTATTTGAAAATCTCTTCTCAGAGCTTTCCAATCCTGTCTGTCCCATATTGTCATTTCTGAGAAATGTCAGAGGTCGTTCAAAATTTTTGTGAATTTGTTCTGCTTCGTTTTCTTCTGTAAAAATGTCCACGCAATAACAACATTTCATATCAAAGCTTTGCATTAATTTACAAACACTGAATAAACGGGCATTTTCATTCATCTTCCAATTAGGTACTATGTAAAATGTTCTTTGTGTTCCATTCATAACCGTTTGAAGCAATCTTTCTTTTTTATGTAACTCTCCCTTAATCCTATAACGAACGATAAAGTCATCATTCATCTTTATTTCTTTTAAACCAAACTGATCAAATATGGGCGATGCTTTCATAATTTTATCTATACTGTCCTTGTATTGTTCAAACTGTCCTTCCTTTGTAAATGCAACATAAATTTTAAGCTTATTTCCATTTGGTCTTTCCGGATCATATGCATAAATATAATGTGTAATAATTTTTCCAAAAGCGGTAAATCTGTAAAGCTGGCGGATTAATCTTGTTTGCGCCTCTAACATGGATTCAATCCCAGATTCTTCAACCGCCTGATACTTACTTAGCGTTATATCCGGTAAATTTGTTATCTCATATAGTAACATCTGATCACATCCGTTTCATCCATCTCTGTTGCCGTCTGTCATAAAAATAGTTGTTTTGGAGAATTGCTTCTGCTCTCGATTCTCCACGAGACGCAGCCTCCGCATACCAGTAGCCCGCTTTGTCCCAAGCATAAAAAAATCTGGATTCATACAATACCGCAATATTATACATTGCTTTTACATTTCCTTGTCTCGCTGACTGTAAATACCAGTGTTCTGCATCATACGGTTTTCCTTCCTGATAAAATTGATAGCCCAATCCTAACTGAGCTTCCGATTTACCCAATGCTGCGGCCTTTTCCAACCACTTTCTTGCTTTTTGCGGATTTGCTTTAATATATCCTTTCGTACCATTCATATAACTGAAATATAAAATGTCCGCACACTCAGATGAATTAAATTTTTCAACGCCATACTGCGCTATTGCATTTTTCAAATCTTCTTCTCTGATCTCATCAAAAGCCATAAGTGGTACACCCTGATTCAAAAACAGGCAAATAGTTTCACATACTTTTTTTGTTTCGTATCCTTTCATAAAAGCAGCATACGCTCCATTCAAGCAAACGATCCCATAGTTCCCGTTATTTTTCATATCCGAAAAATACTTTTTCCCATATTCAAATGATTTATTAAAAATGTCTTCTGCATTTGATGATTCATAAATAATATCACCTACAATATAAATCACATCATCCCGTGTCATTTCAATTCCCCCGTTCTTAATAGATATCCATATTTCCTGTGGCAGATACAATCCATTTATTCACCTGCTCTGTAATTATGCTCTTTGTCGTTTCCACATACGTTTCAAGTTTTGGATTATATTTTTCTTTAACAGAAATAATTCTTTTAGAAATATTCTCATTATCTTCCACAGTTTCACCTGGTAAAATCAAAACAAAAATCGAAAGGTGTAACTGTGTTTTTGTCATAGGTTCTCCAATAACAAGAAATGCAATATCCTGATAACGGGCTAATTCTGCCGGTTGAATATAAGCTGCCGGTGATGTGTCCACTTCGTCATCTATGATTACTCCTGCTTTAACACCAACAACTTTATATGCCTCACCGTATTCGTCTTGCATTACTTTCTTAAGTACTGTTGTAATAGCAATATTATCCCAGAACCCGCTTTCCATCGTAACATTTTTTGCCCATTTATCAACAACAGCTGCTATTCTATGTGCTTTCCCGGTCAATGTAAGATTTCTGAAATAATTATCAACATCTTCTGCATTCCAGCTCAAGAATCTGTGATCATATATTAATTCACTATTCTCTTTAACGTCTTTATAGTTGAAATCATTATTATTCGTGTCAACTGATGTATATTTTGAAGCATCTTTTGAAATTGCACCTGAGTTTTGTTTTAAGAAAAGTAATCTCTTTTCTTGCTCCATAGTATGCTTTACGTCCCAATGCATCATAGATTCTAAAAGAATCTGTTCGCTGGAATACATCCCTAATTCTTCAAAAACATTCTGTAAAAGCTGATATTGATCTTCATTCAGATCGAACAGATAAGACGTAGCCATCCAAACTTGTAATTGTTGATCAAATTCATTTATTCTACCATTTTTCGAATGACGGATTGCCGCTGCAATTAATGTATCTACCGACGGACACACTACTTTTTTCCCATCTAACGAGTGGGTACTTCCAAAGGTGATTACCGCTAATTTCGATAATGCAAAATATTGTTCATTATTTTCACTATTTCTATTTTCCTCAAGAGCCAGGAACAGAATCGCTTGTTTTAGTTCAGCAAATGCGCTTACAGGAAGTTCACTCATCATAAGAATATTAACTAATGCCAGATCAGCAGACTCTTCATTTAATGTTTCTCCTTGAAATTCATTATTTAACATCACATTGTAGGCATTACTCATGATCGTAAAAAATGTTTTTGTACTATCCGGAAGCCCTTCCTGCAATATTTGTTGAAATTGTTCTGTAACAGGTCGATTTACATCTAACACACTTTTAAGAACTTTTTCATCCAACATAAAATATTCTTCGTTCTTAAACCACGTTTCAAATTTTTCTCCAAGTTCTGAAAAATGATGAAGTTCACTCAAATATTTGTAGACCATATTTGTGCTAATCTCATTATTTCGATATCCGTTTGCACAGAATGCTAAATATTCCCCCAATATTTCCATCAGCTTACCGGTAAACTCATTTGTTTTTCGCAAATCTTCCGGAATATTATCAATAATACTAAAGTCTCTCTTTTCTATCGGGTTCTCCGAAAATTTCGCAAATGCATTTTCTACATAATGCTCTTTTCTATACTTTCCAACCCAAACTTCTTCCCACTGTTTATATAATGATTTTTCTCTTTGTAAAATCCGATTCAGTTCTGTATCATAACAATCTGAAGATGTTACATAGGATTCTGTGTCTGATTGTTTCCCGATAATTGATTGATTAATTTTTGCTGCAGCCTTTGCTCCGGCTTTTGCACCCATATCATGAAACGGCTTTAACAATGGCGAATTAAAAAGCGACATAATCATTCCTCCTGTATTTACATTTTTTAAAAGTGTACTTTTTTGAATAAAGGAACTTCAACGAAAGATCATTTATATTTGTACGATTTTTTGTACAATTTTACTATTTTTATGTTGAAAGCATTGCTGTCTAGTTATATAATATATTTAATAATTATTTGTCTAAAAAAGGCAGGGAATTACAAAAAAGTACACTTTCTTGTAATTCCCTGCTTTTTTATCTTTTTGTTTTTCCATATGATTTTGCTTTATACAAAAATGTAGAAATCGGCATATTGCAAGCCTTTGCAGCCGCCACACCTGTCAGTTTCCTTTCTTTCCATCTTATATATATTTCATCGAAGTTTTCCGGTAATGGCTTTTGTGGACGTCCAAAGCGGACACCTTTTGCTTTTGCAACTGCAATTCCTTCTGCTTGACGCTGTTTTATGTTGCTTCTTTCATTTTCAGCTACAAAAGATAATACCTGTAAAACAATGTCACTCAAAAAAGTTCCCATAAGATCCTTTCCTCTTCGAGTATCCAACAGAGGCATATCCAATACAACAATATCTATCTTTTTTTCTTTGGTAAGGATTCGCCATTGATCTAAAATTTCTTCATAATTTCTTCCTAATCTGTCAATACTCTTTATATATAACAAATCATCTGTCTTCAGTTTTCTAATCATTTTCTGATACATAGGTCTGTTAAAATCTTTCCCGGATATTTTTTCCACATAAATATTTTTCTCCGAAATTTCTAGTTGTTTCATCGCTTCCATTTGCCGGTCTATATTCTGATCCTTTGTGCTTACCCGTATATATCCATACGTATTTATCATTTTCTACCTCTTTCCTTTATGATGAATCTCATCTATTTTCAGAGTTATCTATAAGAAATATAATAAAAACCTTACTAACATTCAGTTTTTATTTCTGAAAATCAGTAAGGTTTCTTTTCATACACCATAAAATAAATTGTTCTCTTCTAAACACTCATCCAATTTCTTATACATATGAACCAAGTTCTCTCTCACTCATATCCAGTGCCGCTGCGATCACCGCGTCCATATCATAATACTTATATTCACCCAGTCTGCCACCGAAAATCACGTTATTTTCTTTCTCAGCGAGTTTCTTATACTCTTCATAGAGTTTTCCGTTCTTCTCGTCATTTACCGGATAATAAGGTTCATCGCCCGGTTTCCACTCGGAGCTATATTCCCGGCTGATGACTGTCTTCGGAAGTTCCTGACCATTCTCATCCTTTCCGAACTCAAACCATTTATGTTCGATGATTCGTGTCCAAGGAGTCTCTGCATCTGTGTAGTTTACAGCTGCATTTCCCTGGAAATTCGGTTTGTCCAGTACTTCTGTCTCGAATCGTACCGAACGGTATTCCAGCGTACCCAGTGTATATGCAAAATACGCATCAATCGGACCGGTATATACCACTTTTTCTCCCAAATTATCGTAATGCTCTTTCTTCTCCAGATAATCCACACCAAGTTCTACCTCAATGCCGTCAAGCATATTGGCAACCATCTTCGTATAACCACCTACCGGGATTCCCTGATACAATGCATTGAAGTAGTTGTTATCAAAAGTCAGACGCACCGGCAGACGGCGGATGATAAATGAGGGAAGTTCTGTACACGGACGTCCCCACTGTTTCTGCGTATAGCCCTTGATCAGCTTTTCATAAATATCCGTACCGACCAGAGAGATCGCCTGTTCTTCCAGATTCTTCGGCTCAGTGATGCCTGCTGCCTGTCTCTGTTCTTCGATCTTGGCTGCTGCCTCTTCCGGTGTCACCACACCCCACATCTTATTGAAGGTATACATGTTAAACGGCAGGCTGTACAGCTCACCCTTATAATTTGCCACCGGGGAGTTCGTAAAGCGGTTAAACTCCGCAAAAGATGTCACATAGTCCCACACTTTTTTGTTGTTGGTATGGAAAATATGGGCACCGTATTTATGTACATGAATCCCTTCTACCTGCTCTGTATACACATTTCCCGCAATATTTGATCGTTTGTCGATCACCAGCACCTTTTTCCCCTTTTTCACTGCTTCCCGGGCAAATACGGCGCCGTACAGACCGGCTCCTACTACAACATAATCATATGCTTTCATTTTCTATTCTCCTATTTCCTTCGTTTTCCCGTTTTCATCTTGCTGACGCTTTCTCTATTATATACAAACTCCGCCAAAATGTCATCCCCTTTTCTTTTTCCCTCTCTTTTGTCTCACTTTTACAGCCATACAGATTCCTGACCTTTTGTAAAATTCTGAAAGAGCTCAGAAACGGAACCGATTTTGACTCGTTATCCAGGTAACTGAAAAAGCACCAGGTTAAAAATCCGATGCTGGGATTCCCATATCTCCGATTTTCAACCTGATGCTTTGTCATATTCTCTTTTATTTTCTCAAAATCAATCCCACAGCTTTGCCGGATATTTACCGGAACGGATCATTTCGCGGAAGCCTGCCTGTGCCAGCTCCGTATCTTCTTTATAAGTAATCCCGATCCATTTGTCCTGTGTCTCCAGCACCTTCACTGTCGCTTTGTTCTGTTTTAACAGACCATCCACGATGATCGGGATCAGATATTCTTTCTTTAACGGATCTCCGGATTCATCTTTCAGAAATTCTGCAAATCCGCTCTCCAGCTTGTCCAGAAATTCCGGATAAGCAGCCCACATATTCATGGACACGTGGACATCCGGTGTGATCCAGGATTTTACTTCTTCTCTGTCACAGACTACCGTTCCGTCTGCTTCGATTGCAATACCGGATGTCTCCAGAACGTCAGTCAGCATATCGTTGTCATCTACTGTACAGATTCCACGGGTAACTGCTCCGTTCTCGCTGACAGTATTTTTCAGGACAAATCCTGCCATTGCCATATTCAGAACTTCGCCTTCCTGTTTTCCGTTTACCAGAAAATCATGCAGTTTTACGAAAGCCTCTTTTCCGTAGTAATCATCTGCGTTGATGATCACAAATGGCTCTTTTACTACATCCTTGCACGCCAGTACTGCCTGACCAGTTCCCCATGGTTTTTTACGTCCTTCCGGAACAGTAAAGCCTTCCGGCAGATCTGTAAGTTCCTGATATACATATTCCACTTCGATCTGAGAACCAATGCGGTTTCCGATCACCGCTTTGAACTCTTCTTCAATATCTTTGCGGATCACAAAAACCACTTTGTCAAATCCTGCTTCTTTTGCATCATAGATCGAGTAATCCATGATGATCTCTCCGTTGTCCGACATCTTTGCCAGCTGTTTGATTCCTGTTCCGAACCGTGAACCAATCCCTGCTGCCATGATAATCAGTGTTGTCTTCATATGTTGTTCCTTTCTGTTGCAGAAGAATACCTGCAGTGCGTCTTCCCGCCTCTACAGGTATTCTTTGTTTCGTGTTCATTTGCTAATATATTAACATTTTCCCCAACAAAAAGCAATACAGAAAACATATTTAACACATCTATCATTCTTTTCGGGTATGGATGAACCGTTTTTTATTATTTATCAAGTTTTTCGGATGCTTCTTCCAGTAGTGAAATAATGGACAGGTGCTGCGGACAGACGCTCTCACACTGGCCACACTGGATACAATCACCTGCTTTACCGGAAGTCTGTGTCAGTTTTTCATAATAAGACTGTGCACGATCTTTTTCTCCATACAGACGGATAGTATTTAACACACGGAAGACGTCCGGAATGGAAATCTGCTGTGGACATCCATCGCAACAGTAGCGGCAGGAAGTACATGGAACGGTTGGATTTTTCTTCAGTTCTTCCTGTGCTTTTTCGATTACTTTGCGTTCTTCTTCCGACAGTGGTTCGAAGTTGGTAAATGTCTTCAGGTTGTCATTCATCTGCTCTTCGTTGGACATGCCGGACAATACTGTGGCAGCACCCGGAAGAGATGCCGCAAAACGCAGTGCCCAGGATGCTACAGAAGCGTCCGGTTTGATCTTTTTCATCTCTGCCTCTATTTCCGGAGACGCACTGGCAAGAGAACCGCCTTTGACCGGCTCCATAACCAGGAACGGCATGTTGTATTTGCGAAGGACTTCATACAGTCGACCGGACTGTACCAGCGGATTCTCCCAGTCTGCATAATTCATCTGGATCTGTACGATCTCTACTTCTGGATGCTCGGAAAGAATTTTTTCCAACAGTTCCGGTGTTCCATGGAAAGAGAAACCGAAATGACGGATCAGTCCTTCTTCTTTTTTCTTCATCGCCCAGTTGAAGCAGTCGTATTTGACGTAACCGTCGTAGTTTGCTCCGTCCTCTACGCTATGTAACAGATAATAATCAAAATATCCCGCACCGGTACGTGCCAGCTGATCATTAAAAATCCGGTCTCTTCCGTCGATTCCTTCGTCCATCATCCACTGTGGCAGTTTCGTTGTCAGCGTAAAGCTGTCACGCGGATAACGCTCTACAAGTGCTTTTTTGATAATGCTCTCGGATTTTCCTCCGCAGTACATATAAGCCGTATCAAAATAATTCATTCCGGATGCCATATACGCATCTACCATCTTACAAAGCTGCTCCAGGTCCAGTTCACCGTCCTTCTCCGGCAGTCTCATCAGCCCGAAACCGAGTTTCGGCATTTTTGTCACATCAACACTCATTGTAAAAACCCTTCTTTCTTTTTTGTTTACTTTTATGATAACATTCAAGTATACTTGAATGTCAATCTTTTTTTCTTTTTTGTGATGTTTTTATGCTGAATATTCTTTCTATTTTTAATAAAACAAAAGAATAATCACTCCAAACAACAGAAACAGAAGAAACATCACTAAAAGTATTATCCCTGTCGACCAGTTTTCCAGCGGTATTCCTGTCAGTTCTGCCAGTCCGATTACCCCTCCAAAAACCACAATCAGACCCACAATTATCCACAGACCATCTCCACCGCCACCTCTTCTCGGTGAACCTCCGCTTCCTCCATCGCATCCACAGGGACCGCCTGCACAGCCTTCATAGTGGAATCCACTGTCATCCAGCTTTCCTCTTTCATGATCTCCCATAATGTTCTCCTCCTTCACGTTCTTTCACTTTCAATATTTCAACCCGCGATTTCTCCCAGTTCGAATATTACGATTCTTTCCCGCTGATTCTCTCCTGGAAAAAGATCTTTGCAATCAATTTCATCTGCAAACTGTAACTCTTCCACATTCATCAGACACGCTATGTAGTCATCCGAAGGATAATAAAAGAACAGTTGGATCGGTCTCATATTCCGATAATAGGACTCCAGTATTCTCGCTATTACATGCTGTAATATTTCTACAGAAAACGGATTGAAAAAATACATCCTGTCCGCCTGATCCGGGACAACGAATTCTGTCGCATCTACTTTTTCAAAAGATACCCTCCCGGAAGAAACTGCTGTCTCTTTATTTTTCTGTGCATTTTCATAGATCCGCTCATCATATTCAATCCCGACAGACTGACATCTGGTCTGCCAGGACAAGAAGAAATCCACCCGCCCTTTTCCGCAGCCATAATCCAACAACAGATTGTGCTTTCGAATATACCCGGAATCCGCAAGGCGTTGCAATACAGTATATGGTGTTGGCTCATAGGGATATCGGTACTGATCCGAGTGAGAATCATCTCTTCCACTGGTGCGGATATGAAGCAGCTTGTCCCAGTACTGTTCGGTTTTATCTTCTCTCATATCTTATTACCCGATTTTCTGTAATATTTTTTGATTCATATCATCGTAAGAATCCCAGTATTCCTTGCGAATCGCTATTCCCGTATAATGAAACAGTTCTTTAATCATGTTCATAATTTTCTCGCCTGTATATCCTGTTTTTTCTACAATGGTTTTATCCGTAATCGACACAATTTCATGAGCTGCCAAATTCCGAATATTTTTTTCAACTTTTCTTACTTCATTTACTGTTCTTATTAATCGACGATCTTTTGACAAACCAGCAATTATCATTCGAAGATGATCCGAATATACTTCTTTACCTTTAAATCCATTACGATACTGTCTGTCTAACAAATTTCCTATTATAGTTCCTGATAATTTTCTTATTGACCAGTTTCTTACTGAATTTCCATTTATTTCACAGTAATCATTGATATCAATATTAAATTCTTTTTTCAAAATAGTTTCAAACAAATCTACTATTAACGGTGTAATTGCACGTATAAAATCAGCGTACTCTCCTCGTTTCAATTTTATGTCTGTACTCAGCGCATACTCGAAATATTTTCTTTCTTCTGTGTCCTCTACTGGCAAACATTGTAATTTTGTTTTCTCTATAAGTTCATCTACCCTAGAAAAATCCAGTAAAATTCTTGAGTTTGCTAAATACAGCAAATCACTATAGTTTCTCGTCTCTTCCGTCGATAATGTATCCGCAACATCAATGGCAGCTTTATAGTCATAGACAGAAATATGTTTTTTTATTATTTCTTCTTTTTTTATTTTCGACAGTGTTGGACAGGCTACTTCTTTACACCTGTTTTTATAACCCTCTCGATTGTCTATGTCTTTTTCCCATAACAATCGTACATTATAGTTTTTGTGACTATGTTCATTAATCTTTTCCTCCGGTGTTGCAACCTGAATCGGTTTGACCGGGAATTCTCCAAGCGTCTGCAATACAAGCAGTCCACTTTTCATCGCCGGAGTTCCCGATGACACATTCAGAAGAAGTGTATCCGAATCGTCCATATTTTCATGAATTTTTTCAATGATCATTCGAAAATCCTGATAATAATAATCAAATTCATGTACTTTCGTGAGATTCCGCCTTTCAATAATTCTATATTCCATTTTCCGTTTCTGCAATTTTATCAGCTGATCTAGGCAATACCGGTATCGGTCATCTTTCTCCTGATAATCCAGCATTTCCTTGGACATATACATAATAACTATATTCGGTTTGTAAACCCGACAGATATGTAACATGGATCCATCATAACAGTTCGTTGATGAAATAGGATCCGTTCCTCCTACTGGGGTAAATAAAATCGTCTTATTCATTTGTTTTCCTCTTTATATAATAATAACTTCCTCATTTTCAATTTTCTGGTTCAATCCGAAAAGATTCACTTCTCCGGTTCCACGAATCTTATATACGCGTACACTGTCTTCTGATTTATCAATCAATGTTGGTATCTCATCGATCAGCTTCCGATACATACCTTCCGAAATCATAGCCTCAAATGCCGACTTCTGTACGCGAAATCCATAACCATTCATTTTCTTGGCAAAAGCAACTCTCCGTCTGTTATTTACTATATCATAAATTACCAGGATATATAGTTTTTTCTCTTTATAATTTTCTTCCGTATTCCAAAAATAATTTTCCATTCGTATTTTCCTGTTTTTATCGAATTATGACCGGTGAGTATTCATTTACATCTCCTGTTTCAATTACCTTTACCAGCTGATTCACCTGCATATCTAATGCTCTTCGAAAACTTACTCTGTAATTAATATACGAGAGATACTTGTTGTCCGACCTGAATTTCATCTCCAACTTCTGGATATATTTTCTAAATCCTTCTTTATCCAGATACACTCCTGGATATTCTGTGTCCGTATAAAAATTTTCTGTTGTCAGTTCATGCCCATTCAACATACTCAACGCCGTCGTATCGATCAGCACTGCCCTCCACTCTTCCATCAAATCACTGGCTAATGTCGGATGTTTTTCACGATCTTTATGCATAATTCCGAAATATGGATTTAGTCCCTTTCCTTCTATTTTTCCATACAATTCATTCAAAATAATGGAATATCCCAGACTAATCATAGAATTAAAAGGATCCATAGGAGGCCGCCTTGATCTTCCTGAAAACCGAAAAGCCGGGTCGATCAGTTCTCCTAAAGCTCTGAAATATATTTTTGCGGCTGTTCCTTCATATCCCATAATCTGTTCTATGCTGACTGCACGTGGCAACTTTCTTTGCATATTTTGCATCTCCGCAATCGCCCGTTCAACATTTTGCTGCCTTCCTCTTGCATATCGTCTCAATACTACAATCTGATTGTGAATCTTGGCATCTATGATTTTCCTTGAGAAATCAAACTGAAACTCTTTGTTTTTTCCAAGATCCGCCTGTTTTCGTTGCCGCTGTACATTTACATGGGTAGTTGAAATCAATCGTCCAAAATAAGACCCGTTCGTTGAATAAAAGATCACATTGATTCCCCGTTTCAGGCACTCAGTCAGACATTGTGTTGTGATCTGAATCTTTCCAAACACCTCAATGACTTCCAGGGTTTCTGCCGGAACACTTTTTAACAATCCATCTTTGTATTTTACCTGGAATCGATTTTCTTATATTCCAATACTTGCACCCTGTTCGCATACATAAAGATAACTCATTACTGTTTCACCTCTTTCAAATATAAATCACTAATTCCGTCCCCTCATCGGGGTTCTTTTTTATCTACACAGGCCGGAAAGAGATTAGGACTCATCAACCTGTTTTCGTCCCCTCCACGGGTTCTTATTTATCTACTGGTGTAGCATTCATTGTGGTATTCGGTGATTTAATGTTTTCGTCCCCTCTACGAGGTTCTTCTTTATCTACAAAACAACTATCTACACAAGACATGGAAACAAGTACACGTTTTCGTCCCCTCTACGGAGTTCTTATTTATCTACACAACTTTGAGTCTTGACAAAGCGATAGCCTATGCAAGGTTTTTGTCCCCTCTACGGGGTTCTTATTTATCTACAAATTTTACGTGCGGTACGCACAAGAGAAACCCGTAAACTTGTTTTCGTCCCCTCTACGGAGTTCTTATTTATCTACACTCATGAAAACCTATTCCTGTCACAAAAAGGGTTTTCGTCCCCTCAACGGGGTTCTTATTTATCTACTGTAAAACACTTAACACTATTAATTACGGGACTACACGTTTTCGTCCCCTCTACGGGGTTCTTATTTATCTACAAAGCGGTGGTTGGATGTATAATAAACCTTATGGTGTTTTCGTCCCCTCAACGGGGTTCTTATTTATCTACCGTGCATTGAATACTATGCTTAATACAGCTGATCAGAGTTTTCGTCCCCTCAACGGGGTTCTTATTTATCTACTCTGTATAGGGTCGAGTTTTACATAGTCAGAAGGGTAGGTTTTCGTCCCCTCAACGGGGTTCTTATTTATCTACCTAGTTTTTAGAATAATAGTCGAGATAGCACTCTGTTTTCGTCCCCTCAACGGGGTTCTTATTTATCTACCCACGTTGAACATTGATAATCAAATATTGATAAGTTTTCGTCCCCTCAACGGGGTTCTTATTTATCTACATATTAGACAGTTTGTCTCTATCTTTGGCGGTACGGGTTTTCGTCCCCTCAACGGGGTTCTTATTTATCTACAAAAAAATTAGAAATTCAAAGACAGATAGATGTTCGTTTTCGTCCCCTCTACGGGGTTCTTATTTATCTACGTTATAGTAAAGCTACAAACAAGATAACAACTTGATTGTTTTCGTCCCCTCAACGGGGTTCTTATTTATCTACCCTGCCTCTCGCAGCCCCCGGAATCTCGTGGTTTCCAGACGGGTTTGCGGCGGAAACCGGATTCGCTTGCGGAATCTTTCCAAAAAATACAAATTTCCCTCAAAATCCCTTATTTTATGGGCTGCGGGGCAAAATATTGTTTTAGATTGGTCGGTATGTCATATATCCCATACCCATGTCATACAATTTCCCCTCGTATTTTGTACACTTACATACGTGAGGTGCTATTTTCAAGCCAATATCCTTTGCATGTTTATGCATTCTATAGGAATTTCCCAACGTGTTTTTATAAATATTATCGATAATTCTGACCGCCTGACTGCCATATAACGGATACAAAATCGTCTTGGAGAGGAAACCACAACCTCCACCCAGCCAGATGATTCCCGGTTTTTCAGTACCTCTGCGAAATCTGGAATAAAAATATTTGTAGCAGACTTTTTGAAAAAGATTCAGCGCTTTCATGATATCTTCCATCGTATACGGACATAGCGTTGTATCAATTGTAATATCAGCTTCTATCTCCGTACCTGGTTTCAGTGTCTCTCTTAAAAGTGGTAATGGTTTTTCCTGTCCGTCAAGAGTATAATCGATTTTCTGACTTAATGTCAATTGCTCCACTGGAATCGGATAACTGTCTCCCACGCGCAACCCGGCCAGATTATCATTCACTGCACTTGACCTTTTTTTCTGATCTCTGTCCAATGTGTAAAATATCTGCTGTTCCAATGCACTTGTCTCTTTGGAAAGACACACCTTTCTATTCGCCCGTTCTCTGGAACTCGTTGCAATTTTCTCTCTAATCGCTGTATATTTTTCCGGATCTTTTCTTATCTCCCAGGCGATAAGAGCGGTTCGAATCATTCCTTTTATACTGCTTCCCGGAATATACGGCATTCCATATGCATCCTTGATAAAAGCATCGATCTCTTTCAGACGTGCCGCCTGCGCAACAAATGCCTCGCCTGCATCCATCTCATATTTTTTCCATGCAGTATATTGTGCCACAGGCACCTGTGATTGCTTTAACCACTGTCCCAGTGCAGGTCCTCTGCTACCATTCGATAACAAGTATTCCATATATGCCTTTCCAAGACCTTTTTTCTGTAAATCCTCATACATTTTTTCAATATCAGGAATCAGCACATGATGATTACGCGGCAGATAAATGTATTCTTTTTTGTTTATTTTTTCTCCCGACCCTATATGAATCGGAGATAATGCCGTAATTTTTATCCTGTATGTTTTTAAATATTCATTCATACCTACACCCCCATAAAGAGTGGCTTTGCATAACGATATACCGGATGACTTCCATTGTCCGAGACATCGTAGATATCTCCTTCAAATCGGTATTCAAAACATGATCCGGCTGCAAACACATATAAATCTTTTTTCTTTCTCAGTTCCTCTGCATAGGTATCTGAGGATACAAAACCGGATCGTTTTATCAGCTGATACGATGCACCTTCCAACGCATTTTCCAGTTCTTTATCCTGCGGAAGTCCAACGGACAGCAAAATATTTCTGTTCGCATCTTTTTTCAGATGTTGTTCCAGTATTTCCGGAAGTTTTACCGACCGAAGAATATATTTTCCAAGTCCGGTTGATTTTTTTCCTCCGATGCCAGTATAAGCCAGCGATTCTAACAGCTCTTCCGCAAGATATTTCTCTTCTTTTTCTGTATAACCCAGAATAATATATAATCCACAATCCTCATTATAAAAATACGTTCCTACTCGAAACGGTAACGTATCCTCCTCTGTTCTTACCCTCGCCATTGTCTGTTGTTGAAAAGATCCATACTCTTTTAACGGATCTACGGAAACATCCATCATTCCATTCATAAAATTTTCCAACTGCTCTATCGGAAGAAATTTTAATTTTTTATATGCTTTTTTCTGTTCTGACTGCCCTTTTTTCTGAGGTTCTATATAAATCATCGGTTTCGGAACCATGTACTGCTGTCCGATATATGGAAAAGCATCTGAAAAAAGCAGGTTTCCTCGCTGAGTCATATCAAGGAACTCTTTTTCTTTCTGCATCTTCAATGCTTCAATAAACATTGCGGAAAATAACTGATCTGCCTGAAACGTATATGCGCTTTCATTCAGCATTCCGGTTCCAAAATGAACTCCTGTCTGAAAATCTAATTTATAGATTGAATATTCCATATACGCTCCTTTAGTCTTCCATAATCTGTTCACATTTTCTCATGACTTCATCTGGAATCTCGCCAACTACTGTGTCCAGATATACATCCGTAATTTTCACTCTTCCGTACCCTCTTGATCCGCTTCCGCCAAGATAATCGTACTGTAACAGTCGAAACCCTTCTTTCAGGATTTCAAGATCTTTATACAAGGTTTCTTCGTCTTTCACTTCATAAATCATCTGTAATGGGAACTGTGCGCCTCGAACCACCCTTTCAATCTGTCGTGGATTCGCTACTGCTGTCGCTCTATTAATACTGTTTTCGAACTTTATTTCCACCGGATCCTCTACACCAACCTGTTTTAATTCTTCTTTATTTTCCAGAAACATATCCGAAAATAAAATTCTGCTGGTTTTTACTCTTCCTTTTTTCGCGCTTCCAAAAAGTTCCGTCAGGCAATCTGCATCATCATCCGGAGTAGCCGCCACGGTTTGATTATATCTTTTCGCAAGTAATGTTCTCATTTTCCCTTTCAGACTGCTTCCGGGTATCATCGGAATGTTCGTTCTGCTGTCTCTGACAACTGGTGAGTCTACCGCTCCAATTGCTGAAAATGCACTGGAACCACCGATATGTAATCCGGTAACTACTTCTAATTTTCCGCTGATTTCTATCTTTGCAAACATGTTCATATCCCCCTATTCATCTTTTCCGTAAAATTTTCTATATGCTACCAATGCTTCCATATATCTACTAAATAAGATGTACTGTGAACGGCTTCCTTTAACCGCATCCAGACATTGTAAAATCTGAGCAGTTTCTACCAGACGCTTTACCTTTGGTTCCCGTCCTGCCTCATATACGAATCTCAATTTCAGATAGTTAATACGTCCTATCATCTCGTTTGAAAGATGTTCACTTTTTGTATTTACAACATCGTTATATATGTTTGCTGTCATCGATAACAAATTTCTGATTTTAGAAGTCGTTACCACTTCTATCGTCTGACCTTTTTTATTCTTTTCCTCATGAAGTTTTTTTATCACCTGTTCTGCAATTTCTACATAGTTTTCCTCTGTCAGTTTCATTCTTCTTCCTCCTTCTCTTTCCGATGCAGATAAACATACAAATAAATCGCTGTGATCAGCTCTCTTCGATCTTTGGAGTTCTTACTCCATTCATACATTTTCTTTGAGAATTCCCGATATGCTTTTCTTTGTAATGGTTTTTCCCCGTCCGGCTCCATTCTCGAAAGCAAATATACATACCTGGCAAAATTAATCTTTTCATTGTCTCTTCTTAACAGTTCCATTAGATGATACAAAAACGCCATACCATGCTCATCTGTCTGTTTAAAATAGTTGTCCAATACTCTGATTTTCTCATCTGTTACATTCTGCAAAAATTCGTTCCAGGAGTATGCCTGTGTATCATCAAAAACGGTGACCGCATTCTTTCCATCTACTTCTTTCGCCGCCGTTTCCAGTTTTTCCACTTCTGTTGCCATAACATTCAACGGATACTTTTCATGATAAATACCAATTCCACCTGAAATATGCAACGTACCCTGTGTAAAACGTTCCAGTGCTTCTCTCAGATCCATAAATGCTGCAATTACATCATTCCAGGCTCCCACCAGAAAAACATCATCACCACCGGAGTATACAATCGTAACATTTCTGCCTGTTTCTTTGCCAAAAATACCTGGCTTTCCGTTTTCCAGTATCTGATTAATATAGCATTTGAAGAAGAGCGATAACTGTCTCGATAACGTAGCCGTCCTCGAAAGCGTAACATACCGCTCGTCACTGTTTTCCCTCTGAAATCCATATACAAATGTCGTCCCCAGGTTATCTACATCCGCCCGCAAAACAGCGATTCGTTTTACGCCTTCTGCCTGTTTCGCGAAGTCTGCAAACGTATTTTTTGTACTATAATCACCAACCCAGAGTTTTGTAGTGATATGTTTTCCTGTATATATACCATTTTTTGTATATGCCCGGACATAAGTATCCTGGTTCATATGTTTTAAAAGTCTGCTTTCTGTATCCGCTACCAGATATTTGTCTCCGGGAAGTGGTAACGCATCCGATATTTGCTCACATAACACAGTAAAGTATTTTCCCTCTAAAATACTGATCGACATCTTTTCCAATGCATTACAAATACTGCATTTATCATCTATAATCTTTGCAACTCTCCTGCATACTTTACACTCACGCTCCCCTTCTTTTTGTTTTCTATTCAAAGAACGAATCATATCTGCTGTATATCTGTGAGATTTTTTCATTGAAATCATTTTCGATATCTGTAGATACAATTCAGAGTAGCTGCCATCCGGAACATTTCGCAATGCATTTGCGTTTGCTGTTGCATATCCGCATGCCACATAAAGAGCAGTATCAAAATGATCCATCAACCACTGATTTGTATCTTTTTCATACTGTTCAATCACATTACGTGTTTTTTGCGTATTCGAAAGTAACATATAACAGTGACCGCCACCTGTATATATTAGATTGGATCTGGAAAGAGACAATTTTTCCAGTAACTCGTCTACCATATGTTCCATCATAATTTCCAGATAAAAACTTCTTGCACGCAGCCCTTTCAACGCACCTTTTTCTCCCACAGTATAAATAAAATTTTGAATTCCCGAAATATCCATAGAATACAAAAGAAACATTTCTTTTTTGTAAGACTCCTGTGCCTCCGTAAACAGACATTTTTTATAATCTTTTTCCTGATGTTCTTCCAGATACTGTTCCACACAGGAAGCAATCGCTGCTGTCATTTTTACATGATCGTATAAAGAAATGTCTGTCAATTCTTTTTTTGCCGTGGAAGAAGGAATATAACTTAAATTCGCCTCCAATATTGACAACAAAGAATTGATATATTCTTCATCCCAGGAAATCCCCTTCAGATTGTCCGTTATATTTTGTATTACCTGTCGGTAAAATATTTCATTCATGACAACAGGATCCTGTGTCGGATAGTTAATTCCATTTCTGGGATCTAGAACATTCATCGCATAATGACTGTTCCCATGATTTCCGTTCAAAATATTAAACACACTGGCAAGTGGAACCGTTTTATCAAATCCGTATTCTCCATTCTCTGCTTCTCTGCGATCTGTAAAAGCAGCTACATTATCTGCATAATACGTAACATATACACATGAATCTGACGCAATATTCGCATTTTTCAGATGATTTCCATGATGAAATCTTACGCAATCCAGCACATCTATATCCTGCATATCTGTCTCTTGTTTCAGATATTCGTATCCACTCTGACTGTGATTTCTTCCATCGCCACTTCTGTATACAACTTTTCCGATATCATGTAATAGACTTCCGATGATTAATTTTATCTGCCTGTCTGTAATCATTTTCTTCCCCTTTCTTCTGTCATTTTTATATACCCCATTCCAATGGCTGTTTTAATTCCAACTCCTGCATATTCTCCAAATCGGAAAAGCATGTTTGCAAAGTTCGCCATCGTTTGTGTTCCGTTCATTTTAATTGTAATCTTTCCGATAAAAGCCGGAATCCTTATCCCTTCCATGGAAAAGTTAGTGCTTTTCAGATCATACCGGATCACCTGCGCCGCATCACATAACTGTTCCAATGTATCTTTATCCAACATCGTTTCTTCCTGAACCGCAACATCATATTTATTCATCAAACTCTGAAAAATGCAACGCAGATCCGGGTAAAAAACATATTTTCCCTGTTGCTTGAACGCTGTAGGAGAAATAAAATGAAGCTGTATATAACGATTTGCATCTTTTTCATAAAATTCTTCCATTAATTCCCGATATGAAACTTCATCATACTTTTTCTGACCAATAAAAATCTCCATATCTCTTTTTTTGATTTCAATTTTTTCTGTGTTCCACAACGTATCCTGAATTATCGTTTTCGTTGTTTCTTTATTCAGGCAACACACAACCCAATACCAATTTTTTTCTCTATATTCCAAATGTTGTGTATATGGATGTAACTGCGACAGATGCAAATAATCTGCATATTGTTTTGGTAAAAGTTCCATCAGAACGCCATGAAAAAGCGAACTCATCTGGTAATTTAACTCTTCCTCACATTTTAATTTCATTTCCAGTCTGGCTAACATATCTTTCTCCATTTGCAAAATACAATTTTACTTATACTATATTCCTTTATTGTGTATTTCGCAACAAATATTTTCATTTTTCTTCCCTTTTTTATTATATTTCCACAATTTTCATGCAAAAAGACTCGATACTGCTAAAATCCAGCATCGAGTCTTCCACTAAAATTTTATTCCCTTTATACTTTCCATAATCATCTTCTTATTTCTGTCATGAAGATAACTCTCGTTCAATCTTGATTTTTTATATTTCAGATAAGTATTCTCTGTTTTATCTATCAGTAACTTTGTAAAGAACCGTTCCCAGCTGAAATATTTTTCGCTTTCTATATATTCTTCCGGAGAATCCAGGATTGCTTGAACCTCTTTCTCTTCAAATAGTCCTGACCGTAACAGGAGCCATTCGAAAGATTCCGGCAGATATAAAACAACATTTTTCTTCTGCTCTGCCAGTGCATGTAATCGGTTTATCTCCGGTCCGATTGCTGCACCATCCGCAACAATACAGGTATTTGGAATATTTTCTTTTTTAACAGTTCCAAATAATCTCGTTTTTCCACCTGCACTTTCACATGGGATTCCATGTTCCCCGCATATGTTTTTAAAGAATTCATATCCGGAATTTGAATCTTCCACTATGATTTTCCCCAGTTTTACCGGCAGTCGTTTTTCTTCTGTATAGATCCGGTACATCTGTTGATATGTTTTCCTGGTATTCTGATATTTCCCGGATGCGTGTAGTCCATAGATTTCTTCCACACTGTACGGCAAATTATACAGGCTCTCACGTGTGATCAGTACATAATAATTATCCGAATCCCTGACAGCTTCTGCAAATTCTTCTGAATTGATAAATGCATTTTCCTCATCAATAAAAACAATACTTTTCGAAATCGTACCCAAAATAAGTTTCCAGTTTCGTCCTTCCAGCACTCTGCATGGGACTTTACAGACTACATCGATACCACTGGTTGCTCCGAGATTTTCTGCCTGTCGCAGCATCTCGATCAATGTTGTTTTTCCTGTCGCACTGTCTCCCTGGATAATCGTAATATTTCTTTTAATCTCAAACTCATAGTGTAAGCGGTTATTCTGTACAATTACCTTGTATTTTCCCTTCATATTTCACCCCTAGACATATTCCCCTGCAATGTCAACAAATTCACTCATATCATGAACCATCTCTCCGCTGTTCAGGATTTTCGCCTCAAAGCTTTGCTCTCCAAAGTTCATAATATGCCGCAGATTAATCGTCAGATCTTTCGTCTGGCTTATTTTCAGGATCCACTTTGCACAGTTATCTCCGCATGCAGAAGCATTAAATACCTTGTCACCCGAATCAAATGCCATCAGAAGTAACGTTTTTACTCCACCTGATATCTGTTTCGGTGAAATCGGTCCAAGCACAGGGCTTTCGATCAGATGAGGACTGATCACCTCTGAGTGATCTACATCCCTTATCATGGCAACCGCTAATTTTTCAGTCAGCCATTCGTCCTCATATCGATTATCGAAATATACCGGCGGATAATAAATCGCTTCCTCCATGTTTCCAAGATAAATATTTAACATGTATAATCTCCTTCTATGATTCTTTCCCTCCCAGCACTTCCTCCACCATCGCAAGCACTGCCTCCGCATTCATTGGTTTTGCCAGATGACCGTTCATGCCGGCGGCGCGGGAGGCTACTTTGTCTTCTTCAAAGGCGTTTGCGGAAACTGCAATGATCGGTATGTTTGCCAGTGTCGGATCTTCCAGCTGCCGGATCTGGCGGGTGGCGGTGTAGCCGTCCATGACGGGCATCTGGATGTCCATAAGAATGACCGCATAGGTATCTGGTGATGCGTGTTTTATCAGTTCTACTGCCTGTGCGCCATCTTCTGCTTCTGCCACCTCAAAACCGGCATCCTGCAGTAATGTGGCAGCAATCTCCCGGTTCAGTTCATTGTCTTCTACTAGAAGAATCCGTTTTCCCATAATCTGCCGTTTCATGGATACTGTTGATGGTCTGTTCGTTGTTTCCAAAAGTGCCCTGCTCACCAGCAGAAAGTCTGTTTTTATAATAAATTCTGTTCCGACACCCTCAGTGGAGATTGCTTCGATTGTTCCTTCCATCAGATCTACAAACCGTTTAACGATGGGAAGGCCGAGTCCGGTTCCCTGAACACCGCTGAGTGTGGAGTTTTTTTCTCTCTCAAAAGGTTCAAACATTTTTTCCATAAAAGACGGACTCATTCCACACCCGGTATCTTTCACATGAATCTCATAATGTCCGATTTCTTTCTCATACGGAGGCGTTTGTACGATCTGAAGTGTGATCACTCCTTCCTGTGGAGTAAATTTCACAGCATTTCCCAAAAGGTTGACCAGAATCTCTTTGATCCGCAGTTTATCACACAGGATCTCATGATTCTGAACACCGGACAAGTCAATCACAAACTGCTGATTTTTCTCCTGTGTCTGTTCCCGGATGATCACCGCAACTTCTTCCACGATCACATCCATATCTGCCGGTTCCTCGTAGAGTTCAGTCTGACCGCTCTCGATCCTGCTGATCTCCAGCACCTCGTTGACGATCGCCAGCAGATGATTGCCGGATACCCGGATTTTCTCCAGATATTCCCGTATCTTTGCTACATCCGTTCCTTCTTTCAACGCAAGATCGGTAAATCCGAGAACCGCATTCAGCGGTGTACGGATATCATGAGACATGTTCCGCAGAAATACCGTTCTCGCCATGCCGGCTTCTCTGGCCGCTTCAAGGGCTTCTTCCAGCTCTTTCTTCTGTTTTGCTTCCTTTCGTGCGATCTTTCGCATATCCTGATCATGCCTGGCAAATACAATTACCAGTACAAAAAGAATCACACCAATTGCACCGGCTATGGGTCCCAGATTGTCATGGATAAAATCTGCCGCCGTATAGGTAACGATATTTTTAATGTAAGCATATGCATAGTTCAGTCCGCAATAGCTCCCCAAACTACTCAATCCGTGATTCAGATTCCCTGCTGTCATGGTGTGTCACCCCCATCTGTTCAGATGTTTTTATTCTATACCCTTCATCGGATCTTAACTGTAAAGTTACTGAACAGTTACGTTATTTTTTCAGATTCATTCCATCATGAAATGCTCTTCCAACAGTTGCCCCAAGTACCACATAGGTATTGTTAAACGGGTCAAACGTAATTGGCTGAGCTTTTGCCACATCCACTTTACCGTTCTCATCCAGTACACACTCATCCACACTGATGTTTATGATTTCTCCCACCATCCGGCAGCTTTCCGGGTCGTAGCTTTTCAGTCTGCACTCTACGGCAATCGGAAGTTCTTCAATCAGTGGTGCATCTATGAATTCTGATTTTACTGCGTGAAATCCTGCTTTTGTGAATTTGTCCGGCTCTTTGGTTCCAGAAACGATTCCCACATAATCACATGCTTCCACATGAGCGGCATCTGCCATACTTACGGTAAATGCTTTTCTTGCCAGGATATTTTCGGTTGTCTTATGACCGGCACTGATGCACATGGTCAGTTCTTTGTCATCGCTGATGCCGCCCCAGGCTGCGTTCATTGCATTCGGTGTTCCGTCCTCTCCATAAGCTGCCAGGATAAATACCGGCTGTGGATATGTATATGCTTTTGCTCCTAAATTTTTTCTCATGTCAAAACCCTCCTGCTTTTTTGTTCTCTTTTCTGACAGATTCTATTCTTTTATTATATCTCTGATTTTCCTTCATCTCAACTGTTGTTTTCTGAAAAAAGGACATTACTGTTCTTATTTAGTTACGTTTCACTGATAATATTCCGCGATTTATTTGCCAACCATCAAAAGATGTTGTATACTAAAAAACGTTTGGAGCAAACGATCAAACACTATTATACTAAATCAAAGAATCAAAAAACAAAGGAGTCTTACCCATGAAATTTATGTACCCTGCTGTCTTCCGCAAAAACGAAGACGGAACATACAACGGCTACTTCCCAGACCTCGAATGCTGCACCTCCACCGGAGATACACTGGACGAAGCCATCGAAAATGCCAACGAAGCTGCCTACAACTGGATCACCGTAGAACTGGATGAAGAAGAGCCCAACCTTCCCAGCATCTCCGATCCCTCCGACCTGAACCTGACCCCGGAAGACATCGTCCGCATCATCTCCGTAAATATTCGATTCTACGAAGGCTGGGATGAATAGTACACAAAACACTATGCTACCATCCTCAAAACATTAAAGCCGACAGGTATTGTATCTCACATCACACAGATACACCTGTCGGCTCTTTATGTTTCCAGTCTTTTCACCTTCATAATCCATCAACATATTCTAATTATACTGTCCAACCAGCAATTTTCATGTTTCATTACCAACATCTCCCAGTTACTACACCACTTCTCTTCTCCAATTGCCAACACTGCCGCTCACCACAATTACAGCCAATAAACAGCCAGAAAGCCGATCGCACTGTCTGCGGCAACACTTTGTGGGCGCTTAGGGCAAGCTTTAAGATCCGACGCTTACGCAGGCTTTCGCGAGGGTCAGCTGACCCTCGTGAACCATAGCCGAAGTTAGCGGCTAGCTTAAAGTTGCCCTGCCCACGTTGCCGCAGACAGTGCGATCGGCTTTCTGGCGTCCGCCTTCCAATTCTCTTTCTGGCATCCCCATGTTGGCAAACGCCCTCTCTTATTTTAGAACTTCCTCCACGTATCCGGAAAGAACACCAGCAGCAACGGAAAGATCTCCAACCTTCCCGCAAGCATATCAAAAATCAACACATACTTACCTACATCCGAAAACACATCAAAGTTCGCCGTCGGTCCAACCAGCCCCAGTCCGGGACCAATATTATTAAAAGTTGCCGCAACCGCCGTAAAATTTGTGATCAGATCCAGATTATCAAATGCCAGAATAAACACAGAAGTGGCAAAAATCATGATATATACAACCATAAACACATTGACGTTTCTTACCACTTCATGCTCCACAACTCTTCCGTCCACCCGGATTTTCCGGATCTGACGAGGATGCAGATACTGCTTGATCTCCTTCTTCATCGCTTTTAACAGGATAATAAAACGCGAAACTTTAATACCTCCGCCGGTACTGCCTGCACAGGCACCGACAAACATCAGAAGCACGAGAATCGTCCGGGAAACCTCCGGCCAGAGATTAAAATCGGCCGTCGCAAATCCGGTAGTAGTAATAATCGATCCGACCTGGAAAGCAGCTTGTTGGATTGCTTTTCCTGTACTTCCATAGATTCCCCGAATATTCCATCCGATCAGAAGAACCGCTCCCAGAATGATGATCAGATACCAGCGTACTTCCTCATTTTTCAGTGCCTGTTTCCATTTTTTAGACAACAACAGAAAATACACGTTGAAATTAATACCAAACAGAATCATGAATACCGTAACAACAATCTGAATCGTTACGCTATAGCCGCCCATACTGTCATTCTTGATTCCGAAACCTCCGGTACCTGCCGTACCAAAAGCAGTTGTCAGTGCATCAAATACCGGCATTCCACATAGCAGCAGAATCACAGTCTCCAGCACCGTCATCAGAAGATAGATCGTATACAGAATCTTTGCCGTAGAACGTACGGTAGGTGCCAGACGGCTGACTGAGGGACCCGGACTCTCCGCTTTCATCAGATTCATCTGTGAACCACCACTCATCTTAATAATAGAAAGCAATAATACCAGAACACCCATACCACCGATCCAATGGGTAAAACTTCTCCACATCAGAATACAACGTGGTGCATCTTCCACAGATGCCATAATGCTTGCTCCCGTTGTTGTAAAACCGGAGACCGTCTCGAAGAGAGCATCCACAAAATGCGGAATCGTCCCACTGATCATAAAAGGTAACGAGCCAATCAGACTGAGCACTATCCAGGAAAGAGCTACCGATACACATCCCTCTTTCATAAAAAAGTGAGGTTTTTCCGGTCGACGCACTACAAGGAGCGTCCCTGCCAGCGCACTGATCAGTCCTGTGATCAAAAAGGAGGCCCATGCTTTTTCTCCATAGATCAGCCCGGTAACTGCCGGAAGTGCCATGCAGATGGCTTCCAGGTTCAGTACCCAGCCGATCACATAGGTAATAATTCGATAATTCATACGTATCTCTCCTATTTTTCCAGAATATCTTCAATGTCCCGCAGGCATTTCTGACTGGTTACCACAACTACCGTATCACCCACCATCAGACAGTCATCACCGCGTGGAATCAATACCTTACCACCCCGGTTGATGCAGCCCACCAACAGGTTATGCTTTAACCGCAGATTCTTCAGTTCCACGCCGACTACCGAAGAGTTTTCCCGGATCACGAACTCCAGAGCCTCTGCCTTGCTGTCCAGAATATGATACAGTGTCTCCACATTACTTCCGATGGAATTCTGAGTTGCCCTCGTATATTGAAGAATCCGATCCGTTGTGATATATTTCGGATGGATCAGACTTCCAAGTTCCAGTTCGTCTGTAATATCATCAAACGCTACACGGTTGACTTTTGTGACTACTTTTGCATGGGACATCCGCTCCGCAAACATACCAAGCAGAATATTTTCCTCATCCATATTGGTCAGTGCCACAAACGCTTCTGCGTTTTCCAGATTTTCTTCAAACAGCAGGTTCTTGCTTGTACCATCCCCGTTGACCACCGTTGCATCCGGCAGCAGATCTGCCAGCAGCTCACATCGCTCTTTGGACTGTTCGATGATCACAACACGCATTTTCATCTCCAACAGCATTCTTGCAAGGAAGATAGCGATGGTTCCACCGCCCACGATCATACAGTTTCTCACCTGATTGGTCTTTAAACCAATCGACTTGAAAAATGCGGAAGCATTTTTCGGTGATGCCAGAATCGATACCAGATCACCATTTTGCAGTACGAAATCACCGTTCGGGATATATACCTGCTCACCACGTTCTACACCCGCAACCAGAATATTATGTTTTCCTTTCATGTTGATCTCAACGATAGACTTACCGTCCAGACGGAATTCCGGTTTCAGACGGAACTTTAACAGTTCCACTTTTCCCTTGGCAAAAGGATCAATTTTAATGGCCGAAGGAAAGCGAAGCAGCCGCGCAATCTCTGCTGCAGTCGCCATCTCCGGGTTGATGATCATAGAAATGCCAAGACTCTCCTTCATCAGATTGATTTCCTTGTTGTAAATCGGATTTCTTACCCGGGCAACGGTATGACATTTTCCCAGATTTTTTGCCACAAGACAGCACAGCAGATTCAGTTCATCCGATCCGGTCACTGCGATTACCAGATCCGCCATCGCTACTCCGGCATCCATCAGAACGTTGATACTGGATCCATTTCCCTGAATCTGCAGGGCATCCAGATCCTCTCCTACCTCCTGTAATTTCTGGGCAGATATATCTACAATTGCCACATCATGATTCTCCATGGTCAGTTCTTCTGCCAGCGCAGAACCTACTTTTCCACATCCGATAATTATAATCTTCATACTTCCTCCAGATATCTGTTACGCTGCTGCTGTGATGTATCATTTTCTCACTGACAGTATTTCCGCTTTCATCAACAGCACAAAAAATGCTATAACAGGATAGAATAATAAAATAAAATCATATCCTATTATAGCATCAATACTAAAATACTCAAGACATATTCTGTCTAACAATTAACTGAAAACCATGTTGATTTTTTATGCATTTCACCTGTTTTGTCTGTCTTATCGAGACAAGCTTCAACTATTTTTCCGCTTCATTATCGCTTTTCATAATTTCTTTAAAAAAGCAGCTGCGGCTTCCGGTATGGCAGGCTGCACCGACCTGATCCACCCTTGCCAGGATCGTATCGTTATCGCAATCCAGATACATTGACCGGACATACTGAAAATGTCCGCTTGTAAGTCCTTTGACCCAAAGCTCGTTCCGACTGCGGCTCCAGTAAGTCATCACACCGGTCTCCAGCGTCTTTTCATAAGCTTGTCGGTTCATATAGGCAACCATCAGAACATCTTTATTTTTATCGTCCTGTACCACCACACAGACCATCCCGTCACTGTTCAGTTTCAACTCATCCCATGTAAATGCAGCTTTTAACGGTGTTTCTTTTTTTTCTTCCATGCTCATTGATTCCTCTGTTTTTGTATAAATATATCTCAGGAGTTCCCCTGCACCTGTGGTACAGCCCTTTTACAGACTGCCCTTTGTAGACAAAACTCCCTGGATCCGCTCATCCATCTGTGTCGCCTGATCCAGTGCTTTGGCAAACGCTTTGAACATCGCTTCCATGATATGATGATTGTTCGTTCCGTCCAGTACCTTGATGTGCAGGTTCATGCCGGCTGCATAGCTGACCGCATAGAAAAATTCTCTGGCCATCTCTGTATCCATATCTCCAAGACGTTCTGCGGTAAATTCACCGTCAAAGTTCAGATACGGGCGACCGGACAGATCGATGCCGCAAAGTACCAGTGTCTCATCCATGGGAAGAATCATGCTTCCATAACGGCGAATCCCTGCTTTATCGCCCAATGCTTCTTTAATAGCCGTACCCAGTACGATTCCGGTATCTTCGATCGTGTGATGGCTGTCCACATTCAGATCGCCGTCTACGGCAAGATCCAGATCAAAGAATCCATGACGGGCAAAACCATCCAGCATATGATCAAAAAAACCGATTCCGGTATTCAGGCTGGCTTTTCCGGTTCCGTCCAGATTCAGGCTCATCGTGATCCTGGTTTCTTTTGTATTACGCTGTACCAGTACATTCCGTGTCATCCCCTGTTCTTCCAGTCTGCGGATTTCCATATTTTATTCCTCCCCTTCAAAACGTACTGCAATTGAATTCGCATGTGCCGTCAGCTGTTCACATTTTGCAAACTGCTCGATATCTTTATGGATCGGCTGCAGTGCTTCTCTGGAGTAGTAGATGATACTGGATTTCTTCACAAAATCATCCACAGACAACGGTGAGAAGAATTTTGCGGTTCCGTTGGTCGGCAGGATATGGTTCGGTCCTGCAAAGTAATCGCCCAGAGGTTCACAGCTGTATTCTCCGATAAAGATAGCTCCTGCATTCCGTATCTTTGTCATGACCTCAAAGGGATTCGCAGTAACGATCTCCAAGTGTTCGGAGGCAATCTCGTTAGCGGTGTCAATTGCTTCACCCATATCCTCTGCCACCAGAATATATCCAAAATTATCCAGAGATTTCTGAATAATTGCTTTTCTTTCAAGAACCTGCACAAAACCTTCTACTTCTTCACTGACTTTCTTTGCCAGGTTCTCACTTGTTGTGATCAGAATAGCAGAGGCCAGTTCGTCATGTTCTGCCTGAGATAACAGGTCAGCTGCCACATATCGTGGATTGGCCGTCTCATCTGCCAGCACCAGAATCTCACTCGGTCCTGCGATAGAATCGATACTTACATGGCCGTATACAGCTTTTTTTGCCAGTGCTACATAGATATTTCCGGGTCCTACGATTTTGTCTACCTTAGGGATACTCTCAGTTCCGAAAGCAAGAGCTGCGATTGCCTGTGCACCACCTGCTTTGTACACCTCATCTGCACCTGCTTCTTTTGCGGCCACCAGAACTGCAGGATTGACTTTTCCTTCTGCATTACACGGTGTGGTCATGATGATCTTATCTACACCTGCTACTTTTGCCGGCATAACATTCATCAGAACGGAGGAAGGATATACCGCTTTTCCACCCGGTACATAGACACCTACCTTTTCCAGCGGTGTAACTTTCTGTCCGAGCATCGTTCCCTGTGGGGTGCTCTTAAACCAGCTGTTCTGTTTCTGCAGTTCGTGGTAACTCTCGATGTTGACCAGTGCCTTACGGATCACATCCAGAAGTGCCGGATCCACTGCCTTGTATGCTTCTTCGAATTCTTCTTCTGTTACTTTTACATTAGAAGCATTAATATCTGCTTTATCAAACTGTTTTGTATAGGAAAACAGAGCCTCATCTCCGTTTTCTTTGATATTCTGAATAATCGCCTGCACCCGGCTTTCATACTCTCCGTACTGGCTCGGACTTCTTTTTAACATATTTTCCAGAATATTTTTTGTAGTTTCTTTTGTTAATTTTACGATTCTCATCTGTCTGCCTCCTTGATGACCTGTTTTAACTTTCCTAAAAGCTCTGAGATCCGTTCACTTTCCATTTTCATGCTTACCTGATTCACAACCACCCTTGCGGACAGCGGGCATACTTCTTCGAGAATATGCAGACCATTTTCCCGCAGAGTTGAACCGGTCTCTACGATATCGCAGATGACTTCGGAAAGTCCTACGATTGGTGCCAGCTCGATGGAACCGTTTAATTTGATGATTTCCACGGTCTGGTTTTTCTTATTATAAAAATAATCTTTGGCGATGTTCGGGTATTTGGTGGCTACACGGATCTGCTGACTACCATCCAGCAGTTCTCTGGCAGATTCCGGTCCGCAGATACACATTCTGCATTTTCCAAAGCCAAGATCCATCACTTCATATAATTTTCTTCCTTCTTCCAGAATCGTGTCGCGGCCTACCACACCCAGATCTGCTGCTCCATATTCAACATAAGTCGGGACATCCGGTCCTTTTGCCAGGAAGAACCGAAGTTTCAGATCTTCATTGACAAAAATCAGTTTTCTTGTCTTTTTATCTTTCATCTCCTCACAGGTAATGCCTACAGCTTCCAGCATCTCCAGTGTTTTCTCTGCCAGACGGCCTTTCGTCAGTGCGATGGTTAAATATCTCATGGGTCTTTCCTCCTACTGAAAACTTTTCTGATTGGTCATCTGTACTTCATCGGTAAACAGATTGATCACCTGTATCTGATCTTCTCCCACCGGGGATACAATATCCGTAAACTGATGACCCTTTCCATATGCAATATAGTCTTCCGCTTTCAGACCTTCTTCCATCCGCATACACTGGATCTGCATACCATGTGTTCTCTGCATACCGGCAATCTGGATCGCTGCCTCACGGTTTCTTTCATTATATAATACCAGTCGTTTTCCTTCCATTACCGGAACCTGGATATTCTGACGATTCAGTGCATTTAACACCTGCTCCATTACCAGACAGAAACCGATTGCAGGGGCGGGTCTTCCAAAATGTTCCAGCAGTCTGTTGTACCGTCCACCGGTTACTAACGGCTCACCGGTTCCATAGGTAAATCCCTGGAAGATAATGCCTGTATAATACTGATATTTGCTAAGCATACCAAGGTCGAAAGAAATATATTCTTCACAACCATAGCAGGAGGCCACCTGATACAGTTCCCGTAACCTGCGGATCGCTGCCAGTGCCTTGGGGTTGCCGGTCAAACTTTCTGCTTTTTTCAATACTTCCGGGCCACCAAAAAGTTGTGGTAGTTCTGTCAGTGCTTCCACCTGCTCTTTGGACAGTCTCTGACTCTCCAGAAGTTCTTCCACGCCAAAATAATTCTTGTTGGAGATCAGCTGGCGCAGTTCCTGAATCGTCTCTTCCGACATACCGGAGTCATCAACCAGTGCTTTGAAGAAATCCACCTGACCGATACTTATCTGGAATTCTTTCAATCCTGCTGCCTTTAAAAGTCCTACCGTCATGGCAATGATCTCACCGTCTCCGTCCACCGATGCATCGCCCAAAAGCTCCACACCCATCTGAGTGGATTCTTTCAGTCGTCCCTGGTAGCTGGAGCGGTTCACAAATGTGTTTCCGCTGTAGCAGAGACGGATCGGCATATCTTCCTGATGATAATACATGGAAGCTGCTCTCGCGATGGAAGGTGTAAAGTCCGGGCGAAGTACCAGAGTATTACCGTCCCGGTCAAAGAATTTGTAAAGTTCTCTGGATGGTGTGGTTCCCACCTGCTTTCCAAACACATCAAAGAATTCGAAGGTCGGTGTCTCTATACTCTGATAACCGTATGCATGAAAGATCTTCTCCATTTTTCTCTGAAGATACAGTTTTTTTGCACATTCGGTTCCGTAAACATCCCGGACTCCTTCCGGGGTATGAAATAATTGTCTCATGGTTCTATCCTCTTCTTTAATCTTGTTATGTAACTTCGTAACTGTGCAGTCTCTGTACAGTTAACCCGCATTCACTTTAGTATGCTAATGTGTTACTATGCTAATACATTATATGTGAAGACAGCACACTTGTCAATCCCTGTCCTGCAAATCTTTCTGAATTCCGTCCAGATACGGCACCAGAATCCCACTGTGGTTCGTAAGAAAATAAGAAGAATTCAGTTCTTCGTAAAGAAAACTTTTTCTTCCACCGTTCTGCGCCCGTTCCCAAAACCACCACAGATCACGAAATGGCAGATAATAGAATTCATTTCTTCCCGAAAAATAAATCAGCAGGAAAGAAATTCCCTCCTGCTGTTCAAATTCTCGCATAAACCGCACCTGATGTTCATGGATATTGGCAAGGGGAAAGACTGTTTCTTTGCACTCTTTCGCATCGAAGCATACAGGAATCCCCTGCACCGCCCCGATATAATCCACCGTACTTTTCTGTTCAAAATACGCCAGGGTGATCTGTCTGGTATCCTTGGCGATTCGAACCGGCGTGATCGGTGTCGGCACTTTCTGAATCAGTGCCAGACCCTTTTCACGGTACTGTTCATTACTTCGGTTGATCAGCTCTTCCAGGGTAGAACCCCTGAGTCCTCTTGAATTCCAGGTTGCCATATTTTCCTCCCATCAGTCCTTTTCGATCACACCGATCTTGTCAAACGGGTAATAACGGAAGATCGCTTTTGCGAGAACTTTTTCTTTTTTCACATAGGTATTTGTCCAGAATCGGGAGTCTTTCGACCAGTTTCGGTTATCTCCCAACATAAAGTAGCTGTCTTCCGGCACATAATACGGTCCATAATCACCTTCCGGTGGTTCCGGCAGATAAGGTTCATCTAACGGTGTTTCAGAATCGTTAATATAAACCTTTCCATCAATGATCTGCACTTTATCTCCCGGAAGTCCGATCACTCGCTTGATGTACAACTGGCTCTCATCGTCCGGGAACTTAAAGATGGCAATATCCCCTCTCTGCGGCTCGCCGAATTCATATGACAGCCTGCTTCCAAAGATCCGGTCGCCCGTCATGATCGTATCTTCCATCGATGCGGAAGGAATAACTGCATTGATCAGTACATAATTTTTCATCACCCAGACCGTTATCAGAACAAACACGATCATGATTACATCTTCCATAAGTTCCCTTTTCAGACTCTTTTTCGGCTTCTTCTTCTCTTTAGTTTCTTCTCCGTCTATTCTCTCTTCTGTCATTATTTACCCTTCTTTCTCTCGCCCTCTGTAATCCGTTCCAGTTCATCCGGAAGCGGTGCGGTAAAACATTTCCCCGACAAAGCTTCCAGTGCACCGGACATCTGTGGAAATTCCACCTGCCATGCATGCAGGAACTGACGTTTCAGACCATATTCCTGTTTCAGTCTCCCATTCCAACGGGCATTCCCGTACTTCGGATCTCCTGCCAGCGGATATCCCAGACTGGCCAGATGACAGCGGATCTGATGAGATTTTCCGGTGATCAGTTCCACCTTTAAAAGCGTTTCCTCTCCATTGCTCCAGACCGGCTCCCAGGCGGTCTCAATGGGAGAACTTCCAGGCATCTGACCGGTGCTCACTTTTACCTGATTGGTTTTTGTATCTTTGCTCAGCCAGGCTTTCTGATGTCCCGGTCTGTCTGCCTTTCCAAGCACCAGTGCCAGATAATACTTTTTCAGTGTTCGCAGTTTCAGCACTTCCGACAGTGCCTGCAGCCCCGCCAGACTCTTTCCGCACAGCACCAGACCACTGGTATTGCGGTCCAGTCGGTTACAGGGTGCCGGATGAAAAGTCTCCAACTCCTGTTCGCTGATCGCTCCTGTCTCCAGCAGATATCGCTGAAAATGTTCCACCAGCGACAGATCCGACGATTTTGCTTTCTGTGACAACATCCCTGCCGGTTTATTGACTATTGCCACATGGTCATCTTCATAGATCACATCCAGTTTTATGCCGGATGTTTTCCTGCCGGAAACTGCCGGTTTCCTCTGTACCCCGCGAAACTTTTCAATGGTCTCCTCCGCCAGATACAGCCGGATACAGTCTCCCTGTTTCAACATTTCCTTTCCGTCTGCTTTTTTTTCATTTAACAGAATATTCTTCTTTCGAAGCATTTTATACAAGAATCCGGAACCGGCTTCCGGAAAGTATTTTTTCAGATACTTGTCCAGCCGCTGGCCGGCTTCATTTTTTCCGATTGTCAGATCTCTCATGTTTTTCCCTTTTACCTTACAAAGAAATCGCCAGGATCGTATGTTTGATCAGCTGATCTCTGGACAGATCCGGATATCGTTCATCCGGTTTAAAAGAAATATTCTGCTCCAGTTCCTGTTTATGTGCATTCAGATAATCCATCCGTTCCAGATAGGTCTTCAATTCTTTGAAGACTTTTACTTCTGCTTTATAGCCATTCTGCTTCAGGATTCCCCGCACGTGATCTTCGATAAACTGTGTGGATCCGTCCATGTGACTGGTATAGCCGATCACCTTATTTCCACAGATTGCAAAGCTTTCCACAAATACGCTTTTTTCATAGGTTGTCAGATAAGTTTCATAAGTTACTTCCAGATCACCCTCGTGTTCCCGGATCTTTTTGTATACTTTCTTATCCATCGGTTTCTGCATCCACATCATGATCATACTTACCAGGGCACGACACGCCGGAAGGCAGCCGACCATAGCAATTACCGTAATAATATTTTTCTTGGTTCCTGTAATCAGAAACGCTGCCAGAAATGCTGCCAGAGGAATCAGAAACAGTGCAACTGTAATCAGCAGTCGTTTTTTCTTCTCATATCGAATGTATCCATAATCACCTTTTTTTACTTTTTTCATGCTGTATCCTTTCTGTTACCGTTTTTTATGCACGTTACGGATAGTCTTTTTCTTACCCATATGCTGTTTTTGCGGCCGGCCGTTCGATTGTTGATTCTGATTTCCTCTTCCGTTTTTTCCCTTATTTTCTGTATGTCCATTCTGCGTTTTTTGATTTTCTGCCTTCTGTGTCCGTCTGCCGTCATAGGGACGAATCAGACACTTCGGGCCAAATCCGATAAGATCCTGTCTTCCAGCTCTGACCAGTGCTTCTTCCACCAGTTTCCGGTTCTCCGGCCTTCGGTACTGAATCAGGGCTCTCTGCATATTTTTCTCGTGGGGATTGACCGGTACATACACTTTTTCCATCGTTCTCGGGTCCAGTCCCGTATAATACATACAGGTAGATATTGTCGACGGTGTCGGATAAAAATCCTGTACCTGTTCCGGCATAAATCCCATATCCCGGATATATTCTGCCAGTTCCACTGCCTCTTTCAGTCCACATCCCGGATGGGAAGACATAAAATAAGGAACTGCATACTGTTCTTTTCCGCTTTTTTTACAGCAGGCATAATATTGCTTTAAAAATTCCTGGTAAACCTTATGGGACGGTTTTCCCATCTTTTCCAGGACTTTATCTGCCACGTGCTCCGGAGCTACCCTCAACTGTCCGCTCACATGATAATCTGCCAGTTCCTGTAAAAAATGGCTCTTCGGATCTTCCAGCACATAATCAAAGCGGATCCCCGAACGAATAAATACTTTCTTTACTTTCGGAATCTTACGGAGTTTTCGAAGCAGGGCAAGATAATCCGAATGATCCGCGATCAGATTTTTACACGGTGTCGGGAACAGGCACTGCCGGTTGGTACATGCACCCTTTGTCAGCTGCTTTTTACAGGCCGGCTGTCGAAAATCTGCCGTAGGACCACCCACATCGTGAATATATCCTTTAAAATCAGGATCTTTCGTCATCTCAACAGCTTCTTCTAACAATGATTCGTGGCTGCGGACCTGTACAATCCGTCCCTGATGAAAGGTCAGCGCACAGAAATTACAGCCACCAAAACATCCGCGGTTACTGGTAAGACTGAATTTAATCTCCTCAATTGCCGGAATGCCACCTTTTTTCTCATACATCGGATGATAGGTTCGCATAAAAGGAAGATGATACACATCATCCATCTCCTGCTCTGTCAGTGGATACGCCGGCGGATTCTGCACCACATAGCCCTGATTGCCATAATCTTCTATCAGAACCTTCGCCTGATACGGATCCGTATTCTGATGCTGGATCCCGAAACTTCTTGCATACTGTTCTTTCTTCTCTTTTATCTCTTCGAAAGAAGGAAGATACAGCGGTTCCGGTATATGTTCCACACTTTTACAGCGATATACTGTTCCCCGGATAAAGGTAATATCTTTTACATCCAGCCCGGAAGCCAGCGCATCTGCGATTTCAATGATGGAATGTTCTCCCATTCCATATGATATCATATCAGCACCGGAGTCCAGAAGTACACTTCGTTTCACCTGATCAGACCAATAATCGTAATGTCCCAGTCTCCGAAGGCTTGCCTCGATGCCTCCCAGGATAATCGGTGTTTTTTTATATGTTCTTCGAATCAGATTTCCATAAACGATCACTGCCCGGTCCGGTCGATGGCCCATCTCTCCACCGGGAGAATAGGCATCTTTCTGCCTGTGTTTTTTAGACACTGTATAATGATTTACCATAGAATCCATATTTCCGGCAGATATCAGAAATCCCAGACGCGGTTCACCAAACACCTGGATGCTTTCCGGATCTTTCCAGTCAGGCTGAGCTATCATCCCCACCGAATAGCCTCTGCTTTCCAACAGACGGCAGATGATCGCCGCCCCGAAAGAAGAATGATCCACATACGCATCTCCGCATACATAAACAAAATCCGGCTGCTCTATTCCTCTCTCCCGGCACTCTTCCATTGTTACCGGCAAAAACTGTCCGCTCATGGCTGCATCCTTTCTCTTGGTATTTCATCATAACTTTCTATATAATAATCTGCAAGCTCTTTTTTTTCTTCCCTCTGAGCGGCACTGAACGTATCTTCCACCGCACAGACTCGCATACCGGCATTTTTTCCTGCCAGAATCCCCATCGGAACATCCTCAAAAACCAGACATTCCTCCGGTTTGACCCCCAGTGTCTCTGCCACCAGAAGATAAATATCAGGGGCAGGTTTTCCTTTCGGAACTTCACAGCAGGTATGTACGGATTCCAGATATTCCTGAATTCCCTGTGCCTTTAAAACCGTCTCTACCAATTCAATCCCGTTAGAGCTTGCAATCCCCGTCCGGATGCCCTGCTGTCTCAGCCATACCAGAAACTCTCTCGCTCCAGGCTTCAGCGGCACCTTGTTGGTATATTTATCCCTTGCCATATCCATCCAGGTACTCTTAATTTCTTCCAGACTCTCCGGGATAGAAAACCGTTCTTTAAAATACGCTGCTGTCTCCGAAAGGCTCATACCCTCAATGTCTTTTTGCAGTTCGGGTGGCAGTTCGTATCCGTATCTTCCCAGATATTCGATATCTATGTCTTCCCACATCCACATGGAATCCACCAGAGTACCATCCAGATCAAACAACACTGCTTTGATATTTTCTAACATATATATTTATCCTTTATCTTTCTGTATCTGTTCCTGGAGCGTGTCTGAAAAATCATTTCCGCAATCTGCAAGCCCCACTTTGCGGTATATTTTACCCTCATTCGGTTGCCGTAGCCCGCTACGCCGCCCTCATTCGGATAAACTCTCCCACAAACTGGGACTCGCAGCTTACGAAAAGCCTTTTTCAGGCACGCTCTAGAGCTTTCCGCTCCTCTTCACGCAACTTTCGGTAAGTACCTTTCGGCAGATCATCTCCGAGCACAAGTGGTCCCATAGTCATCCGTTTCAGATAGATCACCTGTTTGTCCCTTGCCTGAAACATTCGTTTCACCTGATGGAAACGCCCTTCCTGTATCGTCAGCAAAATCTCGGAAATATCCGCACTCTTTAAAATCTCAAGTTTTGCCGGAGCTGTCTTTGTCTCATCCCCGATATCTACCCCCTGCAAAAAGGCTCTCTGATCCTCTTCATCTACTTTTCCGTCGATTCTTGCATAATAGGTCTTGTCCACATGCTTCTTCGGGGACAGCAGCCGATGGGCAAGTTCGCCGTCATTCGTTAACAATAGCAGCCCCTCTGTATCTTTATCCAGTCTTCCCACCGGAAACAGCTCCTTGCGAATATCCTCAGGTAACAGTTCCAGTACTGTTTTATCCCGGTTATCTGTGGTTGCCGACACATAACCGGCCGGTTTATGAAGCAGATAATAACGATATTTTTCATACTGGATTTCTTTTCCTGCCACGCATACACGATCCTGCTCGGTAGTAATCTTCTGCTCCGGTTTTTTTATCCTCTCTCCGTTGATTTCCACCTGCCCTTTGCGGATCATCTGCTTTACCTGACTTCTGGTCCCACAGCCCATATCTGCCAGATATTTATCCAAACGAATGATTTCGCTCATCTCCATCTCCTTATCACTGCCAGCGCCACCCTGCATAATATTTATTCTTTAAACTTCCGCCGGCAAGTTTTCCCCAGCCAAGCGGATATTCATCTACACAGACTAACTGCCAGCCTTTTCTCTTTTTCAGATCCAGATCCGATACATCCAGAGTTTCCCCTTTCAGATAACGGATCACCCGCGGATCCTCCCGATTCAGATGAATCCGGTTCTCTCCCTCTCCGTCAAGCACCATCGCCAGTGCCTGAGACGGCTCAAACCGTTTTTTCTTACACTCACCAAGATACAGCCCCGTACGAAGATATCGCAGATTTTCCGGCATACCATCCTTTTTTCCAAGAGCATACAGACGATCGTCCCTCAGATAATACTGCCATTCCCTCTTATACATGCCCCAGTTTTCCAGGAATTCTTTTGCTTCTGAGGGAATCACTGAGTTTTTTCCTGTGACTTTTTTTCGTTTCCGCGGCTCTCCCTGCTTTTCCAGCAACGCCAGAAAATGTCCTTCCCCGTTCATACGATGTGGAAAGATCCTCACACAATCTTCCAGACCTCTGCGTCCTTTTGCAAATCCTTCATATGGTGCACAGGGGATCAGTTTCATATCCGGCCGCTGTTCCAGAAGATACTGGATCGTTCCCTCATTTTCCAGCTCACTGAACGTACAGGTGGAATAGAGAAGTTTTCCTCCCGGCCGCAGCATATCTGCCGCATCCAGAATAATCTCTCTCTGAAGCTTACTATAATATTCCGGTCCCTGGTGTTCCCAGTCCCCCATCATCCGCGGCTCCTTGCGGAACATTCCTTCCCCTGAACAGGGTGCATCCACCAGAATCTTATCGAAAAACTCCGGTAGTACCTTCGCCAGTTTCTCCGATGTTTCACTGGTTACATAAATATTGGGAATTCCCATCAGTTCCAGATTCTTCAACAAGGCTTTTGCCCTGCTGTTACTGATATCATTGGCAAGAAGCAGTCCTTCTCCGTTCAGTCTTGCGCCAAGTTCGGTCGCTTTTCCTCCCGGTGCCGCACACAGATCCAGCACATAATCACCCGGTTCCGGAGACAGACGGTTGGCAGGTGTCATTGCACTGGGCTCCTGCAGATAATACAATCCCGCATAATAATACGGATCTTTCGCCGGTGTACCAGTCCCGTACGTATATCCGTTATCAATCCAGGGTATTTTTTTCAACAAGAAAGGTGTCCGGGTCAGGAACTCCTCTCCCGTCACCTTTCTTCGGTTCAAACGCAGACCGTTTTCCGGCTGTCTGTCATAACTTTCTTTAAATGCTTGATATTCGTCCCCCAGAAGTGTTTCCATCTCCTTCTGGAATTCCTCAGGTAAGTGCATCTGTATTCTTCCTTTTTCTCGTAGTAAATGTCATAATGTTGGGGTCAAAAGGTATTTTGACCCCTGTTCTACAGGTTCTGATCCCATCCCTCGCTTGTCACTGCCTGGGCGCAATACCCTTCCGCGATAATATCAAGTTGCCGATGAAACCGCTTGAGCTGCTGCAGATCGTTGGATGCATAGATCCGGTAAAACTCATCCTGTATCTTCTCCACTTCTCTGCGATTGGACTTCTGATACAAATTCTCAATATTCTGTAAAATATCCATCACCAGATTACGTTGCATCAGAGAAGAATTCTGTGCATTCATAATCTCATTTCGCACCGAAGACATCTCACCGTCCAGTGCAATGATCGCCTGTGCCGCATTGGCAAGCCGTTCTTTGACATATGGTGGAATATTTGTCTTATATTTATACTGCAGAGAATGCTCGATGGTTGCCCAGAAGTTCATTGCCATCGTTCGTATCTGGATCTCTGCCTGGATCTTTTTCGGACCGTTCAATGTCTCTACATGATAATAAATAACCAGATGATAGCTTCGATAACCACTCTCTTTCTGATGTGCAATATAATCTTTGATACATTTGATCTCCATATCAGAACGTCCGGCGATCAGTTCCGACACTCTTTGAATATCTTCCACAAACTGACAGATGATCCGGATGCCTGCAATATCTTCTACCTGTTCTTCCATTTCCTCAAATGGAATATTCTTTCGTTTCATTTTTTCCAGAATACTGGTAATGCTTTTTACACGTCCTGTGACCTGTTCGATGGGAGAATACAATCCCCGTTCCCTGTGTTCCAGGCTCAGATGTTGGAACTTTTCTACCAGTTCTGTAACCGCCTGCTCGTAGGGACTGAGTATTTCACGCCATAATTGTATTTCCATGTTAACCTCTCCTTATTCTGTCGTCATAATCTAGTCTCTTTCGTACATTATAACATACTTTGCCAGTCAGGAAAACACTTCGCTGGTCAGTACCTTCTCTTTTCCTTATCCTATATATCCTATGCTTTCCCCAGCCTTTTCAGAACTGCAATTTTCATGATTTTCAGAGAAAAAGGCTGCCGCGCCGCGACAGCCCTCTTTTCCACTTTTTCTGTATTTTTCGTAACTGTTCAGTACCTTCACAGTTACGAGCCAAAATGCATAAAAAATCACCTTCGGTGATGGCCTTTTGGCTTGTATGTCTCGGGATTTTGACATATTCATGTCAAAACACCTCGCGGGACAGTGGCTACTGAATAGTTACTAATTTTCATTTATCTATCTGATCGTATTCATTTTCTCCAGAGTGTGTACCAGATATTTCCACATTTTTTCTGTTGACGGAATGGACAGTTTTTCTTCCGTTGTATGAATATCAATCATGGTAGGTCCGAAAGATACACAGTCCAGACCTGCGATTCTGTCATAAAACAGACCACATTCCAGGCCTGCATGAATCGCTTTCACCACCGGTTTCTCACCAAAAAGTTCTTCGTATACATCTGCCATCAGATCTCTCATTTTGGAATCTTTCTTATACTCCCATGCCGGGTAATCACCCTGTTCTTCATAAGATCCTCCCAGAAATTCTGTCAGATACTGTAATTTTGCAGACAGATGCTCTTTTGCACTTCCCACTGAACTTCTCACACTGCTGGTGGAATATAACGCATCTTTTCCCAGTTTCAGGACGCCAAGATTACTGGAGGTTTCTACCAGTCCTTCGATTTCTCCGCTCATCTTCTCGATGCCAAACGGTACATGTACAAGATAAAATACAACTTTTTCTTTGCTGACCATAGAAAGTGCCTGTACAGTTTCTTCTTTTCCCGGTGTTACAGAAATGGTGATTCCCTCATCACTTCCTGCATACTCCGAGCGAAGATCTTTCTGCAGCTTTTCAGCTGTGATTTTCGCTTCCGACAGATCTTCCTCGCAAAGAACCAGTGTTGCCTTACAGCTTCTTGTAATTGCATTATCTTTCGTTCCGCCGGACAGGTCTTTGATGCTGTATTCAATCTTCTGCCCCAGTTCATACAGGAAAAGACCCATCAGTTTATTAGCATTTGCACGATTTTTATCGATTTCCGCTCCGGAATGTCCACCGTTAAGACCATCGATCAGAACCTCTGTTACCACTCCTTCCATTTCCTGATATTCTACAGGAATCCGGCTGGTTCCGCTTAATCCTCCGGCACAGCTGATCCACAGATATCCTTCTTCCTCAGAATCCATGTTGATCATATGTGTTCCTTTCAGTACGGAAGTATCCAGTGCTTTTGCTCCCAGAAGTCCGATCTCTTCGTCTGTGGTAATTACACACTCAAGTGCCGGATGTTTTAATGTATCATCATCCAGAACTGCCAGCATATAGGCAACAGCGATTCCGTCATCACCGCCAAGGGTTGTTCCCTCTGCTGTCAGATAATCTCCTTCCACTTTCAGTTTCAGACCATCTTTTGTAAAATCATGATCCGAATCCGGTGTCTTTTCTGCAACCATATCACAGTGTCCCTGTAAAATAGTAATCGGAGCATCTTCATATCCGGCAGATGCCTCTTTATAGATCACTACATTGTACGCCTCATCCTGATAATATTTCAGATTTCTTTCTTTCGCAAAGGAAACAAGATAATCACTGATTTCTTTCATGTTGGTGGATCCATGTGGAATCTCACACAGTTTTTCAAAATAATAAAATACTTTTTCCGGTTTTAATCCTTCTAATACTGCCATTTGTTATAACCTCCTGTAATCTGGCGTGCTCCGTTGGCATCGTCAGTTTTTGAGCCGCATACCTTACCCTCCGGCCGCAATACATTTATTTTAGAATAAATACATTCAAAAATCAAGGCATATATATAACCAGCCTTATTGCCAGTTACTGTTCACGCCGTTCTCATTAACCGATGATCCGCCACTGTAAGGAGATGCCCATGCGTTCTGTAATTCTGTGTACCCTGCTCTTTTTCGTTTTTGTTTATCTGCTGTGTTTTCCCCAGGAAGCTTTTCAGTCTTCTGCCTCAGGAGTTACACTCTGGTTTTTCCATGTGCTTCCTTCTCTGCTTCCCTTTATGATTTTCTCGGACTTTTTCATTCATACCGGTCTGGTCTCTGTATTGCTTCGAAAGATCAAAACCGTCTTCCGCTTTCTGTTCGGGCTTTCCATGTACGGCTCCTATGCATTCCTGCTTGGCCTTATCTGTGGGTATCCCATGGGAGCAAAATTGACTGCTGATCTGTTCCGTGAGGGAAAAATCACCAAAAGTGAAGCGCAGTACCTGCTGACATTCTGTAATAATCCGGGTCCTATGTTTATCAGTTCCTATCTTCTTACAGACACCCTCCATCTTTCTCACGCTTCCGGATATACATTTTTCATTTTGTATCTTTCTTTATATCTTACTTCGCTGATTTTCCGTCTGATTCTCCGACCGGACTGTCGTGATATCGCAGCCTCCTCGGATTCTCCGTCAGCACAGACACTCCGCCATTCTCTCAGCCATATGGTCGATGCTTCCATCATGCATGCATTTGAATCTGTCACCAAATTGGGCGGCTATATCATCCTGTTTTCCATTCTGGCATCTCTGGTGGTGCGTCTCACTGCTCCTGTGCCTGTACTATCAGTATTTCTCACCGGATTCACGGAAATGACTACCGGAATCGCCCTTGTTGGTGCTTCTTCTATGCACTTGCCCCGCCGTTACCTTCTTTCCCTGACTTTTGCCTCTTTTGGTGGATTTTCCTGTATAGCACAAACAAGGGGAATGCTCTGCGGCACTCCCCTCTCGATTCGCACTTATATTGCAGGAAAAACAGTTCATGGAATCTGTACCCTGCTTGTCGGCTGGCTTTTACTCTTCGTCCAGACCTTCCAGTGAAGCATCTGCTTCTGCAGTTTCTTCTGTTGTCTCCGCACCGGATACCTGTGGTGCCAGTTCGGATCTGTTCTGTCTTACTACATCATAGCAACTCTGAATGGATGTAATATAATTTTTGTACTTTTCTCCGGATTCATTGATTGCAGTAGCAAGAATCTGTTCCATATTTGCCATCATATCATCGGTATATGAGATTGCACTCAGACGAATATTATTTGCATCCATTGTTGCTTCATCCAGAATCTGCTGTGCCTGTTTGTTGGCATTGGCAATAGTCTCATTTGCCTGTGCATATGCCTGCTGCATTACTTCATGCTGGCTGACCATCTCTTTGGTCTTAGCCTGCGCTTCTGCGATCAGGCTGTCTGCTTTTGCCTGGGCATCTGCAAGTATCGCATCTTTATTGCTGATGATCTTCTGATATCTTTTGATCTCATCCGGTGTTTTCAGACGAAGTTCTCTTAACAGTTCTTCCAGTTCTTCTTTATTGACAACAATCTTTGTTGTAGATAATGGCTGATATTTACAGCTTTCTACAAATTCTTCGATTTCTTCAATAATCTGTTCAATTCTGCTGCTCATCTTTCTTCTCTCCTTATCAATAAGTTCCTGTTTTTCTATTTTTTAAATTTTTTATGTACCTCATCCATCACAAATCCAGGTACAAATTTGGAAATATCACCGCCGAACGCTGCCACTTCCTTTACTGTTGTCGAACTGAGATAAGCATACTCCAGACTGGTTGTCAGAAACATCGTATCCACATCCGGTGCCAGCACGCGGTTGGTCTGCGCCATCTGCAGTTCATATTCAAAATCTGTGATTGCCCGAAGGCCACGGATAATCACTTTTGCATTCTGCTGTCTGGCAAAATCCACCGACAGTCCGCTGAATGCGACAATTTCTACGTTATTCAGATCTTTTGTCGCTTCACGTAATATTTTAACACGTTCTTCCACAGAAAACAACGGACTTTTTGTAGAATTGTGTAAAACACCCACAATCACCCTGTCAAAAAGCTTCGCGCCCCGTGATATTACATCTAAATGTCCATTTGTAACCGGATCAAAGGAACCGGGATAAACAGCAGTTGTCATAATTCTCCTCTTTTTTTCAGAAATACATGCTGATTGGTCTTGTATTTCTTCTCTTTTATAATTTCATAACCAAGTGCTTCCGCCTGCTCCCAGGTAACATCCAGCGACTCCTCAATGATGATCTGTGTATCTTCATCAACCAGAGTAGTTCCCTGTAATGCTTCCAGCACCTGAAATTCCAGCCCTTTTCCATATGGCGGATCCATAAAGATCCAGGAAAAGGCCTCCTCTCCATCCAGCTTGTGTACCGCAGACACCGCATCCGTCACCAACAGTGTGGCATCCTCTTTCAATCTGGTAAATGCCAGATTTTCCCGGATACACTCTGCTGCTTTCTTCTGTTGCTCCACAAACACACACCAAGAGGCACCGCGACTTAATGCCTCGATGCCAATGCCACCGCTTCCCGCAAACAAATCCAGAAATCTGCTGTCTGCTATAGATGGCTGAATCATATTAAATAATGTCTCTTTAATCCGATCCGTAGTCGGTCTGGTGTCCATACCCTCTATGGTTTTAAGACGCAGACTACGTGCTTTTCCCGCAATTACTCTCATATTGTTTTATTTTCTTTCTTATCTTTTCTTATATTGTAGCTGTTCAATGCCCCCGCGGGATACTACCTGCTGAATAGTTACCTTATATCTGGTTTCTCCAGTCAAGGTCGCCTCTGTCAAGTCCAAGAATCAGAGACTCTGCCGTTGCAATATTGGTTGCTACCGGAATATTGTACTGATCACAGCAGCTTGCGATCTGGTACACGTTCGGTTCCTTCGGACTTGTCATATTCGGATTATGAAATAAAATCACCAGATCCATGGCGTTTCTCTCGATCATCGCCATAAACTGTTTATCTCCGCCCACGGATCCTGCCAGAAACTTATGCACTCTCAGATTAGTAACTTCCTCAATTCTCCGGCCGGTAGTGCCTGTTGCGTATATTTCATGTTTTCCCAAAATTCCTTTATACGCAATACAAAAATCTTCAATCAATGTTTTTTTGCTGTTATGCGCAATAATCCCAATGTTCATGCTCTAACCCGCCCTCTCATCCAAATTTAGTTTTATTATATCAAATCACCTGGTTATCTGCAATTGTTTTTGTAAGTTTGTACCAAAAAATCTAAGGTTATCCAGTATTTGCAAAAACTTCTAGTGTTATTTTTTTCTCCTGTCACATACTAACAGCGTAACAACAAGTTACACATGTAACTGTTTCACACTATCACAGTTACCAAAAAACTAAGTCAAGGAGGAAACCAATCATGTCCAAAACTTCTACCAACACAACAGCAGTACCTGAAGCAAAAGGTGCATTAGACCGTTTCAAATTTGAAGTAGCAAACGAACTGGGTGTACCCCTTTCTGACGGGTATAACGGAAACCTGACCTCAAAACAGAACGGATCTGTCGGTGGCTATATGGTCAAGAAAATGATCGAAGCTCAGGAAAAACAGATGAGCCAGGGATCCGGTTATACAGGCGGAAGCATGCAGTAATCGACTGCTGACTTCCTGAACACACAAAATCTCCCGGGAAAACCCTCTCCCCGGGAGATTTTTCGTTGCATTGTTTTTCAGTCTCTATTATAAGCCAAAACTTCCAGTCTCTTCATTGTTGATCACATAATAAGCTGCATTCTCTTCCGGTTTTACATATACTTTAATGTCCTTTAAGTCTGCTGCTTTTTTACCCATCTCTTTCCAGATCTCTTTTACTTTTGCGGTCAGATCTGCGGATGAGAATTCTTTTCCCGCATACTGCAGATATACTTCTTCTGTCACTACAGCCGCTTTCTTTGTTGTCGTTCTCTTTGCCGGTGTTTTTCTTGCGGTTGTTTTCTTCGCAGGTGCTTTCTTTGCAGTTTCAGTTGTTTTTGCTTCTGCTGCTTTCACGGTAGTTTTAGCTGGTTTTACTTCTTCAGCTTTCACTTCGACTTTTGCTGTCTCTGCTTTCACGGTTTTTGTCTCTTCAGCTTTTACTTCCTTTGTTTCAACTGCCGGTTTTGCTGCTTTCGTAACTGTTTTCTTAACTGCCATATTCATAATCCTCCTCAAAATCACACTCAAGTTAACGTTACCGTTTCCTTCGTTACCGGCCATCTGCTTCACAGAGTATCTTCTGTAAGCAATAGCCAACTACAGCAGTTAGTTTACCCCATCTTTCCAAATTTTGCAAGTTTTTCTTCAAAAACACAAGTTACAGGCCCGGATCTTCTATCTGTCTTCCGGCATATTCTTCCAGCTTTTCTTTCAGAAGACGATGCTGTGGAAGTTCCAGTGTATCATCCAGTGACAGGATATACCCAGCTGCATCACTGGCTTTTTTCAGGATCGATGCATCCCGGAAGATATCAGCGATCTCAAAGTTCAGATCTCCGCTTTGACGTACGCCAAACAGATCACCCGGCCCCCGCAGTTTCAGATCTTCCTGCGCAATATAGAAACCATCATTTGACTTATTCAGGATCTGCAGCCTCTTTGATTTTTCTGCCTGATTTTTTCCGTGAATAAAAATACAATACGACTGCCACTGTCCACGTCCCACACGGCCGCGCAGCTGATGCAGCTGGGCAAGACCAAACCGTTCGGCATTTTCTACCATCATCACCGTAGCATTTGGTACATTGACGCCAACCTCCACAACGGTCGTAGAAACCAGCACCTGGATCCTGTTCTCACTGAAAGCTTCCATAATCTCATTTTTTTCTTTCGGTTTCATCTTTCCGTGAAGAATCCCAACAGTAACAGAAGATGAAAGTTCATGGCGCAGCCGTTCGGCATAATCGATGACGTTTTCTCCGTCCATTCCCTCACTCTCTTCCACCATCGGACAGATCACATAAACCTGATGTCCTTCCTCTACCTGTTTTTCGATAAACCGGTAAGCCTTGTTCCGATAATTCGTGTCCACAACACAATTTTTTATTGGCAGTCTCTGTGCAGGCAGTTCGTCGATGATCGAGATGTCCAGATCTCCATAAAGAATAATACCGAGAGTCCGCGGAATCGGAGTCGCACTCATAACCAGAATATTCGGCTTTTGTCCTTTGGATGAAAATTCTTCTCTCTGACGCACACCAAATCGATGCTGTTCATCAGTGATAACCAGCCCCAGACTTTCATATGTGACCTTTTCCTGAATCAATGCATGTGTTCCTACAATCATCCTTGTCGCTCCGGATGCGATCGCTTCATAGATCTGACGTTTTTCTTTTGCTGTATTGGATCCTGTCAGAAGCACCGGACGATATTGTTCCAGCAGCTCATTTTCTTCCAGAAGCTTTGTCAGTGCTTCATAATGCTGTCTGGCAAGCACTTCTGTGGGAACCATGATTGCGCTCTGATAGCCGTTTTCTGCTGTCATGATCATCGCAAGAAATGCCACGATTGTCTTACCGCTGCCCACATCTCCCTGTACCAGACGGGTCATCAGTTTTTCTCCTCGCAGATCCTGTTCAATCTCATACCAAACATTCCTCTGTGCCCCGGTCAGCTGATATGGCAGATTTTCCATCACTTCCTCTGTCTTCCAGACTTCTTTCATCCGGTAATGGTTTTTATCCGCTGCGGTTTGTTCTTTTAGCTGTTTCAGACCCAAAATAAATAGTAAAAACTCATCAAATGCCAGGCGTTTTCTCGCCTCCAGATACTGTTCCTGACCGGATGGAAAATGAATCTGTACCGCTGCAAAATTATATTCTGCCAGTTCATACTCCAGACGAATCTCCTCCGGCAGATAGTCCTGTGACAGATTCAGCTCTTCCAGGGCAGCCCTTACCGTCTTTGTTACCATATTGTTGCTGAGACCTGCAGTAAGCGCATATTTGGGCTGCATACTGTTCAGTTTTTCTTCATACGCCGCCGGTGTACAGACCTCAGGCTGTTCCATCACAGACAGATTTCCCTTTTTACTGATTTTTCCGCGGAAAACAAAAGTCATACCCCGCCGCAGCTGATTGCGAAGGTAAGGCTGATTAAACCAGGTCACCCGGCATCGTCCGGTTGCATCGGCAATGGTTCCGGAGATCACAGTCAGATTCCGCACTTTTTTCACATCCAGCGATGCTGTCAGTGTTGCAAGCACTGCCTCAGTCTCCTGGTCGTTCAGACTCTCCACAGTCACCGGCTTCCGATAAATATCATAATCTCTTGGATAATACCGGAGAAGTTGTCCCACCGTAGAAATTCCCACTTTCTGAAATAATTTCTCTGTCTTTTCTCCCACACCTTTCAATGCTCGGATAGATTCCTTTTCTTTCATGCTTCCTTCTCACCTCTCCTCAGATCCAATATTTCTGTTTTCTGACAGAAAAAGATGCTGAACCCGTAACACTGTCCAGCATCTTTTCTATTTTCACTCTGTCTCAACGTCAGAACTTTGAACAGACATCCTTTTCAAAGGCTCCATAAAACCAGCCAGTTATTTATTCTACAGAAATAATACAGTAGTAGATTGGCTGACCTCCACAATTTACTTCCACATCACAGTAATCATACTGTTCTTCCAGTTCTCCTGCCAGTTCCTCTGCCTCGTCTTCCGTAAAACCTTCTCCATAATAGATGCTGATCAGTTCTGTCTCATCATCCACCATCTGTTCTACAGTCTCTTTTGCTACTGCTGCCACTTCTTTTCCGACAGCCAGCATACCATGATCACCGATACCCATGATATCTCCTTCATGGATCTCTTTATCATCAATATGAGTATCTCTTACCGCATATGTGATCTGACCGGTCTTTACGTGGGCGATTTCTTCTGTCATATCTTTTTCATTGTCTTCCACAGATTTTTCCGGTACATAATTGATCACTGCTGTAATACCCTGTGGTACAGTCTTGGTAGGAATCACAATGATATCTTTATCTTTCGTCAGTGCTTTTGCCTGATTTGCTGCCAGAATAATATTTTTATTGTTTGGCAGGATAAAGATATGCTCTGCATTCACTTTACTGATCGCATTCAGCATGTCTTCCGTACTCGGATTCATAGTCTGTCCACCCTCGATCAGGTAATCCACACCAAGATCACGGAAAATCTGTCCGAAACCTTCACCAATGGACACAGAAATAAATCCTACTTCTTTCTTCGGTGCTTTTGCTGCTTCTTCTGCCTGCTGTGCAGCAATTTTTTCCGCATCTTTAATCAGTTTTTCCTGATGTTCTTCACGCATGTTGTCAATCTTGATTCTGGACAGGGAACCATAGGTAAGAGCACGCTGGATCGCCAGTCCCGGATCGTTGGTATGTACGTGAATCTTAACCACTTCATCGTCAGCCACGCACACGATAGAATCACCCAGAGAGCTGAGATATGCTTTAAAGTCCACCTCATCTTCTGCAGTAAATTCTTTGTTTAATACAATGATAAATTCCGTACAGTATCCAAACTTGATATCTGCTTCTGCCTGCGGAGTAATTTTTACAACTTTTGCGCTTTCTCCTCCGTCAAAAGTCAGATCCACTTCTTTTCCCATAAATGCGTCAAAGGCACCTTCCAGGACAACCATCAGACCCTGTCCGCCAGAGTCCACAACACCTGCTTCCTTCAGTACCGGCAGCATATCCGGAGTTTTCGCAAGAACTCTGCGTCCTTCTTCCAGTACATCTTCCAGGAATGTCTGCAGATCTTCCGCATCCTCAGCCAGTTCCAGTGCCTTGTCTGCAACACCTCTTGCTACAGTAAGGATTGTTCCTTCTTTTGGTTTCATAACTGCCTTGTATGCAGTCTCCACGCCTTTATCTACGGCACGTGCCAGTGCCACAGCATCAAGTTCTTCCAGATCACGTATTCCCTTGGTAAATCCACGAAGAAGCTGAGAAAGAATAACACCGGAGTTTCCTCTTGCACCACGTAAAGATCCTGAGGAAATAGCCTTTGCCAGGGTCGCCATCTGTATATCTTCCAGATTGTTGACTTCTTTTACCGCTGACATGATCGTCAGAGTCATATTCGTTCCCGTATCACCATCCGGTACCGGAAACACGTTTAACTCATTGATCCACTCTTTTTTCACTTCCAGATTCTTAGCTCCTGCCAGAAACATCCTGGCAAGCAGTTTGGCATCTATTGTATTCATCGCTTTCTAAAGCTCCTCCTTCATTAATCAATTACGCGAACGCCTTCTACCAGAATATTGATGTTTTCCACTTCAATACCGGTGAACGCTTCCACTTTATATTTTACATTGGCAATCAGGTTGTCAGAAACCGCACGGATACTTACTCCGTAAGCTACAATGACATGGAAATCCAGGGAGATCTTATTTTCATTTAATGTAACATTGATTCCATGTTTCAGACTGTCTTTCTTCAAAAGCTTTACCAGACCGTCTTTCATATTTACTGCAGCCATCCCTACAATACCAAAACACTCCACAGCCACACTGCCTGCATAAGTGGCGATCACATCTGTGTTGATGGTAATTTCTCCCATTCCCGTGTTCATACGCCCTTTCATAGGTCAACCTCCATTCCCGGTTATTGTTCTGTCCGTCTTCTTCATTCCCAGGTTTCTCCCGGTATTGCTGTGCTGACGTATTTTATTCGTTTACAATAACCTGCTCTTTTCTCATTTTATAGCGTTGCTGTTCACTCCGTTCTCAACAACTTTATAACTCATTTTGGGGTGGAAATTCCCTCGCTGATGAATTATACTGTATGTATTATAACCTGTTTTTGTAGAAAAAGAAATATAATTTTTGAAAAATTTATATTTTTGCTTGCAAAATGATAATTCTTCTGTTAGAATATCTAGTGTTGCGAATCTATGATTACGAACGATTACGATAAATAGTGTTAAGGAGGTGCAGTCATGGCAAAGTGTGCGATCTGTGAAAAAGGTGCTCATTTCGGAAATAACGTGAGCCATTCCCATAGAAGATCTAACAAAATGTGGAAATCCAATGTAAAATCTGTAAAGGTTAAGGTAGACGGTGGAGCTAAGAAAATGTACGTTTGTACTTCTTGCCTGAGATCCGGCAAAGTTGAAAGAGCATAATATTTGCATCCCTTAACTTAAAAAAAGGCCCGAAAGTTGATACTTTCGGGTCTTTTTTTCATAAATAAAAATATATACAAAAGAAGCGTTTTCCATGCGGCCGCGTGGAAAACGCTTCTGTCTATTCAAATCTGTTAGTATATTAAGATCTCCTTTGATGATCTTATCATACCATACACTCCTGACGAATCTTTCTTCTTTTTTCTTAACTTTTCCTTAAAATCTCTCAGGCAGCTCCGTCCGTCTCTGTCGTTGTCTGGTCATCCTGTGAATCTGTGGCAGTGTCTGCTGCAGACCCCTGTTCTCCTGCCTGTATACGATTATAGACAGTTTTAGCATCCTCGATATGGTATGGCTCAGTGGAAGGTCCTCCCGGGGCTCCTGCGGTCACCAGGATGTATTCTACATCGTCTACTTTGGCGAGACTCGCCAGGCACTGTCCTGCTTCGCCGGTATATCCGGTCTTACCACCTTCGATCTCTCCGCCATTTACCTCCGGCGAATCCATCTTCTTGAACATCGTACTCAGAAAATGCAGACCTTCCGGTGCGGATGCTGTAGCACTCGTCGTATATTCCGAGGTACAGTAGATCTGCCGGAATGTATCATTCTGCAGTGCATAGCTTAACAACTTGGTCAGATCACGCACTGTTGTATAATGATTTTCATCATGCAATCCGGTACAAGTCACAAAATGCGTACTGTCCATGCCCAGTTCTGCCGCTTTTTCATTCATCTTTGCCACAAAGTTTTCCTCGGAGCCAAACAGATGCTGAGCCAGTCCCACGCAGCACTCCGCGCCGGAAGGAAGCATCACGCCATAAAGGATATCGATTGCCTTTACCTCATCTCCTGCTCCGAAGCCTGCCAGAGAAGCTCCTTCGGTGTATAATCGGTCATAAGTATCCCGGTCGACCGTGATCGTCTCATTCAGATCCGACAGATTTTCCAGACCCACAACCGCTGTCATGATCTTTGTCATGGATGCCGGGTAAATCTTTGCATCTGCATCTTTTTCTGCCACCACTTCGCCGTCAGAAAGCCTTACCAGAATCCCGGACCGGCTGTTAATATCGCTGATGTCGACCGATGGTATCGGTTCGGGCGTCGGTGTCGGTTCGGCTGTCGGCTCCTCTGTGGCCTCCGCTGACGGTACAGCTTCAACCTCATCTCCCTCTGCTTTTGATGTTCCGCATCCTTTGGAACCGAGCAGAAACAGGATCGCGGTAAAAACAACCGCCACAAGCAGTAATCCACCGCCAAACATCATTCTCTGTTTCCGTCTTTTCTGACGCATTCTTTCTTTTTTTGTCATTCTCTTTTTTGCCATAGTCTTTTCCATGCCAAAAGGCATGCCCTCCGTGAATTCTTATGATAAACCTGTCAATCTGTCTGTACCTTTTCATCATTTTCCAAACTATACGTTTCTGATTTCTCATCAGCAGAACGATCTGTCTGTTTCGGTTTTCCTGTCTTTGTTTCCTCTTTTCTGCTGTTCTTCTCCGACATATAGTCCTCGTATACCCAGGCTTCCTGACCCTGATAGCGGATCTTTACCCAGCCACCGTCCTCACCAAGTTTTTCTACCTGATCTCCCTTGGCAAGTTCACCGATCACACGACTCTGACTGCTTGCCGCATCACGGACATTGACCGGAGAGGTGCAGGTGATCATATGACCATCTTCCTCTTTCTTTTCTGTTCCGGACGGCGTCCGTGTCGGTGTTGGTGTCGGCGTCGGTGTATGACTCGGTTCCGGTGTCCCGGAAGGCATCGTCACTCTCTTTTTATCCGTCTTGTTACTGTCTTTTGTATTATCCTGTTTTGTTTTCTTCCCTTTTTCGTCATTTCCGGAAGTTGTTTTACTGTCTGCCCTTTCCAGATCCGTACTGTCATCGTCTTTTACCTCCGGTGTCTCCCCGTCAAGGTCCACTTTCGGTCCGTTATCCTTTTCCACTTTTGTCGTTCCGACAGCCAGTACATCGCAGATCACATCCCAGGTTTTACAGCCGGACAGTCCCATGACTCCCGCCAGTATAAATGCCAGCAACACTGCTTTTTTCTTCATACTCATAACCCTCTTTGTCTCTTATTTATTGTTTTATTTGCTGATAATACTTCCTACATTTTTTATTAATACCGAGATTGTTCCGTCCGGATTCGTGATAAAATCAACTTTATCTTTATTCTGATACTGTTCCATCGGGATACGGATCTCGATACCGGTATCGGTGATCAAATTCTGTTTTCCGTATTTTCTGGTCGTCGCCGGATTCTGTGGCTCTACTTCCGTCTCCGTCAGATGATACTTGTCCAGTTTTTCAATCACCTGTTCCTTCATCTCTTCCTGTTCTTTGAAAATCTTATCGATCAATACCGGCACAGCGAAGCCCCCATCTTCTTCCAGAGCCTGATTGATGATACTTTTTGTCTCCATCTGCACCTCAAACTGCTCGGACTCATGATAAAATTTTTTCTGCACGTCGTCCACTGCTTTTGCCACGATCGCCAGTTTGGATTTTGGCGACAGAGAACCGTGACACTGCAAAAACAGCTGAGAAAAATAATTTGTTTTTACTCCGTTGACATCATATTTTTTCTCGATGATCTTCAGATTTTTATCCGTCAGATCAATCAGTGCCGCCTCCGCCAGTTTCTGATTTTCTCCCGGCAGAATTGCTTTTTGTTTGATGACAGAATTGCTGTTTCCCCACGGATCAGAGTCCGTCATGTGGGTATAATACGTTTTATAGTTCATCTTTAACAGAGCCAGAAAACGCTGCTGTTCAACTTCATATTCTACCACCAGAAGATCCGCCGGCGGAATATCAATATTTTTATTCATAACACTGTAAAGCAGTTCTCCCAGTTTCTGGCTGACCGGGATAAAGTTTTCTTCGCTGTACATCTCCAGTTCTTCCTGCACCTGTGAACCTTCATCAAAAGAACATTTTTTCATATCATCGCTCTCTAACAGCCGGAAAATATGCGCCCGCAGAAAATCCCCGAAGTCTGATCCGAAATCAATCACCTGATCGGACAGAACCGGCATTCCCATCGTAGAATCCATAATATGTATGATCACCTGTCGTAACCGAATATCTTCTTTTTGCATCTTTCCCTCCTAGTTCAGCCGGATATTCTTCAGTGCATCGGCAAATGCGGAATTCACCGGTTCTTTTGCCTCTTTCTGCTGTTTCTTCATATACGCATGCACATCCCGTTTGGATACGCCTCCGCCTTCTTTTTTCCGTCGCTCCTGGAATTTTGAAAGACGTTCTTTGTGTCCACAGGAGCAGACAAACATACTGTCATCCCCTTTTCCGATCATTTCCATCCGTTTGTGGCAGATCGGACATCTGGCGTTCGTTGTGCGGGATACAGTTTCCCGGTATCCGCAGGCACGATCCTGGCACACCAGAAGTTTCGCATTCTTTCCGTTGACGGCAAGTAATCGTTTTCCGCAGTTCGGGCATTTTTTATTTGTCATATTTTCATGGCGGAAGGTTCCTTCTTCCCTGCGGATCTCCTGCAGCAGTTCTTGTGTATAGCCGCGGATCTCACTCATAAATGCACGATCATCCAGCTCTCCTTTTGCGACTTTTGAAAGCTTCATCTCCCATTCTGCGGTCAGTTCCGGTTTCTTCAGATCCTCCGGCACTAACTCCAGAAGCTGTTTTGCCTTAGATGTAATATGAATCTCATTTCCTTTCTTTTCCAGCAAAAAGGTGTGAAATAATTTCTCGATAATATCCGCTCTCGTGGCAACCGTTCCCAGTCCTCCGGTTTCTCCTATGGTTTTTACCATCTCACGGTCTTTGTTCTCCATGTATTTTACCGGATTTTCCATTGCCGAAAGCAGAGTTGCCTCAGTAAATCGTGGCGGCGGCGTGGTTTTCCCTTCCCGGATATCCACCTGCACCTGTTTAAACTCCATACCCTGACTGATTTTCGGAAGGGTCTGATCTTTCATATCACGGGAAGATTCATCCTCATCCTCACTGTTCATCTCCTGTACCTGCCGGAATCCTTCGTCTATCATGACCTTTCCTCTGGCAACGAACTGTTCTCCTCCACTCTCTGCATAAATAACTGTCTCTTCGTATCTGCAGGGTGGACAGAACGCGCTTAAAAAGCGGCGCACCACAAGATCATAGATTTTCCGTTCCTCATTTGTCATATGTGTCAGATCCACAAACTGTTCTGTCGGAATGATAGCATGATGATCAGATACTTTTTTATTGTCCACAAAAGACCATTTTTTCGTCTCCGGGCGCTGTGCTTTTACTGCCAGTGCCATCTTTCGGTATGGACCGACCGCACAGGCATCCAGACGCTCGGATAAGGTACCCACGACATCTGAAGTCAGATACCGGGAGTCTGTTCTTGGATAGGTAAGTACTTTATGATTTTCATAGAGACGCTGCATTATATTCAAAGTTTCTTTTGCGGACAATCCAAACCGTTTGTTCGCATCCCTCTGCAGTTCGGTCAGATCATAAAGCAACGGCGGATAAACTTTTTTCTCTTTCTTTTCTGTCTTCCTGATGATCAGACTGTGCTTCTCACATTTCTTTTTTATCTCCTGGGCACGCTCTTTCTGATAGGTGCGAAGGCTGCCTGTTTTTCCTTCTTTCCAGGTAAAGGTAATACCGTCTGCTTTTGCTGTGATCATATAATAACTTTCCGGTACAAACCGTCGGATCTCATTTTCTCTCACCTGGATCATCGCAAGCGTAGGAGTCTGTACCCGACCACAGGATAGCTGTGCGTTATATTTACAGGTCAGAGCTCTGGTGGCGTTGATTCCGACCAGCCAGTCCGCTTCTGCGCGAGACACCGCCGCCCGGTATAAGGGATCGTACTCTTTGCTGCTTTTCAGATGAGCAAAACCATCCCGGATCGCCTTGTCTGTTACAGAGGACACCCACAGTCTCCGGCACGGTTTCTGGTTTCTTGCTTCTTTTAGGATCCAGCGTGCCACCAGTTCTCCCTCTCTTCCGGCATCCGTAGCGATCACGATTTCTTTGACATCCTGTCGCTGTACCAGTTTTTTCACCGTCTGGAACTGTTTTGCCGTCTGTCGGATCACTTCCGTTTCCAGTTTTTTCGGCATAATCGGAAGTTCTTCCATCTTCCATTCTTTATATTTTTTATCGTATCCTTCCGGGTCTTTTAAAGTGACCAGATGTCCCAGTCCCCAGGTAACGATATAATCCTTTCCTTCCAAAAAACCGTTTCCCTGCGGGGTACAGTGAAGCACCCGGCCAATGTCCCTTCCCACAGAAGGTTTTTCTGCCAATACTAAGGTTTTCATTTTTATCCTCGTTTCTGTCTGTTCTCACATCATTCTTATGCTTTATTTTTTACTCTGGCATTATAGCATACTCTTTCCCAGATTTCAAAGTCCATCCCCGGTTCCGGTATCCTCTCGCTGTCTTCTGATTTTAACAAGTTTTCCTGTTTTTTCAAAAAGTTCCATGAAAATGCACAAAAACTCTTGCCTTTTTCATATAAATCATATATAATATCTTTTGTGTTGATTCACAGGCTGAAATAGCTCAGTTGGTAGAGCACTTCACTCGTAATGAAGGGGTCGTGGGTTCAAGTCCCATTTTCAGCTTTTCAGAAGCGTTCGTCATTTGTTTTTCAGATGGTGAACGTTTTTTCGTTATATACCTGCTGGAGAGTCACTGATTTTCAAGAAAAGGTGATGGAGCTACTCTGTTCCATCACCTTTTCTTTTGCTATATCTTCTCTTATTTCTTTTACAGTTTTCGGAATGCATCCAGAGAACGTTCTACCTTCTCCGTCTCGATGCAGTAAGCCATACGGAAATAACCCGGGCAGCCGAAGGTATCCCCAGGTACTAACAGCAGATCCTGTTTCATTGCTCTCTTACAGAATGCAACCGCATCCGGTTCCGGAGCTTTTGGGAACATGTAGAAGGTTCCGCCCGGGCGTACGATCTCAAATCCCATACCGGTCAGGGCATCATAAAGAATATTTGCATTTTTCTCATATACTGACAGGTCTGCGGTATCGTATAGACAATCTGCCACCGCCAGCTGAATCAGGGATGCCGGGCAGTTATGACCGATACCACGGGATATCTGTCCACACATATCTACGATGGTTTCCGCCTCATTACAGCTCGGTGACACTGCCACATAACCGATTCTCTCTCCCGGAAGGGACAGTGATTTGCTGAAGGAGTAACAGGTGATGGTATTCGGATAATACTTCGCGATAAACGGTGCGTCCACACCCTCAAAAACAATCTCACGGTATGGCTCATCTGAGATCAGATAAATCTCATGACCGTATTCTGCTGCTTTTTTCTCCATGATCCGCGCCAGTTCTCTGACTGTATCGGTTGTATATACAATACCGGACGGATTATTCGGTGTGTTGATCAGAACTGCGGTAACATCGTTTGTCAACATAGTTTCGAATTTTTCAAAATCAATCTGGAATCCTTTCAGATCCGGCGGAACAACTTTCAGCTTTGCTCCTGTCAGATTGACATACGGGTTGTATTCCGGGAAAAACGGTGCGAAAGTAAGAATAGAATCTCCCGGAACAGTTACTGCACGGAATGCATGCGCCAGAGCTGCTGCCGCACCGGAGCACATAAAAATATGTTCTTTTTTATATGGCAGACCGAATCGTTTTTCCAGAGATACCGCTACCGCCTCACGCACACTGTCGATACCGAGACTCGGGCTGTATCCATGAAGGGCTACCGGGCTTTCTGTCTCCAGCAGTTCGATCATTTTTTTTGTGAATTTTTCCGGAACCGGCACAGACGGATTACCGAGACTATAGTCAAATACATTCTCTTTTCCGATATCTTTTGCCCGTTCGGTTCCGTAAGTAAACATCTCACGGATTACGGATTTTGCTCCTAACATCTTTTTATATTCCTGTGCAATCATAGTTGGTCTCCTTACTTTCTGTCCAGGTTTCCGGTCTTTTTTTATTCCCCTTGCTGTTCAGAAACCTGCTTTTCCATATGCTTAATATACAATTACCGGTGTTCCCACCGATACTGTCTCGTAGATAGTTTTTGCAGCTTCCAGCGGAGTGTTGATACATCCGTGGGAGCCATTGGTTTTATAGATATCACCGCCAAAATTATTACCACGGCTCACCAGATCATGAATACCGACACCACCGTTAAACGGCATCCAGTAATGAACAAAAGCCGTATATTCCGGTTGTCCATTCTCATCTTTCGGCCCCTTCATGGTGTATTCTGTGGTCTTCCAGAAGATTGGCCAGCACCCGTTTTTCGGAGTGGCTCTTCCCTCTTTTGATATATCACCGGTAACCACCGGAGTCTCTACCACAAGTTGTCCGTTTTTGTAGCACCACATCGTCTGCCTGTCGATGCTGATTTCTACATAGACATCACCCAGATCGTTGTCACTGGTTCCCTTTGCCTTGTGGCTGTAAGAAAGTTCCATCTCCTGCTCTTTTCCTTCAGCCAGTGCTGTTTTCAGATTCTCCAGGGATTTTTCCCGGTCTACCTGCCAGCCGTATTTATTGGTTGCCAGTGTGATCTGTGCACCGTCGTGAGTTGTAAATTTTCTGGATTTTCCATAGGTATCAATCTGATCCGCAAGCTGCTCAATAAACGCCTTTTCCTTCGATTCATCAATAGAATAATTGCCGTTTTCGTCCTGTACAAGCCAGGATTTTAACACCTCATGATCAATCGTGGATACGGTACCTTTCACTGTATAAGTCAGTTTTGCACCGGTCAGAGAATTCAGCGTATTCATCTGTTCGTTCAGAGATTCATCATTCTGATACACTGCCGGTTTCAGATAACAGTCCTGATCCACCAGGGAAAGTTCTGTCGTGCCATTATGTATGGCATCCTGTACCAGAGATATAACTTTTTCTTCATCCACCGCATTACCTTCCACTTCCGGGGCTATCCTATACCCATCTGCTGTTTCCTGTAATGCCGCATCCCGGGGCTGTACCATATTTGCCTCGTTCATAAACGGAAGGCTTTTTAAAATCGGTTCCACCGCATCTTCTTCGTAGGTGGTATTCGCCGATACTTCATACTTTCCTCCCCGGAACGCATGGAGAATCCACTCCAGTGGTTTTTGATCTGTCAGTAACTGATCCACACCATTGTCATCCACATACGTCAGATGAAATTGTGGTCCGGTAACAGTATATGTCTCCCCTTCTTTCGTGGTAATGTTCAGGGTATATTCACTGATTTTTTCCTGCAGAAGCTCCTTTACTTCCGCAGCTGTCTTACCGCTGCAATCCTGTCCGTTGATCCACGTATCTTTATAAAAATGGATTTTGTAATAATTACTTCTCCATATATACGCTGCCGCCGCTCCAAGCAACAGGATCAGACAGAGATATACGCCGATGATTACTTTTTTCTGTTTCTTCTTTTTTCTTTTTTTACCCTTCTTTTGTGCCATAATTCCCCTTTATTCTTTTACTCCCTTTCTGTATACACACCGCGCTTTGTCTGCGTTTTGCGAGTATATCCTTTTTCTGGATAATTATATACCATTTATCGAGGAATACAATTTCAATTCTCTTAATATTTTTTTACACTTTGTAAAATCTTTACTTTTCCCTTTCATCGATGCATATGCACATCCATCTGCGGATACGGAATCTGAATGCCCCTCTTATCAAATTCCAGTTTGATCTGTTCATTCATACGCCACTTGGTATTCCAGAATTCTTCTGTTTTTACCCAGGCACGAAGCCCTAAGATCACTGCACTGTCTCCCAGTTCGTCCACAAAAACCTGCGTTTCTTCCCGATCCAGAAGTTCCGGATCTTTCTCGATCAGTTCCCGGAGAATCTGTTTTGCCAAAAGCAGGTCGGATTCATAGGAAATTCCTACTTTGATCTCCAGTCTTCTTTTTTCCATCGCCGTTACATTCGTGATACTGTCGTTTGTCAGCACAGAATTGGGGATCACGATCCGACGACTGTCGATGGTCATCAGCGTGGTGTAATACAGTTCGATCTTCTGTACCGTTCCCTCGGTCTTTTCCCCATTTTCGATGATGTAATCGCCAACGGAAAACGGCCGCAGGAACATGATGATCAGTCCGCCTGCAAAGTTGGATAAGCCACCCTGCAGAGCTAAACTGATCGCCACGCCGGCAGAACCTACAAGCGCAGCCACCGAAGTCTTGTCCACACCGAGATTTCCGGCAATCGTCAGGATCAGGATCAGATGCAGCCCAATCTTAATTCCCGATAAAAGAAAGCTTTTTGCCGCCTCATCACTTCCGAATTTTACCAGATGTTTCCGCAGGTTTTTGCAGAGCCATCCGATCAGTTTTGTTCCGATAAAATAAACGATCAGTGCCAGGATGACTTTCAGCACAAAATCAAGAAGTCCGTCCTGTGGAATACTCCCCTTCCACTGAGCCAGCGTCTTTAATGCATTCGTCATTCTGTCTCAGTCTCCTTTTTTGCTGTTACCTTCTTTTTCTCTTTTGGCTTCTTGGCAGCTTCCGCTTCTTTTGCTGTGCGTTTTTCTTTCTCTTCTGCACCTTTCTTCTCGGCCGTCTCCAGCTTCTGCTGGATGACTTTACGAAGTCCTTCTTTCTTTTCGGTTGCAGACAGCGTCTTCCCTTCTGCTTTTCCAGCTGTCTTTTTCGCTGTTTTTGCCGTTCTGTTGGTAGATGTCTTTGCTGCGGTTTTTGTAAAGCTGTAAATTGCCACGCTTAACGGTGCAACTTTTACTTTAATCGTATATGGACGATCATCCGTCTCTTCTTTCTTCGCAATCTTTACACGTGGATTAACCACACCGGTTCCACCGTATTCTTTTGCATCACTGTTCAGGATTTCTTTGTATTTTCCTGCATACGGAACACCTACCAGTTCTTCTTCATAAGCAACATCCGAGAAATTACAGATAACAACCAGTGTATCTTCCTGTTTTTTGGACTTTCGAAGGAAAGTCACCATACTCTTTTCCCATTCCACGCAGTTGATCCATTCAAATCCATCGGAATCATAGTCCAGTTTCCACAGTGCCGGATGGGTCTTATAAAGCTGAATCAGGGCTTTCATATAGTTCTGCATCTGTCTGTGTGCCGGTTTTTCCAGGTCTTCCCAGTCAAGTGCTTTATTTTCTGCCCATTCATGTACCTGACCATATTCCTGGCCCATAAACAGAAGTTTTTTACCCGGATGTGCCATGAAAAATCCATACGCTGCACGCAGATTTGCGAATTTTTTATCCTCGGTTCCAGGCATCTTCTCCAACAGCGAACCTTTCTGGTGTACCACTTCATCATGGGATAAGCTCAGCATGAATCGTTCACTATAAGCATAAACCATGCTGAACGTCAGTTCATTATGATGTGCACCACGAAAATACGGATCATTACTCATATAGCCGATGAAATCATTCATCCATCCCATATTCCATTTATAATCAAATCCCAGACCTTCTTCCGTGTCCACACTTCCGGTCACTCTCGGCCATGCTGTGGACTCTTCTGCTATCAGAAGAGCATCCGGATGTTTCTTTTTAAAGATGGAATTCAGATGTTTTAACAATTCCACAGCATCCAAGTTTTCATTTCCGCCGTAGATATTTGCCACCCATTCCCCATCATTCTTTCCATAATCCAGATACAACATGGAAGCCACTGCATCAAAACGGATACCGTCTGCATGGAATTTTTCTGTCCAGAACAGTGCATTGGCGATCAGGAAGTTTTTCACCTGCGGTCTTCCATAATTATAAATCAATGTGCCCCAGTGCGGATGATATCCCTGCCTCGGATCGAGATGCTCATACAGACAGGTTCCGTCAAAGTTGGCAAGTCCGAAGGTATCCCGTGGAAAATGCGCCGGTACCCAGTCCAGGATCACACCAATACCCGCCTGATGGAGCGTATCCACAAAATACATAAAATCTTCCGGTGAGCCGTAGCGACTGGTCGGTGCATAATAGCCAGTCACCTGATAGCCCCAGGAGGCATCAAACGGATGCTCCATCACCGGCATCAGTTCCACATGTGTATATCCCATCTCTTTGACATAAGCCACGATCATCGGGGCCAGTTCCCGGTAATTATAGAATTCTCTTCCGTCTTCCGGTTTTTTCCAGGATGCCAGATGCATCTCATAGACGAACATCGGGGCATCCTCTGTCTGAATCTTTTTCCGCTCCTTCATCCAGGTCTGATCTTTCCAGATATACTTTGTAAGATCTGCCACCACCGAAGCAGTTGCCGGGCGAAGTTCTGCCTGATTTGCATAAGGATCGGCTTTCAGGTAGGTCAGACCGTCTTTTAATTTCAGTTCATACTTATACAGAGAGCCTACCGGAATCTGCGGGATAAACAGTTCGTAGATCCCTGATACCGAAAGGCGCTGCATCTGGTATACTCTGCCATCCCAGTGGTTAAAATCTCCAACCACACTGACACGGGCCGCATTCGGTGCCCAGACTGCAAAATACACACCATCCACACCATTGACAGTCATCGGATGTGCACCCAGTTTTTCGTAAATATCGTAACATATACCATTGATAAACTTCTGTTCTTCTTCCAGTGTGATCTGACAGGGAAATGCATATGCATCATAACATTCGATCTGTTCCCCCTCCTGCTCCACCAGATAGGTATACTCCGGAATCTTTCTTCCGCTCAGTAATACAGCAAAATATCCTGCATCGTCCTCTTTACTCATCGGATATTCTCTGCCGTCTTTTGTCGTTTTCACCGTTACTTTGTCCGCTCCCGGAAAAAAACACTGTACCAGCACTCCATCACCGATTACATGTGGTCCGAGGATCTCTCTCGGCGCATATTCTTCAGAATATACAACTGCCTCAATTTCCGGCCAATCCATCAATTCATATAATTTGTCAGACATAAACCCCTACCTCCTGCGATCTCGTAACTGTTCAGCGCCTTCACAATTACGAGCCCAAATGCATTTTAGCTTGTATGTCTCGGGATTTTGGCATATTCAGGTCAAAACACCTTGCAGAATACCGCCTGCTGAATAGTTACAATTTTTTATATATTATATCTATCATACCATCTTCATACTCGAAATACAATCGTAAGAAGAAGTAACCACACTGAATCTTAGATTCAAATCTTCATCGTGAAAAGAGAGCCGTTTTGCCCTTTCGGATGTAACGACTCTCCTTTCTTCTTCCTGCTCTCGCAGGCATGTATTATTTTCTATTTATTTTATTATCCTGACTTTCAGAACGCCCTCGATCTCGTCTAATTTGTCGATGATCTCCTGGGTTGCCGGTGTCTCCAGATCGATCAGGGTATATGCATAATCTCCTTTGCTCTTGTTGGTCATATCGGAGATATTCATTCCTGCTCCACCGAGAACTGTTGCGAACTGACTGATCATGTTTACTACATTTCTGTGGTTGATGGCGATTCTTCCGGCTACACCGCAGATGCCCATATCACAGTTTGGATAGTTGACAGAATTATGAATATTACCATTTTCCAGGTAGTCTCTCAGTTCTTTTACTGCCATACATGCACAGTTGTCTTCTGATTCAGCTGTGGATGCTCCCAGATGTGGTGTTACCAGTGTATTTTTTGCGCCTGCAACGGTCGGATTTGCAAAATCTGTGACATATTTTTTTACTTTTCCTGCTTCCAGGGCTTCTACCAGAGCAGTTTCATCCACCAGAAGATCTCTGGAGAAGTTTAACAGAACCACACCGTCTTTCATCATTGCGATGCTGCCTTTGCTGATCATACCCTTTGTGCTGTCAAGAAGCGGCACATGAAGGGTAATGTAATCACACTCTTTAAAAATATCTTCCACATTGGCGATATGTTTGATCTCTCTGGAAAGCTTCCATGCGGTATCTACGGAGATATATGGATCATATCCGTATACTTCCATACCGAGATAAATAGCAGTGTTGGCAACCATAGCTCCGATGGCTCCCAGACCGATGACACCGAGTTTCTTTCCTTTGATCTCGCAGCCGGCAAACTGTTTTTTCTGTTTTTCTGCCAGTTTTCCAACATTTTCGTTATCTTTTTCCTGTTTTACCCATTCCACACCGCCTACGATATCACGGGATGCAAGGAGCATACCGGCGATCACCATTTCTTTGACACCGTTTGCATTGGCTCCCGGTGTGTTGAATACTACGATACCCTGCTCTGCACAATCCTGTAACGGAATGTTGTTGACACCGGCTCCGGCACGGGCAATTGCCTGAATGTTCTCCGGTAATTTCATCTCATGCATCGAAGCACTTCTTACCAGGATCGCATCGGCTTTTTCTATTTCTTCTGTTTTTGTATAATCATTTGTAAATCCATCCAGTCCCACCTTAGAGATCGGATTCAGGCATTGATACTGAAACATCTTACAGATTCTCCTTCTCAAACTTTTTCATGAACTCTACTAATTTTTCCACACCTTCGATCGGCATTGCATTGTAGATACTTGCCCGCATACCACCGACAGTTCTGTGTCCTTTCAGATTCTCCAGACCTGCTTCTTTCGCTTCTTTTACGAACTTTGCATCCAGATCCGGATCTCCTGTTACGAAAGGAACATTCATCAGAGAACGGGAAGCTTTTTCTACGGTTCCCTTGAACAGTTTGCTTTCATCCAGATAATCATACAGGATCTTGGCTTTCTTTTCGTTGCGCTCTTTCATCGCTTCCAGACCGCCCTGTTTTTTCAGCCATTTGAACACTTTACCACAGATATAGATGCAATAGCAGTTCGGTGTATTATAAAGAGAATTTGCATCAGCATGTGTCTTATATTTCATCATGGTCGGAGTTCCCGGCAATACATCGTCTGTGATCAGATCATCTCTTACGATTGCGATGACCATACCGGCCGGTCCGATATTTTTCTGTACACCTCCGTAGATGATCGCATATTTGCTTACATCTACCGGTTCAGACAGGAAACAGGAGGAAACATCTGCCACCAGATCTTTTCCTTTGGTATTTGGCAGTTCTTTGAATTTTGTTCCATAGATCGTATTATTCTCGCAAATGTATACATAATCTGCATCTTCGCTGATTGGAAGATCGGAACAGTCCGGGATATAAGAGAATGTCTTGTCTTCGGAAGTGGCAATCTTGTTTGCTTTTCCGTACTTCTGTGCTTCCTGCCATGCCTTCTTTGCCCACTGACCGGTTACGATATAATCGGCAACCTTGTTTTTCATCAGGTTCATCGGGATCATGGCAAACTGCAGAGATGCTCCGCCCTGAAGGAATAACACTTTATAGTTATCCGGGATGTGCATCAGGTCTCTCAGATCTTTTTCTGCTTCCTGAATAATCTGATCAAAAGCTTTGGAACGGTGACTCATCTCCATCACAGACATTCCTGTTCCCTTGTAATCTAACATCTCTGCCTGTGCTTCTTTCAGCACTTCTTCCGGCAGTACAGCAGGGCCTGCTGAAAAATTGTAAACTCTACTCACCTTAGTTTCCTCCTCTTTCTCACATTTTCATAACTGTTCAGTACCTTCGTATATACCTGTTAGACAGTTACTTTTTTTCTTCTTTCCCGTCAGCACTTTAGTGTGCTAACATATGAAACACTATACACCTCTGACAAATTATTGTCAATATCAAAATTCTGTTAAATATATTTTTATAGCAAATAAAGCAAACCGGATATATATTTTTAATGTATCGGGTTTGCTTTATTTTATCACTTTTTATTTTTCTTTCTTCGCAAGGTCGTCTGCGTCAAAAACTTCCTCAATCGGAGCTCCCGCAGGAACCATCGGGAATACTTTGTCATCACAGTCGATCTGGCAGTCCAGAACAACGGTTGTGTTCAGAGCGATTGCTTTTTCGATTGCCGGACCCACTTCTTCTTTTTTGGTCACGCGGATACCTACTGCGCCCATGGATTCTGCAAATTTTACAAAATCTACTTTATCATCCAGTATGGTGCTGGAATAACGGTGATCGTAAAACAGGGTCTGCCACTGACGCACCATACCCAGTACGTGGTTATTAATAACGATCTCGACCAGCGGCAGGTTATTTCTTGCTGCCGTAGCGACTTCGTTCATGTTCATACGGAAGCATCCGTCACCCGCGATATTGACTACCACTTTGTCCGGACGACCGAATTTTGCACCGATTGCTGCGCCAAGACCGTAACCCATGGTTCCCAGTCCGCCGGAAGTGAGCAGGGTACGCGGTTCTTTGTATTTGTAATACTGAGCAGCCCACATCTGGTGCTGTCCTACATCGGTAACGACGATCGCATCACCTTTTGTCACACGATACAGTTCTTCGATGACATACGGTCCGGTCAGACCTTCCTGGTTGTATTTCAGCGGATATTTTGCTTTCATATCTTCCACTTCTTTCACCCAGGCGTCGTGATTCTTCGGATGGATCTTTTTGTTTAATTCTTTTAATACTTCTTTGACATCGCCGATGATACTGCAGTCTACTTTAATGTTTTTGTTGATCTCTGCGGCATCCACATCGATCTGGATGATTTTTGCATGCTGTGCGAATTTTGCAGTGTTACCGGTTACTCGGTCAGAAAAACGTGCTCCCACGGTAATCAGGAGGTCACACTTTGTCACACCCAGGTTGGATGTTTTTGTTCCGTGCATACCAAGCATACCGGTATACAGTTCGTCTTCTCCGGAAAATGCCCCTTTTCCCATCAGAGAATCCGTTACCGGCGAATTAATAGTGTGTGCAAATTTGCGCAGTTCTTCTGCTGCTCCGGATGTGATTGCACCACCACCGACGAAAATATATGGTCTTTCTGCCTCGCTGATCAGTTTTGCTGCCTGATCCAGGTCAGATTCCAGCATCTCGGCAGTATACGGAGCGATCGGTGTCGGCTCCTGATAAGTGTATTCTGCAACAGCTGCTGTCACATCTTTTGTCACATCTACAAGTACCGGACCCGGTCTTCCGCTCTGTGCAATGGTAAATGCACGTCGGATCGCAGGTGCAAGGTCATTGATATCTTTTACGATCATGCTGTATTTGGTGATCGGCATAACAACACCGGCGATATCAATCTCCTGGAAGCTGTCACGTCCGAGAAGTCCTGTTGCCACGTTAGCTGTGATCGCTACCATCGGGATAGAATCCATATGAGCTGTCGCGATACCGGTTACCAGATTGGTTGCTCCCGGACCGGAGGTTGCCATACATACACCTACTTTTCCGGTAGCACGAGCATATCCGTCAGCAGCATGGGAAGCACCCTGCTCATGAGATGTGAGTACATGGTGGATCTCATCGCTGTGTTTATATAAAGCATCATAGACATTCAGAATCGTTCCTCCCGGATATCCAAATACGGTGTCTACGCCCTGTTCTTTCAGGCATTCAATAATAATTTCTGATCCTGTAAGCTGCATCAATCTTTCCTCCTATATTATTTCTTCGGTACTTCGAGAATCGCACCACGGTTACCGCTGGTTACCATAGCTGCATAACGTGCCAGATATCCGGTGGTTACTTTCGGCTCACGCGGCTGCCAGTTTGCTTTTCTCTTTGCCAGTTCTTCGTCAGATACCAGCAGTTCCAGACTGGTCTCCGGAATATTAATACGGATCATGTCGCCTTCTTCTACCAGTGCGATCGGTCCGCCTACGGCTGCTTCCGGTGATACGTGTCCGATAGAAGCTCCTCTGGATGCTCCGGAGAATCGTCCGTCTGTGATCAGGGCCACGGAAGATCCCAGTCCCATACCTGCGATTGCAGAAGTCGGGTTCAGCATTTCTCTCATGCCGGGACCGCCTTTTGGTCCTTCGTAACGGATTACAACAACATCGCCTGCAACAATTTTTCCGCCTTTGATGGCTGCGATGGCATCTTCTTCGCATTCAAATACACGAGCCGGTCCTTCGTGTACCATCATTTCTTCGCAGACAGCACTGCGTTTTACAACACCACCGTCCGGTGCCAGATTACCTGTCAGAACAGCAAGTCCGCCGGTCTGGCTGTATGGGTTGTCTAACGGGCGGATAACTTCCGGATTCCGGTTAACGCAGTTTGCAATATTTTCGCCTACTGTTTTTCCGGTTACTGTCATGCAGTCCAGATTCAGCAGGTTTTTCTTTGATAATTCATTCATGACAGCATACACACCGCCTGCTTCGTTCAGGTCTTCCATGTAAGTCGGGCCTGCCGGTGCCAGATGACACAGGTTTGGTGTTTTTGCGCTCACTTCATTTGCCAGTGTGATATCAAAGTCAAATCCGATTTCATGTGCAATTGCCGGCAGATGCAGCATACTGTTAGTAGAACATCCCAGTGCCATATCTACAGTCAGTGCATTCATAACTGCTTCTTTTGTCATGATATCTCTCGGACGGATATTCTTTCTGTACATTTCCATAACCTGCATACCGGCATGTTTTGCCAGTTTGATACGTTCGGAATATACAGCCGGGATGGTTCCGTTTCCACGAAGTCCCATACCCAGTACCTCAGTCAGACAGTTCATGCTGTTGGCTGTATACATACCGGAACAGGAGCCGCAGGTCGGGCATACTTTATTTTCAAATTCTTCCACATCATCTTCTGTCATAGTTCCGGCTGCGTAGGATCCTACTGCCTCGAACATACTGGACAGGCTTCGTTTCTGACCGTGTACATGACCTGCAAGCATCGGACCACCGCTGACAAATACGGTCGGTACGTTCAGTCTGGCTGCTGCCATCAGAAGTCCCGGTACATTTTTATCACAGTTTGGCACCATAACCAGTGCATCAAACTGATGAGCCATTGCCATCGCTTCTGTGGAATCAGCGATCAGGTCACGGGTTACCAGTGAATATTTCATTCCGATATGTCCCATGGCGATACCGTCACAGACCGCAATCGCCGGAAACATGATCGGCGTACCGCCTGCCATGGCAACTCCCTGTTTTACTGCATTAACGATTTTATCCAGATTCATATGGCCGGGAACGATCTCGTTGTAGGAACTTACGATACCGACTAACGGTCTCTCCATCTCTTCTTTTGTCATTCCCAGTGCGTTAAACAGGGACCGGTGAGGTGCCTGCTGCATTCCAGTTTTTACTGCATCACTTCTCATATTCGTTACGCTTCCTTTCTGTTTTCCCATTTTATTCATACAGAAACAGCCAGATTTCCAACTGTTTCTGTGAAAAGTCTGTCTTAGTGGATCCGTTCTGCGATCAGGTCACCCATCTGTACGGTTCCTACCTGTGTGCATCCTTCAGACATAATATCTCCGGTACGGTATCCTTCTTTTAAGACTGCCTGAACAGCCGTTTCCACTGCATCTGCTTCTTTGTCCAGATTCAGGGAGTAACGAAGTAACATCGCTGCGGACAGAATAGTTGCGATCGGGTTTGCAATTCCTTTTCCTGCGATGTCCGGTGCAGAACCGTGGCTTGGCTCATACAGGCCAAAGCTTGTCTCGTTCAGGCTTGCGGAGGAAAGCATACCGATGGATCCGGTTACCATGCTTGCCTCATCAGAAAGGATGTCTCCGAACATATTCTCTGTCAGAATAACATCAAACTGACCCGGATTATGTACCAGCTGCATCGCACAGTTATCTACAAGCATATGCTCCAGAGTTACTTCCGGATAGTCTTTTGCAACTTCTTCTACGATTTTTCTCCACAGACGAGAGGAATCCAGTACGTTTGCTTTGTCTACGCTTGTTACTTTCTTTCTTCTCTTCATCGCGATCTCAAATGCTTTGACAGCGATTCTTCTGATTTCTTTTTCATTATAAGACAGGGTATCCACAGCGGTCATCACGCCATCCTGTTCTTCGGTCTTTCTTGCTCCGAAGTAAAGACCTCCGGTCAGTTCTCTGACGATGATCATGTCAAATCCGTCACCGATCCGATCTTCTTTTAACGGGCATGCAGCTTTCAGTTCATCATACAGGTATGCCGGACGAAGGTTTGCAAACAGGTTCAGAGCTTTACGGATCGCCAGAAGCCCTGCTTCCGGTCGTTTGGATGGTTCTAACTGATACCACGGGGATGTTTTTGCGTCTCCTCCGATGGATCCCATCAGAACGGCATCGCTGGATTTTGCTTCTGCGACAGCTTCATCAGTCAGTGGGACACCGTGTACGTCGATGGATGCACCACCCAGGAGTACGTTGGTATATGTAAATGTGTGGCCGTATACCTGACATACTTTATCTAATATTTTTTTTGCTTCATTCACAATTTCAGGACCGATTCCGTCGCCGTGAATTAATGCAATTTTATAGTTCATAATCGTTTCATCCTTTCTTTCTTTACCTCTTTAATCTGTTACAGACTATCATAATCTATTTTCGCGGTATTTTCAAGGGAAAGTTGAGGGGGTTATTGGGAACGGACGCCGGAAAGGAGCAGGGACAGGGTGTGGTGGCAGCGTGCAGAGCGGTTTTCAGCTAGTCTCTAAGAAGAACTAAATGCCGGTTCGCGGAGAGCCGCTCACCGTCAAGTTCTTCTAAGAGCCGGATCTGAAAACACACTCTAACCGCACGCAAAATGCCACCACACCCTGTCCCTGCTCCTTTCCGGCTGACATTGGCAAATATTCTATTTCCTGATCATTAAATCTTTTCAATATTCTATAAGAATATTGATTTTGCCTCTTTGGTCGTATAAAAAGAAAAAACGACCAGCCAAGTTCTCGGTTGAAAACCTGATTGGTCGTTTTGGTTTGTCTTACTTATGTGATCTTATGCAGTTGCGTCAGATGCTTTTTCTACTTCTGCGATGGCTGCTTTTTTCATTGGGATTCGGCAATTTTTGTTGTTTCCGAATTCTACGATTACATCTTCGTCGGTGATATCGATAATAACTCCGTAGAAACCACCGGTGGTAACTACTGCATCGCCTACTTCCATATCATTCAGCATAGCTGTGACACGTTTCTGTTCTTTTTTCTGAGGACGGATCATCAGAAAATACATCAGAGCAAACATGATTACCAGCATAACGATCATATAGATGGTGCTTGCTGCTCCTGCTGCCTGTGTTGAAGTCATTACTACTCCCATTGCGCATTCCTCCTGCTTTTTCTATTGTAACCTTCCATATGTTCTATACAGTGCAGTTACCTTTTGTTCCGTTTTTCGGACGTTATTACTAATATACACAAAAACAGGGGTTCCATCAAGCTGTTTTTGATATTTTTATTGTTTTTTTACTTTTTGTCGTTTTCCAAGAAACCTTCCAGTTTCTGTTTTTTATATTCTTTGTATCTGCCTTCTTCGATGGCCTGACGGATCTCGCTCATCATTGTGTTGTAGAAATACAGATTATGCAGAACACAGAGACGCATTCCCAGCATCTCTTTTGCTTTTAACAGATGACGGATATAGCCGCGGCTGTAATTTCGACAGGCCGGACACTGGCATCCTTCTTCAATCGGACGTTGATCCAGTTCATATTTGGCATTGAACAGGTTTCTCTTGCCCTGGTTGGTGTATACATGTCCGTGACGGCCGTTTCGACTCGGATATACACAGTCAAAAAAGTCCACACCACGGTCAACAGCTTCGAGAATGTTTGCCGGAGTTCCGACACCCATCAGGTAGGTTGGTTTTTCCAGTGGCAGATGTGGTACGGTCACATCCAGGATATGATACATTTCTTCGTGACTCTCTCCTACAGCCAGTCCACCTACCGCATAACCATCCAGATTCATCTCACTGATCGCTTTTGCGTGGTCGATACGGATATCATCAAAGATAGCTCCCTGATTGATACCGAACAGCAACTGATTTTTATTGATAGTATCTTCCAGGCTGTTCAGTCTGGCCATCTCGGTTTTACATCTTGCCAGCCAGCGAGTGGTTCTTGCCACGGAATTCTCCACATAGCTTCGTTCTGCCACACTGGACGGGCACTCATCGAAGGCCATCGCGATGGTGGAAGCCAGGTTGGACTGGATCTGCATACTCTCTTCCGGACCCATGAAGATTTTGTGACCATCAATATGAGAGCGGAAGGTTACGCCTTCTTCTTTGATCTTTCTCAACCCCGCCAGGGAAAATACCTGAAATCCGCCGGAATCCGTAAGGATCGGACGATCCCAGTTCATGAATTTGTGGAGGCCTCCCATCTGTTTTACGATTTTATCACCCGGGCGCACATGGAGATGGTAGGTATTGGACAGTTCTACCTGTGTGCCTATTTCTTTTAAATCTGTGGTCGCCACCGCTCCTTTGATGGCTGCGGCAGTACCTACGTTCATAAATACCGGAGTCTGGATGGTTCCGTGAACGGTCTGAAACTCTGCACGTTTTGCATTTCCATCTCTGGCTATGATCTTATACATAATTTTATCACCTTTCTCTTATCTTTTACCGGATGTTCCGGCATATGATCCATATGTTCAGTTTTCTGATCCTCTGGTTGTAAAACATTATTGCTTTTGTCTGCAATAATTCCCATGTTCTTTCATACAGTACCGCTTATTATATCTGTTTCTGCCTTTTTTTTCAATAAATATTTCACAATTATTTTCTCTTTTTTTAAGGATTATCTCTTTTTTCCACATTGCCATATTCCAATAAATGTCATATAATAAGTCAGTCTGGATTTTCGGACACGTTCCTATTTAAATATGTAACTGTTTGTATGACAGTTTTCATACATGACAATGTAGGATCCGTAAAAATTAATCCCTTTGTGGCATTCCATCTGTTTTCTTTTCATGAATGGCGGGATGCACGCAGACACCTATGTAACTGTTGAAACACAGAAACGGTTACTCATATACATACAGAAAAGGAGGTGGCAGTTATTACTGCTACAACAAACAACACACCAAATTATACCCTGGGAATCGATATCGGTTCCACCACGGTTAAAATTGCCATTCTGGATGAATCTCATCAGATTCTGTTTGCTGACTATGAACGGCATTTTGCCAATATTCAGGAGACTCTGGCTTCCCTTCTGTCAAAAGCCATTGATAAACTGGGAGAGATGACCGTACATCCGGTTATCACCGGTTCCGGCGGACTGGCTCTTGCCAATCATCTGGAAGTTCCTTTTGTACAGGAAGTAATTGCAGTATCTTCCTCGTTGCAGGAACTTGCCCCAAAGACAGATGTAGCCATCGAGCTTGGCGGTGAGGATGCCAAAATCATTTACTTTGAGGGTGGCAACATCGAACAGCGTATGAACGGTATCTGTGCCGGTGGTACAGGATCCTTCATCGACCAGATGGCTTCCCTGTTACAGACCGATGCTACCGGACTGAACGAATATGCTAAAAATTATCAGGCTCTGTATCCGATCGCAGCCCGCTGCGGTGTATTTGCAAAATCAGACATCCAGCCGCTGATCAACGATGGTGCTACCAAAGAAGACCTGTCTGCTTCTATTTTCCAGGCAGTTGTCAACCAGACCATCAGTGGACTGGCCTGCGGAAAACCGATCCGCGGTCATATCGCATTTCTTGGTGGTCCGCTGCATTTCCTGTCCGAGTTAAAACAGGCATTTATCCGTACTCTGAAACTGGACGAGGAGCATACGATCGTACCGGAGAATTCTCATCTGTTCGCAGCCATCGGTTCCGCACTGAATGCCAAAGAAGAGGTTTCCGTCTCCCTGTCTGCTCTGAAAGAACGGATGGCGCAGTCTATCAAACTGGATTTTGAAGTTGCACGTATGGAACCGCTGTTCGCTTCACAGGAAGACTATGATGCATTTAACGAACGCCAGAGCCAGTACAACGTAGCCACCGGTGACCTGGCTTCCTATGAAGGCAATTGTTTCCTTGGTATCGATGCAGGATCCACCACAACAAAAGCCGCTCTGGTCGGTGAAGATGGTTCCCTGCTTTATTCGTTTTATGACAACAACAACGGTAATCCCCTGGCAACCACCATCCGTGCCGTACAGGAAATCTATTCCCAGATGCCGGATACTGCCCGGATCGCCTACTCCTGCTCCACCGGTTACGGTGAAGCACTGATCAAAGCTGCTTTGATGCTTGACGAGGGCGAAGTTGAAACCGTGTCCCATTATTACGCAGCTGCATTCTTTGATCCGAAGGTAGACTGTATCCTCGATATCGGCGGTCAGGATATGAAATGTATCAAGATCAAGAATCAGACCGTAGACAGCGTACAGTTAAATGAAGCCTGTTCTTCCGGATGCGGTTCCTTCATCGAGACCTTTGCAAAATCCCTGAACTACAGCGTACAGGATTTTGCTAAAGCAGCTTTATTTGCAGAAAATCCCATCGATCTCGGTACCAGATGTACCGTATTCATGAACTCCAAAGTAAAGCAGGCTCAGAAAGAAGGCGCTTCCGTGGCGGATATCTCCGCCGGTCTGGCTTACTCTGTTATCAAGAATGCGTTATATAAAGTAATTAAGGTTTCTGATGCTTCTGAGCTTGGTAAAAATATTGTTGTACAGGGTGGTACGTTCTATAACGATGCTGTACTTCGAAGCTTTGAAAGGATTGCCAACTGCGAAGCGATCCGCCCGGACATTGCAGGTATCATGGGTGCTTTCGGTGCCGCTCTGATCGCAAGAGAACGTTTCGAAGATGGCAAAGATACAACCATGCTCTCCATCGACAAGATCAATGATCTGAAATACACCACCAGCATGGCAAACTGTAAGGGATGTACCAACAGCTGCCGTCTGACCATCAACCGTTTCTCCGGCGGCCGTCAGTATATCAGCGGTAACCGTTGCGAACGTGGTATCGGAAAGCAGAAAAATAAAGAGAATATACCGAACCTGTTTGATTACAAATACAAAAAGATCTTCGGTTATACACCCCTTGATGCCGATCAGGCTGTCCGCGGTAAAGTAGGTATCCCGAGAGTCCTGAATATGTTCGAGAACTATCCGTTCTGGTTCACCTTCTTTACGAAGCTGAAATATCAGGTGGTACTTTCTCCTACTTCCAACCGTAAGATCTACGAACTGGGTATCGAGTCTATCCCGAGTGAGTCCGAATGTTATCCGGCAAAACTGGCACATGGTCATGTGACCTGGCTGCTCCGCCAGGGTGTGAAGTTTATCTTCTATCCGTGTATCCCATACGAGCGTACCGAGTTCCCGGAAGCGATCAACCATTACAACTGCCCGATCGTTACCTCTTATGCAGAGAATATTAAAAATAATGTAGACGAATTAAATGATCCGTCCATCACCTTCCGCAATCCGTTCCTGGCTCTGACGAATGAGGAGACAGCCACAAAGCGCCTGGTGGAGGAATTCTCCGATCTTCCGAAAGAAGAAGTTCTGGAAGCGGCACATGCTGCGTGGGTAGAACTGGAGCATATGAGAAACGATATCCGCAGAAAGGGAGAAGAAACCCTTCGCTATATGGAAGAAACCGGAAGACGCGGTATCGTTCTTGCCGGTCGTCCCTACCATATAGATCCTGAGATCCATCATGGTATCCCGGATATGATTAATTCCTACGGAATCGCTGTACTTACTGAGGATTCTGTGTCTCATCTGGCACCGCTGGAACGTCCGCTTCGTGTCAATGACCAGTGGATGTATCATACCAGACTTTATGCTGCGGCAAACTTTGTCAAAGAACGTGACGATCTGGATCTGATCCAGTTGAACTCCTTCGGCTGCGGTCTGGATGCCGTAACCACCGATGAGGTACAGGAGATTCTTTCCAACAGCGGAAAGATCTACACCTGCCTGAAGATTGACGAGGTTAACAATCTCGGTGCCGCACGTATCCGTGTACGTTCTCTGCTGGCTGCTATCCGCACCAGACAGAAACAGAAAGAAAAACGTGTGATTCAGCCGTCTTCCATCAAACGGGTACCATTTACCGAAGAGATGCGAAAAGACTACACCATCCTCTGTCCTCAGATGTCTCCGATCCATTTTAAGATCCTGGAGGCAGGCTTCAATGCCAGCGGCTATCATCTGGAAGTCCTTCCGAATGATAATAAAGAGGCCGTCGATGTAGGACTGAAATATGTAAATAACGATGCCTGCTACCCGTCCCTGATGGTTGTCGGACAGATCATGCAGGCGCTGTTATCCGGCAAATATGATCTGAATAAAGTAGCCATCATCATGTCCCAGACCGGTGGTGGATGTCGTGCTTCCAACTATATCGGATTCATCCGACGTGCGTTAAATAAGGCAGATATGGGACATATTCCGGTAATTTCCATCAACCTGAGTGGTCTGGAGAGCAACCCTGGCTTCAAGATCACACCTGGCCTGGCCCGCAGACTGGCTTACGGATGTATCTTCGGTGATATCCTGATGAAATGTGTTTATCGGATGCGTCCTTATGAGATCAAAAAAGGATCCACAAACCGCTTACATAAAAAATGGGAGAAAATCTGTATCGACTTTGTCTCCGGCAAGCACCTGAGTCATACTCGGTTTAAACAGATCTGCCGCACGATCATCCATGATTTTGACCGTCTGCCGATCGATGAGAAGTTAAAGAAACCGAAAGTCGGTATCGTAGGAGAGATCCTGGTAAAATTCCTTCCTGCTGCCAACAATCATCTGGCAGAGCTTCTGGAACAGGAAGGTGCCGAAGCTGTCGTTCCGGATCTGGTTGATTTCATGTGCTACTGTTTCTACAACCAGAACTTCAAGCACGAGAAACTGGGCTTTAAGAAGACTTCCGCTATCACCGGAAATGCCGGTATCGCCGCTATCAACTGGCTGCGCAGTGCTGCTACCGAAGAATTCAAGAAGAGCCGTCACTTTGATCCGCCGGCAAATATCTCGGATCTCGCCCGCATGGCTGCACCGATCGTATCCATGGGTAACCAGACCGGTGAAGGATGGTTTCTGACCGGCGAGATGATGGAACTGATCCATGGCGGTACACAGAATATTGTTTGTACTCAGCCATTCGGATGCCTGCCGAACCACATCGTTGGTAAAGGTGTTATCAAAGCGATCCGCAGAAGCCATCCGGAAGCAAATATTGTCGCCATCGACTACGATCCGGGAGCATCTGAAGTAAACCAGCTGAACCGTATCAAACTGATGCTGTCTACGGCTGTGAAGAATATGAAGTAAACGCAGAACGATTGTCTAATAATAAACGGACTGAAGATTTGTCATAGAACGCTTCTTCAGTCCGTTTATTTTTAATTCACATAAAATTGTTCTCCTGTAACAGGCTCAAAATATGTCAAGACAACGTAACTGTTCAGTACCTTCACAGTTACGACATCTCCCTATACCACCTCTGCCTGTCAATCATCAACTTCCGCAAATTTTTCTCTCTAAAATCCTTCCCGTCTCCGCTGTTTTCTCAGCTGATACCGTTTTTGTCCGCCTTCCCATTCGGCTTTGTCATTTTCCGACTCCAGGATCAGTCCCGGTACCGGGATCGGGTGATGATGTTCGTCGACAGCAACCATTACCACATAGGCCCGATTGATCACTTTCCGGATCCCGTGTCGGCTCTCTACATACGTATCCACACGTACTTCCATAGAAGTTCTTCCCACATAAGTAATCTTGCCCCGAAGAACTACCACATCATTTACCGTAGCTCCTTCTTTGAAATTCAGATTATCAATCGCCGCTGTTGTAATATCCGCCTCACAATGCCGCATCGCCACGATACTGGCGATCTCATCGATCCAGCCCATCAGCTGTCCGCCGAACAAATTGCCGTAACAGTTCAGATAATTGGGGCGCATCAGATAAGTCTGTTCCGTCTGGGAATCCACTACCCGCTTGCATGGTCTTTGTGTTTCTTCCATTATAATATCCTTCTTTCCAACACTTTATCGCGTTATTCCAAAGAGTCTCATATGAATATGAACTTTGACTCGTTGCCCGCGTATATGAGATAAAATAAGCAAAGCTGGTATTCTGTTACAGAATTTACCAGCCTTACCCGATTGGCAACCGTTCAGTACCTCGCGGACCATTATCTACTGAATAGTTACTCAAATTGTTTTTATGCTTACCGAAATACTTTCAGAATCCGCAGTACTTTCACCACATAATTTCCCATTGGGAACCGGCGCATCTGCTCTGCGGTCGTTTTTGTGACGATCACATACAGGATCAGATATACCATCGCAGCCAGAAGTACCGAAACACCCAGGCACACGATACGGATCGGCACCAGAAGATGCAGTCCGTAATATACCACCCAGGCTACTACGCCCATACCTGCTGCGGCTGTCAGCGGTTTTCCGTAACCGTTGATAAAATCATTTTTATGACCCAGATATTTTTTCAGAGACATTGCATTTAACACACACATTGCCACTGCAAATACCAGACTCGCGATCAGTACCGAGAAAACGCCCATCTGTGGAGCCACAAAAGAACAGATTGCCACAGTGATCACGTTCAGTACCAGAGAAATCGCAGAGTTTCGAAGTGGGATTCTCGCTTTACCGATGGCCTGCAGGACACCGTTGGTGATCGTAGACAGTGCAGAAAAGATAACTGTCACAGAGCCTGCCAGAAGCAACTGTCCGGACAGTGTTCCACTGGACGGAAACAGTACTTTGGTGATCGGGAATGCCAGAACGGCAAGTCCGACAGCCGCTGGGATACACAGAAACATGGTCAGCTGAATGCCCTCATTGATCTTCTCATTTGCCTCTTTATACTCATTTTTGATAAATCTTGTCGCAATCTCCGGCATCATCGCAGAGGAGGTTGCACTTGAGAGCGCCAGCGGAATATTGATCAGCGTAATATAGTAATTACTGTACTCTCCCCACTGACCACTGACTGCTTTTGCCGCAATCCCCTTCATATTCAGGATATCCGAGAAAATTTTGGAGTCCAGATAACTGCTGGCATTGTATACAAAAGTATTAAAAATAATAGGCGTTACCATCAGGAAGATGATCTTCATGACTCCCGCCATGGACTCTTCCTGGGTATGTTTGTCCCGGGCAATCTTTTTGTGGATTGATTTTCTGTTTGCCGCGTATACGATCAGCATAAATGCCAGACCGGTCAGAACACCGGCTCCGGTACCCATCGCACCGCCGGCCGCACCATAGATGGCATGGGTCTCTTCATCCACTGCAAAGTTCTTGATCAACAGCCACGCAGCCAGAATACTGACGATCGCATTGGCAATCTGTTCCAGAATCTGCGAGATCGAGGTCGGCATCATCGTGCTATGCGCCTGGAAATATCCACGCATAACACCGAGGATCGCAGAAAAGAAAATCGTCGGCGCCAACATCCGAAGTGCCAGAAGCGCCTGCTGCTGGTTGACCGGAAGCAGATAATTCCCGAAGAAAAACGCAACCAGAGCTGCCGCTCCACCTACGATCATCGCATATAATAATGCCCCGTGAAATACCTTCTGGGCATTTCGATACTGTTTCAGTGCCAGACGTTCCGAAACGACTTTTGATACCGCCATCGGAATACTGTAGGCAGAGATCAGAAGCAAAATAACATATACATTATTTGCATATCCGTAATAACCAAGGCCTACCGTTCCCAGCACGACTCCCAGAGGACTACGGTACAAAAGACCGATCACCCTGGAAATCAGAGTCGCCATCATCAGAAATGAGGCATTTTTCACTAATCCATTTTTCTCACTCATTGTTTGCTCCTGCTTTATCTGTTTTCTATCTGCCAGTCGATCGGTTCCAGACCGTGTGCGGTCAGATACGCATTTGTCTTACTGAACGGCTTACTTCCGAAGAATCCACGGTAAGCCGATAACGGACTCGGATGAGGAGCCTCCAGAATCAGATGTTTGTTCGGATCCAGCATGGTTTTTTTCGCCTGTGCCGGTTTTCCCCAGAGGATAAACACCATCGGACGATCCTGTGCGGCAAGCACACGGATAGCCGCATCGGTGAACTCTTCCCAGCCGATGCCACGGTGTGAATTTGCCTGGTGTGCCCGTACAGTCAGAACGGTGTTTAACATCAGTACACCCTGTCGCGCCCATTTTTCCAGATAACCATTGTTCGGGATATAACAGCCCAGATCATCCTCCAGTTCCTTATAGATATTCACCAGTGACGGCGGAATCTCCACATCCGGTTTTACCGAAAAACAAAGCCCGTGTGCCTGTCCGTCTCCGTGGTACGGATCCTGTCCGAGAATCACTACTTTCACCTGATCCAGCGGTGTAAAATGAAACGCATTAAAAATATCATCTCCCGCCGGAAAAATCTGATGGGTTGCATATTCTTTTCCCACTGTCTCAAATAATTTTTTATAATAGGGTTTATGAAATTCCCCTTCAAGGGCTTTTGCCCATGCTCCTGAAATCGGAGGCATATGCCCTCCTCCTCTCCTGTACTCATAACTGTTCCGTATCTTTCTTTTCACCGTTATCTGCAGAACAATTACGCATTTTTTCTATCGATTTCCGACATTTTACAGCCGTACCGGAAGCCCTCTGTCGCGAAGATACTCTTTTACCTCACGAATCTCCAGCTCTTTATAATGGAACAGAGAAGCCGCCAGAGCCGCATCTGCTCCGCCCTCTGTCAGTGCATCATAAAAATGCTCCAGAGTTCCTGCTCCACCGGAAGCAATGACCGGAATGGATACCGCATCCGCGATCGCACGGGTCAGTTTCAGATCATATCCTGCTTTTGTGCCATCTCCATCCATACTGGTCAGAAGAATCTCTCCTGCACCCAGGGATTCTGCTTTTTTCGCCCATTCCACAGCGTCCAGTCCCACATCGATCCGGCCACCATTTTTGTAAACATTCCAGCCGGAACCGTCTGCCCGCTGTTTCGCATCGATAGCGACCACCACGCACTGACTTCCGAACTTCAACGCCGCCTCATGGATCAGTTCCGGACGATTTAAGGCAGAAGAATTAATAGAAATCTTATCTGCACCTTCCCGTAAAAGCAAACGGAAATCCTCCACAGTACGGATACCGCCGCCTACGGTAAACGGGATAAATACATTCGCTGCCACTTTCCGCACCATATCCACCACCGTATTCCGGTTATCCGAGGAAGCTGTGATATCCAGAAAAACGACCTCATCCGCACCGGCCTCGTCATACGCTTTTGCTACTGCCACCGGATCTCCCGCATCCTGAAGATTGACAAAATTCACACCTTTTACTACTCTTCCATTATTGACATCCAGACATGGAATAATTCTTTTTGTCAGCATCTTATCGTCCCCCTTTTCCTTCCAGTTTTGCAAAATTTTTCAAAATCTGCAGTCCCACATGGGAACTTTTCTCCGGATGGAACTGGCAGGCAAACAGATTGCCGCTCTCCACGGATGCATGGATGTGTGTACCATATTCGGTGGTAGCCGTAACAATCTTTTCATCCTGCGCTTTCAGATAATACGAATGAACAAAATACACATAAGAATCCTCCGGAACGCCCTCGAATAAGCGTCCTTTATTGGGAAACCGGATGTTGTTCCAGCCCATATGAGGAATCTTCAGACCTTCCGCTGCCGGGATGCGAAGAATCTCTCCTTTTAAGATGCCAAGGCCCTCCACGCCCGGGCTCTCCTCACTTTTTTCAAACAGAAGCTGCAGTCCCAGACAGATTCCCAGAAACGGAGTCTGCTCCTGAACTACCTGGTGAATCACGGGTACCAACCCGAAATGGTGCAGGTTTTCCATCGCATCTCCAAAACTTCCCACACCCGGTAACACCACTTTATCCGCAGCCAGAATCTCTTTCGGATCTCTGGTAACCAGAACATCCTCTCCTATCAGCTGCAGAGCTTTTTCCACGCTTTTCATATTTCCCGCATCATAATCAATCAGTGCTATCATGTCTTCACTCCTCATCTGTTTTTCTGACACCTCCGCTGCTCCATCACGGCTGTGTCCGCGATCTTTTGGATCGATCATTTTATCAAATTGTAGATGTAACAGCTACAAATACAAAAACTGACAAAACTTTACTCTTTAGTTTATCACAGTTTCACAGTGAATGCCAGATACATTCTATCTGGAATCTGTGATTTTCCCGCATGATTTTCAGCTATCCTGCTGCATCGCTGCCGGAAGTTTTCTCGCCTTCGCGGTAAATTCTTTCACATCGATGCGGATCACGTTGACGATAGATACTAATTTTTCATCAAAAGAAAAATCTTTTCCCGTCTGCTGTTTCATCAGCAGGGATAAAGCTTTCTCCTTTTCTTCCACGTCTGTCACCAGCGTTCCATAGCCACGCCCCATCACACTCTGATACGCCATTCCATACTGACAGGCTACCTTTCCCTCAAAAGGAATCAGATCCGTCTCCAGGGCAAAAGAAACTTTTGGATTTTTCTCTAAAACATCGAATTTGTATCCTTTGGTGGCTCCATGGAGGTAAAATGTCAGCTTTCCATCCACATATTCATATCCATAATTCATTGGCACCACATATGGCCATCCTTCGTCGGACAATCCCAGATGCAGGATTTTCGTCTTGTTGATAATATCTAAAATGTCATGGATATCGGTTACTTCCCGTTCCCGTCGTGTCATAATTTTTCTCCTTCTCTGTGATCTGTTTATTTTTTACTCTCCAAAATCAGCTGCACAGACCTTCAGTTTTTCCCGGATCGGCAGGTGGTACGGACAGCGTGGTTCGCATTTACCGCAGCCGATGCAAGCGGAAGCTTTTACTTTTAATGTACTGTAGCGGTCTCTCGCCCACTGTTCCAGATCGTACCGCTGCAGATAACCGGCGAATAAAAAGACACTGGGAATCTGAATACCTACGCTGCACGGTGCACAGTAATTACATCGACGACAAAAATCTGTTCCCAGCCGATCGCGCACTTCCTGGATTTTCTGCTCTTCTTCCTTCGTCAGTGGTTTCAGATCCTCACAGGCTTTCTGATTTTCTTCCAGTTCGCGGATCTCTGCCATGCCCGGGATAGTGATCGTCACATCCGGGTTGGAACAGACATAGCGAAGTGCCAGTGCTCCGTCTTCGATTGCACCTCCCGCCAACGGTTTCATATCGATAAATCCGATATTTTTCTCTCCGCACCGACGGATCAGCTCCGCACCCTGCTGCTCCACAATATTATAAGGAAACATGATCGTCTCCACCCAGTCCAGAGTCAACGCACGCTCAAAAACTGCCGTGGAATGTGCTGTGATTCCGATATGCCCGATCTTTCCTGCTTCTTTTGCCTCCAGCAGTGCTTCCAGCGCGCCGCCTACTCCGATCACCTGATCCAGCTGTTCCATACTCGGATTATGTACCTGATACAGATCAATATAGTCTGTGCGGAAATTCCGAAGACTCGTCTCGATATCTGCCGCCATCGCTTCTTTTGTTCTCGCCATGGATTTTGTTGCCAGCACAAACTGATCACGGATTCCTTCCAGACCATAACCGATGTACTGCTCGCTGACGGTGTAGCCTCTCGCAGAATCAATATAATTGATCCCCCGTTTTACCATATCCTGTAACAGTTTTTTTGTTCCCTCTTCATCAATCTTCTGGATCGGAATCCCGCCAAATCCCATGCGGGACACTTTCAATCCTGTTTTTCCAAGTGTTCTGTATTCCATTTATGTTTCTCCTTTTTCTATATTGTATATTCTAATTTTTATGAGATACATTATAACATTTTATGAGCCGGAATAAAATCTAAAAAAGCCAGTATTCTTATATTTCGATAAGAAATACTGGCTTTATTGAACGAACGGATCACACACAAGACCGAACGCGTTTTCTCATTTTTTATTTTTTAGTCATTCCTCAGTGCCGTCACCGGATCACTCTTTGCCGCTTTCTTCGATGGAATCAGTCCACCGATAAAAGTAAGAAATACGCTCAGTGCGATCAGGATAAGTGCCGGAATCACCGGCAGAGATGCACTGACAGCAGTCGTATCTGCCAGCGCATGGATCAGGGCATTGCCCGGAATCAGCAGCAACAACGTCAGTCCGATACCGATCAGACCGGCGCACAGACCGATGATACATGTTTCCGCATTGAACACCTGAGAAATATTTCCCTTGGATGCTCCGATGGCTCGCAGGATACCGATTTCTTTCCGGCGTTCCAGCACACTGATATAGGTAATAACTCCGATCATGATCGAAGAAACCACCAGTGAGATCGCCACGAACGCGATCAGCACATAACTGATAATATCCACGATATCCGTCACGGAGGACATCAGTGTTCCGACCATATCCGTATAGCTGATCACCTGCTCGTCTTTTCCTTCTTTTTCCATCTTGCTGTTATAATTATCCAGAAGCTGCACGATCTGTTCTTTGCTTGCAAAATCTTTCGGATAGATGGAGATGCCGCTCGGTTCTGCGGTATCCGCATATCCAAGTTTCTGCAGGTTTGAATCATACGTCGCACTTCCCTGGCTTCCCATCGACATCATCAGTTCCGTCAGTTCTTCTCCGTCCATGCTGATGTCAAAGGCATCGGTAAATGCATTGGCATCGATAGAAAAGGCATTCTGCAGATTTTCTCCTATCTGGCTCATTGCCTGCGTCATCGCTTTTTCCATACCACCGGCAATCTGCGTCATCATCTGTTCCATCGCTTTCGAAATCTGCGTTCCCAGAGCCTGCGACAATGTATTGCCGTAAGACGAGAATGCGCTCTGCATATAGGTTCCGATTGCTGTAGAAATCTGTTCTTCCACGCCTTTCGTATCGATCATCTTCATAAGACCGGTGGAAAGTTCCTGTTTTGCACTGTCTGTTCCCAGATAATCCATGAAATACTCGCCCATTTTTGCCGGATCCGGATAACCGTTTTCCTGTACATAGGCTTCGTACCCCTCCAACAGCTCTTTGGAAAGCTTTTCCAGCTGTTCTTTTGTAATATTCACATCCCCGTTAATGTGAATATTTTTCTCTGCCCATGCAGTCAGGATCTGCTGACACTCCTCCGTTTGCAAATATTCCGTCAGATATTCATCCAGTTTCGTCATATCTGTGTAACCATTTTTCTCAATATACTGCTGGAATCCACTCATGATATCTTTGATCAGCTGCTGCAGTTCCTCTTTGGAAACCTCAATGGAACCGCCGGCTTCAATGATTTCTTTGATATTATTTTTCAGGATTTCCTGCGCTTTTTCTGTATTCAGATATCCGGTAAAATTTTCTCCCAAACCGGAATAATCCGCTTCCGGATGTTCTTTTGCGTAGTCCTGATACCCATTTAACAGTGTCGTGGCAAGTTTGCCCACATCTTCACCGGATGCCTGAATCTTGATTCCACTCATCAGATTGCCCAGAGACAGATCCGGTGCCTGCGGAAGAGAAATATCAATGGCATTCAGATCCAGCATACCTGAAAGATCCAGGGTGTTCGGATCAACGGAAAATACACCTGAGAGATCTCCGCTGCCTGCCATCGCATTCGCCATGGCATTTTCATCAAATTTGAATGCATTTTGCAACTTTTTCTCATCAATCTTAAAAAGTGATCCCATATCAAAATCATTGTCCGACTCTTTACCAAATTCTTCGTTGGTAAATACATCAATGTCTTCGTTTTTCATCTGGGCTTTTACGATCTTACTGTCTTTAGCTTCTTCGATCACATGATCAGTCAGTTCTGCCGGATAATAGATACCGGTTCGAAGCAGGGTACCGTTGGCATCCTCGGATGGCTGTACGATACCTACCACCTTCAGGTCTTCTCCATTTTTCACCAGTTTCTTCATATATTTCTCATTATCGGATTTGTCTTTCCAGATCTTGTACTCACTGTCATAACTGTAATAATCCGATGCATTGACCAGTTTAAATGTAGTTCCCAGAATATCCTCATAGCTGTATGTGCCGATATTATCCGGAGTATCCACATCATCGCCTTTCATGAACTGCGCAATCATATCGTCAAGTTCCACGGAATCTCTGAGTCCCAGCGTATACAGGAGAAAATCGCTGATGCTTCCGTCTGAAGTCATAACTACCACACATTCGTCATAACTTTCCGGCCAGTGACCTGCTTTTACATCGTACTGATTTTTATACAGGCTGTCTTCTCTCGGCATCTCATAGAACACATCGGTGCTCATCATCGAGGACATAATACTGTTCGTGCTCGTCGAAGAACCGAGACCCAGAGAGGAGAATGACTTGTCCGGGTTGACCTGACGGATCTTCCCGCCATCTTTGTCCTGGCGGAAAATCTGCGGTGTTACGCTGTAGCTGTATTCTACCGATTTTGCGTATTTGCTGACTTTCTTTTCGTGATCATCGAGGTATTTTTTCAGTGATTTCAGATCGTTGGAGTCCATCGTAGAGAACATATTTGTGACCATCTGTACGACATTGACCTGATCGTCTTTCTTTTCTTCCTTGTCACTGTTGCTGTTTCCCATACTCATCGACATCATCGAAGTCAGGTCAAATCCGGTGCTCTGGATCTCCAGCGGATATTCCGATAAGGTTTCTTCCTCTACCGACTGGATATAAGCATTCACTCCATTTGACAGTGCAAGGATCAGGGCGATACCGATGATTCCAATGGATCCTGCAAAGGATGTCAGAAGAGTTCTCGCTTTCTTAGTCTTTAAGTTATTGAAACTCAGTGCCAGGGCTGTCAGGAATGACATCGAAGATTTTCCCATATTTTTATGCTCCGGAGGTGCAAGTGCTGCCTCGTCTACCTCATACGGATTGGTATCCGATCGGATCTTTCCATCCCGAAGATTGACGATTCTCGTGGCATAAAGTTCTGCCAGCTCCGGATTATGCGTAACCATAACAACCAGACGGTCTTTCGCCACTTCCCGCAGAAGATCCATAACCTGTACACTGGTATTGCTGTCCAGTGCTCCGGTCGGCTCATCCGCAAGCAGAATCTCAGGGTCATTGACCAGTGCTCTGGCGATGGCCACTCGCTGCATCTGTCCGCCCGATAACTGACTTGGGCGTTTCTCAATCTGCTCACCCAGACCTACTTTTTCCAGCGCTTCTTTTGCCCTTCTCCGGCGTTCTGCTTTTCCCACACCGGAGATGGTCAGCGCAAGCTCCACATTGGCGAGCAGTGTCTGATGGGGAATCAGATTATAACTCTGGAAGACAAATCCGATCGTATGATTTCGGTACGAATCCCAGTCCCTGTCTTTGTATCTTTTGGTGGAAATTCCGTTGATGATCAGATCCCCACTGTCATAACGATCCAGTCCGCCGATAATATTTAACAGTGTGGTCTTTCCTGAACCACTGGGTCCGAGAATCGCAACAAATTCATTATCCCGCAGATTCAGACTGACATCATCCAGGGCTTTCTGCACCAGTTTTCCCGTTTTATATTCTTTTCGAATGTGTTGGATTTGAAGCATATTCTTCTTTCCTTTTGCTTCGCTGTTTTCATGGTAAACTCCCATAAAACATACGGCGCCAACACCAGGATCATCCGGTATCAACGCCGATTTTCGCAGATGATTATATACTAGCATAAATCTGGCAGGGTGAAAATAAAAAGAATCTAAACTTCTGTAAAACCTCTGTAAACAATCGTTTAAACCAGACAAGGATCAGATAACATCCACACTGGTCACACCGGGAATTTTCTCCAGCACTTCTACATAACTGCTCTTATATGCAGTAGGCAGCCGTAATGTCAGAAGCAGGGCGTATGGCATTCTTTTCGTTTTCCCCTTGATCACATCCATAGAATCCACCTGTATCTGATTCTCCTGAAGGTTTTCCAAAAATTCAGAAATGCTTCCATTGGCTTCCAGTTCCACGTATACGGATAAATATTTACTGCGTCGAAAAAAATACTTTTCCAGACGTGGCAGTACATGAAGAGAAATCAGTACACATGCAGTAATGATGACTCCACCATCCAGGAATCCAATACCAACCGCAAGACCGATACATGCACAAGCCCATAAACTTGCCGCAGTTGTCAGTCCCCGCACCTGATGTCCGGACACAATGATGGTTCCTACTCCCAGAAATCCTACCCCGCTGATCACCTGCGATGCCATACGCGAAAGATCCGATTTTCCCGGAAAATATACCTCCATATACTGCGCCGTCAACATAACCATCGTTGCTCCCAGACATACAATCGTATTCGTCTTTGTTCCTGCCCCACGTTTTTTCAATCCTCTGTCCAGACCGATCACACATCCCAGTATCATAGAAACTACGATTCGGATCAGGACATTTGGCATGGTCCATTCCACACATGAAAAACCCAACATGCAATTCCTCCTTATAACTTTTGCTCTCGTATTTCTTTATTATACTATATCATATTTTTATATACTTTTCAAACGTTTTAATATATTTTGCTTTCATTTTATTATGTATCATTTCAATACATATTACATTTAACTTTACCATGACTAAATAATCGTATCTTTCTTCTGCCTGTAACCTGTTCCTCACAAAATGTCATTTTTTATAGAAAGACAGACCAGGTCGGTACACGGCTCTGGTCTGTCTTTTCACACTCTTATTCTTTTTCAGAAGTGATCTTCTCCATAAAAATTCCCGAAATCAGATAATCTTTTTCTTCTCCTGCATGTCCATTCAGTTTATCCAGCATACGCTCCATCGCGCACTGTGCGATCTTCTGCTCGTCCTGGCGGATGTGTGTCAGTTTGTACTGCCCAGATCCGATGTGGTTTTCATCCATGCAGCACACTTCTATCCTGCCATTTAACGCTTTCGCTTCCAGAACAGCCTCTGTCTCCATGGCAACACTGTACTCGCCACATACGATGCCTTCGAGTTCCCTGCAGTATCTCTCGATATACTCTGCAATCTGCTTCCGATAGATCTCTCCGCGGACTTCCACCGGATTTTCATAGGTAATATACGGGAGGCTGCACTTTCCGACCGGAGTCATACCATATGCGGAGATTCCCTGATAAAATCCTTCGCTGCGTTCTCCAAGCGAAGACGTTCCGGTCTCTTCCACTGTGATAAATCCTATTTTTTTCTTACCGGTTTCCGCAAAATACCGAACCAACCGTGACATGCTCTGCACATTGTCCGTCCGTACCGAATCCAGCGAGATTCCATCTAATTTTTTATCAATAAGTACGGTTGGATATCCGTCAATCACCAGTCGAAGAATCTCGGTATTATAATACGATCCATGGCATGGCATTACAAACATTCCTTTCGCACCGATACCGCGCAGATAGCGGATTGCCTGTGTCTCCAGTTCCCGGTTTCCGTAGGAAAAACATGGGTACAGATGGTATCCCGCCTTTCTAGCCTGCTGCTCCAGTTCATACATGATCTGCAGACCATAGCTGGAACTGATATGTTCAAAAATCACTCCGAGAACAGGTTCCCCTGTCTGAGTAATCTCTGATTTTTCCGGTAATACCGCTTTTTCTTCCACCTCAATCCTGCCAACTTCCGGGTATTCCATGACAAAACTGCCTTTCCCTCTGATCCTGCGAATCCTGTGTTCCTCTGCCAGAAGATTCAGTGCTTTTTTTACCGTGATCGCACTCACTCCGTAATGTGCAATCATATCCTCCTCCACCTCAAGTTTATCACCCGGCTTCAGGTCTCCACACTCTATCTTCTGTTTCAGATCATTATATATATTTTCGTATAGAAACTGCTTCTTCGTCATGAATAGCCCCTTTCTTCGTTTCTTTTTTGCACCTGTTCAGCAGAAATCTTCACAGTAAAGTGCCCTGAAATACTACCTGCTGAATAGTTACAGACCCTGATATCATTATATTCGATTCCTTGCAAAAAGAAAAGTAAATATATACAATGATTCCGCATATTCACCGCATCTGGCTGTGAACATGCGGAATGAGGTGACCTTAAAAAGTCAAACTTTTATGAGACGACCTCAATCGTCTGGTTTTTTTTATACTGCCAGAAGATTGTGCCTGTACTGAACAGAATCTTATTCAGATACCACTATCTTCCGCATCTCATGCTCCACCCGCTCCGGAATTTTTGCACAGAGTTCTGACCACGGAAGCAGAACCGTTTTATCATCCCACTTTGTGTAGCTTCCCGCCGGAACAAACGCAAAATGTTCTTTGATATAATTTTCTACCGTCTGATCCTGCCATGGAGTATGCACCGGCATTCCCGGGATAATATCCGGTGTCAGAATACCGTCCGCACCGGCTGCTGCGCCACACGCATCCCGATAATCCACCAGAGCTTCAAATCCTTTCGCCTGCGGCATCAGTGCATGTTTTCCCGGCTGTACATAGAATACCGGACGTCCTTCTTTCAATTGCAGTTCATCGGATGTTGCCGATACGTGGAAGAACTTCCCATGAAAGCTGTGTTCACATTCGCAGACTGCGCCCTGGTTGTCTACATAGACCCAGATATGTTCCAGATCATACAGATGCTGAATATCATAGTCATAATAATACGCATATTCGATACAATATTCTGCTCCGTACTGTGCCGGATCAATCATCCGCGTACAGGAAGCACTTCTTTTTGCACTCTCATATAACGTATATCCGACACCAACGACTCCAAATGGCTCTTTTTCATCCATCTGCAAAACAGGTGCGTATTTTTCAGCCAGGCTGCGAGCCTTTTCTTCTGTCTTTACCTCTTTCTCGTCTTTTCTCACAAACAAGAAACTACTGGTTCCATAAGCTACAGAAGTAAACACACAGATGTCTCCCCGCAGATTTTCATATACTGCTTCTGTTGGTTTTCCACTCAGATCACACTCTGTAATTTTCCAGCCTTTCGCCCGGATCATCTCCCGTTCTTCTTTTCCCTCCAGTTCCAGGAATGTGAAGATTCTCCGATTTGCATCCAGTCTTTCTGCCCCGATCAACTTCATATGTGTCGGGAATTTCAGATCTGTTTCCGGTAACGGTGCATCCATAACTGCCACTCCGCCTGTATGTTCCAGGCATTCTGCCGGAAGTTCCACTTCTCCACTTTCCGCTGCAAATCCCTGTAACCGGAAACGGAACGTAAAATCTCCACCGGTCCACTGCGGGAAGTTCGTGCCCCACATATTGTTAAACAGATTGAAATACAATACCGGCTTTTTCGCCTGATCAAACGCCGGTCCGTATGTATAAATTCCCGGATCTCCAATCGCCATCAGCGGTGCATCCAGACTCTGTACCCACAAACCCATCTGTCCATTCAGTACAGCAACACCCTCGTCCAGACAATACAGGCTGTGATTTGCTTTCTCCACAATGTCTGTTGCCGGATCCAGTGTGACGCCGCCTTTCCGGATCCGATACTCCGCATACTTGCCTGCAAACGGCACTACAAAAGAACCGGCTTCCACATACGGACTCTCCTGTTTATTTTCCAGATGAAGTGTCACAAAGATCTCTTCCCCCTGTTCCGGAAGTGCAATCTCTATCTGCATTTTTCTGGCATCGCCGTACTCGTCTGCACTTTTTCCACCTGTATAATGCAATACAAGACCATGTTCTTTTCTCTCGTATCCCGTATATGCCGGTCTGCAGGTTTCATGCTCGCAGAACGGATAATTCTCCCGACCATAATCCTGGATTCCCCAGGTCGTAAAATGATATCCATACGTTCTCAGATATTCATTGATATCATCATATCCGTAACGGTCGTACTGATAACTGAAAATCCCCTCGGATTCTTTTGCTGTCAGCAGATCCTTTCCGGCTTTTTTGTCATGTACACGAAGAACTTTTCCAGTATTGGCATTGTACCAGATGCTGTAGCGATGATTTTCCAGGCATGCAGTTCCATCTGCAGCAATCTCTGCACTATCTTTGCTGTTTTCGGCTTTCTCTCCCTGTTCTACACACTCTGTGTTATATCTGTCAGCTTTTTCTTCTGTTTCTGTGTTACTTTTTTCTGCTTTTGAACAGCATCCACCGCATTCTTCTTCGATTCTTACCGGCACTGACCGAAATCCATCTAGCCGCTCCACATAGACCTGCCAGATTCCTGCGATCTTTTCACAAGGCTGTTTTTCCCCATTCCTGGTAACTACCGGATGTTCCCATCCTTCCGGAAGTTCCACCCAACCGGTGTAGGTACCGCTTCCCTGATAGAAAAGATACCATTCTTTCTGCTTTTCTCCTCCGTTTTGCGCAATCAGTTCCGCACACAGTTCTCCTGCTGTCTTATGGCTCTCCTGAACCCGTTCTCTCTGTTCTTCCCAGGAACCTTCCATAAAACGATAAGCATCACTGTCTTTCGCCTCCCGGAATTCTTCTTTTTTATAGACACGGTTCGGACCCATATACGTCTTTACATCCGCACCCCAGGTATGTTCCTCAAACATCGTGATCTGATGATAATATGCATCCCACAGTTTACAGATCTTTTCTTCCTTCGCTGTCTCCGCCGGAGTATCCACCAGCAGCCGGTTCGCCCAGATTGCTTCCATCGTTTCCGCCATCTTACGGTCTTCTCGCAGAATTCCAACCTCTTTCGGATACGCACCAACTCCATGAATCCAGGTATCTGCCATATCTTTCTGCAATACCGGCACCTCACTGAGATCGCACTTTTCCAGTTCCCGGTAAAAATCATCCATAGTTCCGCAGACAATCTCTGCGTCCGGATACGTTTTCTGAATCTCCTCTACCATATGTTCAATTGCATCTGCAGACTGTGGACCACTGTTATCCACGGTATGCATCAGGGCCATCCACACCGGATATTTCCAGCTTTTCGGCGGAATCAGACCGCTTCCGTATCCGCCACGACTGTACATGGTGAGCACTTTTCTTCCACCCGGTGCCTGCCAGTAAAACAGTTCCGGTACTTCCGGCGGCGTGGCAAATTCGTTGCATCCCAGATGCAGAAAACGAATTCCAGCCTGTGAGAGCAGATCCGGCAGCATCACACTGTGTCCCGGAACATCCGTCATTTTTGCCGCAATCGGACATGGTTTCCGGTAACGTTCTGCCAGCAGCCTGCTATATATAAAACCGCGCAGATATTCCCCCGGTGTTGCAAAATCCGTATGCGAAGTAAACGGAAGAGCATGCCAAACCACCTGTCCATTTTCAATCAGTTCATCCAGTTCTTTTTTCAGCGATGGTTCGCTGTGATTCACAATATGCCACAGTGGCCATGCCGGCATCGTCCACACGAAATGCCGTTTTCCGAGTTTCTGCGTTCCCTTACAGGTCTCAATGACCTGTTCCAGCATGGAACCCGCATACTGATCAATAACATTCGACGCCAGATCCGTAAATCCGATATCAAAATGCGTCTTAAATACTAAAATAATTTTCACTTTATCTTACCCCTCCACCGACTCTAATTCCGCTTCCAGTTTTTCAACCAGATCCAGCAGTTCCATTGGCTTATGGATGATATAATCCGGCACTTCTTCCTCATTTTTCGGCTCCATCGGATACCGCGGAGACCATTTGATAAATACAGAAGTAATACCAAAGCGATTTGCGCCCACAATATCTCTCTCCAGATTATTTCCTACCATAATAATACGCTTCTTATCTTCGTCTGTCAGATGCAGCAGTTTCATCGCTGTCTCAAACATCGCCTGTGACGGTTTTTCTTCTCCTACTTCCTCTGAAATTGTTCTCGCATCAAAAATATGCTCCAGACCATGCTGCCCGTAAGAATTATCAAAAGACTGTGTGTATCCATCCGCTACCAGTTCAATCGTATAACCTCTTTCTTTTAAAGTAAGAAGCATCTCTTTTGCACCGTCGATCAGCTCACATCTTTCTACGATCGGTGAACCTTCGTTTCTGTATTCTGTTCCTTCATTTACCAGAGTGTCTCCACTGTCTGTGAATACAATTAATTTTTTACCCATGTTTTCCCTCTCCATGTTTTTTCTGATTTTATTACGGCAGTATGTTCTGCTGTCACTTTCTGTTTTCGTATCCTTATTTTAACATATTAAATATATTTTGCAATGTTTTAAAGTATATTTTATATTATTTTTTCATATATTTTACTTATCAATGCTTATGTAAAAATATAATAAAGTTAAAAAAGTGATACGGCATTGGATTTTCCAATTGTCATACCACTTTTGTTCCCTATATTCTTTTATTTTTTCTCAAATCTGCACAACGCTTTCGCCTGTGCCCCATAGATGGAATAGTTTCCATTTACCAGATATGCCAGCAGACACACAACTACCAGCGGGATTGCATTCTGGCTTCCGAAAACTTCCAGTCCGATCAGGATCGGCGCGATCACCGTGTTGGTCGCGCTTCCAAAAACTGCCGCATACCCGAGAGATGCACATACAACCGGTGGGACTCCCAGTGCCGAACCAAGCACTACTCCCAGCGAGGCACCGATGGAAAACAGCGGCGTCACCTCACCACCCTGAAATCCAATGGCAAGCGTTGCAATCGTCAGCAAAAGCTTCAGGATCCAGTCATATCCATAGATCGTATCTCCGGCAAACGATGCCGTGATCAGATTGGTCCCAAGCCCACTGTACCTTGCACTGTGTAATGCCAGCAATACAATTGCAAGAGGGATCGCAAGGCAGCCGATCCGTACCAGCGGATTGCTGATTTTATCTCCTGCCAGCTTCTTCGCCTTCTGCAAAAGTACAGAAAAACACCGCCCGGTCAATCCAAACGCCAGACCGAGGACGATCAGGATGCCTGCATTTTTTACATCTCCGATTTTCCAGATTTCCTGTACATCTACAGAAAATTTTTCCAGCCCCAGTAAATGTGATGTCGTGGATGCTGTATAGGACGCGATCAGCGCCGGCAGAAGCGCATCATATTCCACATAGCCGGCAACGATCACTTCCATCGCAAAAAATACTGCTGCCAGCGGTGTCTGAAACAATCCGCCAAATCCCGCTGCCATACCGGTTATCAACATCACCGGTGTTTTTTCTTTGATGTGAAGTCTTCTGCCAGCCTCATGGGAAAGCGTTGCTCCGATCTGTACTGCCACCCCTTCCCGTCCGGCACTTCCGCCGAAAAGATGGGTGATCCAGGTTCCGATCATCACCAGCGGCACAAGAGCCAGCGGTATTTCTTCTCTTTTTTTCTGACCTGCTTCAAACACCAGTGTCATCCCTTTCAGGCTCAGACTGCTGAAACGCTGATACATCCAGACAATTGCCAGACCAGCCACCGGCAGAACCGGGAGCAGATACCGATAATACTGCCCCCGAAAGGCGGAAATTGCCAGCAAACCTCTTCCAAAAATCGTATCAACAATTCCCACACAGATCCCCACCAGGATAGCAAGAATTACGTATTTACCCTGCAAAATCCAAAGTTCCTTTTTTTCTGTGGATATTTTTGCTTTCTTCTGTTTCATATATTCTCTTCTTTCCTCCCTGTTCCTCTGGTTTGGTTCTTCCATAGTATCAGATAACATACGCTTCGTGAATCTGACTCATTCCCTGCATAATCAAAGTGAAACCGTCGGACTAATAACTAATATTTCCTGTAGCAAAAAAGGCTGATACTCCCGTGCCATGCACAGAAGTCATCAGCCTTTTGGCGGTTTCGATCAAAAAATCGTGGGAGAACCTCATTCCCGTTCTGGATGAAAGTATAACAGTTTTTCAGCACGTTCGTCAAGACAAAATCTGTTACATCCACTTCTTCCTCTTATCTGTTTGTATCAGAACACCCTCTCAATTTCTCGCTTCTTCCGCATCCTCCGAAACACCCCTTCCGGGATTGCCACACAGAGCCCGCCGAGAATCACCAGTACCGCAACCACCTCTCTCCATGGGTACGCAAACCGAAAATAACCAATCCTGCTCTTCATCACCACAGCAACAGCACCAAGCACTCCACTTCCCACCGTCAGTACCAGAACCCCGACGATCAGGCCATAGAAAATCCCTTCCATCCGCGTCATTTTCTTCAGTTGCCGGGTTGTCATGCCGATGCTTTGCATCACGGAAAACTCCTTTTGTCTTACGGTATATCCGGTTACGATCACATGGAAATAATTCATCAGTCCCATAAAAAGCAGCACCAGGCAAAGCCCGTACATGATGATCCGGCTGGACGCGATATAGGATCTGGCAGCGGACAACAGTTCTGATTTGCTTACTAGCATCAGTGTCCGCGAATCCGAGATATAATCTCCATGACTGCTTCCCGTCACGAACTGCATATTGTAGCTGTCCACGGATTTTTCTACAGATTCCCGGATCAGCGGCTCCATCGACCGTTTGACATCCATCTCCAGTACAAAGGTCTGTACCGGCAGCTGCATCCGCTCCATCCCTTTCTCACTCACCAGAAAATACACGATGCCCGGTCCGTTCCAGGTTGTATCGAGCGCGGGGAGTCCTTTTTCCTTAAAGTTCAGGTAGCCGCAAAACTTCATATCCGCCGTCTTTTCTCCCTGCACGGTATATGTGGAAAATGTCTCTCCCACATCCTCTCTGCCCTTCTCAGCCTCGATTCTCGAGAACAGATTGTAGTGAAGCATGATCGCGCCTGTTCCCGCTTCCACACTGTCGATGTCCAGTCCAAGATTTTTCTCTTTGTTACATGTTTTCAGTTTCTCCAGATAGTCATCACTGACCTGTTCTGCTACGAATTCATAAAGTTTTGGAGCAGTTTCTTCTGTATTATCTGTATTCTCCTCAGGGATCTGATTCCCTTCCAGGATTTCCCTTCGAAGATCCAGGATTTTTTCATCCAGCTGTAACTTGCCATAGCCACCGGTTACCTTCGACACCGTTTCCACCCCGTCAAGACCGGTCATTTTTTCAATCAGATTCTCCGGAAAATACGTCTCCTCCGTCGGATACTGACTGATCGTTCCGGAAGATATATCTGTCATGATCTTAAAGTCATGGTTTTCCGCCTCGATCTGGTTGGTCATATCCGTCCCCTTCGTGATCACAACGGCAGAAAGCGCCACGCAGATACCAAGCGTCAGCGAAACGATCGTCAGCACACACCGTTTCCGAAAACGGAACAGATTTCTCCATGCCATCGCTTTCAGCGGATCTTTGTTCTGTCGACTCCTTTTCTTCCCGGCAGATACTTTTTCCATATACTGTATCGATTCCACGGGAGAAAGTTTTCCGATTTTCCGGACAACACCGGCAGCTCCAAGAAATGTAACCAACATTCCGAAGCAGACTGAAGCCACCAGCATCCACGGACGAAACGCGATCATTGCAGAAGCGTTTCCCAACCCATGCAGGTACATCCTCGAAAGTAATGCCGGAATCACCGTCAGGGTAAACACAGCACCTGCCACACTTCCCCAAAGGCATCCCAGAACCGCAATTTTCCCGATCTGCCGGTACGCGATGCTTCGAATCTGTTTTCCTGTCGTTCCCAGGGTTTTTAACAGCCCGAATCTTCGGATATCTTTTCCATAGGAAATGTGAAGCACATTATAAATCAGTAACCATGCAGCAAATAAGATCACCACAGCCATCACCGCTGCGATATCATATCCGCCGACCACCTCGGTCACAGCCTCCAGATCCAGTCCGGTACCGCCGAAAAACTGCTGACTGTCATCGCGCATCGGAATATCCTGATACAGCCGTTCTTCCACCGTCTGACCATCCACACCCCCTCTCTGTTCGATCAGTAACGTTCTCGACACTTCCGAAAGATCCAGCTGATCCAGATAGGTCTTTGAAAAATAGCCGTACGCTTTTCCCATCGACGGGTCGACATATTCTGTATAATAGCCGGACAACCGGAAATCCCCAGAATGTTCTTCTCCCTCACTGTCCGTCATGGTCACCGGGATTATCATCCCCAGTTTCGGTTTACTGACCCCGAGCAGTTTCAGCGCCCGCACGGGAAGCATGATCTCATCCTCTTTCGTCGGATACTCGCCATGGATATCCGTATACGCCGGTTTCTGCATGTTCTCCCACGCTGTCTTGTCTAACACCGTACACAAAAAGGCATCTGTTGCCGCAAAATCGGTCTCCATACCGGCAGATCGGATATACGCCAGCCGCTGTATTTTATCGTACTGTTCCTTCGATGGATTCTCCAGCGTGGTACTTGCCTTCGTTCCGCCATTTCTTACCATCAGCAGATAATCTGCCTGTATCTTTCCGATGGCAAGACTGAACACGCAAAATATCATCCATACGGCAAATGCAACCGTTCCGATCAGGATCCGGTTTCGTCTTTTATTTTCCTGATATTCCCTTTTTGTCAACAGTCGCAGGATCTTCTGGTTGTTATTTTTCATCCGAATCACCCGTTACCTTTCCATCCTCGATACGGATGATCCGCTCTGCCATCTGCGCAATCTCTTCGTTGTGTGTGACCAGCAGAATCGTCTGGTGAAACCTCTCTGCGCTCGTCTTTAACAGTCCGATTACTTCCATCCCGGTCACCGAGTCCAGATTTCCGGTCGGTTCATCTGCCAGGATCACCGCCGGCTTCGTGATCAGTGCCCGCGCGATTGCCACCCGCTGTTGCTGGCCACCGGACAGCATATGTGGCATGTGATCCAGTTTTTCCGTCAGTTTCAGGCTTTCCGTAATTTCTTTCAAAAACTTCTGATCCACACGCATCCCGTCCAGAAGTAACGGCAGCGTAATATTTTCCCGGACGCTCAGTGTCGACACCAGATTATAATCCTGAAATACAAATCCGATATTTCTTCTTCGAAAAATGGTCTTTTCTTCCCCGGGCATTCCCTTCAGTGCTGTTCCCCGCACCCATACCTGTCCGTCTGTCGGCTCGTCCAGGCCGCCCAGCATATGTAGCAACGTGGTTTTTCCGCTTCCCGAGGAACCGACGATTGCCCCGAAGGTTCCTTCTTTTACAGAAAGTGAGACACCATCCAGGGCGCGCACGATCCCGGATGGTGTCTGATAATATTTTTTTACTTCTTTTGTCTCAAGTATCTGCATCTTTCTTCCTCCTGTCGCAGTTATCTGTTCTTTTTCTCTGCTTATCTATGATTGTAACAGTCAAAACTTACAAACTGCTTACACAGGAAGAAAAATGCTTATTTCCAGTCCTGGTTCTTTTCTTTTTGCTTTCATGAAACCGCCGTGAAGCGTCACGATTTCCCGGCTGATATACAGCCCCAGACCAAATCCCGGTTCTCCGTTCACTCTGCTGCCACGGTAAAACCGCTGAAAGATCCGGTTCTCTTCTCCCTCCGGGATCCCGATGCCATCGTCCGATACGACGATTCTTGTATACATCTCATCCTGTGACACGGACACCCGGATGCTTGAACGTTCCGGCGCATATTTCACACTGTTATCCAGCAGATTATACACCGCCTCACCCAGCCAGTTCGCATCATGCCAGACATGGATCTCTTCCGCTCCGGTCACTTCCACTTCCATCTGCTTTTCTTCCGCCGCTTTCTGCACCAAAAGCACCGCAGAATATATCGTATCCGCCAGAACATCCGTCGTTTTCCTGATCTGGATCATCTTTTGTTCCAGCCGTGCCATCTTGATAAAACTCTCCGTCAGAAAATGCAGCCGCTGCTCTGATTTTTCCAGAGCACTCAGCCAGGCTTGCCCCGGTTCCCCGGTAATCTCACCTTTTAAAAGCTGCGTATAACTCTCCACACCCGCCAGAGGATTCCGCATCTGATGTGCGATCTCTCCGATCAGCGCCTTCGTCTCATCCCGCTCTCTGGTGATCCGTGCTTCCACACCCTGATTTTTCTCCGAGATTCTGAGGATCTGATACCGGATCTTGGATGAAAGTGTATCTTTATACCCGACTTCTTCCGGCCGGATGCACTCCCCGTCCAGAACCCGCTCCAGCATCCGTGAGATTTCTTCCATCTCCCGTCCTGCTTTTCTTCTTCGAAACATATTATTCTCCAAATGTATAGCCAAGTCCGAATACATTTTTCACATACACAGGATGTGCCGGATCCGGCTCAATCTTCTTTTTCAGGCGGTTCAGCGTCACATGCAGCGTATTTTCTTCCACAAAATTTCCGTTATCATCCCAGACCTGTTCCAGTAGCATTCTTTTTGTTACTACTTTTTTCTTATTTTTCGTAAGTACTTCCAGGATTCCATACTCTTTCGGTGTCAGTGCCACCGGCTGTCCCTGAATTCTCACTTCTTTTCGGTCATAGTCCAGACGGAAATCCTGATAATAAAATACCTGATTGGGCTCTCCGCCCGTTCTTCGAAGCACAGCCTCCACATGTTTTAACAGCACCGCCAGTGCCACCGGTTTCACCAGATAATCATCTGCACCTGCATCGAAGGCTTCTACAATCTCCTCTTCTTCATCCCGTGCTGTCAGAAAAATAATCGGTAGTTTCTCCTGCCCTCGCTTTTGCCGACACAACTCCACACCGTCTCCGTCTGCAAGTCCGCGATCGATCAAAAGCAGATCCACCGGCTGTCTCTCCAGCAGCCGGCGGGCTTTTGTCACAGATTCCGCTGAAAATGCCTGATATCCATGGGAAGTGAGCATCTCCACAAGTGCCTGGCCCAGAAGCACATCGTCTTCGATCACTGCTATTTTATACATCCTTACACATCCGATCTGGCGTAGCTGTTCTTCATCTGGTTGCTCAGTTCGTACAATACTTTATCCAGCGTCGCAGATGCTTCCTTCTGTACCATCTCTGCCACTTTCCGGTTGGCCTCCCGTTTCAGTTCCATCTGTTTTTCCGGATCCTTTTCATCGGCAAGAAGTGCATCGTACTGGCAGATCAGCGCATGGCTTTTTGCCAGTGTATTTTCCTGATACCGTTCCACATGGAACAGGGATTTTCCATAAGATGCGTCTGCCATCGCTGCGATCATACGGCTGGTCCAGTAGAAGTTTCCGGTTGATACTTCACCGGTCGTGTTGGCAAGATATTCCGGCGTCTCGTCCACATCCGCGTAGAACGGAACCATCGTGTTAAATGCATTGGATGCATAGGCCACCCATTCCAGTGTTCCGAATGCTGCCCCTCCTTCCGGACGCATCTGGATCAGGGACATAAAATCATTCCGGTTGATCCCGATGGAACGGTAGGCACCGCTCATGGATTTGTCCCCGTAGGACAGATACGGATCGTAAGGGGTTCCCTGATAGTGGGCGGATAATACATATTTTACGTCTTCCGGTGTGATCTTCTTTTCCGGTACCATGCACCACGGAATATCATCGGAAAGTGGTGTGTAATCAGCATCCGGACCGTCCCAGTTGAAGGAATTGGGATTCAGATACCGTTCCATGTACCAGGCTCTCGGGGTGTTGTATACGTGGTCGGAATCATCATGGCTTCCGAAGGCATCCCTTGGATTCAGAACTCCGTCCATGGAAAGATCCAGATGATATTTTTCGATAAATTCTTTCAGATCTGCGGAACACATGTATTCTTTCTGTTCTCCCAGTGCATCTTCCAGATCGAAGGTATCGATACCTAACTGATTCGGCATCACCACATACACATCATCCGGCACTTTTCTCGCCATCCAGTGATGTCCGCCGATCGTCTCCAGCCACCAGATCTCGTCTTTATCCTGGAAAGCGATTCCATTGTTTTCATAGGTTCCATAGGTTTCCAGAAGATGTCCCAGTCGGGTAACTCCTTCCCGGGCACTCTTAATATAAGGAAGCACAAGACACACGATGTCTTCCTCTCCGATACCACCCGGTACTTCTTCCTGTCCATCTCCGGCCGGCTGATATATCACCAGCGGATCTGCGCCCTGTACACGCGGATTCGTTGTGATCGTCTCTGTGGCCGTCATGGCGACATTGGCCTCATTGACACCGCTGGCCGCCCAGATGCCTTCTCCTTTTACTGCATTCGGCATGGAGGTATAGCGCATCGCCTGCTCCGGCAACTCTACTTTTACATGAGAGAGCACGGAAACATAGGTCTTTGGCTGTTCTTCGGGTGTTACCACCACGAATTTTTTTGCTGTAAAATGTCCGGATCCGGAGTCGTCGTTGCGGGCGATCATTGTGGATCCGTCGTAGGATGCTTTTTTACCTACTAAGATTGTTGTACAAGCCATTTTTCTCATCTTCCCTTCTGTTTGTTTTGCTGGTTTTCATTTTAGCACATTGATCTTCCACTGTAAATCTGCCCTTTGGGGTATATGGACGGAACCTGATCCGTTTTTCGTATACGGACGAACCCATGTCCAGACTCCCGCCCCTCAGACAACCGCTGGCAACGCAAATCTGAGCTAAGCATTAACTTCGGCTATGTTCACGAGGGTCGGCGGACCCTCGCGAAAGCCTGCGTAAATGCTGGATCTCATCTTTGCTAAGGGCGCCAGCATAAGGCTGTCTGAGGGGCGGGAGTCTGGACATGGGTTCTGGGTGTTGGAGACGGGAAGTATGGGTAAAGTTGGTTAGTTTTGGGAACTGAAGGTACGCGTAAAGTTGGTAGGTTTTGAAGAAATTTCATACATTTATCTTGGCGGCTTTCTGGACTTTGCTATCACTTTTTGTTATACTTTTCTACAAAATTTACTCTCTTATTTTGAGAGTACAGAAAACTAAAAGGAGGTTATGTGACCGGGATTTTCCGGTTACCTGTATGTATGAAGAAGATATTTCGAATCTTTGCCCGTGATATGCGGCGGCTGTTTACCAACCCCGCAGCGGCGATCGTCATGGTTGGTGTGTGTATCTTGCCATCGCTGTACGCCTGGTTTAATATTGCTGCCAACATGGATCCTTACGGCAACACCAGCAATATCAAAGTAGCGATTGCCAACTGTGATGCCGGAGCCAGTACGGAGACTATGACGCTGGACGCCGGAGGTACCATTGTGGATACGCTGAAAGAAAATAAGCAACTCGGCTGGACGTTCGTGAGCGAAAAGCAGGCAAAAGCCGGTGTGACTTCCGGCAAATACTACGCTGCCATCGTCATTCCCGAGGATTTCAGCGAATCACTGCTGAGTATTCTGGACGGTGAAGTAAAGCAGCCGGAACTGGACTACTATATTAATGAGAAGAAGAATGCGATTGCTCCGAAGATCACTGCTACCGGTGCTTCGACCATTCAGCAGCAGATCAACGACACGTTTTCTTCGGTAGCCGCAGAAACTGTATCGGAACTGATCCGAACTTCTGCCGGTGATCTGACCGGAAAGATCGATGCGACCAATTCGGAGCTTTCCACTGCTCTTTCTGAGACGAGAGACAATCTGAAGGAGTACAAAAAGGTTCTGAAAAGCTTTGAAAAAACATCCGATTCTTCGGAACAGCTGATCCAGGATGCGCTGGATACCCTGGATGCAGTATCTTCTGCTGCTGATTCCGGTTCGAAGGCACTAACCGATACAACATCCGTTCTCGCTGCCAGCCGCCAGTCACTGGGAAGTTTTTCCACGCAGTTTGCCAACGCATTATCCAATGGAGAAACCTTGTTAAATAACACCTATGCTTCTGCAATCGTAAAACTCGGTACTTTTGAAACAAAAGCTTCTCAGGTCAATACCGTGATCGGTGACAGCATTGATTCGGTTACCGCATTGAATCAGAAACAGGCTGAATTGCTCGCCGAACTGCAGCAGCTTCATGAATCCATCGCTTCCGATTCCACACTTTCCGAACTGATCGGAGAAAAAATCACTGCCCTGCAACAACAGAATGTTTCTTTTCAGGAACTTCTGGACTCTCTGAGCACCAGCAATTCCAGTATTCAGGAAGCGATGACTACAGCACAGAATACCCGGTCTTCTCTGGAAAAACTGGTGACCGACAGTCGTTCCGGACTTCAGACCTACCGGAATTCTCTGAACGAATCTCTGATTCCGAAGCTAAGTCAGTCCATGGATACACTTTCTACACTAAGCGGCACACTGACTGCCACACTCTCCGATGTGGATCCGACCGTAGAACAGTTAAAACTGATTCTCACACAGCTGGATACCAGCCTGACTGACAGTTCCGCTGCCCTCGGACAGACCGGGGGTGTTCTGGATACCATCGATCAGCAGCTGTCCACGATTTCTACGGATCTTGGTATTCTGCAGTCTTCGGATATTTATGAACAGCTGATTACTTTAAAAGGGCTGGATGCAGATTCGATTTCAGACTTTATGTCCTCGCCGGTTTCTATTCAGTCTGAAGTATTATATGAAGTGGAAAATTATGGATCCGGCATGACACCATTTTACACAAATCTTGCTTTGTGGGTCGGCGGACTGATCCTGGTTTCTATCTTAAAACAGGAAGTGAACAAAGATGAAAAAATCACCCGATTCACGCCTTCCCAGGCTTATTTTGGTCGCTGGCTTGTCTTTGTGATCACGGGACTGATCCAGGGATTTATCGTGTGCGCCGGAGACATTCTGTTGTTGAAGACACAGTGCCTGCATCCGACCGCATTTATCCTCGCCGGTATGTTCTGTTCTTTTGTGTATGTCAACCTGATCTATGCGATGGCTCTGACATTCAAACACATCGGAAAAGCCCTTGCCGTTCTTCTGGTGATCTTACAGATCCCGGGTTCTTCCGGAACATACCCGATTGAGATGACACCGGTATTTTTTCAGAAACTCCATCCGCTGCTTCCATTTTCCTACGGTATCAGCGCAATGAGAGAATGCATTGCCGGTTTCTATGGTCATACTTATGCAAAAAATCTGGGAATTCTTGCTCTGTTTTTACTGCTTGCACTCTTTATCGGACTGGTGCTTCGTCTCCTTCTGATGAATCTGAATCACCTGTTTGACCAACGGCTGGCTGAGACCGATCTGATGCTTGGTGAAACCGCCAGCGATGAACTGCAGCGCCCGCAGATGCAGCTGATGCTCCGTGCACTGATGCGGGATGATGAAGCCCGAAAAGAATTTATGGAAAAATCCGAACGATTTGAACGGCGATATCCATATCTGATCCGATATGGTTTCCTTGCCATTGTGGTCATTCCGCTGATTTTCCTGATCCTGATGTTCAGCCTGGAATCCAAAATCGTTTACCTGATTCTCTGGATTGTCTCTCTGATTGTTCTTGTTTTATATCTGATCTGCGTGGAATACATTCATGATAGGATTCAGCGACAGATGGAACTGGGAGGCATTACTTCCGAAGATCTGGTTCACGTGATAGAGGAGGAAAAAGAGCGATGAAAAATATATGGAAAATTTTCCGGCGGGATCTGCAACAGATACAGAAAAATGTCATCGCCATGATCGTGATCATCGGTATCACTGTGGTTCCCTGCCTGTACGCCTGGTTCAATATCGCTGCCAGCTGGGATCCTTACGAAAATACCGGTAATCTGAAAGTGGCGGTCGCCAGTGTAGATGAGGGATATGAGGGAAGTATTATTCCGATCAAACTCACCCTCGGTGATCAGGTATTGTCTGCACTTCGGGAAAATACGCAGCTCGAGTGGGTATTTACCACAAAATCAAAGGCCATGAAGGGTGTAAAATCCGGCAAATACTACGCTGCCATCGTTATTCCCGAAGATTTCAGCCGGAATATGATGAGCGTATTCACCAGTGATATCCGGAAACCGGAGATCACTTACTATTCCAACGCAAAAGAAAATGCCATTGCGCCGAAAGTCACGGACAAAGGGGCAACCGCGATCCAGACACAGGTCAATGAAGTCTTTATCGAGACGATCTCGGACACTGTATTTACCGCCCTGCAGACTGTGTCAAATACCACGGACCGGGAAGGTTCCGGTGAGATTGTCAGCAACCTGATCAATAATCTGAAAAAAATCAACACGGATCTGACCACTGCTTCCAGTACCCTGCAGTCTTTTTCCGGTATGACTTCTTCTGCACAACAGCTTCTCGATACGACTGCTTCTTTCCTACAACAGACGCAGAAACAGACAACATCCAATGTGGATGCCTTAAAAGAAACGCAGAAATCATTTTCCGGGCTGCAACAGACCGTTTCCGGTGCGACAGACAGTATCAATGCGGCACTGACCGCCAGCAAGGGGTTTTATGACCAGATGTCTGATGTAATCGACTCTGCCATGCAGACACAGAGTTCCGATGCTTCGGCTGTTTCTGATACTTTACAGTTACTTGCCGATCGGGTGGATCAGGTGATTACTTCCTATACTTCCCTCAGGGACAGCATCGCGCAGATTGGAGAAGAGCACGAAGCACTGACTTCTGTCACCGGTTCTCTGGTGGCAAAACTGGAGGCTTCTATCACTACCCAGAAAGAGATCCGCGACAAGTTAAATGCCACCGCAACTTCTCTTACTTCCACAGTTTCTGATGTGGAAGCAGATAAAAAAGAGCTGGATGATCTGATTCAGCAGAGTGCTTCCGGCATCAGCAGTGTAAAATCCCAGTATGAATCTTCGGTTCAGACGCAGCTAAATAATCTGCTCTCTTCCGTATCTTCCACCCGTTCAGATGTCTCCGGACTGATGACACAGCTGGATAACAGTATGGAGGGAATTTATACTCTGGCGGATTCGGCAAGTTCTGATCTGTCTGAGATTCAGACCACGCTGGATGACTCCTGTAAGCTACTTGCAAAGGCTTCTGAGAAGTTGGAAAAAATGACCGGAAAGTTAAACAGTATGCAAAAAAGCGGGGATTTTTCTCAGCTGGAATCTCTGATGACCGGAGATACAGACAGTATCAGTTCTTTTCTTTCCGCGCCGGTTTCTCTGAAAACCACGAAAGTTTATCCCATTGAAAATTACGGTTCTGCCATGGCTCCGTTTTACTCTACACTTTCGATCTGGATCGGTGGAATTGTTCTGGTAGCGATGTTGAAGGTTACGGTGTCGAAAAAGAGACTTGATGGTTTAAAAAATGTAAAGCTTCACCAGATGTACCTTGGAAGGTATCTGATTTTCCTGATTGTCGGACTGTCACAGAGTACGCTGATCTGTCTCGGGGATCTGTTTTATCTGGGTATCCAGTGTCAGCATCCGTTTTTGTTTGTACTGGCAGGATGGATCTCCAGTATCGTGTATGTAAATATCATTTATACGCTTACGGTTTCCTTTGGAGATATCGGAAAAGCGATCAGTGTGGTGTTACTGGTTGTTCAGGTTGCCGGAACCGGCGGTACCTTCCCGATCGAAGTGGCTCCCGGCTTTTTCCGGGCAGTTTATCCACTGCTGCCGTTTACGCACAGTATGGCGGCTTTGAGAGAGGCTGTTGGTGGTGTGTATGGTATGGATTATTGGATGGACCTTGGAAAACTTGGAGTGTTTTTGATTGTTTCACTGGTTGTGGGACTGGTGTTGAGACGGCCGATTATTCGGATGAATGATGGGTTTACGGAGAAGTTGGAGGAGACGAAACTTATTTAGAAATTTCTTTTAACTTCTTTATGGAAATTTAGTTCCAGACGGACGCAGCCGTGGCGGGAGGTCTGTGGGGCGCAACGTGGGCAGGGCAACTTTGAGCTAGCCGCCAACTCCGACTATGATTCACGAGGGTCAGCTGACCCTCGCGAAAGTCTGCGTAGGCGTCGGATCTCAAAGCTTGCCCTAAACGCCCACAAAGTGTTGCCCCCACAGACCTCCCGCCACGGCTGCTGTTTCTTCTATATCTACTATTTTCCTCACAGATTTATCAGTTTTGATTCTATTTATAATAATTTTCTCAAATTATTATAAAACCACTCTTTCTCATGAATTTATCATTATAATTATATATTTTGTTTGCACTTTCTTTTTGCAATCAACACTTTTATTGTTTCTGCTATTCTTTTTCTCACCTTATTTAATAGTTATTTTTTCATTTTCTTATTCTGATGATGACTGCGAAAATCTATTATCAATATTTTCGTCTGCGAGGGTTTGTTTGAGTTTTTCCACTTCTGCAGGGATATCCGGGTGGAAAGAGAGGTACCAGGTTTCGGTTTCGGTAATGTATTTTTGACGGAAATGGCGGCTGGTGCAGAAGGCGCTTCTCAGGTTGTGGAGACGGTCGGCTCCTTTTACGGCGTAGGCCATGGGATTTTGACGGATGCGGGTGACGTAGGTTTGCATATCATAGCCTTTTTCTTTGGTGAGCAGTTTTACCGCTTGCAGGACTTCTTCACCGGCGATGGATCGGATCTCGTCTTCGGTGGCATCTGTGTCTTCCAGAAGATCGTGAAACAGGGCAACGATCAGATACTCGATATCATAGCCTTTTTTTTTCAGAATATCGGCTACCGCCATCGGGTGCGTGATATACGGATCTCCACCGATTCTTTTCTGGGTTCCATGTTTCTTTTTTGCAAATTCATAGGCTTTTTCGTATAGCGCCTGATCATATACGATCTGCTTTTCTTTTGTCTGCGTCTCTTCCATAAAACTGTCCTCTTTTCTTTTGTATCCAACACTTATTTGTAATACATATTTTTTAACAGGATAAATATCATTTTAAAAAATTCTCACTCCTGTCGCTCATTTTTCCTCAATATAATCAAACGCGATCCTGTCGCTTCCGTCTCTTGTATGGATGATTCCGCACTCCTGGAATCCGTACGAGCGGATAGCTCCCTGCATCGGTTTGTTATTTGCATGAGTATCGATTCGCAGATAGTTGCATTTTTGTCTGCAAAAATCAAAGCATCTTCTCGCAAATCCCTTTGTAGTGCCATCGGAAGCAATTCGATGAATCGTTCCGTATTCTGTCTCACTGCGCCATGCCCCCTGATAGATTACGCGATATGTAGGATCCTCGCCAATGATAAAGACAAATACCCCAACCACCTTCTCATTTTCCTTGCACACATAGCAATGATCTGCTGCAATATCCTTCTCCACGATCTCTCGCGACGGATATCCCTCTTCCCATTGTGTTGGATTGCCATTTTCTTTCATGAATTTTCTTGCCTTCGCATAAATCTCCTGGATCTCTGGTATATGTGTTTCATTTGCCTTTATAATCTCCATTATTCCTCTCCTACTATTTTTCTTTATTATGTATTTTTTCCATTTATACAGTTACTAAAATCTTTTTTTCGATTTCTTTCACTGTTTCCAAACTTACATCTGTCATACTCGCAATCGTTTCTGCCGTATTTCCCTTTTTCAACATTACCGTAATAATATCCGTTATCCCTTGCTTTCGCGCACTATACATCTGCGTATTGTAATCTCTTATTGCTTTCTCCCTTGCCTCATATTCCAGCCGTTTTCTTTCGTCCGCGCTCATTTGTTCCAGCATATCATATGCTTCCTGCATATAAGGATCTTTTTCTGCCATTTTCTCAAACTCCTTTCTGCTCTTTGCCCCAAGAAACCTCATCCAGCGAATAATTTCCGTTTCATTTTGCTCTTCCTGCGGCAATTTACACAGTTCCAAAATATGGATTTCCATCAGATCCGTGTATGGTTCTCCGGTTTTCGTATCGCAAAATATAATTTTCCGGTAACATCTGTCGTCCTTTTCAAAATGTTTAAAATTAAGAATACTTATCTGAACACATTTTTTCAGATCTTCATATCCTTCCCCCTTTTTCAATTGTTCCGTATACATTTTTCCAAGATAAAACAACAGTCGTTCTGTCCAGTACGCGAAATACATCACCTGCATCTCCAAATCTATTTTTGTTCCATCCTGTAACAATACTTTCACATCTAAAATACCGTACTTTTCATCCGGGTATTCCGTTTTCAACACAGTAGGGAGTAATTTGGTTTCTGCTATTTCCTCAGGTTTTCTCCCCAGAACTGCTGCAATCATTGCTTTTCTTACCTGATCATTCTGCATTAATTCCTTGAAGCAAAAATCTACGGTCGGTCGCATTATAAAATCTTCTGTTACTCTGTTTTCCGTCTCTTTCTTTTTCTCCATTCATTTTTTCCTGTATCTTTCTGATTTGCGGAATATATACAGGAATGTTTTCTACCATCATAGTAACATATCTTTTTCTGCTCGAAAAGACAGAACGCATGAAGAATTTTCCTGTAATATTCCTTTGATTTGTATCGGATTATTTCTCAGGAATCTGAGGTTGATATGAGTTTCCGATAGGACATTAACGTGTACAAAACATATGTTTGTTATATTATAACAGTTTTCTTTTCACCCGACAAGTATTTCTCTGATATTTAAAATATATTCTAACATCCAACACCACTGGCAACTTCCTTCGAGATCAACACAAGAATTAAAATTTATCCACCGGACAATTATTGATATACAACATAAAAAAGGAACCGGCGAATACGCCCGTTTTCCTGCATTCGCCGGTTCTTTCCATTATTTTTAAATTTTCGCTGTATCACCGATCGCCCTGCTGATCTTCACCGACAGCCACCTCATAATAATCATCTTCTGTCAGTCCCTGTTCGCCATCTGAAATATCTTTTATGAACAGGAAGTATGCAATCTGGTCCGGATCGATGATACGGTCGGTTGCGTAGGCATAGACATAATCATCGGAACTGTTGTTCTGGTATCCGATCATACCGCCACCCATGTACATATTTTTGATCACGGTACCGTCTTTTAATTTGATTCCCATCAGTGGCGGAGCTTCCTTAAATGTCGTACTTTCAGAAGTTGTCCCGTCTTCATTCTCCCCGGTAATGGTTTCTTTCTGTATCGGGAAATTGTATTCCGCATAAACAGAAATCGGGGAAACCTCTACGGTCTGGATCGTTGCGCCACTGTCTCCCAATGGCTGATTCAGCGTATACGTTTTTGCGGTATCTGCGCCTCCGAGCTTCCATTCAAAGCTCCAGGTTCCTTCCAGCGTCCTGGTGAATTCTGCCTTGTCAACCGTTCCCAGATCCTTCAGTTCCACCTGAATATCCTTTCCGATAAAGAATCCTTTCTCCTGATAATTATTCATATTGATGTCAAATTCCATGCTGCCGTCTTCCTGCACATAATAATACATCATGTCTCCATTTTCATCCAGTGCAGAACTTCCGTCGGAAGCACGCACCGGCATTCCGTCTTCTCCGGTAATGATGCCATCATAGAATCCGGCGTCCAGGTTCAGGTCATCTTTTCCGTCCACCCGTACGCTGATACTTCCAAAGTCCGGCTGCTGTCCGTCTTCCACCTGAAATCCCTCTACTTTGAAAGAAATATGGCTGTTGTAATTATCCGTGATACTCTGCTCTGCCGTCACGGTCACGCCGGCATCTGTGCAGGACTGACTGGTAAATGCTGCCATTCCATTGTCTTCCAGCTGTTTCTGCTGTGTCTCCGTCGCCTGCATTCCTTCTGCCATACCTGCGCTCCATTTCATATATGCAGCGGCTCCTGCCGTCACGGTTGCGGTAGCCAGTGCTGCAACTGCTGCCACAACTGCAATTTTTCTTTTGGAAATAGCTTTCCTTTCTGTTTCTTTCTTATTATACGAAACCACTTTCCTGTTATCCGGTTCCGTTTTCTCCTGTTCTGCATGAATCCTGGCAAATGCCTGATCTGCTTTTTTCCTTACTACTTCCGGGATTTCAACATCTTGCTGCAGCGTCCGTAAAATTTTATCATTGCTCATATAAATACTCTCCTGTCTGTGTTTGTGTGCTCTCTGTTTTCTGCCCATCTAATTCACGACCTTCACCTGGAAAAGTCCCGCCAGCTGCTCCCGTCCCCGCGCCAGTCTGCTGCGCACGGTTCCCTCCGGGATATCCAGAATCTGACTGATCTCACTGGTCTTAAATCCTTCGATATAATACAGCATCACCACCAGCCGAAAATTCTCCGACAAACTGTTCAGTGCCTCTTTCCACTCGCTGTTTTCAAACCCAACGTCCACATCCGGTGTCTCCGGAATCTCGTCCATCCAGACCATCTGTTTTCTTTTTCGCAGAATATCATTACATTTATTCAGCAGAATCCTGGTCATCCAGGTACGAAAATATCTGTCTTCTTTCAGCTGAGAAAGCTTCTCCCAGCACACCAGAATCGTATCTGAAATCGCATCCGCAATATCTTCATCATTGCAAAGAACCGACCGCGCCGCCTTATACATATTTTGCATCTGACTCTCCATCAGTGCCGTAAAAGCATCCGGATCTCCCTTTCTTGCCTGACTGATTAATCTTTCCATTCGTTGTCCTTTCTGTTTGTACGTACAAAAACAGGTGCTTTTCTTTAAGGTTTACATACATTAGACGGAGTTGCAACAGCTTTCGCTCCCGAAAGAATCTTAAATTTAAAAATATTTTTTAATTACAGTATTTATACTCCGCTCTTATCATAAAAAAGGATTCTCCACATTTTAAAAATGTGAGAATCCTCTTTTTGATACCTCTTTCATATATAATGCCTACTCAGCATCTTTCCATTCTACAGTATAACTTTCACCAATACCTTCCCCTACATTTTTTATATATTCTTCAAGTAATGTCTTTGCTCTTGTTTTCGCTTTTGTAAGTAACTCTGTATTATCTTTTGCCATCTCTTCCATATCTGACTGTGCTCCAGATAACGTTGCCGTTTCTTCTTCCTTTGTAATAGTGGTAAAAAAACCTGTATCTGTCAATGGTTTGCTCATAGAACTTTCATCCACATCTACATTCAGCACTTCCGCTTCCGGAATAGTAATTGTTACCACTCCATCTTTATCCGGTTCTGACACTTCTACTTTACTTACGTCAATCCCATTTTCTATAATTCCACTATATTCTGTCCAGATTTTCTTATATCCTGTCTTAAACCATTTGGCAAACGGACCGCTGGCATCTATTTCTTCTTTTGCCACATTATGATAATAACATTTCAAGGTCGCCAATTCACACACAGATGTGACACCTGAAAAATCAGCTGTCTGTTTTTCTTTACCACATCCTCCTAAAAGGAGTGCACATGATATCATTATAAGTAATATTGTATTTCTTTTCTTATGTATTTTCATTCTGTTTTCCTCCGAATCTTTTTACGCTTTATTACCATTGAATCGTATACTCCGCATTTTTTAAAATCGGAGAGAGTAATGCTTCAATTGCTGATTGGATATTTTCTTCTGCTGTCTGGTACAGCTCCTTCGATTCTGCTGCTTCATCCAACGCATCTTTCTTACATAATTCAAGAATTTCTTTCATTTCAATGTCCGGATTTTGCGGAATGTAACTCAGCGAATCCGGATCTACAGTTACACTGTTTACGTCTATTTTCGGTAATTCCGGTGTAACCGTTTTATTTTCTTCATCAATTGAAAGCGTAACTTTATCCATTTCAATTCCGACTTTTACGCTTGCTTCATAAGCAATATTACATTCTGCTTTTGTAGAATCTTTTTCACTGTATTTTGTAGCAATTCCATTATACATAAACTCTGCCGTAGATAAATCACTGATATTAATCACTTTTTCCAGCTGTGAAGAAGTAATCACATTTTCTTTTGTTATTTTATTAACTGCATTTGGCACAAGCAAACCCGCTGCCACGACAGCAACAGCGGCTACTAAAATGATACACACTATTTTCTTTTTCATCTTTCCTACCTTATTCATTGAATGATTAATTAATTACGCGTAAATATTCAGCCCCCACAGTTACAAGCTAAAATATCTCGTTTGTTACTGTCTGCTGAATACTTTTATATTGTACAACATAATTTGCATGTTGTCACCATTGTCACTTTTCACAATAATGCTGCCACTTTTCTTCTTGACCTATTACCATCCTCGCGTTATTATACTAATAATACTCTATATTTAATGCACATGCAAAGGAGGGGGATTTATATCAAATCAAGGAAAAACAAACGTGGATTCACGCTTGTGGAACTTATCGTAGTACTTACTATTCTGGCTATTCTTGCGGCACTTCTTATACCTGCTTTGACCGGTTATATAGATAAAGCCAAACAAAAGGCTCTGATAGCTGAAACAAAAGATATCTGGACTGCCTCCCAGGCAGCTATGTCGGAGTGCTATGCTTTATATCCGGAGAGTTTTGATGAATCCTGTAAGTTCAAATCTACAATTGATGGTAAGGAAATGCGTAATCTGGGACGAATATCTAACGGTGCTCTGAATGCTTTACAAAAGAATCCAAAGGATCCGGTAGAAGCGAATACTTCCAGCCGGAAAATAGCCAGATCCGTATTGGTTTATCTGGACAGTGCTGATAAAAAAGCCAGTCCCCGTTATACCTTCGGCAGTGGCAATATTCCTACCGGCAATACCACACCGAGTAATTATCTGGGAAAAAATCCTGCTGCAACGGATGTGATTATTCAGATTTTTCATACAAAAGATGGAAAAGTAGTTGCAGTTAATTTTGGTAAGGATGGTTATATGGTAACCATGACTGCCAATAAAGAGCCAACCTGTATCCGTGATGGAAAATGTCTGCCATCCTGATATCAGAGTAAAAAAGGATTTTCAGATATTCACCATGAAAAAGGGACTTCCCAAAAACGGGCAGCCCCTTTTTCATGTTTAAAATCACATGATATGCGTTTTCTCTGTTCTCAGTTAATATCCAAATCCGCCGTAACCTGATAATAATCGCAGGCATGAGATTCATATCCAGTAACATTTGCTTTGGAGATCATGCTCATTTTCAGGAACGAACAGAAGACAAATGCATGATCGTCCAGAACAGTCTGCTGCATCTGTACAGCAAGTTCTGCACGTTTTTCTGTATCAAATTCCGCACTCAGTTCTTTTTCCAGATTATCCAGTTTTTCACTGCTGTATTTTCCCTGATTTCTTGTCGCATCAGAAGTGGCAAACACAGTAAACCAATACTCCGGATCACCGGTAGGAGCCTGTACATTTGCCATCGCATAGACATCCCATGCTGTAGGATCATCCGCTACCGAGTTGTTATCTGCTGTACAGTTGATATCCAGATCAATTCCGATATCCTTCAGCGTAGCCTGTGCGGATTCTGCAAGCAGTGGCAGTTCCTGACGGCTTGGATAGGTCAGCCATCTTACAGTCAGTTTCTTTCCATCTTTTTCACGAATGCCATCTCCGTCTGTATCTTTCCATCCGGCTTTTTCCAGAACTTCCTTTGCTCCTTCCGGATCATAAGTTTCTGTAGTTACCTTATCACCTCCAAATGCAGAACCATCAGGAAATACACCATTGGCCGGATATCCATTTCCTTCCAGAAGCGTTGCAACAAAGTTTTCTTTGTCAATTCCCATCGCGATCGCTTTTCGGACTGCCGGATCTGCACATACAGAGCTTTCATCAAAGTTCATTTTTCCAAAGAAGCAACGGGATGTCGAAATCTGTGAAAATGTATAATCATCATTTTCAAACATCGGATAACTTTCATACGCCATACCATATGCAGCCTGTACTTCTCCGGACTGGAGCGCATTTGCCAGTGTGCTTCCATCTGTAATGGTACGGATCGTCAGCTCATCGATCTTCGGTGTTCCATTCCAGTAATCATCATTTTTCACCAGTATCAGGTGATCATCACTCTGACAGTCTACAGCAATATACGGACCGGTGCCTGCTACGATTCCATCGTCAAATCCGGCATCCACATCGATGATACATCCGTATGGATCTCCAAGATAATTTAACAGTGCCGGTTTTGGTTCCGTAGTGTGGATAGTAAGCACCTGACCATCTGCCTCTATGGATTCGATCATCAGGTCATTTTTTGCCCGCTCATGATTTTCAATCAGATGTTCCAGACATTCTTTTACTGCTTCCGCATCCATGTCACGACCACTGGAAAATTTTACATTGTCCTGTAATGTGATCTTCCAGGTCAGATCATCTACATTTTCCCATTCTTTTGCAAGCCATGGTTCGATTTCCATGGTATCAGAATATTTTACCAGTGTCTCACCGATTCCATATCGAATACAGGCCCAGCCGGAATACGCATCGTGTGGATTCACATTGTTCTCTTCGTTGGAACTGTTGAATGTGGTGTCACCGATCACCATGGTCTTTTTCCCTGTTTCTGTTGTTGTCTCGGTTTTTGTTTCCGTTCCGTTTTCCTTCTCGTTTCCGGTTTCTTTGTTTCCGCATCCTGCCAGCATACCTGCACATAATGCAACACTTAATGCAGCGCTGAGCAATTTCTTCGTTTTCCTCATGTTACGTTCCTTTCTTTTTCATCATCAATTCCTTTTATTATCACAGAACACTTTCGATAAGTCTTCTGGTATAATCCATTTTCGGATTCCGGATCACTTCATCCGGCTTTCCTTCCTCCACAATTTTTCCATGATACATCACAAGTACTCTGTCACAAAATTCCTGTACCAGTGCGATATCATGGCAGATAAACAGATATGTCATATTCCGTTCTGTCTTTAATTTTTCCAGTAATTCCAGAATTTCTTTCTGAATGGTAACATCCAGTGCCGAAGTCGCTTCGTCAAGGATCAAAAGCTTCGGGCTGATCGCAATCGCCCGTGCAATGGCAGCTCTCTGACACTGACCGCCGCTGACTTCGTATGGATAACGTTTTGCAAATTCTCTTTCCAGTCCACACAGTTCCAGCAGGTGACCTGCCTCTTCCAGTGCTTCCTTCTTCTTCCCACCATGATTGATCAGACTTTCCGCAATGCCATCACCGAGTGTACGACGCGGATTAAAACTTTCCGTTGGTGTCTGAAATACCATTTGCATCTTCTTGTATACGTTTTTCAGTTCTCTTCCTTTTTTGAAAGTAATATCTTCTCCATCCAGCCGGATCGTACCGGACGTCGCATCCAGCAGCCTCGTGATCATATTGACAACGGTTGTCTTTCCGCTTCCACTTTCCCCGATAATCGCCAGTTTTTCACCGGAATGCAAAGAAAAACTCACATCATTTACCGCTGTATAATCCTCTCTTCCCGGAGAAACAAATGTTTTTGTCAGATGTTCTACTTCTAATACCAAACTCATCTTTCTATTACCTCCGAAGTTTTGGAACTGCTGCCAGCAGCTTTCTTGTATATGCCGACTGAGGATTGGCAAACACCTCTTTTGTCGCCCCGTATTCCATGATCTCACCTTCATGAAGGATCAGCACCTTATCAGCCATTGCACGAATCACCCCCATATTGTGAGTGACCAGCAGGATCGATGTTCCAAACTTTTCCCGAACCATAAGCATCTCTTCTACCACCTGTTTCTGAACCGTTACGTCCAGTGCAGACGTAGGCTCATCTGCCATCAGTACTTTCGGATTCAAAAGCATGGCCGCTGCGATACCCACTCGTTGCTGCATACCTCCGGACAGTTCAAAGGGATAGCTGTCAAGCACTCTTTTGGGATCTTCGAACCCGAACTTTTCCAGCAGTTCTTCTGCCCTCTTCTCAAATACATCCTTTTTTATTTTTTCATGCTCTGTCATAAATTCATACAGCTGCGCGCGTACCGTTCGTATCGGACAAAAAGAACTTCCGGCTGTCTGGAAAATCATCCCCAGTTCCGGTCCACACAATTTTCTCATTTCCTTTGGTTTCAGGTCAGGCAGATCCATCCCCTTATACCAGATATCTCCTCTGGTCACCAGTCCGTCTGCTCCCAGCAGCCCCATAGCCGCCTTGATCAGTGTTGATTTCCCACTGCCGCTTTCTCCTGCGATTCCAAGGATCTCACCTTCCTCCACAGAAAAACTGGCATCGTGCACAACCATATTTCCTTTATAACTGATATCTACATGTTCATAGCGAATTACTTCCGTCACCTGTTCTACCTCCCATTTCGTGGATCCAGCCAGTCTCTGACCGTATCGCCCAGCAGATTAAATATCATAACGGATACAAAGATTGCAAAACCAGGTGCCAGTGTTACCCATGGATGGGTTGTGAGCAGATTTCTTGTATCACTCATCATACTTCCCCATTCTGCCACCGGCGGCTTTGCCCCCAGACCAAGGAAAGACAGACCTGCAAGTTCCATCATCATTGTTCCGATATCCAGCATGGACGTTACCAGGATCGGTCCGACTATATTCGGAAGAATATGTTTGAAGATCAGCTTCCAGGTTCCACAACCGGACAGTTTTGCTGCCCGCAGATATACCGTTTCTTTCTGCGCCAGCGTTTCACTTCTTGCCACCCTGGCGTATTTCGGCCAGCTGATAGCTCCCAGTGCTATGATCGCATTATGGACACCTCCACCCAGTGCTGCTGCAACCGCGAGGGCAAATACCAGTCCCGGAAACGCAAGAAATACATCTGAAATACGCATCAGAACCGTATCCGCCCAGTTTCCGCTCCAGGCGCAGAAGATTCCTACAATTGTTCCAAGTACCGTGATAAATGCAACCAGTAATAACGTAGAATAGATACTGGTTTTGCTTCCAACGATCACACGCGATAACATATCTCTTCCATATCGATCGGTACCGAAAATATGTGCAGCGGACGGCACAGCCTTTGCATTGGCAAGGTCCTGCAGATATGGATCATACGGACACAGGTATTCACTGAAATACGAGGCGATCACCAGAGCAAGTGCCAGTATACCAAAAATGATCAGGCGGGTTTTCAGATGATTTCTGTGTATATTCTGTTTTCTTATCGTTGGTTCTCTCATCCTTTTGTCACCCCCAGACGAATTCTCGGATCCAGCCAGTGATATAAAAGATCAGTAATCAGATTCACCAGCACATATATGATCGCCATCCATACCACATAGGCCTGAATGACCGGATAATCTCGCATCGTGATAGCATCTACTGCCAGTTTTCCGACGCCATCCCACATAAAAATACTTTCTATGATAGCAGTTCCTCCAAGCAGGCTTCCGATGGACAAAGCTAACAGGGTGATAATCGTCAACATGGAAGATTTCATTACATTTTTCCATAAGATCACCCGGTTCCGTACGCCTCGTGCACGGGCTCCCTGTACATAATCTTTGTTCCATTCTTCCAGCACCGCCGCACGAACCTGGCGCATATACTTTGCAGACATGGAAATCGCCAGCGTAAGCGCCGGCATCAATGCACTCTTCAGCGTCACACCATCTGAAATTACCGGGAGAAGCTGAAGCTTGATGCTTAACAACTGCATCAACAACATAGCAACAAAGAAATTCGGCATCGCATTACCAATAAAGCTGCAAAACCGCAGGATCAGATCCGGGATCTTATCATGCGTAACCGCTGCCAGAATACCAAACGGAATCGAAACCAGTACGGTCAAAAGAATCGACAGTACGGTCAGAAGCAAGGTTGCCGGAAGTTTTGACAAAAACGTGGAAAATACAGGCTTTCCTGTCATATAGCTCTCACCCATATCGCCGGTCAGCATTCCTCCGAGCCACCTTCCATACTGCACCAGAAACGGCTGATCCAGGCCAAGCTCCGCTCTTTTCGCATCAATGATTTCCTGGGATACTTCTGTCCCCCTGTTCTGATACATCTCCGTAACTACATCCGATCCCGCCATACGCATCATGGCAAAAGACAAAAAAGTAATCCCCAATAAAATGGGGATTAACTGTAAAAATCTATGTAATACATATTTTTTCATTTTATCACCTCATCGCAAGAACTGTAATGAGTATATCATTTCTGTATTTCTGTGATAAGCCCCCTGGGGGGTTATCAATTATTCTGTTTTGGACTATGGCTATTCCAAAGCTTCACAGACCGGCTACATTTTTATTTTCTCGGATCATTCCGTTTCCTACTCTTCGTCCAGTTCCTGTTTTATATAGTCGAGGAATTGCTCTGCCAGATCTGACAGTGGTGTTTTTTCTCTTTTTACGTAGCCGAAAGTTATTTTGCTGGATTCGTGGGTCAGGTGGATGCTGGGGCGGGAGATGGTTTTTTCTGGGGTCAGGGTGTCGCCGCTGATGTTGGCGAGGTTACCGTGGTCCAGCATTTTTTCCATGATGTAGTCACTGTTGGTTACGACGGAGACGTCGATTTTACCGAGGGTCAGGTCGTCTTCTGTGTCCAGTTTCCAGCCTTCGTAGTTGCTGGCGTCTTCGAGGAAGTTCTGGATGTAGTGCAGATTCTGAATTTCTTCCTGGGTGAGCGGTTTTCCTTCTTTTTGCAGGTGTCCGCCGCCGGGGTACAGGCAGGTATCCAGTTCTTTCAGGGGGACGAATTCCAGTTGTTTTCTTACCAGCAGGTATTGCAGATCGGTCTGCTGGCGGGTGGTCACGTAGAGGAAGCCGAGTTCGTCTTTGTACTCGTGGATACGTTCCATCACTTCACGCATTTTTCCTGTGTGAGCCTGACAGTGCAGGTTTTCTTTTTCATGGAGCTGATAGAATTTTACAAAACAATCCGCCATCCAGGAACTCGGATTGAAAGAAATATTCAGCCACTGGGTGTCTCCAACTGTAGACAGTTCCGCCATCGCTTCTACATTTTCGAGTACGCGGCTGGCGTAGGCGTACGCCTGTTTGCCGTTTGGTGTCAGGCTGATTCCGTGGGCATTTCTCACAAAAAGGGATGCCTGCATCTCCTCTTCCAGTGCCCGGATCACTTTACTCACGCTGGACTGCGTGGTATACAAAACAGATGCCGCCTCGCTGAAAGAGCCGGCATCTGCGCAGGTTATGAAGTATTTTAACTGTTTGATATCGATCATAGATCACCTTTTTTCACACACAATGTAAACAGCGGGGTAGGATTATAAAACTCATCCTGTTCCTGATAAATTCTCTGACTTACTCCCATATCAATTCGAAACTGTTCTACACCAATATTACTAAGGATTTCCAAATCCCAGGCCGGTCTTACATAACTGCTGATCGGTAATTGTCGTTTGATATCTTCACATTCCTGCAATAATTCATTTTCGATCTGATGATGAGCATGATTTTCCGGAAGGTTCGAAGTATCTGTACAGTCTTCAAGTCCGTAATTGGCATCAAAGTTTAACAGCACACCTCCCGGTTTCAGCACGCGCATCCATTCTTTATAAGCTTTCTGTGCATCCGGAAGTGTCCAGGTCAGGTTTCGGGAAATTACAAAGTCAAATGTATTGTCATCGTACTCCGGATGTTCCGCATCCATGACATGAAATTCACAATCTGCCCCTTCTTCTTTCGCCAGTTCTCTCGCATGGAGGATCATATCCGGTGTCAGATCGATGCCGGTCACCTGATGACCTCTCTTTGCCAGAAGAATCGTGAAAAATCCGGTTCCGCATCCCACATCCAGGATCCGCAGATGTTCCCCTTCCGGTATATACTTATCAATTTCTTCCATCCAGCGTCCCGCCAGCGGACTGTGCAGTTCCTCTCTTCGTTGTTCTTTAAAATCTGCGCTTCGTTTCGTCCAGTAACCGGCGATTTTTTCTTTCCGATCATCTTTCTCGTAGGCAATTCTTCCATAGGCGATCATCGGACCTTCTTTTGTAACCTGCAGACTGCCGGTCTGATACAGGATCACACCATCATACTCACCGTAACTTGTCTCCAGCGTTTTTCCTTCATAATCGGTCACTTTTCCGAGCTTTTCCCCTTCCAGGAACATATCCCCCGGCTTTTTCTCCGGATACCACAAACCAGCCTGATTTGCTGACTGGTACACCACATCGGTCACTTCCATCGGATAATGATTCCAGTAGCCACGGCTTGTCTGGTAAATCCCGAGGTAGCGCAGGATATTTTTCACATCGCGTTTATTGGACTCTACTTCTTCTCTCGTCCATTGACCCATACCACCACGCTCGATCAAAATACTTGGAATTCCACAGGATGCTGCATAATTATACGAGCCGCCGGATACCACATTTGACCGTACCATATATGGTACGTCTACCTGTTGTGCCATCTTTCTGGAAATCTCCACAACATCTTTTTTTGCCTCCCCTGCGTAATACACATAAGGCGTCAGATCTTCATAATCATCTCCGCTGTGCAAGTCAATATAATAATCTGCCACGCTATGTAAATCTTTTTCTATCGCCCAGGCCAGTCGTTGCATCTTTGTTCCTTTTTGATCTCCCGGAAATTCCCGATTCAGATTTTTTCTATCTTCCAGACAGATACTTCCCATTCGCTGTTCAAATTCATTAGTACAAATCACCTTCACGATCACAATCATTCCTGTCACTTTTTCCGGTTTCAGTTCCCGTGCAAGCTCTACAGCTGTCTCCACGCCGACATATTCCCCCGCATGCACTGCTGCCGTGATCAGTACCGTCTTTCCCTCTTCTCGTCCATGCAGGACTGCTGCAGGAAGTGCAAACTCCCCGTTTCCGATCGTCAGTGTTCCCTGCCATCTTTCTCCCGGGGCTATCACCTGCCCTGCTATATGAAATTTATTTTCGTTTCTCATAATATTCCTCTTTCATTATTTAATCGCTTCAATACCGAACATCGGTGTAGAATGATAATTCACTTTTTCTACCTCAGACCATACGTTTTTCCAGACCTCCGCGTCTACTGTGATATGTTCCACACCCAGTTTCTTCAGCACATTCTGATCCCACTGCGGGCGTCCGATCTTGCTGAGTGGTACCTGTCTTGCAATTTCTTCCATCGTGTCGATATCCGTACAGGTATAATGATCTTCCAGTCCGGACTCTGTCACCATCTCGCGGTCTTTCTCATATTCCACTCTCTTTTCCGCATCAAATAAATGATGGTACCAGTTGGCATCGTAATTTAACAAGACACCACCTTTTTTCAGTACCCGCATCCACTCTTTATACGCCTGTGCCGGGTCTTCGAGATTCCAGGTCAGATTCCGGCTGACTACCGCGTCAAAGGTTTCATCCGCAAAATCAAGATGCTGGGCATCCATCTGGCGATATGTGATTTTTTTGGCAAGCGCCCCTGCATTTTTTTTCGCTTCTTCCAGCATGGCTTCTGTATAATCCACCGCCGTCACTGAATAACCGGCTTCCGCAAGAATAATCGAAAAAAATCCGGGACCGGTTCCGATATCCAGGATCTTATAGATTTCGTTTGTTCTGTCTTCCGGAAAATGACTCTCGAGTTCCCGTCTCCAGTTCGTCCGGTTGTCTCCCGCCAGTTCTTCCTGATTGACCTGAGAGTACCCTTCGGCTCTGTCGGTCCAATAGTCCTCTATCTGTTCCAGTAATTCCATATATTCAGTTCCTCCGCTAAACCTGGATGTACACCCGACCATTTTCTCTATATCTGATACATGCATGTACTATCCACTCATAAATGCCATTATGTCGTGATTTCATCACTCCATAATTTCGCCGTTCGCCAAGAGTGAGCAAGCTCCCTCTGACTCTCTTCCGCTCATTATATCATGTTTGTTTCTTTTTTCACAAGCCTCTATGGGGGATATTTTTTCTTCACTTTTGCACGTAACTATGCTATACTGATAAAGTCTATTTAGCTTTTTTCAGCCAAATGGACAAATCAGTTTTTATTTTAACCAAAGAAAGGGATAATCTATGTTAAGTACAATCGAATCCATCAATTCGGCGGTCAACAATTTTATCTGGGGAGTCCCTGCTATGATCTGTATCATCGGTGTCGGTTTGTATCTGACGATCCGCACCCATTTTTTACAGATCCGCAAATTTCCCTATGCAATCAAGACCACCATCGGACGTATGTTCCGAAAAAAAGACGCATCTGACGGTTCTCTGACGCCTTTTCAGGCAGTCTGTACCGCTCTGGCCGCGACGGTCGGTACCGGTAATATTTCCGGAGTCGCGGGTGCCATCGCCATCGGCGGACCCGGTGCTGTCTTCTGGATGTGGATCTCGGCTATGCTTGGCATGTGTACCAAATTCGCCGAAGTTACCCTTGCCGTTCATTTTCGTGAAACCAACGCCCAGGGAGATCTGGTCGGCGGACCTATGTATTATATAAAAAATGGTCTGAAAAAACACTGGCACTGGCTGGCATACCTTTTTTCCGCTTTCGGTGTCCTTACCGTGTTCGGTACCGGTAACGCCACACAGGTCAATACGATCACAACGGCTGTCGATTCCGCACTGATTAATTTCCACCTGATTTCTGATCAGTCTGTCAGCACACTGAATCTGATCATCGGAATCGTGATCACGATTCTGGTCGGTCTGATCCTTCTTGGCGGTATCAAGCGAATCGGAAGTGTGACGGAAAAACTGGTTCCTTTTATGGCACTGTTTTATATTCTTCTGGCACTGGGTGTTGTCATTATGAATTACCGTAATATTCCACATGTTTTTTATTCTATTGTTTATGGTGCTTTTTGTCCGCGTGCCGTTACCGGCGGTGTTGTGGGAAGCTTCTTCCTCAGCATGAAAAAAGGAGTTTCCCGTGGTATTTTCTCCAACGAAGCTGGTCTTGGTACCGGATCCATCGCCCATGCCTGTGCGGATACCAGAAAACCGGTGAAACAGGGTCTGTTCGGTATCTTTGAAGTATTTGCTGATACCATTGTCATCTGTACCCTGACTGCTCTGGTTATTCTGTGCAGCGGTACCACGGTCACTTATGGACAGGCTGCCGGTGCAGAACTTACGATTTCCGGATTTACTTCTGTATATGGTAGCTGGATTTCTGTTTTTACAGCCGTTGCGATGTGTTGTTTCGCTTTTTCTACGATCATCGGATGGGGACTGTATGGTGCAAGATGTATCGAGTTTCTGTTTTCCAGTGAGAAGGTGGTAAAGCCGTTTATGGTTGTGTATTCTCTGGTAGCGATTCTTGGTGCTACAGTGGAACTGGGACTTCTGTGGAGTATCGCAGAAACCTTTAATGGGTTAATGGCGATTCCAAACCTGATCGCAGTGTTCCTGTTGTCGGGGACGGTTGTGAAGATGGTGAAGGAGTATTTTGCTACGGAAGGAAAATAAATCTTTTTAAGAGAGAAACGCCTGAATCTCAATGTGAGATCCGGGCGTTTTTCATCTGTTTCATATTCATATCTCTGATTCGTTTTCTACTGTCTGACTCAAAATTCAATATCCATTATACATTATGCAGGAAATCTCTATCCAATCTCCACATACTCCCCACCAGCAGCCTTTGCCAGCTTCTTCGCAAGTCCCATCGAAAACATTCCCTTTTCCGTATCGATTATAAGCGTTCCTGACGTTTCTTTCCCAAGCTGTTTTGCTGCCGCCATAGCAAGCAACAGCGGCTTTCCCGCAAGGACATCATAGTTGCATTTTCCATCCGTCAAAACCACCATCAGATGCAGATCCCACGGATACTTTCTCTGATCCTGATTCTGGAGGCGGAGTGCTTCCCGGATACCCATCCCAAGGGGAGTATTTCCTTTTGCCTTCATCTCTTCCATCTGCTTTGCCGCAAGATCCACGCTTTTTGTATAAGGCAGCACCGTCTGTGCCTTCCGGTCTCCGAAAATAATGACACCAACCCGGTCACGGTCACAGTATGCACGTGCGAGAATCGTAAGTACCGCTCCTTTGACAAAAGCAAGCCTGTCTCTGGCACCCTGGGAACGGCTTGCATCCACTACAAAAAGAATTGCTGCCCGGTGTTTTTGCCGGAACCTTTTTAACCGGATATTTCCCGGATCCAGATATAGCCCACAATCCACAAAACCGGTATTTCTATTTCCTGTAGTTGCCCGGAGTGTGGCTGCCAGATCCACCTGCGACCATGTAACTTCACGAAGGCTCCTGCCGGGAAGTACTCTTGAACCACTGTGCTTTCCTTTTATGCATTGATTGTATAAGATGTCTTTTTTGAAATCAATCTCTGTTTTTCTTTTCATTCCAAATTGAGAAATATTATCATTTAACCAGTGTCAGGCACTCTTACAATTTTCTTACACTTTTCCCTTCCAATTTTCAGAAACCCGTAAAGGTGTCAGGTACCCTTACGTAGTTGTCTCCTTTTCCCTGCACTAAAAAAACGCCACGAATTGTGACGTTTTTTAGTACCCTTTATATTTCAGTGAGATTTCTTGATTCTAAAACTCACTTTTTCCATATTTTAC
>CAKRLG010000006.1 GCA_934359255.1 uncultured Ruminococcus sp.
AATACCAGGTTCCTCCCAGGTTGATCCATCCGGTTGCCATCGCTCCGCTTCCCGTCAGATAATACCAGGTTCCTCCGTGATTCAGCCAGCCGGTCTGCATCGCTCCGCTTCCATTGGAATAATACCATGCGCCATTCACCTGATACCAGCCGATTTTCATAGCACCATTGCCCGGGTTCAGGTAATACCAGGTTCCTCCCAGGTTGATCCATCCGGTTGCCATCGCTCCGCTTCCCGTCAGATAATACCAGGTTCCTCCGCGATTCAGCCAGCCGGTCTGCATCGCTCCGCTTCCATTGGAATAATACCATACACCTTTGACCTGATACCAGCCGGTTTTCATAGCCCCGTTTTCACCCATATAATACCAGCTTCCGCCAACATTGATCCAGCCGGTCGCCAGAGATCCGTTTCCATTTACCCAGTACCAGGTTCCGTTCATCAGATACCATCCTGTAGTGCTCAGCATTGCGCCGCTTCCATCACTGTAGAACAACTGTCCGGTGGCATCCTTATAAAATCCGGTGAGCATTCTTCCGTCTGCCGGATTCAGATAATACCACTTACCATTGATTATTCTCCAGCCGGTTGCCACCCTGCCGTTTTCGATCCAGTACCAGGAACCATTCATCTGCTGCCAGTTATTTCCCAGCTGTCTTGCTGTTCCTGCCTGTACATCAAAATAATAGGCAACACCGTTTACTGTCTGGAATCCGTTCTGTGGTACTCCGTCTGCATTCAGAAAATACGTTTTTCCATTTATTCCTGTCTGCATACCGGTTTTCGAAGTATCTCTGCTTCCGTCAGCCTTCAGGAAGTACCATCTTCCGTTGATCTGCTGCCAGTTCACTTTAGAAGTATCTCTGGTTCCATCGTTTTTCAGCATATACCAACTATTTTCAATCTGGTACCAACCTGCATTCTGAATAGCTGCCACACCTTTGCTGGCTTTCATCCATACATTTTCAATCTGCACCCAGCCTGTTTTAGAAGTATCGACGGTTCCATCCTCTTTCAGATAATACCAGTCTTCTTCCGGCTGCTGCCATCCCGCTTTTTCTCTGGTGTCTGCCGCTTTTCCATCTGATCCCAGATAATGCCATGCACCGTTTTCATCTGCTTCCTGTGCCCAGCAATCTTTCAACATACTTCCAAGAGTATCTGTGGCAGGATCGTTTCCTTCTTTGGAAAAATAGTACAATCCCGGTTCGAGTTTATCAGCTGACGAATCTGTTGTTGAATCATCCACTTTGACGTACCCGGTCGTCATATCACCGTCTTTATTAATATAGTATGTTTTTCCATCATTGGTATAGGCTTTGTCATGTGCATAGTCATCATTGTCCGTGGCAGTACTCTCACCCAGTTTTAACTTCCACACAACTCCGTCTTCTGTTTCAAATTTTTTCCATGTCGGTGCAACTTCTTTTTCTGCCCCATCAGCATCTGCAGATTTTTCTTCATCCTGTGTCTGTGGAATCTGAACTGCATCTGTTGCATTTTCTTTCGGTGCTTCCTGCTGTTTTTCATTCTCTGCAGAATCCTGTGTAACAGTAGTACCTGTTACATTTTCTGCTGCTACCGTCGGAACAGCCACCGCTAATGTCAGTACAATTCCCAAAGTGAATAATATGCTTCTTCTCTTTTTCATCTGTTCCCCTCCTGTATTTTCCGCACATACAAACCTGCGCTCTCTATTTTATTGTATTATACTCTTATTAATATTTTAATCATATTTCGTTACAGATTTCTTACAATTCCGTCTCTTTATACGCTTTTGGGTTTTAACCCTTTCTCCCCCCACACCATTTTTCTTGACATTCCCTGAAAACTGCACTACAATCGATACGTTGTTATTGTGTTTTATTCACAGGAGGATTCCTTCGTTATGGTAAAGTCTGAGTTCGATGACTGCTTTCAAAACGGAAATTATGATGCGCTCCGTCCTTATCATGTAGACAATGCCATCATCCTTGCCGCCGGTATGTGTTCCCGCTTCAAACCCCTGTCTGATACAAAGCCTAAAGCTTTTCTGAAGGTTAAGGGAGAGATTCTTATTGAACGGATGATCCGTCAGCTGATTGAGGCTGAGATTCCGGAAATCTATATCGTGGTTGGTCATCAAAAAGAAGCATTTTCTTATCTGGCAGAAAAATATGGTGTGTGCCTGATTGAAAATACAGAGTATGCAGTCCGAAATAATCTTTCATCTATTTATGCCGCACGAAAGGTGCTGAAAAATTCATACATCTGTTGTTCTGATCTGTACTGTATGGAAAATATTTTTGATTCTTATGTATATGAATCTTATTACGCCGGTACTTTTTCTTCTGAAAAAACAGATAAGTTATGCGTTACTACCGGTTTTAACGGAAAAATTTCCCGTATTCGAAAAGGTGGCAGCAATTGCTGGTATATGACCGGTCCCGCTTACTGGGATAATCAGTTTTCTGCCCGTTTCTGTGAACTGATGCAGAAAGAATACGATAACCCAAGTTCAAAAGACCTCAGTTGGGAAGCTTTTTACAGTCATCATCTGGACGAACTTTCCCTGAGTCTTCGAAAATATCCAGAAGGTATTGTCCGGGAATTTAACAGTCTCGATGAGCTCTGTCTTTTCGATACTTCTTATATCCCATACAGGGATTCGCTGAAAGTAACCTGATCATTTATCGCCTTTTATACAGACAGGAATTCTCTCAGTATCTGTGTACACCAGAAGAAGTATCGTCTGATTTTGGTTATCCTGCAATACCGATCTGCTGTTTCGCTTCCTGAAGTCGTTGCTCAAACTGACGGTAGAAATCCCGTTTTCCATCATACGGCTTCTGATAAAACAGTGTCAGCAAATACAGATGAAGTTTCTTTACCAGTGCTTCCTGTGAAATTCCCTCCAGCACCTTCTGTGCATCCTTCTGAAAATAGTGCCACTGTGCCACAAAATTCTCATATTTTCCGATTTCTTCCACTCCCAGCCAGTTTTTGATCTTTACTTTGGACTTCGGCTCTTTTTTACACTCATATATCTGAAGAAAATACTGAAATCCGCCTTCACCGTCATAACATCTTCCCAGTGGAAACAACCGACAGATCCCCGGTCGGATCGCATGGATGTTACAGCGGCCTTTTTCATTTAAAAACGGGCACTGTTCTTCTTTTCCGGTCATCTTCATATTCGGCTGGATAAATCCGTCCACCACCTGCAGTTCCACACAGGTAGTTAAAAGATCTTCAAACGTACATTCCAATCCCGTTGTCAACCGGTAAATATCCATTGGATCCAGAAAGATCGAGTTTCCCATCCCCCGACAGCAGTCGGAACATCCCTGACATTCACCGCATCCTGCCTTTACCATATCTTTATTTGTATATAATTTTCCATCAGATATTTTCTGTAAATCAATTTCTCTTTCCATAATTTTCTCACCTATTCTTTTCCTTGCGCCTTTGTTCTTTCCATATTATAATGAGTTCTGACAGCTGTAGCAGCTGAAAAACGAAAAAAGGAGCGTTTATCATGTCAAATCCTGTTATTACGATTACAATGGAAAACGGTGATGTGATGAAGGGCGAACTCTATCCTGAAATCGCCCCAAACACCGTCAACAACTTTATCAGCCTGGCAAACAAACATTTTTACGATGGAAAAATCTTTCATCGTGTCATTCCAGGTTTCATGATCCAGGGCGGATGCCCGGAAGGAACCGGGATGGGTGGCCCCGGATACTCTATCAAAGGAGAATTTGCACAGAATGGTTTTGCCAACGATCTGAAGCACACTCCTGGTGTTTTGTCCATGGCACGTGCCATGCATCCGGATTCTGCCGGAAGTCAGTTCTTCATTATGCATGAGACCTCCCCACATCTGGATGGTGCTTATGCAGCCTTCGGTAAGATCACAGAAGGTCTTGATGTCATTGACAAAATCGCCACTGTACCAACTGATTTCCGTGACAGACCACTGGAAGATCAGGTGATTGCAACCATCGTAATCGACACACTGGGCGAAACTTATCCGGAACCGGTGACGGTTTAATCCGAAAGTTTCAAAACAATTTATCTGTCAAAACACAGGGAAAACGTCGGCGTCATTTTCGGCACCGGCGTTTTCTCACCCTCTCAATTCATCCCCCATCAGTATCTTCCCGTTCCACACCGCATAATAGCAGTTATCCACAATCTCCTGACTGGCCCGTGCATTTGTTGCCTCTGTCAGCAATTTTTGAAAATGTTCTGTCTCGCTCATTGGAAGAAGTACCTGAAACCGTACTTTATCCGTATACTCAGACTCAAGCACCGGAATTTTATTTTCTCCGATCAGATACTGGATCTTTCCCACCCCGTTGTAATCCGTTCCGATCTCCAGGATATTTCCATACTGTTTTTCGATCAGATCACTCTGTGCCAGACCTTCCTGTACCGCCTTCGAATACGCACGCACAAGTCCTCCGGTTCCCAGAAGCGTTCCACCAAAGTATCTTGTCACCACAACCGCTGTATTATACAGTTCTTCCCCAAGTAACACATCCAGCATGGGTTTTCCTGCTGTTCCACTTGGTTCTCCATCATCACTGCATCGCACACATTCCCTCCGTTCTCCGATCACATAGGCAAAACAGTTATGAGTGGCATTCCAGTACTTTTTCTTCATCTCTTCTATAAATGCCAGCGCTTCTTCTTCTGTCTCCACAAGACGTACCGTAGCAATAAATCGGGATTTTTTTTCAATAATTTCTCCTTTTTTTCCACGATAGACTGTTTTATATCGCTCCAACATGGTAATTCTCCTTATAAGTATCATTCATTGTTTTTTATTATAGGGGATTTTCCTTTCTGGATGCAAGGAAAATGTGAACTTTTTAATTCAGTCTTTTATTGAATTTTGAAATTTGCTATAATAAGCAGGATAAAGGAGGTACACAAATGAATTTTGGAAAAAATTCCACCCAGAAAAAGCGAAAACAACTGTCTTCCGCCTCCTCGAAAAGAGGAAAACGGGCGGGTGTCACTTTTCTGCGCATTCTGTTTCTGAGTTTTGCTGCAGTATGTGTGATCTTCTGTTGCATGGGGATTGGCGCCTTCCGTGCTATTCTCGATACTGCTCCGGATATCTCTGATGTAAACATCATGCCCAGTGGAAATGCCACCTTCGTGTATGATGCAGATGGTAATCAGCTTCAGAAACTGTCCGCTCCCAATGCCAACCGTATGTCGGTATCGATCAGCAAGATTCCGCTGAATATGCAGCATGCAATCGTTGCCATCGAGGATGAACGTTTTTACGAACATAATGGAATCGATATTCAGGGAATTTTACGTGCTTTTGTAAACGGTGTCTCCCATGGATTTCATTTTAATGAGGGCGCCAGTACTCTGACACAGCAGCTTCTGAAAAATAATGTATTTACCAACTGGACCAACGAAGGTAAGATTGAACGTTTCAAGCGTAAGATCCAGGAACAATACCTGGCACTTCAGCTGGAAGCTTCCCTGACTGCCGAAGGAATGGATACCAAAAGTGTAATTCTGGAAAATTATCTGAATACCATCAATCTGTCTGCCGGAACCTATGGTGTCCAGGCAGCGGCTCAGCGCTATTTCGGAAAAAACAGTGAAGATCTGACACTTTCCGAATGTGCTGTACTTGCTGCAATCCCCCAGAATCCTTATGCATATAATCCGATTCGTTTTCCGGAAGAAAATGCAAAACGCCGCAAAAAGGTGCTGACCAATATGCGGGATCAGGGATATATTTCCGAAACAGAATATCAGGAAGCACTTGCCGACAACGTCTATGAACGGATCCAGGAAACAGATTCTTCCCAGGAAACCGCTACCCCGTACTCTTATTTCATTGATGAACTGACCTCACAGATCATTACAGATCTGCAGGAACAGAAAGGCTATACAAAAGTACAGGCACAAAACGCCCTTTACAGTGGCGGTCTTCGGATCTATACCACACAGGATCCGGCCATTCAGTCTATTCTGGATGAAGAATATCAAAATGAAGAAAACTTCCCGGCTCATATACAGCTGGGTATCGACTGGGCTCTGACAGTGCAGAAAGCAGACGGAACCATCCAGAACTATAGTAAAGAAATGATGAAACTATATTTCAAAGATCATGGAGAAGATAATTTTGACCTTTTATTTGACTCCGAAGAAGAAGCGCAACACTATGTGGATGAATATAAAGCAGCCGTTGTCGGTGAAGGCGAAACCATTCTTGCCGAACGAATCAGCTTCGCTCCTCAGCCACAATCTTCTATGGTTATCATTGACCAGCACACCGGATATGTCAAAGCTCTGGTCGGAGGACGTGGTGAAAAGACTGCCAGTCTTACCCTGAACCGGGCAACCGATACCTACCGCCAGCCTGGTTCTACTTTCAAACCGCTGGCTGTCTACGGACCTGCAATCAATGATCTGGGACTTACTCTGGCAGACACTTATGTGGACCAGGCAATCACTTATGAGAATACAAACCGCCCGGTTAAAAATGCCTACAGCGGTTATCGCGGTACCATGACGATCCGTGATGCCCTCAAGTATTCCTGTAATACCATTGCCGTACAGTGTTTCCGTGATGTCACCCCCCGACTCGGATATACGTATCTGAAAGATCTGGGGTTCGAAAAAGTTACCGATCACGAAGTAATCAACGGTCAGGTTTTCGATGATGCGAGAGAACCTACTGCCCTGGGCGGTATCACCAACGGTGTCTCCACACTGGAACTGACTGCTGCCTATGCTGCAATTGCAAATGGTGGTACTTACACCAAACCGGTATTTTATACCAAGATTCTGGATCAGAACGGAGATGTGGTACTGGAAAACAAACCCAAAACAACCGAAGTCTTCCGTGAAAGCACTGCTTATCTGCTTACAAGTGCTCTCGAAAGTGTTGTCAACGACGAGGGTGGTACCGGTAACGGTCTGAAACTGGATAATATGCCGGTAGCAGGTAAGACAGGTACAACGTCTGCAACCCGTGACGTGTGGTTTGCAGGTTTTACACCATATTACACCTGTGCCGTATGGGCAGGTTATGACACCAACGAATTTCTGGAAGATGACTGCAAATCTTTCCATAAAAACTTGTGGAAAAAGGTTATGGGCCGGATCCATGCAGATCTTCCTTATGTGGATTTCGAGATTCCTTCTACTGTAAAACAGGCTACGATCTGTACTTCCAGCGGACTGCTGGCAGGTTCCGGATGCCCGACCCGTACAGAATATTTTGAAACTTCTACCATTCCTACTGTGCGGTGTACCCGCCATTATGTGGCTCCTACACCAGCTCCGTTGCCCTCACAGGAAGCAAGTCCTTCCGACTCTGAGAGTAATACAGATGGTGATACCACTACCGGTGATGGCACAGATTCTGCGACCGGTGATGGCACAACAACTGATGCCGGTGCCGGCGCAACACCGTCGGATACCGGTGGCACTGGTGCTGCACCGCCGGATGCTTCTGCTCCGGCTGCAGGCGGTGATCCTGCCACTCCGGATACCGGCGGACAGGATGCTGCTCCGGCCGCCTGACAGATCCCATAACAGATGGAATCATAATTGGTCCGTGGAACCGATTCTTGCGATACAAGGCACCAAAAAGAACGGATACAAAACCATGTTTTTCATGGATTTGTATCCGTTCTTTTTGTTATTCAGACGTAACTGTTCAGTACCTTCACAGTTACGTGCCAAAATGCATTTAAAATCACCTTCGGTGATGGCATTTTGGCTTGTATGTCTCGGGATTTTGGCATATTCATGCCAAAACACCTCGCGGTACAGTGGCTACTGAATAGTTACATTCAGACAACGATTTCATCTCATTGTTTGTTCTTATTTTCATCTATGCAACTACCAGTTTTGCAGCACCATAGATTCCGGCATCGTTGTCCAGTTTTGCCAGAACGATCGGAGTGTCTTTACAACTGATGAAAGCGTGCTCTTTGTAGTAGCCTGCTACTGCATCTATCAGAGGCTGACCGGCTTTGGATACACCACCACCAATGACGATTACTTCCGGGTCTACCACACAGGTGAAAATAGCCAGTGCGGTTCCCAGATACTCGGCAAATTTATCTACAATCTGTTTTGCAACACCGTCACCTTCTTTGTATGCGTCAAAGATGGTTTTTGCGCTGAAATTATCCAGATGCAGTTTTGTCTCAGCAGTATTTTCTGCCATGATTTTTTTACCGATTCTTACGATACCGGTAGCAGAAGCCATCTGTTCCAGACAGCCTTTATTTCCACAGTTACAGCTTTCGGTTTCTTCCGGTTCCACACAGGCATGTCCGATTTCTCCACCTGCTCCATGTGCTCCGGTAACAATCTTGCCATCCACGATAATGCCGCCACCGACACCGGTTCCCAGTGTAGCCATGATCAGGTTCTTTGTACCTTCTCCACCGCCTTTCCACATCTCACCAAGAGCTGCAACGTTGGCATCATTTCCTACTTTTACCGGAATCTGACCCAGCAGTTTTTCCAGATCATCTGCCAGCATGGTATATCCCCAGTGCAGATTCACTGCCACCTGTACTTCTCTTTCTTTTACAACCGGTCCCGGAACACCTACACCCACACCGGTAACTTCTGTTTTTTCAATCCCTTTTTCTTCCATTTTTTTCAGGATTGTTTCTGCTACATCCGGAAGGATTGCTTTTCCATTTTCTTCTGTATGGGTTTTAATCTCCCATTTTTCCAGAAGTACACCTTCTGTTGTAAATAATCCGCATTTTACGGTTGTTCCTCCGATATCAATTCCAAAACAGTAACTCATCTTTTTAGTCCTCCTTCTTTTTTGCCAGGTTTGCCTGTACACGGTTATACAGTTCCTGCGCTGCATTGTATCCCATCTTTTTCTGACGGTGGTTGACTGCCGCAGATTCCACGATAACAGCCAGATTTCGACCCGGACGGATCGGCAGAGAATGGCACACCACTTTATTGCCAAGAATCTCTGTATACTCTTCTTTCAGTCCCAGACGGTCATATTCTTTATCCCGGCTCCATTCTTCCAGTTTGATGACCAGATCGATGGACTGGGTATTTTTTACACTTTCCACACCGAACAGTGTCTTCACATCAATGATACCGATACCTCTCAGTTCGATAAAATGCCGGGTGATATCCGGTGCAGTTCCCACCAGTTCCACATCACTGACTTTGCTGATCTCCACCACATCATCACTTACCAGACGATGACCGCGTTTGATCAGTTCCAGAGCCGCTTCACTCTTACCGATACCGCTCTCACCCATGATAAGAACACCTTCACCATATACATCCACCAGTACACCATGGATGGAGATACACGGTGCCAGCTGTACATTCAGCCAGCGGATAATCTCTGCCATGAAATTGGATGTGGTTTTTTCTGTTACAAGAATCGGAACATTGTACTTTCTTCCCATATCCAGCATATCTTCATCCGGTTCAGTCATCGTTGTAAAGATCACGCAGGGAATCTGTTTGGATACAAAATTCTCAAAACTACGTTTTCTCTCTTCCGGATTCAGGTGCATCAGATAAGTATACTCTACATAACCGATAATCTGTACTCGTTCAGAGGCAAAATGTTCAAAATATCCTGTCAGCTGAAGGGCCGGTCTGTTAATATCCGGAAGAGTGATGCGTACATGCTCCATGTCCACTTCCGGCGTAAGATTCTTCAGGTTCATTTCCTGAACCAGTTTGGTCAGTTTTACAGCCTTCATATCTCGCTCTCCTTTTTCAAAACTTTATAAATATCTTATCACATGAAACCTCAAACTGCAAGAAATCAACCATCAAGAATGAAAAAATTGGTACACTTTTTGTGCAGACTGCCGATTCATCGACGGAACATTGCCAAGTTCTTCTTCACTTGCCGCCCGGATCTCCTCAATAGATTTGAAATATTTCATCAGGGCCTTTCTCCGTGTCGGTCCGATACCCTCAATATCATCCAGAATCGAATGAATCTGTCCCTTGCTTCGAAGCAGACGATGATATTCAATAGCGAATCGATGCACTTCATCCTGGATTCTCGTAATCAGCTTAAACCCCTCACTGGTATGGCTGATAGGAATCTCATGCTCCTGATAATACAGTCCTCTTGTCCGGTGATTGTCATCTTTGACCATACCACAGACCGGAATCGTAAGCCCAAGTTCCGCCAGTACCTGTTCTGCCACATGCACCTGTCCCTTTCCACCGTCCATCAGGATCAGATCCGGGAACTGACTGAAACCACTGAATTCCTCTTCTTCTTTGTCTTTCTGTTCCTCAATTCCTCTCCGGAACCGCCTTGTCAGCACTTCTTCCATGCTGGCGTAATCGTCCGGTCCCTGGACAGATTTGATCTTGAACTTACGGTAATCGTTCCTTTTCGGTTTTCCTTTTTCGTAAACCACCATGGAACCTACCGACTCAAATCCGCTGATGTTGGAGATATCATAAGACTCTACCCGCTGCAGACTATCCAGTTCCAGAAGATCACAGATTTCTTTCATAGCTCCGATTGTTCTTCCCTCTTCCCGTTTCAGTTTCTCCTTATCCTGAGTCAGTACCATCCGTGCATTTCTTGCTGCCAGTTCCACCAGTTTCTCCTTTGTTCCCTTTTTCGGCACCCGGATATGCACTTTCTGCCCTCGTTTTTTACTGAGCCACTCCTCCAGCACTTCAATCTCTTCAATATCTCTTTGCAGCATCAGCTCTTTCGGGATAAACGGCGTTCCTGCATAGAACTGTTTCACAAAATTCAGAAGAATCTGCGATGGTGTGGCATCTGCTGCGATCCGCAGATAGAAATGATCTCTTCCGATCATTTTACCTTCCCGGATAAAAAACACCTGTACCACTGCATCTTCTTCATCCATTGCCATCGCGATCACATCCTTATCCTCTCCCTGGCTTCCGGTGATTTTCTGGCGCTCACCGATCTTCTGTACACTCTGCATCAGATCCCGATATTCTCCTGCTTCCTCAAAGCGCAGATCTTCCGATGCCGCGAGCATCTTCTCTTCCAGTTCTTTCAGAAGTTTTTTGTAATCCCCATTCAGAAAATCCAGTACACCTTCAATCTGTTTCTGATATTCTTCTTTGGAAATATAACCCTGGCAGGGTGCCTTACACTGCTTGATATGATAGTAGAGACAGGGACGTTCTTTGCCGATATCCCGGGGCAGATTCCGGTTACAGGTACGGACATGATACAGTTTCCGGATCAGTTCCATCGAATCTTTCACTGCTGTGGAACTGGTATACGGTCCGAAATATCTGGCCTTATCCTTTTTCATTCTTCGCACGAACAGTACTCTGGGATACTCCTCATTGACCGTTACCTTCAGATACGGATAAGTCTTATCATCTTTAAGCATGGTATTGTATTTGGGCCGGTGTTCTTTAATCAGATTACATTCCAGTACCAGTGCTTCCAGCTCGGAATCTGTAATAATATACTCAAACCTTGCAATCTGCTGCACCATCTGTTCTTTTTTGATTCCGAGATTTCTGCTGTTCTGGAAATACTGCCGCACCCGGTTTTTCAGGCTGATGGCTTTTCCCACATAGATAATCGCATCCTGCGCATCGTGCATAATATAAACCCCCGGTTTCCCAGGTAATTTTTTCAGTTCTTCCTGAATATCAAACATAACCGTATCCTTCCCTTCTTTCCTTTGTTCCTCTGATCTCTGTTTTTGAAAAAAGGAAAATGGCGCAGTCTCCTGTTCCATTTTCCTTTCTCTTTGCCTTCCGGCAGATATTTCTTTTATTCCTGTATCGGAGATTCCTGTGAGTCTTCCTTCACCGGCTCCTGTACTTTCTTTTCTTCCGATATATCGCTGACAGGATCCGCAGTTACTTCTTCCTCCTGCAATGCGGTTTCTGTCATCGGTTCCTGTCCCTCTGTACCTTCTGCTTCGTGGAAAATCTCCATAAATTCTTTTCCGGTGATCGTCTCGCGTTCGATGAGGAACGCAGCAATCTTGTCCAGTGTTTTTCTGTGTTTGCAAAGCATCTGTTTTGCCTGCTCATAAGATTCTTTCAGCATCTTCATCACTTCGTGATCGATCTCGGTTGCTGTTGCATCGCCACAGTTCAGAGTTGCACGGCCGTTCAGATACTCATGTTCCACACTCGCCAGTCCCATCAGTCCGAACTTTTCAGACATGCCGTACTGGGTGATCATCGCTTTTGCGATCTGCGTAGCTTTTTCAATATCATTAGATGCTCCGGTCGTTACATTACCGAATACCACTTCTTCTGCAGCACGACCACCAAGGAGACCTACCAGCATTGCTTCCAGCTCCGCTTTGGTATTCAGGTATTTTTCTTCTTCCGGTACCTGCATGACATATCCGAGAGCTCCCATGGTTCGCGGTACAATCGTGATCTTCTGCACCGGCTCCGCATCCTTCTGCAGGGCACTTACCAGCGCATGACCCACCTCATGGTAAGAAACGATCCGACGCTCTTCCTGACTGAGAATACGATCCTTCTTTTCTTTACCGACCAGGACAACTTCCACTGCTTCATAGAGGTCTTTCTGGGAAACGGCTTTTCTTCCGTTCTTTACAGCAAGAATGGCTGCCTCATTGATCATGTTGGCAAGATCAGATCCCACTGCTCCGGAAGTTGCCAGTGCAATTGCATCCAGATCCACGGTTTCATCCAGTGACACATCTTTTGCATGCACCTTCAGGATATTGACACGTCCTTTCAGATCCGGGCGTTCCACGATAACGCGACGGTCAAAACGGCCCGGACGAAGCAGTGCCGGGTCCAGAATCTCCGGACGATTGGTTGCCGCCAGGATCAGAATACCCTTGGATGAATCAAAACCATCCATCTCCGCAAGCAGCTGGTTCAGTGTCTGTTCCCGTTCATCATTACCGCCACCGTACCGACTGTCACGGCTCTTACCAATTGCATCGATCTCATCAATAAAAATGATACACGGTGCGTTCTTCTTTGCTTCTTCAAACAGATCACGGACACGGGAAGCACCCACGCCCACAAACATCTCCACAAAATCAGACCCTGACAGAGAAAAGAATGGTACATGCGCCTCTCCGGCAACTGCTTTAGCCAACAGAGTTTTACCTGTTCCAGGAGGTCCTACAAGAAGGGCTCCTTTTGGCAGTTTTGCACCGATTGTCGTGTATTTTCCCGGATTATGCAGGAAATCCACCACTTCCTGCAAGGATTCTTTCGCTTCATCCTCACCGGCTACGTCTTTGAACGTAACACCGGTTTCTTGCTGTACATAGGCTTTGGCTTTGCTTTTTCCAACCCCCATCATTCCGCCACCTTTGTTCATCTTTCTCATCACCCAGTTCATCAGGATAATCAGAAATACAAAGGGTACCAGCAGACTTAAAATAGTATAGATGATCGATCCGGTTGGATCTGGCTGAATCTCATTAAAAGTGATCTTATTTCCGGTTTTCTGCTCTGCCTCCAGAAGTCTCGCTGTCAATGTTGTGCTGTCTTCCATAGCAGTGGTAGAATATTCAAATTCCACCCCCTCCACTTTCTGTTCCCTTGGAACAATGGTCAGCACACCACTTTGCAGTTCTACTGATTTGACTTCTCCTTTATCCAACATCTCCAGAAACTTATCATAAGTGATCTCTTTCGATGTGGAACTTTGTAAAATATTGCTGAACACTGTCCAGATCAGCAGGGTTGCCAGTACACAGATCAGCAGCACCAGCAGAGATGATTTATTCTTTGGGCCTCCGGGTCCACCATTGCCATTCGGTCCCTGTCCGTTCGGCCCCTGATCGTTATAATTATTCGGTCTTTGGTCCATAATCTCCTCCTTTTAATACCTACATTATTATAAAGATTTCTTCCCGATAAATCAACTCTTTTCCCCCTTTCGTCACCGAATTTTCAAATTCCGGTTTTTTTTTCATTTCTATATAGCATTTCTCGCCTCTTTTGTAGTATACTAGGGAATGTATTTTTAACTGTCCGATAGGCGGTGTTTGTAAAAGACACAGAACAGTTACGTTATTTTATTTTTTTATACAGGAGGACAAGGTTAGATGAAAATCGGATTTGATAATCAAAAATATTTATCCATGCAGTCCGAACATATCCGGGAACGTATCAATCAGTTTGACAACAAACTCTACCTGGAGTTTGGAGGAAAACTTTTCGATGATTATCACGCATCCCGTGTACTGCCCGGTTTTGCTCCGGACAGCAAACTGCAGATGCTGATGCAGCTTTCTGACCAGGCAGAAATCGTTGTTGTTATCAGTGCCGGAGATATCGAAAAAAACAAAGTTCGTGGAGATCTCGGTATCACCTATGATGTGGATGTACTGCGACTGATTGAAGCATTTCGTGGAAAAGGTCTGTATGTGGGAAGCGTTGCGATCACCCAATACACCGGTCAGAAAAGCGCAGATGTTTTCAAAAAGAAACTGGAGAATTTAGATATCCCGGTATACATTCTTTATTCCATTGACGGATATCCAAATAACGTTTCTCATATTGTCAGTGACGAAGGCTATGGAAAGAATGATTACATCAAAACCACTCGTCCTCTGGTCGTTATCACAGCTCCGGGTCCAGGAAGCGGAAAGATGGCTACCTGCCTGTCTCAGCTGTACCATGAGCAGAAACGTGGTGTTCGTGCCGGTTATGCGAAGTTTGAGACATTCCCGATCTGGAATATCCCGTTGAAACATCCCGTTAATCTGGCATACGAAGCTGCCACTGCCGATCTGAACGATGTGAATATGATCGACCCTTTCCATCTGGAAGCTTACGGCGAAACCACGGTCAATTATAATCGTGATGTGGAAATCTTCCCGGTACTTGAAGCCATGTTTGAACGGATTTTCGGTGAATGCCCTTACAAGTCTCCGACAGACATGGGGGTCAATATGGCCGGAAACTGTATCATCGATGATGAGGTGTGCCAGGAGGCTTCCCGTCAGGAGATCATCCGCCGTTATTATCAGGCGAAAGCAGGTCTGGTAGACGGCTCCAAGAAAGAAGACGAAGTCTTCAAACTGGAACTGCTGATGAAACAGGCGCATATCACACCGCAGGATCGTAAAGTTGTTGGTGCTGCCATGGAACGTGCCGAACAGACCGGTGCACCGGCTGCTGCCATGGAACTGCCGGGCGGCAAGATCATCACCGGAAAAACTTCGGATCTTCTGGGAGCATCCGCTGCTCTGCTTCTGAATGCACTGAAAGAGCTGGCAGGCATCTCCCATGAGACGCATATTCTCTCCCCGGCTGCCATCGAACCGATCCAGATCCTGAAAACCGCTTATCTGGGAAGCCGTAACCCGAGACTGCACACGGATGAGATCCTGATCGCTCTCTCCAGCAGTACCGCGCTGAACCCGGCTGCGCAGAAAGCCCTGGATCAGATCCCGAACCTGAAAGGCTGCCAGGTACACACAAGCGTGATGCTGTCACAGGTGGATATCCAGACCTTCAAACGCCTCGGTATCCAGCTGACAAGCGAACCGATTTATGAGCATAAATCGATTCTTCATAATGCGTAAATAAAGGTAAATATATTTCAAAAAGAGAAGCCGAAAGGAAACTTAAATGTTCCTCTTCCGGCTTCTCTTTTCACTTTTCTCAACAAATATTTGCGTTTCCAGTAAGTGCAATCTTGGACTCGTTGCCCACGTAAACGAAATAAAATACGCTTTGCGAATTTGACTCGTTACTCGCGTAAATAAAAAACAGTCCCCGGTTCTCATTCCACAGGAAAACCGGGGACTATATGTATTACATTTCTATATTATTTTTCTTCGGTTGCATATCCATCCGGGTTCTGGCTCTGCCATCTCCAGGAATCCTGACACATTTCTTCAATGCCATACTGTGCTTCCCATCCCAACTCTTCTTTTGCTTTTGTAGGATCGCAGTAGCACATAGCGATGTCGCCTGCACGTCTTGGTTTGATCTGGTATTTCACTTCATGACCGCATGCTTTTTCGAATGCATGAACCACATCCAGAACACTGTAACCATGTCCCGTTCCCAGATTGTATACACGAACTTCCGGTTTTTCTTCCAGTTTTTTCAGTGCTTTTACATGACCTACTGCCAGGTCCACGACATGGATATAATCACGTACGCCGGTTCCGTCAGGAGTATCGTAATCATCACCGAAGACTCCCAGGCATTCCAGTTTACCGATGGCAACCTGTGCAACATATGGAAGCAGATTGTTCGGGATTCCTTTCGGATCTTCACCGATCATACCGCTCTTATGAGCACCGATTGGGTTGAAATAACGAAGCAGGATAACATTCCATTCCGGATCTGAGGTATGCAGGTCCGTGAGGATCTGTTCCAGCATCCATTTTGTCCATCCGTAAGGATTGGTACAGGTTCCTTTCGGGCATTCTTCAGTGATCGGGATAAATGCCGGATCTCCGTATACAGTTGCGGAAGAACTGAAGATAATATTTTTGACTCCGTGATTTCTCATGGCATCACACAGATTCAGAGTTCCTGCAATATTATTTTCATAATATTCGATTGGTTTTACTACAGATTCACCTACCGCTTTCAGTCCGGCAAAATGAATAACTGCGTCTACCTTCTCTTTGTCGAAGATATCGTTCATAGCTTCTTTATCACGGATATCCGCATTATAAAATACTACTTTTTTTCCTGTGATTTCTTCTACTCTCTCCAGAGCTTTCTCACTGGCATTGTAAAGATTGTCCACAACAACAACGTCATAACCTGCATTCAGCAGTTCTACGCATGTATGGCTTCCGATATAACCAGCACCACCTGTAACTAAGATTCTCATTTGCTTTTCCCTCCTTAAGGAATTCATTCGAAACTGTTCATTGTCACAACAATTCCGTTGATTCTTATGTCTTCCTTAGTTTAGCATTATCTGTTTTGGAATTCAATGTCTTTTCCAAATATTTAAACCCTAAAAACACATTTGTATATATATTGCCTATTATTGTTACATATTACATTTTCTTTTTCTATGCATTTGCGATACAAATCAGTGCACTCACTCCCAACATACCAACAGTTCCCACAGTTGCAAGAATCTGAACGATCAGCCAGCTTTTCTCTCCTGCAATTTTACGAAATGCCTTCCACAAAAGAACCCCTATAACTGCTCCCAGAGTATTATTGATTACATCAGTAATGTCACTTGCTCCCATGGAAAGCAAATACTGCAATGTTTCTAAAAGCAGGCTGAATCCTGCCCCGGCAAGGATCACTGTTACCCCTGCTCTTTCTCGCGTCAACATGCCTCCATATATTCCAAATGGTACAAAGATTACTATATTTTCTATCACTTCCCTGATGTTCAGATTTCCATTTATCATCAGGCAATCCCCGTAAGGAATCAGATTGATATTTCGCAAATGAGGAAGTGCATCCGGTGATGTGCTGAACTTCAAAAGTATAGCCCATATCACAAATGCCAGATAAATAAAAAATAATCCCCCTGTCCAGTCTTTCCTCTTCATAAAAACCTCCTGTATCTTTCTAAAATATTTTATAACTGGTTTACAAGGAACTATAGTAACAGCTAAATATTTAGAAAGGCACAGGAGACTTCTTAATTTTCTCTTATTCCATAAAGTTTTCGTAACTATTCATTTCATTCCTAATGGCGCTGAATAGTTACAAGATTTCCGGAATTACTTTCTGTGGAGTTATCATCCTTCCACGATCAGATAGGTTCCGTCCGGCAAAGAGAAGATTTCGCTGGCTTCCAGAAGTTCTTCTTTACTCATGCCCTCAACATCCATGCCGCTTTCATCCAGATATTCTTTCACTTCTTTGATGTTTTTTACTACAACAGCCATACATTCTTCAAGAAATTCTTCTGCTTCCTCATATGTCTCTGCCACAGGTTCGTCAAAAAGCTGTCCCTGCTGTTTTAAAAAGGTTTCTACGCACTCTTTACTGTACATTTTATTTTCCCTCCTGAATCTTCAGTAATTTTTCCGGTCGATCAATAATCTCATCTGCGTGATTCTCTTCCAGTTCTTTTTGCTCCCGAAATCCCCACAGCACTCCGATGGTGTACATCCCTGCCGCTTTTCCGGTCTTCATGTCAGTATTCGTATCTCCCACATACATACACTCCGACGGCTCCACCTGTAGTTTTTTCGCGATTTTCCATGCTCCGGATGGGTCCGGCTTTTTCTTCATCCCCACTTCCAGCCCCTGAATGACTTCAAACGTATCGTTGCCAAACAGTCCGGTCACAGCCAGATACGTCGCTTCATGTGGCTTGTTGGACAATACCGCCAGCTTCACACCTCTTCGCTTCAGTTCTTTCAGAGTCTCTTTCATCCCGTCAAATACAGTAACTTTATATAATGGATCTCTGGCAAAAATCTCACGGTATAGTCTCTGGCCTTCTTCCAGGCGGCTCATATCTGCTCCCGCAGCCTTCATACACCGTTCCATCAATACATTTCCACCATCACCTGCATGATATTTGTAGTCCTCTACCGGCTGTGCCGGTGCTCCAAAACGTTCCAGAATCTGATTTGCAACATTTGCAATGGATTCTACCGTATCTGCCAGTGTTCCATCCAGATCAAAAATACAAGCTTTATACATTTCTGTCTTCTTCCTTTCAACCCCATCTGTCATTGCTTTGTTTTATCTGTTTTTTCAGACAACATTCTCAGATTTCTTACATTATACTTCCTGTCATCATCTGATGCAAGTGGAAACGCATTACTGTTCAGTTACTGTTCACTTAAAAATAACCCTTTTCTTTTAACGCAAAATGGATTAGAATAGATATTATGATATGAGAGTACAAAAAAGGAGACTGACGCAAATGAATAAAAAACTTTTAAAAATCCTGACTGGACTGGCCATCGTTGGTACTGCTTTAGGTGCTGCCTTTGCCTATATTAAAAAATGTAAAGAAGTCAGTGACCTCGGTGAAGAGGACTTCGATGATCTGTGGGATGACGAAGAAGAAAACCCGGAAGTCAGCAGCTGCACCCCATGCCGCAGCTACACCACGATTCCTTCTGATACGCCTGTTCCCGAAGACGAAAAACATATAGAAGAATCTGAAGAAGAAGATTCCGAAAAAGAAGATTCCGAAAAAGAAACTCCTTCTGAAGATCCGAAAGACTGATTGTTCATGTAAGTTAAAAAGCGGAACGACTGCTCCTTTTCACAGGTCAGCAGCTGTTCCGCTTTTCTTATCTTTTATTTATTTGGCAGTTTGAAAGAACTCTTAAGAGAAACGATCCGGTTAAATACCAGTGCTCCCTCTTTGGAGTCTTTTGCATCTACACAGAAAAATCCGTTTCTTACAAACTGGAAGCTGTCATATGCTTTCGCATCTTTCAGACTCTTTTCCACATAGCAGTTTTTCAGAACAGTCAGTGAGTTCGGGTTCAGGTTCAGGGAACCGTCTTCGTTATAAACACCCTTTTCTTCATCAATGATATTTTCATACAGACGGACCTCTGCCTGCACATTATCCTGTGCACTTACCCAGTGAATGGTTCCTTTTACTTTTCTTCCATCCGGAGAATTGCCTCCCTTGGAAGCAGGATCGTACGTACAGTGAACTGCTGTCACGTTGCCCTCTTCATCGGTATCGTAGCTCACGCAGGTTACAAAGTAGGCATTCATCAGACGTACTTCGTTGCCCGGGTAAAGACGTTTATATTTTTTTGGAGGTTCTACCATGAAATCTTCTCTTTCAATGTACAGTTCTTTGCCAAACGGTACTTTTCTGGTTCCCAGAGTATCGTTTTCCATGTTGTTCGGAGCTTCCAGCTCTTCGATCTGACCTTCCGGATAATTGTCAATGATCAGTTTCAACGGATCCAGAATCGCCATCACACGGGAACGTTTCAGTTTCAGGTCTTCACGGATACAGTACTCCAGCATAGCATAGTCCACAGAGCTGTTAGCCTTGGACACACCACACAGTTCCACAAACATCTTGATGGATTCCGGTGTAAATCCTCTTCTTCTCAAAGCGGCGATAGATACCAGACGCGGATCATCCCAGCCGTCTACGATACCTTCTTCTACCAGACGTTTGATATAACGTTTTCCGGTTACCACATTGGTCAGGTATAATTTTGCAAATTCAATCTGTTTTGGCGGATACGGATATTCCAGTTCTCTTACCACCCAGTCATATAACGGACGGTGATCTTCAAATTCCAGAGTACAGATAGAATGCGTAACTCCCTCAATTGCATCCTCGATCGGATGTGCGAAATCGTACATCGGGTAGATGCACCATTTGTCTCCGGTATTGTGATGTGTCATATGTGCCACACGGTAGATAACCGGATCTCTCATATTAATGTTCGGAGATGCCATATCGATCTTGGCACGCAGAACCTTTGTTCCGTCCTCAAACTCTCCGTTTTTCATCCGCTCGAACAGATCCAGGTTTTCTTCCACGCTTCTGTCACGGTACGGGCTGTTCTTACCAGGCTCTGTCAGGGTTCCGCGGTACTCACGGATCTGCTCTGCTGTCAGATCACAGACAAATGCTTTTCCTTTTTTGATCAGTTTAATAGCTGCTTCATACATCTGGTCAAAATAGTTGGATGCAAAGAACAGACGGTCTTCCCAGTCCGCTCCCAGCCATTTTACATCTGCCTGGATGGACTCCACAAATTCGATTTTTTCTTTGGTCGGGTTGGTATCATCAAAACGCAGGTTGAATTTTCCGTTATATTCCTGAGAAAGACCATAGTTTAACAGAATGGATTTTGCATGTCCGATATGCAGGTATCCGTTCGGTTCCGGAGGAAAACGGGTGCAGATTGTCTCGTATTTCCCTTCTGCCAGGTCCTTTTCTATAATCTGTTCAATAAAATTCTTGGAAACTACTTCTTTTTCCATTACACTCCTCCTCAATTCAAAATAATCAATCATTGGTCCACTGAACCAATGATTAATATGTAATGCAACCACGAGAGCGTGTCTGAAACCAGGCACGCTCTGATATAATCTTCATATTACCACATTTTTTTTAAGAATTAAAGGGCTTTTTCTATTGTCTTTCCAGAATCTGCATAAATTCTTCACCGGTGATGGTTTCGTTTTCGTACAGGTATTTTGCCAGTTCATGCAGTTTCATAATATTGTCCTGCAGAATCTGCAGTGCTTTCTCATGCTGCTGTTTTACCAGCTCGACCACTTTTTTGTCGATCAGCGTCTGCGTCTCAAAGGAACAGGTCAGGGAGGAATCGCCGCCCAGGTACTGGTTGCTGACGTTTTCCATCGCTACCATATCGAACTCGTCGCTCATACCATAACGGGTGATCATGCCTCTTGCCAGTTTGGTTGCCTGCTCGATATCGTTGGAAGCACCGGTCGTGATCGAGTGGAAGATCAGTTCTTCCGCCGCACGTCCGCCGGTAAAGGTCGCGATCTTGTTTTCCAGTTCTTCCTTGTTCATCAGATAATGTTCGCCGTCTTCCACCTGCATCGTGTAGCCGAGTGCTCCGGAAGTTCTCGGAATGATCGTGATCTTGTGTACCGGTGCGGAATTCGTCTGTTTTGCCGCTACCAGTGCATGACCGATTTCATGATAGGATACGATCAGTTTCTCTTTTTCAGAAAGTACACGGTTCTTCTTCTGGTAACCGGCAATAACCACTTCGATACTTTCTTCCATATCTGCCTGTGTGGCAAATCTTCTGCCATCTCTGACTGCACGGAGTGCTGCTTCATTGACGATGTTGGCAAGTTCCGCACCGGAAGCACCGGCTGCCGCTTTTGCAATGGCACTGAAATCTACGTTATCTGCAATCTTGATCTTCTTTGCATGAACCTTCAGGATCTCTTCCCTTCCCTGCAGATCCGGCAGTTCCACCGGGATTCTCCGGTCAAAACGTCCCGGACGAAGCAGTGCAGGATCCAGGGAATCCGGACGGTTGGTTGCTGCCAGAATGACAACACCTTTGGATCCGTCAAATCCGTCCATCTCGGTCAGCAGCTGGTTCAGGGTCTGCTCCCTCTCATCGTTGCCGCCGATATTGCCGTCACGCTTTTTACCGATGGTATCAATCTCGTCAATAAACACGATACACGGTGCTTTTTCGTTCGCCTGTTTGAACAGGTCACGCACCTTTGCAGCACCCATACCTACGAACATCTCCACGAATTCAGAACCGGAGATTGAGAAAAACGGTACATTTGCCTCACCGGCTACTGCTTTCGCCAGCAGTGTTTTACCGGTTCCCGGAGGGCCTACAAGCAGCGCTCCTTTCGGCATCTGTGCACCGATATCCTGATAACGTTCCGGATGGTGCAGATAATCCACAATCTCGGTCAGCAGTTCCTTTGCCTCATCCTCACCTGCCACATCAGAAAACTTGATACCGGTAGATGATTTTACATAAATCTTTGCATTACTCTTTCCGAACATCATACTGCCCGGACCGCCACCCATGCTCTTTGCCATTTTCTTGGAAAGCCAGTTTCCGATCAGCACAAAGATCACAATCGGGATCACCCAGCTGAAAATCAGGGTACCCAGCATGGACTGTTTCTGCGGAATCACAGAACCGAACTTTACATTTGCCTGATTCAGACGATCTACCAACTCCGGGTCGTTCATAGTTCCTGTCTTGCAGATCTCTTCCCTGCCGTTTACATTTACTTTATAGTAAATTACAGCATTCTGTTCCTGTACCTCCACTTCTGTTACATTACCGGCACTGACCTGGCTTAAGAACTCGTTATATCCGGTCTCTTTTACACTTCGCTCACTCATCCAAGGCACCAGTAGAAAGTTCAGAGCCAACAGAACGACCAGTGCAATTGCATAATAGAAAATCACAGGTCGTTTCGGCGAATTGTTTTTGACTTCATTCATATCCTTTTTTCTCCTTTCTCATATACTTTATTGTATACCCTGGAAAATACCTCCTGCAAGAAAACTATCAGAAAATTTTTATAAATTTCTCATAAAATATAACTGGAAATTCTCTTCCTTCTGGCATATACTCTTTTATATATTAAGATGTGGGGTCAAAAGGTATTCTGACCTCTTTGATACCGAATTGTTCCGTACTTTGTACGCTTACAATTCTCATATCATATCACAACAGGAGGAATCTCATGACAGGCAGCGAACGCCGACAGGAACTATTACAACTTTTATCCGGGACACAGACACCAATTTCCGGCGCCTCACTGGCAAAGCATTTTACCGTCAGCCGCCAGGTGATCGTTCAGGATATGGCACTGCTTCGTGCTCAGGGACATGAAGTGCTTTCCACCAATCGCGGGTATCTGATCCAGGCACCTCTCCGTGTCTCCCGTATTTTCAAAGTTTTTCACACCAGCGAACAGATTGTCGATGAGTTATGCACCATTGTGGATCTCGGCGGCACCGTTGAAGATGTCTTTGTTCATCATAAAATCTACGGTCAGCTTCAGGCACCCTTGCATATTTCATCACGCAGAGACGTGCAGATCTTTCTGGAAGAGTTAAAAAGCGGAAAATCTACGCCGCTGAAAGATGTCACTTCCGGTTACCATTATCATACCGTCTCCGCTGATTCCGGCGAAACTCTGGATCTGATCGGACAGGAATTAGGAAAGAAAGGATATCTCTGCCAGTAACTTTCTGGCTGTGATATCCTTTTTATCCGTTTCCTATTTTCCCGGTATCTTATTCTCTATTGTCTCTGCTTTTCTCTGTCACAACCTGATACATATACAGTTCGTGCAGTGCTCTCGTTGCACAGATATATTTTGCCTGCCGGATCAGATCGTCCTCCGGCTGTCTGCCCCAGACAGTAAATACCTGATCGAATTCCAGACCCTTCGCAAGATAGAACGTTGTCACCGTAATACCTTTTTTGAACCGGGAACTGTCCTTGTTCATATAGGTAACCTGTTCGTCTCCCAGCTCTTTTTTCAGGATTGCAGCCATCTCCCGCGCTTCCTGATCGGTTATGGTAAGAACTGCTGCTGTCTCATAACCGTCCGGCTGTACCCGCAGTTCCTTCAGAATCTGTGCGGTAACTTCTTTCTCTGTGATTTTTTTCTCACACACCGGTTTTCCATGGCGTTCAAAAAGTTTAAGATCCGTAATTCCGGCAAGTTCAGCCGCATAGGCAGCGATTTCCACCGTATTCCGATAACTTTTATCCATCACAATTTTTCGAAGTTTTTTTCCGAGAATCCCCGGTAAAAAGGTCAGCACATCCTGCTGTTTTTCATCCATCGTCTGTGCCCGGTCTCCAAGAATCGTCATCTTACACGGAAAAAGCTGTGACAGAATCTGGTATTGCATGGGTGTATAATCCTGCATCTCATCGATTACCAGATGTTTGACTCCTGGGCGTTTTGCAGGCTGCAACAGACGATATTTCAGATACAGCACCGGATAGACATCCTCATAACGCAGCATACGCTTCTCATACCACAACTTTGGAAGGGGACACATCCCGACAGACTCCAGAAAACGGCTGTACAGCACATAGATATCTCTCGTCTCATACATCGCCATGAACTGTTCGTAAAAATACTGCTGTTCTTCCTCGTTCAGATCCCGCCCGGCAAGCGTTTCATAATCATCCACCACATACTCCCGCACCGCATCCATCCTGGATAACAGCGGAATCTCAAGGAAACGGGTATAAAATAAAGTCAGGATCCGCGATGCCTTGATCTCATAGTTTCGATATGTGAAATCCCGGATATCCATCAGATTGTCTTCGAGTTCCATCAGATACCCTTCCATCTGGTTCAGAAAGTCCGGCGACTGTTTTTCCCAGTATCGTCCCCGCTCCTCCGGATGTACCAGATTCCTTTCAATCATATCGTACCTGTCTTCACAGTCCGGCACCACATCTTTGAGTTCCCGGTAAGCAAAGAGATCAAAACTCATCTCCTGAATATTTTCTTCCCCCAGTTCCGGTAAAATATGGGAAATATAATCTGAAAATACACCATTTGGAGATAAGATCAGAATATTCGAGGATTTCAGGTTTTTCCGGTCATGATATAAAAGATACGCAATCCGGTGAAGTGCCACTGAAGTCTTTCCGCTTCCTGCCACTCCCTGGATCACCAGAATCCGGTCACTGGTATTTCGGATGATCGCATTTTGTTCTTTCTGGATCGTCCGCACAATATTTTTCAGCTGGACATCTCCATTGGCGCCAAGCTCCGCTTTCAGGATATCATCATCGATCTTCACATCACTCTCAAAGGCATAGACCATTTTCCCGTTTTTGATCTTATACTGCCATTTGGATGCAATTTCTCCATCCATCCGTCCTCCCGGAGCTTCATACCAGGCTTCTCCCTTATCGAAATCATAAAAGAGACCGCTCACCGGGGCACGCCAGTCATATACCAGAGGGGTCTGTCCGGTTCTCTCGGCAAAATTGCCGATACCAATATAAAAACTTTCCGCCGCATCTTCTCCGTCATAACAGAAATCCACTCTGCCAAAGAAAGGGGAATCCAGCATTTTCTGAAACCGGTGTTTCAGATGCATCTGTTGCTGATTTGTATTCAGCTGGTTCAACAGGGCCTGCTGATTATCATAATCCTCATATCCGTACTGATCCATCTCAGTATAGTTTTCCCAGTAGTATTCATGCATATCTTCCACTTCTTTTGCCCCTTCCGCAAGGGACAGATTCAGTTTTGCGATTCGTTCGTTCAGTTTTTCCAGTACCAGGTTTAAGTAAGCAGTTTGGTCTGTCATCGTCCTCTTCCTTTATATAAGAGGCTGTTGTACGGTCTTACCGGCACGTACCACAGCCCCTGTTATTTACATTTCATAACTGTTCAGTACCTTCACAGTTACGAGCCAAAATGCATAAAAAATCACCTTCTGTGATGGCATTTTGGCTTGTATGTCTCGGGATTTTGACATATTCATGTCAAAACACCTCGCGGGACAGTGGCTACTGAATAGTTACTACATTTCATAAAATGCTTTGTAGCATTTGGTTGTCTCGTATACATCTGCCTTGGAACTTACTTCATACGGTGCATGCATATTCAGGATCGGTACACCGATATCGATCACATCCATACCGTAAGCTGCCGGAATATAAGCGATAGTTCCACCGCCACCTGCATCGATTCGTCCCAGTTCTGCTGTCTGGTATTCCACTTTTGCATCATCAAACGCTTTACGTAAGATACCCAGATATTCTGCATTGGCATCATTAGAACCGCTTTTTCCTCTTGCTCCGGTATATTTACTGATCGCCGCTCCTTTTCCAACGTACGCGGAATTATTCTTTTCAAATACTTCAGCATACATGGGATCATATCCGGCATTGACATCTGCAGACAGCATTTTTGAATTTTTCAGAGCGCGGCGCAGTTTCAGGTCAGAGTATTCCCCCTGACTGTTGATCACTTCTGCAACGGTGTTTTCCAGAAAATGGGCATGCATACCGGTTGCTCCCACGCTTCCGATCTCTTCTTTATCCACAAACAGGCATACTTTTGTCTTTGCAGACGGTTTGCTGTGTAAGAATCCCATCAGAGAAGTAAAGGCACAGATTCTGTCATCCTGTCCGTAAGCCATGATCATGCTGCTGTCCAGACCGAAATCCCTTGCTTCCCCTGCCGGCACAACCTCAAGCTCGGCAGATACAAAATCTTTTTCTTCAATGCCATACTGTTCTTTTAACAGCTGTAGCACATACGCTTTGACCGGATTTTCTTCCTTTTCATCTTCTTTTTTATCTATTGGCTGACTGCCCACCAGAAGATCCAGTGCTTCTCCTTCAACGACAACGCTTCCTTTTTTCTCCATCTGTTTTGCGGACAGATGTACCAGAATGTCGGTCACTCCCACAACCGGATCTTCCGATTTCTCACCTATGTTTATCTGCACGGTTGTTCCGTCTGTTTTTACGATCACACCGTGGATCGCCATCGGAGAAGCTACCCACTGGTATTTTTTGATTCCACCATAATAATGGGTATCCAGATAAGCCATACCTCCGTTTTCATATAACGGGTTCTGTTTGATGTCCAGACGCGGAGAATCGATATGGGAACCGATCAGAAGCATACCTTTTTCGATATCATCTGTTCCGATTTCCATCATGATTACGGATTTTTTCATATTTTCCGCATAGATTTTATCTCCTGCTTTCAGCTGCTTTCCTTCACGGATCACATCCTCCAGATTTTCAAAACCCTGTTCTTTTGCGATTCTGCAGATATTGCTGCTGCATTCCCGCTCTGTCTTTCCTGCATCCAGAAATTCCCGGTACATCTTTGCCAGTTTCTGGATCTCTTTTTTTTCTGTCTCATGATACTGTCTCATGATTCTTACCCCTTTCTGCTTTGTAACTATTCCATATTTTCACAGTTACACTACTTTTTGTCTTTGCAGACCATATTAAAAACAGTACCACAAATTTTGCGGTCTGCATAGGTCTTTTTCTTATTTCCACTCGACTTTGCTTCCGGATTTTCCTTTTGTCACCACCAGCTTTTGTTCAATCTGTTCTTTCAGTTCCGTTACATGGGAAATGATTCCCACCAGCCGGCTGCCTCCGGAGAGTCCCTGCAGGATACGGATCGCCTGTTCCCTGGCATTTTCATCCAGTGAACCAAATCCTTCGTCAATAAATAAGGTATCGATATGAACTGCTCCCACAGCCTGCGTGATCACATCCGTCATACCGAGTGCAAGTGCCAGTGCTGCCATGAAGGATTCTCCACCGGAAAGTGTCTTAACATCCCGCACCTTTCCGGTGATCAGACTGTATACATCCAGATCAAGACCTGTATTCCCCTGAGTGGAAAGATTTTCCATACTTCTGCATTTTAACAAAAACTGTCCGGCTGCCATCCGTTCCAGGTGACGGTTGGCACAACGGATCATATGCTGAAAATACTGACGCTGCATATAAGATTCCAGATCGATCTTTGCCGTACCGGTAAGGCTCCCGTTGGCAGTGCGACTCAGAGTATTCAGTACCTGATACCGTTTTCGCAGTTCTTCTCTCTCCTTTGTCAGCTGCAGCAGCCTCCGGTTTGCCTGCTGATTCGTCTCTCGCCGGCTGTAAAGTTTTCGAAGTTCTCTCTCCTTCATCCTCTGCTGTTCTTTTTGTTCCTTCAGCTCCTTTTCCGTCTGTTCAAGATCCGGGGCTTCTTTTTCTTTCAGCTGGCTTCTCAGCCATTTCACTTCCTGGCGGCTCTGGCGGAACTGCTCTTCGTAGACATCTATTGCTTTCTGCCGCCGCTCCAGCTCTGCAGGTTTCATGCATGCTTTCTTAAAATCCTCTTCTTTTTCAAAAAGCTGTTCGCTCCGCACCTGTTCATAAGCGGTCTGTTTTTCCTGTTCCTGCTGTTTTAAGGTTTCACACTGTCGCTGTACCTCTTCTAACTGGCCCTTTTTCCGGTTTTCTTCCTGCAGAAATTTTTGCAGGCTCCTGGAGGCACGATCCAGCTCTTTTCTTGATATCTGAAGCTTGTCTTCTCCGTCTTTCAATCGTTTCCTGGCTTTTTCTTCCCAGTCTTCCCAGCGGTTTTTCATCACCTCCAGACTTTCTTCCTCTGTCTGCTCTCTATGTAACAGATGCATCTGCTGCTCCCGGATGACCGCCATTTCCTGCTGATAGAGGTTTTCTGACTGCTGATACTTCTGCCTTCGGTCTTCCCTGGCATTTTCCGCCTGATTTCGGCGTTCTCTCTCTTTTTCCACCAGTTCCTGGCTCAGATTTTCCGAAACTGACTCCGCCGGAGCCGGATGATGGAGGGAACCGCATACCGGACATGGACAATTGTCCTGTAGCCCGGAAGCAAGAATCCCTGCCTGTCCGGCAAGATATTCCTGATACAGAGTTTCATAACGCTGTGCCTGCTGTCGGTAAGAAAGGTCTGCTTTCCGGTAACTGTCTGCCGCCTGCTGCCGTTGCATTTCCAGACGCTGTGCTTCTTTCAGATGGCTCTGCAGCTGTCCGTACTGTTCAAGTGCCTGCCGCAGTCGTTCGAGCACAGGCACTTCTTTCTCCTCCAGTCTCTGTACATAACTGTTCCAGGTTTCCTCCTTTTCTTTCAGTTTTCCGGTTTCCTCTTTTCGTTCCTCCAGCCACACTTTCAGCTGTTTTTCCTGCATCTGCATCCGTTCTCTGCTCTCTGCTGTCTCCCGGTAGCCTGCATAAACCATTTCTACTTTTGCCGCCCGCTTTGCAGCATCGATCCGTTCCTTTTCCTGTTCCTTTTCTTCTCTCTCCTCTTCCAGCACACTGATCCGTTTTTCCAGCTGTGTAAGTTTTGAAAAACTCTGTGCTCTCTCTTTTTCCACACTATAGCGCTGATTCAGTTTTTCCAGCACCTCGGCTGTTTTTTTCATTTCTTTCCGGCTCTGTTCATATTGCAATTTATCTTCTTCCAGCATGCGCTCTGCAAAGGCAAGCGCCGCATCAAGGTCAGGTTCTTTCTGTCCTGTCCGGAGCAGTTCCTCCTTTTCCTGAACTGTGCTTTCCGAAACTTCCAGCTGGTCTATCTCTCTCAGGCAGGACTTTCTGTTATCTTCCAGTTCACCGTAACACCGTTTGTTCCTGTTTTTCAGTTCCTCCTGCACCCGTCCGAAGATTCTTGTATCAAAGATCCGGGAGAAAATTTCTTTTCGCTCATCGGACTTTGCCAGCAGCAGCCGCAGAAAATCCCCCTGTGCGATCATCGCGATCTGCATAAACTGCCGGGCATCCACACCGAGGATTTCCACCAGTTTCCGGTTAACCTCCTGTCTGTTTCCCGGATACAGACTGCCATCCGGCTGATACAGTTCCACGCTGCCCCGCTCCTTTGTCATCGTCCTCTCGCCATCTTTGTTTCGTCGTTTGCTCTCCCTCTCATACTCCGGACTTCGGAGCACCCGCCAGACCTGCCCACCGGTGGAAAATGTCAGATCCACATATGTCTTCGTCCCATCCGGCGCGTACTGGCTGCGCATCATGGTTCCATCTCTCCGCCCACCGCTGGTCTGTCCATACAGTGCATATGTGATCCCGTCAAAGATCGTTGTCTTACCTGCCCCGGTATCTCCCGTGATCAGAAACACACCCTGCTGTACCTGCCCGAAATCTATTGTCACGCAGTCCGCATAAGAGCCAAATGCGGACATCGTCAGTATCATCGGTCTCATTCTTCTTCCTCCCTGATCTTCGCAAATACTTCCTCCAGCACTGCCGCCTCTTCTTCCTGCAGCTTCCGTCCCTGAATCTGGGAAAAGAACTGTTCAAAAACCAGTTTCGGATCCGTTTGTGTATCCTCTTCCTGTTCGTCCTCCCATTCTTTTGCAAGCTTCCAGTTTCTCTCTGTCCTCACTTCCAAAATATGCGTAAAGATCCGTTCCAGTTGTTCCTTCGGCTGATACAGTTCCTGTTCATCCGTCAGAACAATACTGACATAATCCTCGCAGATGCGGTCTTTGTTCGCTTCCAGAATCTCTTCCAGTTTTCCCCTGATCACACATATCTCCCGTAACGGATGCAGCGGATGCAGCTGAATCACCGGTTCCTGTCCCGGTGCTTCCAGAATCACTTCTGTCACCGATTTTTCCTGTTCCCACTCACTGACCGAGTATTTTAACATCGAACCACAGTAACGGATACTTTCTCTTCCCATCGACTGCGGGCGGTGGATATGTCCCAGTGCCACATAGGAAAACGGCGCAAGACACGAAATATCCACCTGATCAAGTCCACCCACGCTTATTGTCTCGGAATCACTGGTTTTCGGTGTCTCCCCACCTGCAGTATAAAACTGATGGGAAATCAGTATATTTCTTTTCTCCCTATCCACCTGTTCTCTGTCCAGAAGGAATTTTACCGCCTCATTATAATCCCTGCGTATCTCTTCCCGTCCGGTTTCCATTTTTTTCTCTGTTTCCCTGTCGCAGTCTCTTCGTTCTCCTGCTCCGTCCTCTCTGTCTGTTTCCTTTTTGCTCTCTTCCATTAGTTTTCGCACATATCCAGGTTTCACAAACGGAAGCATCCATACCTCTGTCTCCCCCCACGCATCCCGGAAAGTGACCTTTTTCAGATGTTCTTCCGGTATCTGTGGACAGGTTCCCGCCACGTAAATCTGTTGCCTGCTCAGAATCTTTGCCCCGAACGCCAGTCGTTCCGGAGAATCATGATTCCCGCTGATGATCAGCACCGGAATCTTTGGTTCCAACTGGCTTACTTTGGTAAGGAACCGGTCAAATACCGTAACCGCCTCCGCTGCAGGTACTGATTTGTCATAAACATCACCGGCGATCAGGATACCGTCCGGTCGTTTCTCCCGGATCAATTCATAAATCTCTGTCAGAATCCACTCCTGATCTTCCAGCAGAGAATATCCATATAACTGCTTCCCGATATGCAGATCGGATAAGTGAAAAAAATGCATTGTCTCGCCTTCTTTCTGTTAGATTTCTCAAACTATCGCGGCAGTCGTCAAGGTCTCGTGCAAGCACGGACTTTGACTCGTTGTTCGCGTAGGCTATGAGAAACACGCTTCGCGAGTTTCTCAAACTATCGCGGCAGTCGTCAAGGTCCCGTGCAAGCACGGACTTTGACTCGTTGCTCGCGTAAATCAGAAAATTCCCCACACAACCGGGGATTGTCCGGATGGCAGGGAATTTTGATCCTTTACTCTTACTCCTGTGTTTCTTTTTCCTCTTCTTTTGTTTCTGTCACTTCTGCAGTCTCTTCTGCAACGCTGGCATCATCTTTCTCCAGTTCCCTGGTCAGTTCCAGTGGTGTGATATTCTCCGGTGTTACCTGTGTTGCATGCTCCATCAGACTTTTCTTCTGTCCTGTTTTTGCCGGTTGCGCGGAAGCTTTATCTGCTTCCTTTCCTTTTTTCCGACTGTTCGGTTCTACCGCATAGATACGATCCGGATGATTTTTCGCTACTTTTTTCAGACCATGAACCGCCCAGAGCAAAAACAATGGTAACAGCAGATTGGAAATGATCATAAACGGGCTGATCATATGCATTGCCGTCAGTGCAACACCCGCCAGAACTTCCAGACCTAGAATTCCCAAGCTCATTTTCCACAGAAGTGCAACCTTATCCAGCCGATTGTTCAACCGGAAGCAAAAGATTCCCACCATGGTTTCGATCACTGCCTGAATATAATATACTACGCTGCATGCGCGGAGTGTTCCGCTTGTAATGTCAATCTGTTTTAATGCCTCCAGAACATCTTCATTCCCCTTGTCTGCCATTCCTGCCATTGACCAGCACCGCATGCCGTAGGACAGGCTGGATGTCAGAGCTGTCATAACAAGCATGATTCCCACCAGCATAACGATCATCTTACCGTTAAGGGCCCGGCGCATTTCTTTCTGATCCTGATATTGATACATATTTTTCCTCCGTTCTCCTGTTTCTTTTTTTATCACAGATACCACTATTGGTCAATTCTAATGAACTCTCTTTTGTTTGTCAAATCAAAACAGGAACTTTATTCTTTTTTTACATTTGTTTTCTTACAATCCGATATTCATCATCCAGCTGATAGTACGGGCACTGATAAAATGTATCACTTAAAAACCGATACATTTCGTCCTCATCCAGATCTACTTCACAGCAATAGCAATCGGATTCTTCATCATACACATAATTCCCACAGCTCTCACAGTTTGTCTGTCCTGCCATCATTTTTCCCCCTGTTTTCTTATGTCTGCTCCCGGAATCTGCTTTCTACGTAAAGCCTTGTTTTTTATTATATTCGCTCTCTTACTCCGATACAAGTGGAAATCTATTTTTCCGTTCAAAAATAAAATGCTTGCTTTTTATCCGCTGATATGCTATTATAAAGTTCGGTTTTAACGAACCATTTTTCATGCCGCTGTGGCGGAATTGGCAGACGCACTTGACTCAAAATCAAGCGGTTAACAGCCGTGCCGGTTCGAGTCCGGCCAGCGGCATCCTAGCTGTTGCATACATCATATGCAGCAGCTTTTTCTTTATACAGATGTAGTTTTCTGCTAGTTAAAATTGTTTCACCGGATTGATGATTGATATGCAATGCAAAAAAATCCCCTGTTGGAAATCCTGAACTTCCACAGGGGATTTTTTATTGTATATCAATAAAACATAATTCTTCCCGTTTTCCTGCAATTAGTTTACGTGAATGTGTTCTCTTGATTTTTCTGCAATCTCTGCTTTGATCTTTTCTACAAAAGTATCCAGTGGCAGAACAGTAGTTTCTTTTTCGCCATGCAGACGGAAGGAAACGGTTCTGTCCTCTTTTTCATTGAATCCGACAACCAGCAGATACGGTACTTTTTCAACCTGGCCTTCGCGCATACGATAGCCAAGTTTTTCTGCACGATCATCCAGTTCCACACGGACATCTGCTGCTTCCAGTGCATCCACGATTTCCTGTGCATACGCATTCAGACCGTCATCATCGGTCTTAACCGGCATAACACGTGCCTGAACAGGTGCCAGCCAGGTCGGCAGGTTTCCTTTGGTCTCTTCCAGAATGTATGCCATGAAACGATCCAGAGATCCAAGAATTGCGCGGTGTAAAACAACCGGTGTCTGTTTTTCTCCGTTGCTGTCGATGTAGGACAGATTGAATTTTGCCGGCAGACAGAAGTCCAGCTGACAGGTGGACAGAGTAATCTCGTTACCGATGGCCGGCTGTACATTGACATCCAGTTTCGGACCATAGAATGCAGCTTCCCCGATTTCTTCGGTGTATTCGATTCCGATGCTGTTCATTACATCACGCAGTGCGTCTTCTGCTGTGTTCCACATTTCATCGTCATCGTGATATTTTTCTTTGTTTTCCGGATCACGCAAAGACAGTACACAACGATAATTGGTGATTCCGAAATCTTTGTAGGTACTGAAGATCAGTTCCACTACTTTTGTAAACTCATCCTTGATCTGTTCCGGTGTTACAAACAGATGGGCATCGTTCTGGCAGAAATGTCTTCCTCGTTCGATACCTTTCAGCGTTCCGCTGCTCTCATAACGGAAGTCATGCGCGATCTCACCGATACGGATCGGCAGGTTTTTATAAGAATGTCTTTTGTTTGCATAAATCATCATATGGTGTGGACAGTTCATCGGACGAAGAACGAACGATTCTCCTTCCATCTCCATAGGCGGGAACATGTTCTCTTTATAGTGATCCCAGTGACCGGAAGTCTTATACAGGTTGACAGTACCAACACAAGGAGTCATAACATGCAGATAACCCAGTTTACGTTCTTTTTCCTTGATGTAATTTTCCAGTTCCTGCCAGATCGTATATCCTTTCGGCAGGAACATCGGCAGACCACGTCCAACCAGATCGTCAACCATGAACAAATTCATATCTTTTCCAATCTTTCTGTGATCTCTTTCTTTTGCTTCCTCCAGTAACTGCAGATGTGCTTCCAGTTCTTCTGCGGTCGGGAAACATACACCGTAGATACGCTGCAGCATTTTGTTTTTACTGTCACCCTTCCAGTAAGCTCCGGAGTGACGGATCAGTTTGAAATGTTTACAGAGTTTTACATTATCCACGTGAGGTCCACGACACAGATCGGTAAAGTCACCCTGATCATAAACAGTGATATTTCCCTCTTCCAGATCTGCGATCAGATCCAGTTTATAAGGATCATCGGCGAACATTTCCAGTGCTTCTTCTTTAGACACTTCACGACGGATGATCTTTTTGCCGGATTTTACAACTTTTTTCATCTCTTTTGTGATCTTTTCGATGTCCTCATCACGAATTACATCCTCTCCAAGATCAATATCATAATAGAAGCCCTCTGCTACAACAGGTCCTACCCAGAACTTTGCCTGTGGATACAGATGTTTGATCGCCTGAGCCATTACATGGGCACAGGAATGATTCAGTGTTTTTAACTGTTCATCTTCTTTAAAATTTACCATTTTTCTTCTCCTTTTTAACATTGTCAGCGAGAAAAACACGCTATTGCGGCAGTAGTCAAGATTCCATGAAAGAACAGACTTTAACTCATTACCCGAGTAACGAAAAAACACCCTTAGATGACAGATTGCCACCTAAGGGTGCTATTATGCACGGTTCCACCTTATTTTTCTCTTATTGCCTGTAACAGAGCAACCCGGTAACGCTTCGGATGAAATCTCATCCTTCTACGCACAGCTCAGAAGTGGTTTTCCTGCAACCTGTCCATAAGAAACTTCCACCATACATTTCTCTCTCTGTAAAGATCTGACTGCATTACTTTCTTCGTCAATGCTTTTTCATACTATTTTTTAAATCGACTTCATTATAATATAATACCGATGGAAATTCAATGCTTTTTTACTCAACTTCCACTTCGTTTCCTGTTCTTTCCCCTTTTGTAAACGCCATTGCATTGTTAAGAGTTGTCTCACTGATTGCATCCAGTGCTTCATAAGTGAAGAATCCCTGATGGGAGGTAATAATAACATTCGGGAAGGACAGCAGTCTTGCGGTGATGGAAGTCTCCATGATTTCATCCGAACGGTCCTCAAATACATTTTTCTTTTCTTCTTCGTATACATCCAGACCGACAGCAAAGAATTTTCTTGCACGGATGCCCTCGATCAGATCAGCTGTTTTTACCAGACCGCCACGGGAAGTATTGACGAGGATCACGCCGTCTTTCATTTTCTGGATGGATTCCCGGTTGATCATGTGGTAAGTCTCATCCATCAGCGGGCAGTGAAGAGAGATCAGATCACTCTGTGCCAGCAGTTCATCCAAAGATACATAGGTCACAAAATCCAGTGCCGGATTCTGATATTTATCATAGGCAATGACATTCATGCCGAAACCATGGCAGATTCTTGCCATCGCTGCACCGATCTTACCGGTTCCCACGATACCGGCTGTTTTTTTATAAAAGTTTACACCCTGCATACCGCCAAGACTGAAGTCATTTTCACGGACTCTCACATAGGCTTTGTGGATTCTCCGGTTGGCAGCCAGTGCCAATGCCATCGCGTGTTCTGCTACGGCTTCCGGGGAATATCCAGGCACACGCATGACTTTGATTCCACACGCGGTCGCTTTCTCCACATCTACATTGTTAAATCCCGCACAGCGCATCAGAATCAATTTCACTCCACACGCAGACAGGACATCGATCGTTTCGGTTCCCACATCACTGCTGACAAATGCACATATCGCATCGTATCCTTTTGCCAGTTTTGCAGTACTCGGAACCAGTTCAGATTTCAGATATTCGATCTGAATATCCGGATAGTCTTTTGCTTTTGCTTCGAAAGACTCTTTATCATAACTTTTTGTATCATAAAATAAAATCTTCACAGTATGTTCCTCCTTTTTTCTGTCTTTTCCATACAGAAACATTATTTTCCAGACAGTTTTCTGTCTTCCTTATTATATCCGTTCTTCTTTTTCCTGTATACATTTTTTTAGAAATTGATAGATTTCCTCATCAGTAGGCGGACATCCCTGCAGATAGGCAGCAAATCCCCTGGTGCAGCTGCCGATTCCAAGTTTTCCTGTCTTTCCTCGATATCCCTGTCCGATACAGATCTTCGTATCCAGTTTTTCCAGAAGTCCTTCTTCTTTTAACCGGTCGAGTGCAGGGATCAGGTACCCGTAACAGGCACTGCAGGACTCCACCTCCTCTACGGCATCCGCTACTTCCACTACTTTTCTCCTTCCGGTCTTTACCACCTGTGAAACCGGTGGATTCATCTCCCGGATCCGGGCATGTGTCCAGTCTGCACATCCGGCCCCCAGTGCTTCTGCCATCCGGATATACGGCACTTCTTCCACCGCATAGCCCATCTCATGGCAGACAAATGCATCGACCAGAACCGGATCCCTTCCGGCGATCAGACGGTTCATCTCCACCGGATTGCCTCCGTCCTCAAAGTCCCAGTCCCCGCAGATATTGTCAACCAGAATAAAATCCTGAGGCAGCCCGACTGCCAGGTGTGCAATCGGTTTATGCAGTCCCATCGCATGAAAATGACGTTTTTCCCGGTTTGGAAGCAGTCCCTTCATATTCTTCAGTGCACAGGTGATCTTCGTCTGGCAATGCCCCTTCATCACCGGTACATTGATCAGAAAATCGAGACTTTTTGCCTCCCGGCAAATCTCAAGTTCCATCCCTGCGCACTCCATCAGTTCTCCGGGATCTTCCTGCATATCTTTAAACGGAATCCCGTACATTTCACTCAGTTCCTCATATCCACAGACTTTCATGGATTCTCTCGTCTTATCTCCCACCCAGGAACCTTCCAGCATGATGATATTCTGAAATCCCGCTTCCTGCAGATATTCGATGATTCCCGCCACAATTTCCGGGTGCGTCGTCGCTCCCCAGGAAGCCTCCGACGGAGCCACCAAGTTCGGCTTGATCCCAATCTTTTTGTCTCTCGCTCCGATCTGTGCTTCCAGCCCGGCAGCATGCAGGATCTCTTTTGCCATCTCTTTATACTCTGTTCCATGAATCAACAGTAATTCTTCTTTTTCCATGTCTGTTCCTTTCTGTCTGCTTTTTACATAAGATTCAAAAAACCCCGGAGTTCAGCCCCCGGGGTTTTTTATTTTTTTGTTTTATCTTCTTTTCAGGAAATCCGGAATCTGGATATCTTTTCTCGGAACAGTACTGGTTGTCGGTGCTCCCGGATTTGCTTTTGGCATCTGGAAGCTCGGCATTGTCATACCCTGAGAAAATGCAGGTTTTTCCGGTGCTGCTTCTTTTACCTGTGCAGTCTGTACTGGCTGAGCAGTTACTGCAGAAGCTTTGCTTACGCTTGCCTGTTTTGCAGTTGCGTCATTCAGTCCGGTTGCAATAACCGTGATCTTAGCAGAATCTACTGCGGTATCATCATACATGGCACCAAAGATGATGTTTGCGTCTTCGCCTGCCAGGTTCTGTACATAGCTTGCAGCATCGTTTGCATCCATCAGGGAGATATCTCCGGAGATGTTAATGATCACATGGCTTGCACCCTGGATGGTTGTCTCAAGCAGCGGACTGGATACAGCCTGCTGTACAGCTTCCAGTGCTTTGTCGTCGCCCTTTGCCTCGCCGATACCGATATGAGCGATTCCTTTGTCTTTCATGACAGTCTGAACATCTGCGAAATCCAGGTTGATCAGTGCCGGCATGTTGATCAGGTCTGTGATGCCCTGTACTGCCTGCTGTAAAACTTCATCTGCTTTCTTCAGTGCTTCCGGCATCGTAGTCCGACGGTCAACGATCTCAAGCAGTTTATCATTCGGGATAACGATCAGAGTATCTACGTTGTCTTTTAATTTATCAATTCCCATCAGAGCGTTGCTCATACGGGTTTTTGCCTCAAAACGGAACGGTTTTGTCACAACACCGACAGTCAGGATGCCCATCTCTTTTGCAATACCTGCAACAACCGGTGCAGCACCTGTTCCGGTTCCGCCACCCATACCACAGGTAACGAATACCATGTCAGCACCTTCCATCAGCTGACGGATCTCTTCCATACTCTCTTCTGCCGCTTTTTCACCGATCTCAGGCTTTGCTCCGGCTCCAAGACCTTTTGTCAGTTTCTCACCTATCTGTAATACGGTAGGAGCTTTGCAAAGAGTCAAAGCCTGTTTATCAGTGTTTACTCCGATAAACTCCACACCGCCGATTGTTTCCTCTACCATGCGGTTTACTGCATTATTACCGGCTCCACCTACACCAATTACTATAATCTTTGCAGATGATTCCGCTTCATTTGTCATAATCTCTAACAAAGTACTTCCTCCTTTTTTTGCTTGCGCTTATATTTATTCCCTTCAGGGTACTTTTGCCTTATCTTAAAGAGTTACATATGGTTATATAATATAATTTCTTCTCTGATTAATCAACTATTTTTTTCATATTTCATATTTTTTTTCGAATTTTGTAAGGTTTTTCCGGATTTTTGTTTTCCTGCTGTTTACTCACCTGCAGTTTTCTGTGTCTCCGCTGTATCTGTGGCGTTTTGTGACGTATCCGTCCCGGCGCCCGTTAGCCCCGAATCCTCTCCGGTGGTACTGTTATCACTTCCGTCTCCGGATCCGTTGTCCTGTGTGCTGTCATCCTGTGGCTCTGTATCCTCACCGGAAGCAGCCGAATCAGGATCTGTTACGGTATCTCCTTGTGTATCACTTCCATCTGTTGCAGGATCTGCGCTGCCCTCTCCATCTCCTGTCGTATCCTGAGATTTGTCTTCAGTTTGCGTATCCGCCGCCGGATCTTCCGTATCTTCACTGAAGTTCCTTCCCTCAATCTGTGCAATTTCCATTTTCAGTGTATACAGCGTCTCTTTCGAAAAAATAATGTTGGTAATATCTGTCTCATAATCTTCCAGGTGAAGAATGCCTGTAAAATCAGATAATTTTGGAAGAATTGCCGCTACTCTGGTAATCTTTTCCTCCAACAGCGTATCTTTTCCCAGATTGCAGTGGATATTTCCGTTGTTGTACACCAGAATGATCTCCTGATTCTCATCAAAGCACACCATCTCCGGAAGGATCTCATACTTTTCCACCATACGTGTGATTCCAAGGATGGTATTATAGATACCATCTGCAATGGCCGGAATCGTATCTCCGAGTGCAATGCCTTTTTCCTTGTCTGTGATGCCGATAACTCTTGGCACATCTGTTACTGCTGCCTTGAATTTTGTCGCATTTTCATTCCCGGTATCAGACTCTACTGCCTGCAGTACCTGTCCATCTGTACTGTCTGCCTGTTGCGTATCACCCTCCGTACCATCTTCTTTCTGTGCATCTTCTGTATCCGTCTTGTCCGTTGTATCGGCACTTTCTCCTGTCAGAGATTCCAGTGCCGCATCAGCTTCTTTTGCGGCAGCCTCTTGTGCGGCCTGCTCTTTTAACTGATTCAGTTCTTCCTCTTCCTGGTCCATGGAATCAATTTCATCCTGTTCCATAGCAGTCACTTCCACCACAAGTCCGTCTTTGTTAAAATACAGCCTGTCTGTTCCCTGCGTGATATAACCGACAATTTTTTTCTCATTTACATGGATCCGAATGGTATGGGCATTGACTCGCTCAAGATCAAAAGAATCCACAAATGGAATATTTTCTGCATTTTTATGTTTTTCAAATAACATTGCAAGCACCGTGTTGGATGTCAGCGGTGTTGTCATCACATATTCTTTTACTTCTTCATCGGTGTATCTGGTATTTCCCACCACATACACTTTGTCTACCCGAAACAAAAAGAAAAATGCCAGCAGAGCCAGCAGCACGATGGCTGCCACAGCTCCGGCTGTAATCATTTTTCCTTCTTTTGTCAGCTCTATCTTTCTGAATCTTTTTTTCATTCTTCCACCTGTTCCCTTATTCTGATTACCGCGCCCAATTGTCCGAACAACTGATCCGGTCGTTCATATCCCCGTTCTATATATTCCGCATGTTTCACGACACTTTCTCCCTGTGCTGAAAGCCCCGCCACCACAAGCGCAGCACCTCCACGCAGTTCCCTGGCACATACCGTTGTCCCCGTCAGTTCTCTGCCACCACAGACTACCGCCTGTCTGCCGGTAACCGTGATCCTGCCTCCCATTTTTCTCAGTTCTTCTACTATCTGAAAGCGTTTTTCAAAAATCTTTTCCTCGATCCGGCTTTCTCCCGGAACTGTAAGAAGTACCGACATCAGAATCGACTGCATATCCGTGGGAAATCCTGGATACGGCATCGTACACACCTGCTCCACCGGAAAACGAATTCCGGCTGCATTCGCCCTTAGTGTACCACTCCTCATCTCCCATTGTCCACCCATTTTCTCATATACCCGAAGTACAGATTTCATTTCCCGGGGATCCACATCTTTCAGACCGATCTGACCTCTTGTAGCTGCAGCAGCGTAGAGACAGGTTCCCGCTACAATCCGGTCTGCAGGAATCGTATATTCCACATCCCGCAAAGCCGCGGCTCTGCGCATCCAGATTTTTCTTGTTCCGATCCCCCGGATTTCCGCTCCCATCGCCTGTAAAAAATGACACAGATGCAAGATTTCCGGCTCCAGGGCACAGTTTTCAAGAAGAGTTTCCCCTCGTGCTGTAACACCTGCAAGCAAAGCATTTTCCGTAGCTCCCACACTGGAAATCGGAAAATGAATATGTGCACCGGAAAGACCCTCCGGACATTCTCCGCAGATCTCCCCCTCCGTTTCCCTGATCAGGACGCCCATTTTTTTCATTGCATCCAGATGCAGATCAACAGGCCGTGCCCCGATCGTACAGCCGCCCGGATAACCGATCCGTATCCGCCTACATCTTCCAAGCATACTTCCAAGCAGCAGGATGGAAGATCGCATCGTGCGTGTCTCTTCTCCGGGAATACCGGTCTCACAGATCTTATTACAGTCCAGCACCAGTGTATGGCCACTCCACCCGGTCTTTACTCCCATCGACTGCAAGATTGCTTCCATTTCAAACACATCTGCAATCCGTGGACAGTTGTGAAGCACAGTCCTTCCCTCATGCAGCACTGCTGCAGCCATCATTGGCAGGGCAGCATTCTTCGATCCCTGAATCTTTACTTCTCCTTCCAGCGGACCACTTCCACGCATCCATATTTCACTCACTCGTTTGCTCCCACATGCCCTGTTATCTTATTCTATGCAGCACGGGAATATCTGGTGACTGACAGTGCAAGCCCCATCTCTCCCATCAAAAACAATACTGAGGTTCCTCCATAACTGATAAACGGCAATGTAATCCCGGTATTGGGAATCGTATTTGTAACAACAGCAATATTCAGGATTACCTGGATCGCAATATGACCCATGATTCCGACGCCTATCAGTTCTCCCAACAGATCTTCTGCCCGAACCGCTGCCACCATGAGCCTCCAGATCAGACCTCCAAACAGAAGGATAACCAGTATTGCTCCAAACAGTCCTGTTTCCTCACAGATGATGGAAAAAATCATATCATTTTGTGCTTCGGGTACAAATCCCAGTTTTTGCAGACTGTTTCCCATTCCACGTCCGAAGATTCCCCCACTTCCGATCGCATACAAGCCCTGGATCGTCTGAAACCCTTTTTCATATTTTTCCGGATCCCGCCAGATGGCAAGGCGTTCGAGCCGATAACTTTCCATGCTCAAAAAAATCGCGACAAATCCAATTCCCGCAGCTCCTATCCCAAGAAAAGGCAGATACCTCGGATGTGCCACAAAGATCAGGATCACGCCGATTCCCAGAATAATAATCGCCGTACTCAGATTATTTGTTCCCACCAGCCCGACAATCGGTAACAGCACCGCCATCGTCCGGAGCATAAACCAGAGACTGTCTGTCTTTTTCTTCCGGTTGCTGATCCTGAATGACAGAAACAGTATCACCGCTGCTTTGGCAAATTCCGCCGGCTGAAACGACAATGGTCCCAGTGCCAGCCAGCGCTTTGACCCATTATAGGATCTTCCTACAAATAAGACAGCCGTAGACAACGCGATGGAACACAGATACAGTACCGTGGCAAAAGCCGCCACCCGATGATAATCGATCCGTGCCATCACCAAAAAAGCAATCATCCCCAGCACACTGGCAAATAACTGCTTTTTCAGATAGTATCCTGCATCTCCAAACTTTACTTTCCCATTATATGTACTTGTACTATATAAAAAAAATAATCCAACCAGTGTCAATATCACTACGAAAAGGATCAGAAGCTCATCTTCCTTCCCTTCTTTTTGCACTTTTTTCATAGATTTTACACGCTTTTTTTTCAGTCTATGAATCGCAAAAATATTCAGTACTTTTTTAATAAATTTCCATTGACAAATATCGATTTTTTTTTATAATTGATTTTAATAATAGTAAACATGAAATTTAGTAATACGATACTTTCCCGATTATCGGTAAGACGGGGTTTTTTACCTGCTACATGGCTGATAATCGGGATTTTCGTGTGTTTTTTAAGGGAGCTTTTATGGACATTGGAACAAAATTGAAAAGTCTGCGAACACAGAATGGACTGACCCAGCAGGAACTGGCAGACCGAGCTGAACTTACCAAAGGATTTATCTCTCAGGTTGAGCGAAATCTTACCTCACCATCCATCAGTACCCTCGCGGATATCCTGCAGTGTCTCGGCAGCAGCCTTCAGGAATTTTTTACAGATGACACGCCGGAACAGATTGTCTTTCGGGAAGAAGATTATTTTCTGAAAGATGATCCTGAGCTTGGACACCAGATTGAATGGCTGGTTCCAAACGCGCAGAAAAATCAGATGGAACCCATCCGTATGACCCTTGCCCCCAGGGGGCGTTCCTGTGTGGAACCCCCTCATGCAGGCGAGGAAATGGGTTATGTACTGGAAGGAAGTATCCTTCTTACGCTGGGTAAGAAAACCTACCGAGTACAAAAAGGAGAAACGTTTTATTTTCCTGCCGGTCAGGAACACTGGCTGGAAGCAGGAAAATGGGGGGCTACGATCCTGTGGATCTCCTCCCCGCCAAATTTCTAATGATATAAAGGAGATACTATGAGCAATCGATTAATAGATTTACAGCATATTACCAAAATCTTTGACGGTGAAAAGATTCTCGACGATCTGAATCTCTATATCCGCGAGAACGAATTTCTCACCCTTCTCGGTCCGTCCGGCTGTGGTAAAACTACAACGCTTCGAATCATCGGCGGTTTTTTATTTCCGGATGAGGGAAGTGTTATCTTTGACGGAAAAGACATCACACAGCTGGCTCCGAATAAACGCCAGTTAAACACCGTATTTCAGAAATATGCCCTCTTCCCGAATATGAATGTGGCAGAAAACATCGCCTTCGGTCTCAAGATAAAAAAGAAAAGCAAAGCCTATATTGATGACAAGATCAAATATGCACTGAAACTGGTGAATCTGGATGGCTATGAAAAGCGTAAAATCGATGCTTTGAGCGGTGGTCAGCAACAGAGAATCGCCATTGCCCGTGCCATTGTCAATGAACCGAAAGTGCTTCTTCTCGACGAACCCCTGGGGGCTCTGGATCTCAAGATGCGCCAGGACATGCAGTATGAACTGATCCGTCTGAAAAATGAGCTTGGAATCACATTTGTCTACGTTACTCACGATCAGGAAGAAGCCCTCACCATGTCCGATACTATTGTGGTCATGAACGGCGGTTATATCCAGCAGATCGGTACGCCGGAAGATATCTACAACGAGCCGCAAAACGCTTTCGTCGCCGATTTTATCGGTGACAGTAACCTTTTAGGCGGTACCATGATCCAGGATCGTCTGGTGGAAATTCTCGGTGCCAAATTCTTATGTGTGGATGAGGGCTTCGGAACGAACAACCCGGTAGATGTGGTCATCCGTCCGGAAGATGTGGAACTGGTGAAACCGGAAGTCGGTATTATCAAAGGCCGTGTGACTTCCGTCATCTTCAAAGGCGTACATTATGAGATGACTGTTCTGGCCAATGGTTTTGAATGGCTGGTACACAGCACGGATATGTATCCGGCAGACAGTGAAGTGGGTATTTTTGTCAAACCGTTCAATATTCAGATCATGCATAAACCGGAATCTGAGGATGAAAAGGCGGTGGATGTCAATGAATAGTTCAAAAAAAACCTGGTTTGCCTTTCCCTATATTCTGTGGATCATCGGATTTACCCTGATCCCGCTGGGACTGGTTCTCTATTACGCCTTTACCTGCGCAGACGGTGGTTTTACTCTGGCAAATGTTCTCGCCATTACAGAACCTATACATCTGAAGTCTCTGTGGACTTCCCTTAAAATGGCGTTTCTTACGACTCTGATCTGTTTTATCCTTGCTTACCCGCTGGGACTTGTGCTATGCAGTCTGAATTTGAAGAAAAGTAATTTCATCATTTTTCTTTTTATTCTTCCGATGTGGATGAACTTTCTGCTTCGAACTATGGCATGGCAGCTGATTCTTTCAAATAACGGCGTATTGAACACTCTGCTTGGCTTCCTGCATCTTCCGAAGGTGCATATTATTTATACCTTCCAGGCGGTTTTAATTGGTATGGTTTATGATTTTCTGCCATTTATGATCCTTCCGATTTATAATTCTCTTTCTTCCATCGGAGACGATGTTGTGGAAGCCGGAAAGGATCTGGGCGCCAGCTATTTTACCATTCTGCGAAAAATCATTTTCCCGCTGTCTCTTCCCGGAGTCATCAGCGGGATCACGATGGTATTTGTTCCGTCCATGACTTCCTTCGTAATCTCAAACATTCTGGGTGGATCCAATACTTTACTGATCGGAAATATCATTGAACAGGAATTCACCTATAATTTTAACTGGAATCTGGGCAGCGGACTTTCCTTCGTACTGCTGGTATTTACTCTGATAAGTATGGGACTGATGTCCGTCTTTGATAAATCAGAAGGAGGAACTAATATATGGTAAAAACATGGGTCAAACGGCTGTATATGGCATTTATCTTTCTGTTGTTGTATCTGCCGATTATTGTTCTTGTTGTACTGTCTTTTAACAAATCCAAGGCCAGAGTTACCTGGCGCGGATTTACTTTTCAGTGGTATGCAAACCTTTTTGATAACAGTCGGATCATGGATGCCTTCACCACCACCCTGACGCTGGCTTTCGGCTCTGCACTGGCAGCCACCATTATCGGTGTGGTTGGTGCCATCGGCATCAGCGCAATGAAAAAGCGAAATTACTCTATCATGCTGGGAGCTACCAATATTCCCATGTTGAATGCCGAGATCGTTACTGCATTGTCTCTGACACTGTTATTTATCCGTTTTATTAAATTGGGATTTACCACTGTATTTATCGGCCATGTGACATTCGGTGTTCCGTATGTGATTTTAAATGTCCTGCCCCGTCTTCGGACACTCAATAAAAATGCATATGAGGCTGCACTTGATCTTGGAGCCACCCCACTGTATGCCTTTTTCAAAGTCTGCTGGCCGGAACTGATGCCGGGCATCATGTCCGGTTTTCTTATGGCAGCCACAATGTCGATGGATGATTTTGTGATCACCTATTTTACCAGAGGTCCCGGGATCAACACGATCTCTACGATGGTATATTCCGAAGTGAAACGTGGCATCCAGCCGGAAATGTATGCACTTTCCACGCTCCTGTTTCTGCTGATCCTTGTTCTGCTGCTGCTCTTTAACTTCTTATCCGGAAGAAAAAACAGTATGGAGGTGTAAAAGAGACTCATGAATATGAAACATAAATTACTGATCGTATCTGTACTTTCCGGATCTCTTTTTGTTCTTGGCGGATGCGGTTATAACAAGAATAATTCTTTGGTTGTTTTTAACTACGGAGATTATCTGGATCCTTCCATCATTGATTCTTTTGAGAAAGAAACCGGCATCAAGATCCTGTATGAAGAGTATCAGTCCCCGGAAGAAATGTATATGAAATATAAGGCAGATATTGTGGACTATGATGTAATCTGTTCTTCTGATTATATTCTGGAAAAGCTTCGCACAGAAGATGAACTCCTTCCGATCAACTTTGACAATGTTCCGAATGCTGCCAATGTAGACGAACATCTCTGGGAATTTTCGAAGGCATTTGACCCTGAAAACAAATATACGATTCCTCATTACTGGGGTACACTGGGCATTCTTTATAACACACGTCTGGTGGATGAAAAGGTGGATTCCTGGGACATTCTTTTTAATCCAAAATACAGTGGCCAGATCATCATGGAAAACAGTGTCCGGGATTCCTTCGTTCCGGCACTGAAGATGCTGGGGTATTCCATTAATACGGATAATACGGATGAACTGGATGAGGCCGAAAAGATTTTAATTGAACAGCGACCGATGGTACAGGCGTATCTGCTGGATTCCGCACGTGACGAAATGATCGCTGAAAATGCTGCTATCGCACTGGTGTATTCCGGAGAAGCCCCTTATGCAACAGAGTATAATGACGATCTGGCTTATGTGGTTCCGAAGGAGGGATCCAATGTCTGGGTAGATTCCTGGGCAATCACAAAGGACTGTAAGAATACGGAAAATGCGGAAAAGTTCCTGAATTATCTCCTTCGGGTGAATATTTCAAAGATCAGTTTTGAGTATAATCATTATGGAACGCCGAATAAGAAGCTGGCTGAGATTCTGCCTGCCAAGTATACGGAGGATCCGGCACTGTTTCCTCCTAGTGATGTGCTGGATAATTGTGAGATTTTCAGGTCGTTGGATCGGGGGACACAGGATTATTACAGTAAGTTGTGGAAGGAGATTAAACTGGACTAAGATTTAAGTTTGTTTGTTGACTGTTGAATTTTTTTCCTTACGACGGACGCAAAAAGCACCGGGATCCAGGGGCTGGCAGCGTGGGCAGGGCAACTTTGAACTAGCCACTAACTGCGACTATATTCACTTGGGTCAGCTGACCCAAGCGAAAGTCTCCGTAAGTGTCGGATTTCAAAGCTTGCCCTAAGCGCCCACACAGTGCTGCCTGCCCCTGGATCCCGGTGTTTTTTGCTGTGAGTTGGAAAGGGTAGTAAAAACAAATTTGATTAAATCTCTGTGAAAAATACCCTAAGAGAGAATGTGTTTTCATTATTACATTCCCTTTTAGGGTATTTTATTTTCGCGAGCAACGAGTAACATCCGCAAGGTGTCGTTTATCTTACTCTTCTAAGTTTTCCACAAATTTCCCGGCTTTTATAAAATTTTACAGGCTCCTACGATACGATCTCTGTCCTGTATTTTTATTCCAAGTCCAGGTTTCGGATGTCTTCCGGGATGGGGGCGGTTAGGTGGAGTTTTTCGCCGGTGTATGGTTGATACAGGGTGACTCCGTAGGCGTGGAGGGCTGCCCGGTGGAGCTGGGTCTGATCTCCGCCGTAGAGGGGGTCGCCCAGCAGAGGGCACTTCTGGGTTGCCATGTGGAGGCGGATTTGGTGGGTTCTGCCGGTTTCCAGGTGGAGGGCGAAGCATTGGTTGGCTTTGCCGGTCCAGAGGGGTTTATAGAGGGTTCTGGCGGGTTTACCGAGAGGGGTAGGAATCATGCGCAGACGGTTTTCGGGATCAGGAGCCATTGGAGTGTCGATTCGAGTCCATCCGTCCGGGTCTGCCGTTGTCTCATATTCTTCCAGCCGCCGGATGATTTCACTCCATCCGGGGAATTTTTCCACTTTGTTTTTTTCTTCGATGGCTTTCTTCTGTTTTTTGGTATCATCGTTCCATTTTGCAGAAATCTCTGTGCCGGCAAGATAGGTTTTCTGTAATTCTCCCCGCTCCCTCTGTTTTTGCAGTCTGGCGGCTGCGGTCTGGTTTTTGGCGAAGAGAACGATGCCGGAGGTGTCTTTGTCCAGGCGACCGATGGGGCGGACGGTGTGAGACTCCTGCCGGAAATTGTAGTAGGTACTTACCTGATTTGCCAGGGTGTCTTCATAGTGACCGCCCCGGGGGTGAGTGACCACACCTGCCGGTTTGTTGACAGCTAAAAGGTCCTGGTCTTCGTAAAGAATGTCCAGGACCTCTGTATTGGCTGTCAGATGAGCGGAAATCTGTGTTTCCGTCTCCAGCAGGATCTCTATGATGTCACCGGGCAGAGTTTTTTCTGTGACTCTGCACCGGGTACCATTTTTCCGGATTCCGTCAGGAAGGAATTTTGCACGGCTGATTTCTTTTTTTGTGAAACCTGCCTGTTTTCTCAATACTTCCTGTACCATTCCTCCTTTTTCCACCTGAAAGCTCCATACCCTCCGGCTCTCATTACGCATCTGCCTCCGGCAGGGCGTATACATATTCTTTGAACATCCGACCACGCTGTTCATAGTTGTCGAACTGTCCCCAGCTTGCACATGCCGGTGATAAGAGAACCGCATCGCCTTTATTTGCTTTTTCGGCACAGATCTTTACGGCTTCTTCCAGATTATCTGCCAGAATCGTATTCATAAATCCACACTTGTGGGCAGTCTCTTCGATCTTTTCTCTCGTTTGACCGATCAGCACCAGGAAACGGACTTTTCCGTCAAAAGCTTCGATCCACTCGTCGTAAGAAGACTGTTTGTCATATCCTCCACCGATCAGCAGTGTCGGACGATCCATGGCCTGGATTCCTTTGATAGCCGCATCCGGGTTGGTTCCTTTGGAATCGTTATAATATACCACTCCGTTTTTCTCTGTCACATATTCGATCCGGTGCTCTACTGCTACAAAATTTTCCACACTTTTTTTGATATTTTCCACCGGGACGCCTGCATAATATGCCATGACTGCTGCTGCCATTGTATTTTCGTGGTTATGTCGGCCAAGGATCTTCAGGCTGTCTGTAGCGGTGATCACGAATTCTTTTTCTCCGTCTCTTAAAACAATCTCTTTTCCTCTCAGGAAAATACCCTGCGGAAGTTCTCTGAGACTGGAAAAATACACAACTTTTGCTTTCACCTGTCCGCTTTCCCCGAAGGTTCGCAGCACCTCATCTTCATAATTCAGTACACAGACCTGATCTTTGGTCTGGTTGCTGGTGATTAGTTCTTTCACACGGATATATTCTTCCATCGTATGATGACGGTTCAGATGGTCCTCTGTGATATTCAAAATTGCACTGACTGCCGGCCGGAAGTCCTGGATGGTCTCTAACTGGAAGCTGCTGATTTCCGCCACTGTCACAGTCTCTTCTTTTGTGTCCAGAGCTACAGAGGTATACGGTGTTCCAATATTACCAACCACATAGACACTGTCCAGATAATCACTCATGATTTTTCCAAGCATGGCAGTTGTCGTTGTCTTTCCGTTGGTTCCTGTGATCGCCAGGACTTTTCCTTTGCCCATCTGATAAGCAAGTTCTACCTCACCCCAAATTGGAAGTCCCTGTGTGCGAAGTGTATTCACAATCAGAAGATCCGTCGGAACTCCAGGACTCATCACTACCAGATCCAGTGTTTTTCTCGCCTCTTCAGACAGTTCTCCGAGAATAATATCCACATTCTCCGGCTGTTCCAGTTTGGCTTTGATCGCCTCCGGATCCTGTTTGTCGTTTCCATCATAAATCACCGGACAAGCTCCCACTTTACAGAGCAGATCCGCTGCACCGATACCACTGATACCGGCGCCAAATACTAATACACGTTTTCCTTCTAACTTCATGGTTCTCTCCCCGTTCTTCTATGTGCTTAGAGTGCCAGCAGACCGATCATACACAGGATCGCTGTGATAATGGAGAATACTGCCACAACTCTTGTCTCAGACCATCCACACAATTCAAAATGATGGTGGATCGGTGCCATCTTAAAGAATCTCTTTCCTCCGGTCTTTTTAAAATACGTAACCTGTATCATAACAGATGCCACCTCAATCAGATAAATAAGACCTACCAGAATCAGAAACAGCGGCATCTGCAGCATATAAGCAGTACCTGCAACAAATCCTCCCAGTGCCAGCGATCCGGTATCGCCCATAAATACTTTCGCCGGAAATACATTAAACAGCAAAAATCCCATCAGTGCGCCGACAACCGCACAGGTAATCGGTTCAATACCGCTTTTTGTTCCCACTGCCACTACCGTAAAGAATGTTGCCACCATTACGGTTACACTGGATGCCAGACCATCCAGACCGTCTGTAAAGTTGACACCGTTTACCGTACCGATCACCGCTATAAATAAAAGCGGTACTGCCACCCAGCCGATATTCCAGTAATATCCATGACTGAAAGGTACCAGCAATGTCAGTTTAACGTCAGTAAAGCGAATCAGATAAAAAGCAAAAATTGCAGTTACCACGATCTGGCCTGCCATCTTCTGTGCCGGAAGCAGTCCGTCGGATCGTTTCAGCACAACCTTCAGATAATCATCCAGAAATCCGATCAGACCAAATCCCAGCGTCAGGAATAAGATCGGAATGATCTTCGGATAATCTTTTATATAAAACAAAGATGTCACTGTTACAGCGATCAGAAAGATCAGACCACCCATGGTCGGAGTTCCCGCCTTGGAAAGATGGGACTTCACACCGTCTGTACGTTCCGTCTGGGATGCTTTCAGCCTACGCAGAAACGGAATAATCACTGGTGCCAGAATCACACTGATCACAAAAGAAATAATCACCGGTATCACAATTTTAAAATCCATACTTCACCTCGTACATTATGAACATTTTTCTGTTCAGTTTTTTTACGTTCTAAGTATAATACTTTTCCCTCTATTCATCAACCGTTATTCCACATGCTTCACACAAATGCTTCCGCAAATTCCGGGATTCTGTCATTCTGTTTTGCTTTCCTCCGTCGCGGCTGCCGTTTTATCTATTCCCAGATACGGCAGCACATTCTCAAAAATCGTTTTCATCACCGGAGCTGCTATTGTTCCTCCATAATAGATTCCCTGCGGGTTATAGATGATACAGACCCCGAGGATCACCGGATTGTTGGCCGGTGCAAAACCGAGAAAAGAGGAAATATATCGGTTGGCACTTCTTGGCAATGTCTGAGAAGTAGCTGTTTTCCCGCCGATCCGATATCCTTCCACCTGTCCGTTTTTTCCTCCACCCTCTTTCACTACCATTTCCAGTGCATAGCGCATTTTCTCCGATGTCTTTTCTGAAAGAATTTTCTTTTTTTTCTCATATGAATACGTTTTTATGACCTTTCCATCCCGGTTCTGCACCTTTACTCCGAAGTGGGGTGTGATCCGTTCCCCACCGTTGATCAGAGAGGCTGCTGTCGTTGCCAGCTGCAAAGGAGTAATCTGAAACGACTGACCAAATGCAATAGTTGCCAGTTCCACCTGTCCGATATTTTCTTTTTTGTGCATAATGGTTCCCGCTTCCCCCGGCAGATCAATACCTGTTTTTTCCAATAAACCGAATTTTTGAAAATAATCGTAATATTTTTCCACACCCAGCCGTAATGCCACATCAATAAAAACCGGATTGCAGGAATTTTCAATTCCCTGTACAAAGGTCTGTGCCCCATGTCCGGTTCTTCTTGCACAGTGAATCCGCCGATCTTCCACCACCCGAAAGCCAGGACAGGAAAACTGATCCTGCAACGTTACCACACCGGCTTCAAGCCCGGCAGATGCCGTGATAATTTTAAATGTAGACCCTGGTTCATACGTGTCATTGATACAGGTATTTCGCCACATCCGATTCAACGCATCCGTCCGTTCTTTCCGGTCTGATACAGTCACAGACTCTGGCAGTGTGTACGGATCATTCAGATCAAATTCCGGTACATTTACACAGGCATAGATTTCGCCGTTTTGAGGATTAAGCAGAAGAACCGATACTTTCTCTGCTTCTTTTTGTTCCATCACTCGTTCAGCCTCCTGCTGGGCATACATCTGTATATTATAATCCAGACTTGTACAGAGATCGAATCCCTCTACCGGCTCCTTTCGTTTTTCCCCGATTCCATTCTGCTCGATCCCTCTGGCATCCGTTGTTGTGAGAATTGTCCCGTTGATTCCTTTTAACACTTCTTCGTATTTTACTTCCAGTCCGATGATTCCCTGATTATCCCCTCCGGTAAATCCAAGTACCCGGGAAGCAAGCTCGCTATACGGATAATATCTTCGAAAATCCTCGTCCACTTTTACACCGGCAAGCTGATATTCCCGGATCTTATCCCCCACTTCTTTTTCCACATTTGTTTTTACTCTTTCGATCGAGGTTATTTTTTTCACCCGTTTCCGTGCTTCCGCCTCATCGATTCCCAGCTCTTTTATCAGCATCCCGATTACTTTTTCCGGTTCTTTGATCTGGCTGTGTATCAGGGATATCGTACAAACTGTTTTATTGTCTGCCAGTACAACTCCGTTCGCATCAAGAATTCGCCCTCGCGCAGCTTTGATCTTACGCTCTCTTTCGTGCAGATCATCGGCTTTTTTCGCATAATATTCTGACTGTACTACCATCAGATTGACCAATCGCCCTATCAAAGCTGTCAGCATTATCATACATCCCAGAAAAACCACCAGCGTTTTTTTCTTATGAAAAGTTTTATTTTTTGCCATAAAAAACCCCGCAGAAGCTTTCCATTTAATGTATGGTCGCTTCTGCGAGGTTATTCGTATTCCTATTTTTACTTAATTTCCACTTTGCATGGCCGCTTCTTCGTCAGTGATACCTTCACTCTCCTGCTTATTATCAAGCTTGGTTTCACTGTCATCCTCCGGCGGTGCAGCCGTTGTTGTATCATCGGTACTGTCAGACTGCCTGTTGGACTCTGCCTGCTGATTGATCAGATTTTCCAGGTAAGTCATCTTTGCATTTGCTTTATCCGTTACCTCTTCATCCTGGAAAATGTTCAGATAGGGAAGAATCTCTGTCATAACACCTTTATAAATATACTGTGCATACAGGCTGTCTGCCTGATATTCTGTATTTGGTTCGTCAACAACCACATAAACAACCACCTGCGGATCATCCAGCGGCGCGAAACCGATAAAAGATACCAGATATTTTTTATCCTCACGGGGATATTTCTGTGCAGTTCCTGTTTTTCCGCCCATACTGTAACCGTCTACCTTCGCTGCTGCTCCGGTACCATCAGATTCCATAACAGTCCCCATATACTGGCGGATCAGTGCCGAAACATCGCTGGATACCGTCTGTTTTGTTACTACCGGCTGCACATCTTTGATCACATCACCGTCCTCGTTCAATATTTTCCTGACCACATGGGGCTGATAATAATATCCGCCATTGATCACAGAACAGATTGCCGCAATCTCCTGAATCATCGTACAGGTATATCCCTGTCCGAAGGAAGCACTGGCAAGTTCGGTACTTCCCGATGAAAGACTTTCTTCGGTGTGAAGTATACCTGTTGCTTCTCCCGGAAGATCAATGCCCGTAGTAGCACCGAAATTAAATATTTTCTGATATTTCAGGAATTCCTCCGGACCCAGAAGCGCTCCGATTTGCATCAGTCCATCGTTACAGGAATGCTTAATCAGATCTGACAGGGTTTCCGTTCCATGTGCTCCCGGATAGATAGAACATCTGATTCTGGTTCCGCCAAACATCTGGTAACCGTCACAGACAAACGTATCCGATGGCTGTACCACATCCGCATCCAATGCTGCACCAATGGTCAGCGGTTTTACTGTCGATCCCGGTTCAAAAGCATCGCTGATGCAATAATTTTTCCAGATGCCGTAAAGATTCTCCAGCATCGTATCATTATCCATCCCATTGATCTCATCCTGCGAATAATAGGAAGTGAGATCTCTTGGATTGTTCAGATCATACGGGTTATCCGTCGCCATGGCAAGAATCTCACCATTTTTCGGATTCGCAACAATGACACCTACATTTGCCGCTCCTTCGGCCCCTCTCGGACCATTTGCCATACCATCCATAAAATTGCTGATATATTTTTCTACTACCTGCTGAATATTAAGATCAATCGTTGATTCCACACTGTTGCCGTTAATCGGATCGATAATATTCTGTTCTACATCGGCATCTGAGTTGTAATATCCGAACTGTCTACCGTTAACTCCGTTCAGCGTACTGGAATAATAGCCTTCAATTCCCCAGTCCGCACTGTTTCCCGTATACGTAAATCCAACCAGGTGACTGGCTGTGGAATTCAGAGGATATACTCTCCGGTAATCTTCCTCAAACCATACACCCTTGATGTTCGAACGCTCTGCAATTTCTTCTTTTGTCAGTTTTTCTTTTGCTTCTTCGCTGGATACATCCGTATAATCTTCAAACGCTTTCTTCTGATTGATAGAAACATTGCTTTGTAGAATCTGATACTGACTGTCTTTTGTGGTCTCATCTTCCAGTTTCTTTCGAACAGTTTCCTCATCCAGCCCCATCACATCAACCAGAGCTTTTATGGTTGGTTCTACATATTCTTCTTTTGTATTGACTACTTTACAGTCCAGAATAACTTTATATACTTTCTCACTGGTCGCCAGTACTACCCCGTTTCTGTCTGTGATATCTCCACGTTTGAACGGAATCACACGGCTGTCGTATTTTTGCTGTGACTGGCTTAATACCTGTTTGCTGTACTGATTTCCCTGGCTGGCATTGATCACTGTAATTCGTATACCTAAACCTACGAAAGCCAGTACGACCATTCCAAACAGCCATACCAGCTTCATACGCATCTTACTATTTATCTTTCTTGTTAAAAGGGGATTTCCCCTTTTCTTTCTTCTCTTTCTTTGCACGTAACCACCTTATTTTGTCGTATCGGGTACATCTTTATACTGACGTACATAACTGTTTCCTGCAGTATCAAACTGATAAATCTGATCTTCCTGTGGATAAGTCATCCCCAGTTCGTTCATCGCCTTATCTTTTATCTTTTCCAGATCCACTGATGAAATTACACTGTTGTATAATGCATCATTGTCTGCTTTCAGCTGACTCAGTTCTGACTCCGCAGTGGCAATCTCCTTTGTCTGTGTCGTGATCGCAGACTTCATCTGCAGATAACGGACACACATAAACAGAGCTGCCGCTGATACCACGGCCAGAAACATTACATAACCGCGGCTCATCGCTCTGGTTCTTGCCCGATTTCTGGAAGTTGCCCGACGAACCGGTCTCACTTCCGGTTCTTCCTGTGGTATGGCCTGAATCTTGCGGACAGTATTACCATCTATCACATACTGTTCCACTATTCGTTCCGATCTGGAATTTACCCTTCTGTTTTGCTTTCTGGCCATTGTTGCTGTCTCCTTACTTTGCTTCGGATATCTGGCGTTCAAATACCCTCAATTTTGCACTCTGTGAGCGACTGTTCCACTCCAGTTCTTCCTCAGACGGAAGAATCGGTTTTCTTGTTATCACTCTGCCCTTGGATACTTTTCCGCATACACACACGGGAAAGTTCGGCGGACAGGTACATGGATTTTCATTTCTTCGGAAAATCGTCTTTACGATACGGTCTTCCAGAGAATGGAAGGTAATAATACAGATCCTTCCTCCGTCATTTAAAAAGTCAATCATTCCATCCAGCGAATCGCGCAGGACATCAAGCTCATGATTCAGTTCAATCCTGAGTGCCTGAAATGTTCTCTTGGAAGGATGTCCGCCCGTTGCCCGGACTTTCATCGGAATGGCTCTTTTTATAATCTCCGTTAATTCTCCTGTGGTATGAATCGGTGTCTCCTGTCTTGCCAGACAGATATGTTTTGCAATATTTTTTGCAAACTTGTCCTCTCCATAGTCACGAATAATCCTGTACAGTTCACTCTCACTGTAAGTATTTACGATATCTTCCGCAGTTTTGGTCTGCCGCTGATCCATACGCATATCCAGAGGCACATCCTCCCGGTACGTAAAACCGCGTTCTGCATGATCCAGCTGATAGGAAGATACTCCCAAATCCAGCACAATACCATCAACAGAGTTGATTCCCCTTTTTTTTAATTCCGGGACCATGTGGCAATAATTACTGCGAATGATCATCGTGCGGTCCTGATAGTCCCGCAGTCGTTCACTTGCCGCCTGTATTGCCGCATCGTCCTGGTCTATTCCTATTAATCTCCCCGTGGCAGATAATAATTTGCATACTTCCGAGGCATGTCCTGCCCCTCCCAAAGTTCCGTCAACATAGATGCCGTCCGGCTTCACGTTCAGATTGTCTATGGTCTCTTTCAGTAATACCGATTTGTGTTTAAACTCCATCTAACACTCTTACTCCTTTTTTTCACCGGATCTAGATGATAATTCCCATCTCCTGCATATCTTCTGCAATCGCATCCATATCATCATAGTCATTATTTTCACTCCACTTCGCCTTGCTCCAGACTTCGATCCGGTTCAGATTACCGGTGAGTACCACATCTTTCTCCAGACCTGCAAATTCCCGTAACGTTGCCGGTACCAGAATTCTCCCCTGTCGGTCCAGTTCACATGTTGTCGCACCTGCCACAAAGAATCGTGAAAATTTTCTCGCATTTTTGTTTGTAAGCGGTAAAGCTTCCAGTTTCTTCTCAAAGATCTTCCACTGTTCCATAGGATAAATAGAAAGGCAGCCGTCTAAACCCTTTGTTAACACGAATTCATCTCCCAGTTCTTCGCGAAACTTAGACGGAATAATTAATCTTCCTTTTGCGTCAATTGTATGACTGTATTCTCCCATGAACATAGAATCTACCCTCTTTGAGTGCCGGGAAATTTCCCGGAATCATGAAATAAACGGTTCTCCCCAACCTTTTATTTCAGGTGCTTTCTGGAATCGGCTGCCACACACTCTCCCTTTCGCACCACTTTTCTCCACTTTCTACCACTTATGCTCTTTATTCTAAACCAAATGTAGAAAGAATACAAGGGGAAATTTTGGAAAAAAAATGAGGAAAAGTTAAACTTTTCCTCATTTTTCTGCATTTTTTCTGCTTATTCACTTATACATTGAAACGGAATAAAATTACATCTCCGTCTTTTACCACATATTCTTTTCCTTCCATGCGGACCAGACCTTTTTCTCTTGCTCCGGCATAAGAACCGGACTCCAGGAGATCTTTATAGTTAACAACTTCTGCCTTGATAAATCCTCTCTCAAAGTCGGTATGAATCTTTCCTGCTGCCTGCGGTGCCTTTGTTCCCACTTTAATCGTCCATGCACGTGTCTCATCCTCACCGGCAGTCAGATAACTCATCAGTCCCAGCAGTTCATAACTTGCTTTGATCAGTTTTTCCAGACCGGATTCCTGAATTCCCAGATCATCCAGGAACATTTTTTTCTCATCCTCTTCCAGTTCGGCAATCTCCTGTTCAATCTCCGCACAGATAACAAACACACCACTGTTCTGCTCTTTTGCCAGTTCCCGGACAGCCTGTACATGTGGGTTTGAAGCACCATCATCTGCCAGATCATCTTCTGAAACATTCGCTGCAAAAATGACCGGCTTTGCTGTCAGCAGATTGTACTCCTGCATCCATGCCTCTTCATCTTCATTTTCCAGTTCTAAGCTGATTGCCGGTTTTCCGTCTTCCAGGTGTGCTTTGATTCGCTGCTGCAGTTCCAGCTCCTTCGCTGCTGTCTTATCCATTCTGGCTGCTTTCGTCGTCTTGGCAATTCTTCTCTCCAGAATTTCCAGATCCGAAAAGATCAGTTCCAAGTTGATCGTCTCAATATCACGCACCGGATCGATCTTTCCATCCACATGGATAACATTGGAATCTTCAAAACAACGAACCACATGAACGATCGCATCCACTTCTCGAATATTCGCAAGAAACTGATTACCCAGGCCTTCTCCCTTGGAAGCTCCTTTTACCAGACCTGCAATATCCACAAACTCAATCACCGCCGGAGTCACCTTCTTGGAATGATAAAAATCTCCTAACAATTTCAGTCTCTCATCCGGCACTGCCACGATACCCACATTCGGATCAATCGTACAAAACGGATAATTGGCAGACTCAGCCCCTGCCTTTGTCAGTGAGTTAAACAAGGTACTCTTTCCCACATTCGGAAGCCCAACGATACCTAACTTCATACTATATACCTCTTTCCTAAATTTCCTTTATTTTATAGCCTTTTGCTCTTCGCAATCGCATCGAGTGCCACAATAAGTGCCATTTACACAACACCATAAAGTCTATCATATTTCCCCCACACAGGCAAGTTTTCTTTTCTCCCCATTTGAATTCCCTCCCCATACCAGCATCCTTCCCCCTTTGAACACCCAGCCGTCAGCCCACCCCCTGTGTCAAAAAAACTATCTTAATAAAATATAATAGCCGGGTGACCTCCCAGTGCAAGGGGAAAAGCAAAACATACACACTGGGAGTCCCCGGTTACTACCAAAAATCTATTCAGTTTGTGAAACCTCAGACAGCAATCCGCCTTTTTTAAAACGTAACTTTCAACGTCTTAATCTCATAAGGTTTCATCTCGAAAGTTGCCTGATTTCCTGTAAACGCTACAGGATCTGCACCTTCTTCCATCATATTACACTCGACAACAGATGTCAATTCCTTACCGAAAGTCAATGTCACAGGAGTTCTTCTGTTATAGCACTCGTACAGACGAAGGATGACAGCATCCGAATCTTCCGCTTTTTTCACAACTTCAACCACTGCATTATCCTGATCAGAGGAAACCAGAGAATATTCCGGAGCAAGTGTTCCTTCTTCGTTCTCTTTCCAGCTGTAGGTCAGAGGGTTATTGATCTGGTAAGCCTGTTTTACCGTACCGGCTTCTCTCCAGCCACCCTGATGTGGATAAATCGAATAGGTAAATTCATGCAGTTCTTTATCTGCTTCCGGATTCGGATGAATAGCAGATTTCAGCATGGACATACCGATCACACCATTGCGGACACCAACACCATACTTGCAGTCATTTAACATGCTGACACCGTAGCCATCCTCGGACACATCCATCCATTTGTGGTGGCAAACTTCAAATTTTGCAAAATCCCAGGAAGTATTGTCATGAGTATCACGTTTTACGTTACCATACTGGATATCAAATGTAGCTTCGTTGGTATGTACATCGATCGGGAAGTAATCTTTTACAAAGATCTGATGCTCTTTCCAGTCGATCACATTCTTAATATCGATTCTCGGAATGTCATGATACAGATAAATAAACTGTGTGATCGTGGAATCCAGATATTTACGCTCTACTTTTACGCAGGCTCTTACCGGACCATTTTCCACTACTTCCATCGCAGATACCTGATCGATATCCCAGGATTTTTCTGTATAGTAATTGTTTACATCCCATGCATCATAGTTATGTGGACGGTCTTCGTAACTTACGATCACGTTACCGGCTTTTCCAGGTTTCAGTACGTCACGATTTGCTTTCTTATCATAGATCTTCGCAAACTGACCTTTTTCATTATATTCTACCTTGAAGAACTCATTTTCCATCACTTCTGTGGAAACTTCCATTGACGGTGTTGTATCTGCTGCTTCTTCTTTTACAATATAAGTCTTATATCCTTTTCCTGGTACTCCTGCTGCAAAGAATACATATGCACCGTCTGCGGTTTTCTGAACAGCCAGTTTTGTCTCACCATCGTAAACTGCAGGTTCTCCCATTCCTTCCGGAACAGTAAAGGTTACCAGATCATAAGCAGCTGCACTGTTCGGGTTATATACAACCAGAGAATGTTTCGGTGCTTTTACACCGGCAGCAATATGAGCCAGCGTTGCATCAGTCAGCGCTTTATTTTCTGCAAAGATGCCTTCGTACTCTGCTTTTGAATCATCATATACTTCTTTGATCGAAGATCCCGGCAGAATATCGTGGAACTGGTTACGCAGGATGACCTCCCATCCCTCATGCAGTTCTTTTTCCGGATATGCGCCACCTGCGGTCTGTGCATCCAGCATTGCGTACATTTCTTCGTTCTGATATGCAAATTCTGCTTTCCGGTTGAACTTTTTGTTTCTTGCCATAGAAGTATAAGTACCTCTGTGGTATTCCAGATATAACTCGCCTACCCATGTCGGCAGATATTTTTTATCGGTTACATGTTTATCCAGAACGTGGAAGAATTCTTTTGCAGTAGACATCTTGGTTCTCGGCATACCCGGGAGACCTTTTGCCAGACGTCTCTGGTTCTCCAGCATATCTTTGGTTGGACCGCCGCCACCGTCTCCGAAACCGAAGCTACAAAGTACTTCTTCGTTCAGATATTTCTGGCTGTATCGTGCCCATGCACCCTTCATCTGGCTTGGATTGATATATCCGTTATAAGTGGTAAAGTGTTCTGTCTCCGTACCACCCTCTACTGCTGCCTTATTATAATCACGGGTCGGAACAAAATGCGTCAGTACACGGGTTCCGTCAATACCTTCCCATTCGAATGTATCATACGGCATCTTGTTAAACTCGTTCCAGCTGATCTTTGTTGTCATGAAATACGGAATTCCACATTTCTGCAGAATCTGCGGAAGTGCTGCGGAATAACCGAATACGTCAGGAAGCCACAGAATCTCGTTGTCCACACCGAACTCTTCTTTGAAGAACCTCTGTCCGTGTACAAACTGGCGAACCAGTGCTTCACCGGAAGCGATATTACAGTCTGCCTCTACGAACATACCACCGTCCGGCTCCCAGCGACCTTCTTTGACTCTTTCTTTGATCTGTTCATAAACATCCGGAGCATTTTTCTTCACATATTTGTACAGCTGTGGCTGGCTGGACATAAATACATATTCCGGATATTCTTTCATCAGTTCCAGTACGGTAGAAAAGCTTCTCACTGCCTTGTCTTCTGTCACACGCAGTGTCCACAGCCATGCACAGTCGATGTGTGTATGTCCTACGCAGTAGATGATCGGGCTCTTCTCGCCGTCACAGTATTTTTCATAAAATTCTTTTGTGATATATTCCTGTGCTTTTTCCAGGCTTTGATAATACTCTTTGGAACCTTCTTTTCTCATATCCAGCAGATTCAGAGATTCGTTCAGTGCCTGAATAATCGTAATATATGCCTGATCTTCCGTGTTCAGCAGTCTGGCACTCTGGTACGGAACTTCCAGGTCATAGTAATATTTCTCGGTCTTACGATCCAGTACTTTCAGGCTGGAATTCATCTTCAGACTGAAGTTCTGGTCTCCGGTAAATGCAGAAAGAACAATGCGGTAGGTATCTCCTGCTTTGGCAGGTTCTGCCAGGATGATTTCTCTGTGGTTGACATCAAGACCCTGTACTCTCACACCGTTTACAAAGATGGAAAACTGTGGATTCGTTGCATCCCACTCTCCTTCTTTTCCGGTTTTCAGTTCGTACACTACACACTCTCCGTCAAATTCTTCCGGAATCGTCACTACGGTCTCAAACCAGTAGTATTCTCTGTGTCCGCCCCATAATTCCTGATTGGTGATCTCTGTCCAGGATGAAGTATCCAGATTCTTTACATCCGGAAATCTCTCATCGGTGCGGATCATCTTGTAACTTGGAATCGCAACCTGCTTCGGATATACCTGTGCCTGCAGATATTCCAGCATTTTACCGATTCTTTCTTTGAGCAATATCATTTTTGCTACCTCCTTGTAAAACCCATTTTACAGTCGCTTTTCACCCAATACCTTCAGAAAAGTCAAAGCAACTGCATTTACCTCATAATACCATATCTTCTCCAAAAAAGAAAGCCATCTTTGAATGCCGGGCACACAGCCCATACGTGATATATAAACCGTGTACCCTCTGCATCCGGTGATGGCTCGGTACCTTACTTATTATTTTATTGTAACAACGGCATCAGCCTTTTGCAGCACCTGCCATGGTAAATCCTTTGGACATGTAATTCTGTGACAGAACATACAGCAGGACAGACGGCAGTGCGTAAATAATAGAGTATGCAGCCAGCGGACCATATGCAATTGTTCCGTGCTGACCGAAGAACTGATACAGCATAACAGCTGCAGGAAGTTTCGCTTTGGAACTCAGCAGGATATACGGGATAAAGAAGTTACCCCAGCTTCCGGAGAATGTATAGATAAATACTACACAGATTCCAGGGAACATCAGCGGTGCTACGATCTTTCTGATAGACTGCATGGTAGTAGCTCCGTCTACCCATGCTGCTTCTTCCAGTTCTACCGGAACGCCATCCATAAAGTTCTTCATCAGCCAGATTCCATATGGAAGTGCGGAAGCTGTCAGATACAGGATTACTCCCGGGATGCTGTCCAGAAGTCCGATGTTCAGGAACATTTTGTATACCGGAACGATAACAGCGATCATTGGCAGTGCTGTCATAAACAAGATGACATACATAAACTGTTTTTTAAATGTCAGATGGTATCTGGACAGCGGATAAGCTGCCAGACCGGATACCAGTACCACGATCAGAGACTGAATCAGGGAAATGGTAAGACCTACACCAAATCCTCTCAGGTTCTCCATATTGGTCAATACTGAAACAAAGTTACTGAGTGTCCACTGTGACGGCCATTTTAACGCCTGGCTTGCGTTTAAGTCGAATGCAGCAAGAATCAGCCATACCAGAGGCAGGACAAAGATAATTGCAATGATCGTCAGTATTGCATAATGAATTGCTTTTGTTACTCTCTCACTCATCTTATCTTTCTCCTTTCTTATTCTTCGCTCTTAACTACTTTTGTATAGATGACACTGCATACAGCGCCGACTGCCAGCAGTACCATACCGATTGCAGTACCCTGTCCTAACTGGAAGTTCTTCATACCTGCGTTGTACATGTAGATAGACAATGTTGTTGTTTTGGTACCAGGACCACCACCGGTCAGTGCCCAGATCAGACCGAATACACCCAATGTAGACAGGGTATTCAGCATAGTATTGGTTGCGATGGTATCTTTGATACAAGGAACGATGATACGAATCAGCGTCTGGATGCGGGTTGCACCGTCCACGCGTGCTGCCTCTTCGATGTCACCGGATACGTTATCCAGCGCGGACTGGAAGTTCATCATGGAGAATGCAGTACCATGCCATACGTTGGCGATGACTACTGTTGCCATCGGGTGTGCATAGATCCATTCTACTGCCGGCAGATGGACAGCTGTCAACATAGTGTTCATGGTACCGGACATATCAAAGAATGCCAGCATAGCCAGTGATACTACGATTTCCGGCATAACCCAGCCAACCAGGATACACGGTCCTACAACACTACGGAAAGCTTTTGCTTTTCCCTTCATCAGATAAGCAATGATGAAACCAAGGACACTCTGTCCTGCAAGGCTTCCGATCAGGAAGATCAGTGTGTTTTTAATTGCCGTCAGTGTATTTGGATCTTTAAAAATTTTCACGTAGTTGTCAATGCCTACAAACTGGAAGTTCTGCGCGTTGGCTCCGGTTAATGCCATGTTTGTAAATGAATAATAAACTGTCAGGATAATCGGAACAATGAAGAAACATACCAGAAGAATCACTGCCGGAAGAAGCAGGATTGACTTCTTAGCTTCATCTTTGATCATCGCTGCGCGATTCGGTTTTGCCATGGTCCTTTCCTCCTATTTTACATACTCTTTTTGCCTCAATTCTTATACGAGAAAGCACTTTCTTATTACTTTTTCGTATAAAAATGCGGGCTGCCGGTTATTCGTGCAGCCCGCACCGTTATTGCACCTTACTGTTTTGTCGTATTTTCTTCGCCAACAGCATTTGCAACACTTGTTGCATACTGTTTCATTGCATTTTCCGGTGTATCACCGCTTGCTACCGCTTCAACCATCTGCTGGATAGAAGTAGATACAGTTGAGTACTGGTCATTCTGTGGTCTGAATGCTGCTACATCCAGGAATTCAGCTGCCTGAGTCATGAATGGCTGAGAAGCATAATCTTCATCTTCAGCGATATCTGTTCTTACAGATGTGTTACCAGCTTGCAGAATGTAGGTCTTGTATGCATCGTAGGTATTCAGCTGTTCGATAAATTCCATAGTCAGGTCTTTGTTGTCAGAGTTTTCCGGAATGGAGTAAGCCCAGCCGCCTGCCAGTGTGATGGATCCATCGCCGTCACCATTCTGTGTAGGCATTGCAGCCCATCCCATTTTCTCACCATAGTTCTCATATGGAGAAGCTCCTGTATCTTTCCAGTTACCTGTGATCCAGATACCATCCAGGGAGATTGCCAGTTTTTCCTGTGGAATGTATTCCTGTGCAGATGTTGTGGAAGCAGATCCGTTCAGTACCAGTGACAGGGATGGTCCATATCCGTTGGTGTAGATATCAGAGATAAACTGCAGAGAGTCTTTGATTCCCTGGCTGTCTGTGATCCATTTTCCATCGTCTGTGATCAGTCTCTCGCCTGTTCCGTACAGTAACATTTCATAAGTCTGCATGGAAGTTGCTTCACCGGTTGCTACACCGGAGTTACACCAGAACGGTACCACATCCGGGCATTTGTCTTTAATCTTGGCACATGCATCCAGGATATCATCCCATGTTTTCGGCTGCCAGTCCTCACCTTCAGCAATAACGCCTGCTGTTGTCAGGATCTCTCTGTTGTACCACAGTCCACGAGTATCTGTACAATATGGAATACCATATACTTTTCCGTCTGTTGTAACAACTTCTTTCATCTTGTCATAGAAGGTTCCGTCATTCCATGTATCCCAGTCGCTTACATAATCACTCAGGTCTGTCAGATAACCGGCTGCTACATCGTTTGGCAGCTGGAACGTATCTTCACATACCAGATCCGGACAGGTAGAAGCATCACCTAACTGCAGAGCAATCTTTGTGAAGTAATCACCTTCGGAAGCTGTGATCGGCTGGAAGTCCAGTTCAACTTCATCTTTTTTGTCCCAGTTTTCATATGCTTCCTGCATAGCCACATAGTTTGGGTTTACATTGATATCTGTTCCGTCATCACGCCATGTGATTGTGATTTTCTTTTTATCTCCTGATGAGCTGTCATCAGATTTTGTGTCACTGCTTGATGTGTTTGTGTCGCTACTGCTGTCAGAAGAAGCATTGGAACCGCCGCAGGCAGTCATGCTCATTACCATTGCAGAAGCAAGAAGAATACTTAAGATCTGTTTCTTTTTCATGTCGTTCTCTCCTTTTCTTTGTCGACTCTGTCGTCATTTGATGGTTCTATCTTACCAACCGTTGTATGTTTTGTATATTTGAAAATTTTAATAATGGGGTAAATTTTTGATACTGTTTGAAAAATTACGACAAAAAAAGACCCCTTAGGTATTATTTTTGTCATAATACCCAGAAAGGTCTTGTAAGGATCTGAGCAGCTATCCGTACTAAACAGCTACGGCTCCGACATAATTGACACCCGAACCTGATCTTTTGTTGCTTCTGCCACCTGTAATACATCTCTCAGATTGCTGTTCAAAACTGCGCTGACACCATTTGCTATTGTCCCGCAGATATCTGACCAGGATTGATAATACAACATCGGTCTTGCCTTGACAGACAGGATACTGGTATCTTCCATATAAATTTTCCCTTTTTTCTTGTAAGATACCCCTGTGTATACCTGCAGTGTCCCCATGGCATCGTTGATCCGTTCTGAACTCTCCTCTTTTGTCAGATATTGTGCAAAAGACAGGGCACCGTTTTCCGCCTCTTTTGTTATACATACTTCGTCACCAAACCAGAAGGTTCCTCCCGCTTCATCGCAGGGTACTTCTGCCATGCCTACCGTAAATTTTGTCTGATTGCTTTTTAATATACTGGTAACGCTCATCTGATTGATCATCATCGTTACCCTTCCTTCGGCAAATTCCTGCGCAAGATCCTCCTGTGTAAAATTCGTTGCGTATCTGGAAGTCAGTTCTCCCACTGACAGCTGTCTGAAAATCTGAAAACAGTTTTCCCATAATTCTTCATTCACCGTATTCAGATTGCCGCCGCTGCTGTACATCATGATCCAGTACAGATTGGCAAGTTCTGTCTCCCGTTTTCCCGCGATTCCGATGCTCTGGATTCCTGACTTTTTCACCTGGTATCCCGCATGGACCAGTTCGCTCCAGCTCGTAGGAATCTCAACGTTTCTCTCTTCCAGCATATCCGCATTATAATACAACACATAAGGATTACAGGTCAGCGGATATCCATAATATTTTCCATCATGCCGCAGTGCCTGCCAGAGCCTGTCGTCTACCATATCTTCCTTCATCTCGCGGCTGACCGGTACTTCTTTCAGCATTCCCTTTCCGATCATCTCCTGTACCATCGTGTTCTCACAGATAACCAGATCCACCTGACTTTCTCCGGTCATTCTCCGGACAGACAGTTCTTTTTCCAGATTTTCTTTCGGTACATAGATCATCTCAATCTCCGGTTTCGACTCATCTCTGCTGTATTCTGCCGCTATCTTATTCAGAATCTGCTGTTGCATACTTGCCTGATACGGTGCAAGCACCCGGATCACCTGGCGTTCTTCTTCCTCTGTCGTTTCCTCTTGATTACTCAGGAAAAATCCTGCATATAGGGCAACAAACACAAACATTGTAATCCCTGCAAGTATATATAAGATCTTTTTGGGTCTCATCGACTGTTCTCCTTTTTATATTCTGCCGGAGAGATTCCACAGATCTTTTTAAAGACTTTCTGAAAATACTTCTGATCATTAAACCCCGCAGCTTCTGCCACTTCCGACACCTTATAATTCCCGGTTGCAAGCATCCGTTTTCCCACACTGATCCGGAAATTTGCCAGAAAATCCACAAATTTCACACCTGTTTCTTCTTTAAAAATTCTCGAGAGATATTCCGGACTCACGTTACAGCACTGTGCCACATCCTGAAGACCAATTGCTTCCATATAGTGTTCCCGGATATAAGCAATGGCATTGAGCACAATTCCGTTTTCCGTAATACTCTCTTCTGTTTCTTCGTTCCAGGCAATCGCCTGTTTCACCACTTTTTGAAACTGATACTGTAACTCCTTCTGTGTATGGCTGCTCCGAATACTTTCCATCATATACCGTAGTTCTTCTTCCTGGTTGGCATCTCCCCGAATCTCACCTTCCACACGGGCGATTCCCATCAGAAAACGCAGTGTATAATTGCGGATACATTCCGGTGTCGCCCGGCTTAAGATCACCTGCCCGGAAAATGCTTCCCCCACTTCTGCAATCTTATCTTTCTTACCGCTGCGGATATCCTGTACCATTTCATTTTCCAGTGCTGTCGGATAATCCAGTTTTTCATATTCCATCATCTGTGCCATTTTTTCTGTCATGATCACTTCATGTCCGCTGCAGAAAGTATGTTCCAGCAGTGCCGACAGTTCATTCATCACATCCGGAAGCTGCCCGATGCCGACAAAGCGATCCATGGTTGCCACACAGGGAGTGATGTTCTGGATCTTTGGCAGAATCCGCATTTCAAAGATCCGTTTCAGTGTCTGATTTCGTTCTGTATCAACCAGCACAATATAGATTCCTCCCTGCTCTCCCGGACGGATCAGCATGTAATAGTCTTCCATACAGAGAACTTCCATCTGATTTTCCAGTTCTGCTTTCAGTTCACCGTAAGATTCATTTGCCATACTGTCCGGATGGATCAGCAGCATGGCAAACTGTGTGTCTTTCGTTACACCGATTTTTTCTTCCAGCATCGGACGGATCAGTTCCCGCTCTTCTTCACTGCTGCCGATATAATTCCATAGCAATCGCTCCGGTGTCACCTGCTCTGCTTTCTGTTTTGCGATCCGGCTTTCCACTTTTTTGAGTACACCCAAGAACTGATCAATATCCATCGGTTTCAGTACATACTCTACGACCTGCAGCTGCAATGCTTTTCTTGCATACTCAAATTCAGAATAACCGGTCAGCAAAACAGCCTGCACCTCAATGCCGGCATCCTTGATCTTCTGCAGCATACCCAGTCCGTCAAGTACCGGCATCTTGATATCGGAAAGTACCAGATCCGGTTTTTCTTTTTCTGTCAACCGGTATCCTTCCTCTCCGTTTTCCGCCACACCTACGATCTCATAATCCGTAAATCTCCGAATCAGACGGAGCAGCCCTTCTCTGGACTTTGGCTCATCTTCTGCTATGACTATCCGCATCGCATGTTCCTCCTTTGTTTCTTTCTGTCTGCCAGGATATCTATGCTTCATAAGGAATCTTCATTGTAATTCGTGTTCCTTCCCTGTCCGCTCCCTTCCAGGATTCCACATGGAAACTTCCCTGTCCCCCATAATAAAGTTTCAGCCTGGTGATCACATTGCGCACACCAATACTGCTCTCAATCTTTTCTTTCTGATAATCAAAATGATTAAACACTTCCACCTGTTCCGGACTCATACCGACACCGTTGTCTTCCACTACGATTTTCAGCATGCCTTCTTTTCCCATACGTCCGATCCGGATATTAACTTCATCCATGCCCGTATTCCCCGGAAATGCATGTACCAGTGTATTTTCCAGAAGTGGCTGGATCATCAGCTTATGGATCCGGTAATGTCGCAATCCTTCTTCCACATCAATCGTACAGATAAACGAATAATCAAACCGCTGCTGCTGCAGATACACATATTTTTTCAGATACTCCAGTTCATCCTGTATCTCTACGATCTCATTGCTTTTGTGAATGCTGTACCGCAGAATTGCCGCAAGACTCGTGAGCATCTTACTGATCGTATATTCTTCATTGTCCAGGGCTACCCAGTTAATTGCATCCAGTGTATTATACAGAAAATGTGGGTTGATCTGTGCTTCCAGTGATTTGATTTCCGCATTCTTGACGCGCACCAGAGATTCTTTTTCCTGTTCATTGGACTGGTGGATTTCCTCTATCATATAGTTAAACTGTTCGGAAATCCTGGTAAATTCATCGTTGCCCCGTACTTCAATCCTTGCCTCCATATCCCCATGGTTTGCCTGATCCATAGCCTGCAGAATCGGTTTTACCGATGTATCCACCTGACCGGAGAAATGGAGTGTCAGAAGCAGGCAGGCAATACCTGCAAACACACAAAAACAGACTATAATGCCGATCATATATCGGAAATTTCGCAGTGCATAATCCGTATCTTGTACATTGATGACATACCCTCCCCCTTCTTTCAGCTGAATACTGCTGACCAGTAAGTTTTTACTTTTCAACAGCTTCTGATTTTTCACATACAGCAGGGCAGCTTCTTCCAGTTTCTTCTTTCCGACACCTGAGGTCAGATTCGCATCTTTGATTTCAGCAACAGAATCCGCGGAAAGCACTCCGTTCTCTTCCATAAGATTGATATTCTCTGCATTTCCGGTGGAAACAGACAACAGATCTCCATATCTGTTGACCACCAGCGTCAGATTGGACTTTGTATTACTTTTTTCATAGACCTGCCGCAAAGCTTCTTCTTTCACACAGATCACAAGATATCCATACGGTCGTTCCGTGCTGTCCTCTCCCACGCTTTCCATCGGAGAGCTTACGTAGATCACATTACTTGCCCCATATTCCTGACTGCTGATATGTTCCAGCGATGAATATCTGATCGCTCTGTTTTTCGTGATTTCTTTCAGCTTCTGTCCGTTTCCGTAAGTTTCCGGAGGAAAGCAATAACTGTTCTGGCTCGACACCGTTACTTCATCATAAAAACATACATCATACTTTTCTCCGATGATCGCAATCCCCATAATACTTGGATTACTCACCGTAATATTTTCAAGACGTTCACAGATTTCTTTTCTGGCATCGTTATACTGATTATTATCCCAGCGATTGATATATTCCATCTGTTCCCGGTAAAAATCATCCGTATACACACTCTGGATGATTCCCTCACAGTTTCCCCAGAAGCTTCCCACATTACTTGCAGACTGTTCCAGATTTGCCTGGATCAGTTCGTTTGTCTGACTGTGAATAATAGAAGAACTAATCTGATAGACGACGACAAGCAAACAGGCCAGGGGAATCAGAGATACCAGTAACAACATCAAACGAATCTTTTTTGCCAGTTCCAGTCTGGAAAAATATGTTTGAACGTTGCTTATGTATGCTCTGATTTTACTCACCTGACCTGTTCCTCTCTTATTCTATGTCATTCATTTTTATTTTTTCATGGAAAGCGCAAATAATGCAAACAGGGAGTTTGCCCATGCGAACCATTCTCTGGTAAATTTCTTCGGATCCTGACAGTCAAATCCTTCGTGCATCACTTTACAGTCTGCATCGGTAGCCAGAAGCGTCTCCAGCAGTTCTTCTCTTTCTTTCTCATCGTCCGAAGTCAGTCCCTGCATCGTCAGTGCGATATGCCAGATATACTGATCCGGAGTATGTGGACTTCCGATTCCTTTTGCACAGTCTCCTTCAAAATAATATGGATTCTTTTTGCTTAATACAAAGGCTCTTGTATTTTTATAGATCGGATCGTCTTTTCCACAGTATGCCAGCCATGGCAGGGATAACAGACTCGGCACGTTGGCATCATCCATCAGATTGTAGTTGCCAAGACCATCTGTCTCGTATGCATAGATTTTTCCGAAGGTTTCATCTTCCACGATACCGTATTTCTGAATTCCTTCCTGAATCTCTGCCTGCAGTTCTTTTGCTTCCTTTGCCATCTGCGGATCCTGGAAATCTTTCTCCAGGAATTCTGCCATGTAATCCAGCACTACACTGGCAAACATGTTGGACGGGATCAGATAACCGTATTTGCATGCATCATCACTGGGACGGAATCCTGACCAGGTCATACCTGTGTAGCCTACCGGTGCACCTTTTCCGTCATTGCTCAGGGTATCAGACGGCGGACAATTGAGACGTACGAAAGAATACTCGGAGTTCTCATGGTACTGTTCGGTCTGCCATACATCCAGAATATCACGGAATGCCTGTTTTACTTCCGGTGTGAAGACATCTCTTGCTCCGGAATTCTCCACATACTGTTTGATCAGCCAGATCGGATAGCACAGGGAATCGATCTCGTACTTTCTCTCCCAGTTCCACGGATTGTATTTTGTCAGGTCTTTCTCCCAACAGTTTCCGTTATCTTCTTCGTTAAATGCATTGGCATACGGATCGATATGCACATATTTTGCCTGACGGGCGATCAGTCCTTTTACCATCTCTTTTAAGATCGGATACTCTTTCAGATATGGCAGATAATGCACTACCTGTGCGGATGAATCTCTCAGCCACATCGCCGCAATATCTCCGGTAAATACATACGCTTCCCCACTCTCCAGAAATTTGGTTGTGGTTTTTGCGGTACTCACATAACAGTTCTGAAAAGTTTCCTGCATCTTCGGGTTTCCTTCCCAATAGGCTGCTTCTTTTCCGGCGATCTCTTCTACCGCCTGCACCAGTGCTTCTTTCTTTTCCTGTGTGTTCATGTAAAAATCCTCCTTGTCACTTCAGTCTTTGCTTTGTATCATCAACAGTACACCTTGTTCCCAGCTGACCTCTGCCACATCCGCCGTGATCTCATTGCTCACCCCCAGGCCTTCCCGGTCTTTCAACTGATAGTGATCCAGCGGATATTTAAAACCCTCAAGTGTCAGTCCTTCCACAGTTTCACCCATGGGGAACAGAGACACATAGGTACCATACTGTTCTTCTTTTCTGAGAGAAAATGCCTTTTCCACCGGAAGACCGATCTTGTTTCTGCTGTCCACGATCCATGTCGGTACTTTTTTCTCCCATGCTTCTTTTAAGATCTGCAGATTGCAGACCACGTGGTCGATCCGGGTTCCCGTTGCCCCCAGAATCCAGATCTCTGTGCTGCCCTCTTTCAGGGCTTTGTCCAGTGCAATCTTCGTATCTGTCGCATCTTTTACCGGATTATAGGTGCGGATCGGAATCTCCCCCTCCTGCCGGTAACGTTCCAGAATCTCTCCCGGAAGGCTGTCAAAATCTCCCACGATATAATCCGGACGGATATTATATTCATAACAAAACTGTAACCCTTTGTCTACCCCGAGAATATAATCGGGTTTCAGCTCCTCTATAAAGGAGAGTGCAAAATCTGCCTCGATCATGCCCCCTGTGATAATCAGCGTTTTCATTTCTTATCTGCTCTCCATTTTCTTTTTCAGGCAACGGACGTTTTCTCCGATATTTCCGCCAAAGACGGCAGATCCGGCAACCAGAATATTGGCACCGGCATCCAGTACTTTATCGATGGTCTTTTCGTTGATTCCACCATCTACCTGAATATCCACATCCAGTCCTGCCTCCGTGATCATTTTGCGCAGTTTCTGTACTTTTCCAGTACAGCTTTCAATATAACTCTGACCACCAAATCCAGGATTGACTGTCATGATCAATACCATATCTACCAGATCCAGCACACATTCCAGCTGGCTGACCGGTGTACCCGGATTGATCGCCACACCGACCTTCATTCCGGCTTTACGGATCTCCCGTAATGTGCTGTCCAGATGCTTACATGCTTCCGCATGTACCGTCAGCATGTCCGCTCCGCTTTTTTTGAATTCTTCAATATATCTTCCCGGCTCCTCGATCATCAGATGGACATCAAAAAACAGAGAACTGTTTTTCCGAATGGATGCAATCACCGGCATCCCAAAGGAAATACTCGGAACAAATGCTCCATCCATCACATCAATATGAAGCCATTCCACTCCCGCTTCTTCCACCTGTCGGATCTGCTCTCCAAGACAATTAAAATCTGCTGCCAATATAGATGGTGATAACTGATACATCGTTTAATATCTCCTTTTTTCCTGTTCTTTCAGCTCTTCATAAAAGCTGACATAATTTTCATAACGCTGTCTGTGAATTTTTCCCGCTTCCACTGCCTGTTTCACCGCACATTCCGGCTCATGAACGTGCACGCATCCCTGAAACCTGCATTTTCCTTCATATTCCGCAAACTCCGGATAGTGGAACCGCAGTTCCTCTTTTTCCATTCCCTCCACAAACAGAGAACTGAATCCCGGTGTGTCCATCAGATAGGTGTGTTCTCCCACTGTCAGAAGCTGGGCATGACGGGTTGTATGACGACCACGTTTCAGTTTTTTACTGATCTCGCCTGTCTCCATGCTGACTTCTTCCTGTAAAAGATTCGTCAGCGATGATTTTCCCACACCGGATGGCCCTGCAACCACTGTTGTTTTTCCTTCCAGGACCTTACGGATCTGGCTGATTCCTTCCTCCTGTTCGGCACTGGTAAGTAACACCTGGTAGCCACAGGAAATGTAGATCTGATACATCTGATCCAGTTCTTCCTGTTCTGCCAGATCTTTTTTATTGAAACAGATGATACTTGGAATCTCCTGCTGTTCCATTGTAATCAAAAAGCGGTCCAACAGCTGGTAGTTCGGATCCGGCTGACGGACTGCAAAAATCACAAGTGCCTGATCCACATTTGCCGCTGCCGGCCGGATCAGCTCATTTTTTCTCGGAAGAATCTGTATCAGATTGCCGGTTTTTTCTTTTTCGTCCAGAACCTCAATCTCCACATTATCTCCTACCAGAGGTTTTTTCTTCTCTTTTCTGAAGATTCCCTTTGCTTTACATTCATAAATTCCGGATTCTGCTACGTCCACGTAGTAGAATCCGGCAATTCCTTTTATAATTTTTCCCTGCATAGATACCTCTTAAGACTGTTTAAACGGCACATTAGAATAATGTCCACGTTCTACATAATCTCCGCCTACCATTTCTCGCAGATATACGGTTCCGGTATCCACCCCATCCGCACCGGCAATTGTCAGTGTATAAGGGAATGTAATCGTCTGTCCGTCCAGAATCACAGTCTCCACATTCTGTCCGTTGACATTCTGCACCAGAGTCAGCTGTACCGGCCCTCCGGTATACGTAGATGGCTGATCCAGTTTTACATTACAAGTCCAGCTTCCGGTATCACTGCTGGAAGCATCCCCCTCTGCAGGTGCCTCATTCGGAACAGTTGTTGTCTCAGGCGCATGATAGACCTGAAGAGTAATGGTAGATCCCGGATCTACAGAAGTTCCCGCTGCCACGCTCTGATTTGCCACACAGCCTTCCGCCACATTACCGGATGCATCTGTAGTTGTCTCAACATTTACCTGTAATCCCTGATCGTTCAGTGATTTCTTTGCTGTTGCTTCATCCTGTCCGATGACATTCGGTACTTCTACCTGTTTGTTCTCTTCTCCCAGACTGACAACCAACGTAATGGTAGAACCTGCGTCTACCTTTGTTCCTTCGGAAGGATTTACACTGATAACTTTTCCGATGGCTACCGTATCACTGTAATCCTGCTGAATCTCAGTATTCAGACCCAGCGCTTTGATCAGAGCTTCTGCCTCACTCTGTGATTTACCGGTTACACTCGGCACGCTCGGTGCGTCTGTTCCCGAACTTACCACATAGTTAATTACTGTTCCCTGATCTACTTTTGTTCCCGCCTCTGTTTCCTGAGACATAATAGTTCCTGCTTTATATTCGGAAGACTGACTTTCTCCGGTCTTGTTTCCTTTCAAGCCAAGCTGTTCCAGAACACTCAACGCATTTTCTTCTGTCATGCTGGTCAGCTTCGGTACAGATACCTGTCCGTTTTCATCTACTGTATCATCAATTTCTTCCTGTTCTGTCTGCTGAGTGTCATCTTTTTTGGCGGTTCCACCGATATTTACCAGGCCTGCTGCCCGTGCAATAAAGAAAATCAGGATGCAGATAATGATCGCACCGATAATAAATCCGCCGATAGTCATAGCTTTTTCCAGTTTGGAGCTTACTTCGCCTTCCTCATCGTCTTCCTCATCGTCATCATACTCATCATCATATTCTTCTTCGTCATCATCCTCTTCCTCCTCATACGTATCTTTCTGAGGAGTGGCGTATCCTGAACGTCCTTCACGGATGGCTTCCAGTTCATCATTGGAAAGCATCACCGTCTGTGCATGCTGTGCCAGCGGTGTTACTGCAACAAAATTTCCATTTGGATCCAACAGCGAATGTTTCAGATCTTCAATCACTTCTGACATGTTTTCATATCTGCGGTCAACGCTTTTCTGTGTACATTTCAGAATGATCTGTTCCAGACTGTATGGAAGATCCGGTACATATTTTCTCGGTGATACAATTTCTTCCTGCAGATGCTTAATTGCAATTGCAACAGTAGTATCCCCGTCAAACGGAACACGTCCCGTTACCATCTCATACATGGTAATACCAAGCGAATAAATATCACTCTTGGCATCGCTGTAACCACCTCGTACCTGCTCCGGAGAACTGTAATGTACAGATCCCATCACATTGGAACTGATGGTGTTCGAAGATGCGGCTCTCGCAATACCAAAGTCAGACAGCTTTACTTTACCATCTACTGAAATGATAATGTTCTGCGGTTTTACATCTCTGTGCACAATATTGCTCTTATGTGCCGCCTCCAGTCCCAGAGAAACCTGAATCGCAATACTCGTTGCCTCTCTTACGGAAAGTTTTCCTTTTCTTGTAATATAGTCTTTCAGGGTAATCCCCTGTACTAACTCCATAACAATATAGTAAATGCCGTTATCCTCCCCAACGTCATAGACATTTACCACATTCGGATGCGCCAGACCTGCTGCGGCCTGTGCTTCCTTGCGAAATTTGGAAATAAAGCCTTTGTCCTGGCTGAATTCCGCTTTCATTACCTTCACCGCTACGAGACGGTTCAGCTTATGATCTTTTGCTTTGTATACATCTGCCATACCGCCGCTGCCGATTCTGCTGATGATCTCGTATCTTTCTCCTACAATCATTCCCTCTTTTAACATTCTTTCACCTCGTTTGTAAATGGTTCGATTAGAATTACTGATATATTATCTCTGCCCCCGTTTGTATTGGCAGTTGCCACCAGTTGTCTGCCGGACTGTTCGATATCTTCTGAACTCTGAATGATCTTCTGGATCTGTTCATCCGCTATCATATTGCTCAGTCCGTCTGAGCACAGCAAAATCCGATTCTTTTCCTCCAGCTGCACATCGAAGAAATCGATATCCACCTCTTCGGACGCTCCCAATGCTCTTGTGATAATGTTTTTATCCGGATGGATCCGGGCTTCCTCTTTGCTGAGTTCTCCCCGCATCACCATCTCCGCGATCCAGGAATGGTCTCTGGTGATCTGCACCAGTCCCTGCTCACCGGATACATACAGACGACTGTCTCCCACATTGGCCACATACGCATAATATCCCACAACGGTCACAGCCACGAGGGTTGTCCCCATCCCGGCTTTTGCTGCGTCTTCTTTCGCAAGCTCATGAATCTTTTCATTTGCCTCCTCAATTGCATGACGCATGATCTTTATGGGATTAAAACTCATATCTTTTTTTACTGACGCTTCGATTACGGAAACGGCACAGCGTGAGGCAAAATCTCCGGCATTATGCCCGCCCATTCCATCGGCAAGCACAAACAGATTTGGAAGATTTCCTATCGGCTGCTCGGACGCATATACATAATCCTGATTCTGACTTCTGACTTGTCCTACATCGGTCAAAAAAAATGACTTCATGCCAGCTTCTCCCTTGTCTTTTTATTTGTAACTGTTCAATACCTTCACAGTTACTTTTATTATTCTTCGGCGGAGTCTTTTATTGTATTTTCCTGCCGGTCGCTGTATTTTTTTCTCAGCTGACCACAGGCCCCATCGATATCCCTGCCCATTTCTCTTCTAATAGTAACATTAATTCGATATTTTTCAAGTTTATTTTTGAAATTCTCTATCACTTTTTTGTCAGACTGTACAAAATTCCGTTCCTTGATCGGATTGACCGGAATCAGATTAATATGACAGTTTAATCCGTGTACAAGTCCGGCCAGCTGTCTGGCATCTTCCTGACTGTCGTTCTTTCCGCCCACCAGGCTATATTCAAAAGTCAATCTTCTTCCTGTTTTTTCAAAATAGTATTTGCATGCCGGAAGAACCTCAGACAAAGAATATTTATAGGCGATCGGCATCAGTTCTTTTCTCTTTTCATCATTTGGTGCATGAAGAGATAATGCCAGCGTAATTGTCAGATCCTCCTCTGCCAGTTGTCGGATCCTCGGTACCAGGCCGCAGGTTGACACCGTAAGATTCCTCTGGCTGATATTCTGTCCTTTTTCATCACTGAGAATTCTGATAAATCGAATCAGATTATCATAATTATCCAACGGCTCTCCCGTTCCCATCACAACCACATTCGACACACGCTCCCCGGTCAGTTCCTGAATCCGGTAGACCTGATCCAGCATCTCGGACGGCAGAAGGTTTCTGGTCAGCCCACCGATCGTGGATGCACAGAAACGGCATCCCATCCGACAGCCAACCTGGGAAGAAATACATACGGAATTGCCATGTTTGTATCGCATCCATACACTCTCGATCACGTTACCATCCGCCAGCCGAAACAGATATTTCTGTGTACCGTCTATCTTTGAAGTCTGAACTTCTACAACTTCCAGATGTGTCAGTGGTTCCTGTTCTGTCAGCTTTTTCCGCAGACCTTCTGACAGATTCGTCATCTCCTCATAGCTTCCCGCCGCTTTCTGATGAAGCCACTGATACAGCTGTTTCCCCTTGAACGGTTTTTCTCCAAGAGAAATCATCTTTTCTTTCAGTTCTTCTTCGTACAGCGATTTGATATCTAATTGTTCCATTATTTTTCCTCTTTTTATCACTGATGTATCCTCAGCATTTTTCCGCATCTGTTTCCTACAGAGCTGTCCAGCCGGCGCTTCTCTTACTTTTTCCGCATCCTTGCCAGAAAGAAACCATCTGCCTTATGCACTCCGGGAAGCAGTTGCAGCCATCCCTGTGCGGTTGTTTCACTGTGCAATTCTTCACACAGATATGGATCCAGACTTTCCAGTACAAATGGATAATTCTCCGTAAACCATGCCACATTGCTCTGATTTTCCTCCGATGTGATCGTACATGTACTGTAAATCAGAATGCCACCGGGTTTTACATAAGAAGCTGCATTGTGAAGTATCTGTTTCTGAAGCACTGCCAGCTCCTGAATCTTATCTTCATCCGTACGATACTTGATATCTGTTTTCTTTCCAATAACTCCAAGGCCGGAACATGGTACATCTGCCAGTACAATATCTGCTTTTTCTACAGATTCTTTATCTAAAAGTGTGGCATCTTTCCGGTGCGCACGAATATTCAATGTCTGTGTTCTTTCAATGTTTTCCTCAATGAGACTTACTTTATAATCTGTAAGGTCTCTTGCATCTACCATACCCTGTCCCTGCATCTTATCTGCGATATGGAGACTCTTTCCTCCCGGTGCTGCGCAAAGATCGATCACATAATCTCCCGGTTTCGGATCTGCTGCTTCTGTTACCAGCATCGAACTCACATCCTGCACTACAAACCTTCCCATCACAAAAGATTTAAGTCCTTCCAGATGGCTGTAATCTGACAGATAGAATGCATAGGGAAGATATGGTGCTTTTTCAACTGTTACTCCCTGACCTTTCAGACTGTTGACCGTCAATTCCGGTTCTACTCGATACAGCTGGCATCGGATCGTCAACGGATGATCCGTCAGAAAATCTTTCAACATGCATTCCGTTGTTTCTGTTCCGTAAGCTTGTACCCATCGTTTTACCAGCCACTGTGGTACTGAATAATAAACCGACAGATATTCCTCCGGATCCTTGTTCTTATCCGGATAAATAATCTCTTCTTTTTTTCTTGCCACGTTACGCATCACGCCGTTGACAAATCCCTTCAGGCTGTAAAATCCTTTTTTCTGTGCCAGTTTTACCGCTTCGTTGCAGGCTGCAGGATCCGGCACACTATCCATAAACATAAGCTGATACACACCGCTTCGAAGAATGTTACGGATCACCGGTTTCATCTTATTAACTCTGACACTGGAAAACTGATTCAGAATATAATCGATCCGGAGCATGTATTCCAGAGTTCCCTCCACAAGCCGGTTGATAAATGCACGGTCCTGTTTCGGAAGATACTGAACTTTATTCAGAGCATTTCTGATTGCCAGATGGCTGTATTCTTTTTCCTGTGTAATTTCCAATAATATCTCCAGGGCAATCCCCCGAAGTTCTGTTCCATTTGCCACGTTTTTTCCCTCCGGTTGTTTCTGTTGGCATCGATTTCCACTGATTCACCGGTATATCAGTAAAAATAACTATACCGGTATACAGTTCTGAAAACACAGACGTAGCGGTGGCTACGCTGAGGCTTCGAGAACTGTGCAATCGGATCTGCCGCCAAGTCTATGGCGCATTTATTTTCGAAAACGATATACTAACAGGGAAGTATCATCCCTTCTTCCACCGTATAGCCACGTAAAAATGCCTGCGCATCCATTCGTTTTTTTCCCTCCAGCTGCAGGGTATCAATTTTCAGAATTCCCTCCCCGGTCTGAATCCGGAATCCTTTTGCATCTGCCTGCAGTACAGTTCCCGGTGCTTTTTTCTCACCGTTTTCTTCCTCCACAGATGCTTCCCATATTTTCAATGTTTTTCCGTTCAGATGGGAAAATGCACTTGGCCACGGATTCAGGCCGCGAATCAGGCGTTCCAGTTCTGTTGCTGATTTTGTCCAGTCCAACTCACCCATTTTTTTACTGATCATGGCTGCATACGGCGTTGTACTCTCTTCCGGCTGTTTTTCAAAAACGGCACTGCCGTCTTCCAGCATCGGAAGTGTATCAACCAGAAGTTTGGCCCCTGACTCACTCAGGCGATCAAACAGACTGCCGCCAGTCTCTTTTTCATTCAGCGGAACAATCACTTTACTGATCATATCTCCGGTATCCAATCCTTCATCCATCCGCATAATCGTAACACCGGATTCTTTATCCCCGTTAATCACAGCCCACTGAATCGGAGCCGCACCACGGTAGGCCGGGAGCAGGGATGCGTGTACGTTAATACATCCATATTTTGGCATATGCAGAATCTCTTTCGGAATAATCTGTCCGAACGCCACCACAACGATCACATCCGGATTCAGTTCTCTCATCACCTGAATAAATTCCGGATCTCTTACTTTTTTTGGCTGATATACCGGAAGTCCCAGTTCCATCGCCGCTTCTTTGACCGGTGTGGGCTGCAGGTTTTTTCCCCTGCCCTTTGGTTTGTCCGGCTGGCTGATCACACCGGCAATCTCATGGCCTGCCTTCGCCAGCTCTTTTAATGTCCCCACGGAGAAATCGGGGGTTCCCATAAATACTACTCTCATCTATTCTTCATCCTCTTCTTCATAATTCACATCATGCAGTTCACCTTCCACATGTTCCACGTACAGGATACCGTCCAGATGTTCACATTCATGGCAGATTGCACGTGCCAGAAGCCCTTCTCCTGTCAAAGTAAAAGGTTTCATGTTAATATCCAGTGCTTCTACGGTTACTACATTCGGTCTTGTCACCACACCGGATTTGCCCGGTACCGAAAGACATCCTTCCTCCCCTGTCTGTTCCCCGGAAGTCTCTTTGATCACCGGATTGATCAATACATACGGACCATTCTCATCTCCGATATCAATTACAACGATTCGTTTTAACATTCCCACCTGTGGTGCTGCCAGCCCCACACCATAAGCATCATACATGGTCTCCAGCATATCTTCCACCAGTTCCTGAAGCTTTGGTGTCATCTCTTCTACCGGTCTGCAAACTTTATTCAGGATTCTGTCTCCCATAGTTCTGATTTTTCTGATTGCCATCTTCTTTCCTCCTGTCAGTGGTTAAAATCCAGCTGAATCCGAATTTCCCGGAATCCGCTGTTTACTTCTATATATTGTTCCAGTCTGCTCTTTGCCTGCAGCAGCAGCTGGTGATCCTCCTGCTTTATATAAATTACTTTTCGATACATATCGGCGATCCTTGATACCGTTTCATCTGCAGGTCCGATGATCTGCAGCTGTCCGTGACTGTCCACCCGGTTCAGGAATTTTTTTATATACTGCATTCCTGTCTCAAGCAGTTCCTCATTCCCACAGCTTCCATGGATTGCCAGCAGATTGGATACCGGTGGATAACCCAGAAGTTTCCGATAACCGATCTCCTCTTCATAAAATGCCCGGTAGTCCTGATGCATCGCCGCCTGAATACTATAATGTTCCGGTTGATATGTCTGAATAATCGCTTCGCCGGGCTTTTCTCCTCTTCCTGCTCTTCCAGCTGCCTGCGTCAGTAACTGAAAGGTCCGCTCACTTGCCCGGTAATCACTGATATTCAGTGAAAGATCCGCCGCCAGCACCCCGACCAGCGTCACTTTCGGAAAATCATGTCCCTTGACGATCATCTGCGTACCGATCAGGATATCTGCCTCCTGGTTTGCAAATGCAGCCAGAATATTCGCATGTCCTTCTTTCTTTCTGGTTGTATCCAGATCCATCCGCAAAACCTTTGCCTGTGGAAACCGCTTTTTTACGATTTCTTCAATCTGCTGCGTTCCCGCACGAAATCCTCCGATATAGGGTGATCCGCACACCGGACACTGCTGTGGCTGTCTCGTCTCATACCCACAATAGTGGCACACCAGTTTTCCGTTCCGGTGCTGTGACAGGGAAACATCACAGTGGGGACATTTCATCACTGTCCCACAAGAACGGCAGGAGAAAAATCCCGCATATCCGCGGCGATTCAAAAACAACATGATCTGTTCTTTCTTTTTTAACCGTTCTTCAATTTTATCCTGTAAAATACTGCTCAAAATCGACCGGTTTCCCTGTTTTAATTCTTCCCTCAGATCTACAGAATAAACCTCCGGCATCTGCCTGTTTTCATATCGACTGTTCAGTTCAAACAGCCGATACGTTCCATTCTGTGTCTGGTAATACGCATCTACCGATGGTGTGGCACTTCCCAGTACCACCGGACAGTGTTCCAGATTGCCTCTCTCAATCGCAGTCTCCCTTGCATGATAACAGGGCACCGTCTCACTCTGATACGAAGTTTCGTGTTCCTCATCGATCACGATCAACCCGAGATTCGGAAAAGGGGTAAACAGCGCAGATCGTGGTCCGATCATCACCTGCAGTTCCCCCTTTTTTGCCCGTTCAAACTGATCGGAACGCTCGCCGGGAGAAAGCCGGGAATGTAAAACAGAGATTCTGTCCCCGAACCGTCGATAGAAGCGCTGCACAGTCTGATAGGTCAGCGCAATCTCCGGAATCAACAGGATCACCTGTTTTCCCTGTTTAAGCACTTCTTCCATCAGTTCCATATATACCTGGGTTTTTCCGCTCCCGGTTACTCCGTGAATCACCACCGGACGAAAATCGTTTTCTCTCCAGCCGTTCAGAATCCCATCCGCCACTTCTCTCTGTGCCGATGAAAGTAGCGCTTTTGTCTGCTTACATTCCGTATTCCGGATGGGATTACGATACACTTCCGTAGCCTGTACCCGGATCATCCCTGTATTCTCCATGGCCTTTATCACACTGGCTGTCAGATGCAGTTTATCCATTGCCAATGTATAAGAGATCGTATCATTCTCAAGCAGTGCCTCTAAAAGTCTCTGCCTTGCCACATAATGTTTTTTACGGCACAGTTCCAGCTGTTTTTCTGCTTCGTCTTTTTCGAGCAGCAGACGGATCCAGCGTTCTTCTTTCTGTTTCATCTTCTGTTTTACCGGAAGTACTGTCTTTAACGCCTGGATCATCGTGGCGCCATACTGCTCCCTCATCCAGGCAGCAAGTGCAATCAGGCGGGATTCAATGGAATTGCTTCCTGTTTCCACTCCCCGGATCTCTTTCATGCGGCTGACATCAAAAGAAGGCTGATCCGTCACCCGGATCACGTATCCTTTGATCATTCTTCCCCCATTTCCGAAAGGAACCTGCACCTGCATCCCCGGTTGTAACTTACCCTCCAGATGCTGCGGAACCAGATACTGAAAGGATCTATCCAGTTTTTCACTGGTAATATCTACAATAATATCCGCATATGTCTTTGTCATGCTTTTTTCTTTGCATCTTCTTCCAGAATCTCACGGATCAGTACACGTTCATCCATCGGATATTTCTTTCCTTTGATCTCCTGATAGTCTTCGTGACCTTTTCCTGCAAGTACAATGATATCTCCCGGCTGACCGTGGTGGATCGCATAGGCAATCGCTTCCTTCCGGTCGATGATCTCCACGTATTTTCCATCGGTTTTGCTGATACCGGTTTTGATATCGTCAATGATCGCCTGCGGTTCTTCATTTCGTGGATTATCCGATGTAATAATCGTCAGATCTGCCAGCTTACCGGACACCTCACCCATCTCAAACCGGCGATCACGGGACCGGTTACCGCCGCAGCCAAACAGGCATACCAGACGGTTCGGTTTATATTCTCTCAATGTGGTAAGAAGGGATTCCAGACTCATCGCATTGTGTGCGTAATCGATCATCAGGGTGAAATCATCTGATACCTTTTCCATCTCGATTCTTCCCTTTACTTTTGCACATTTCAGAGCTTTGCAGATGTTTTCTTCAGATACATTAAAATGTCTGCAGATTGCAATAGCCGTCAGGGAATTGTAGATACTGAATTTTCCCGGCAGATCAATTTCTACCGGAAAATTCAACAGTCCCTGCAGATCATAGGAGATTCCCAGCACTCCTTTTTTTGTAAGCAGCTCAGGATTGACCGCGCGAAGGTCTGCCTCCGGTGAAAATCCGTAGGTCTCCAGGCTGCAGGTGTGTCCGTCAATGATCTTCTCATAATGTTCGTCATCTCTGTTGACAATACCGATCCGGCACTGACGAAGCAGCATCTTTTTGCAGGACAGGTAATGATCAAAGCTGGTATGTTCGTTCGGTCCAATGTGATCCGGTTCGATATTGGTAAAGATACCGATATCAAAGGTGAATCCTGCGGTTCGATGAAGCATCAGTCCCTGTGAGGATACTTCCATCACTGCACAGTCACAGCCTTCATCCAGCATCTGCCGCAGGTATTTCTGCACCAAAAGGGATTCCGGTGTGGTATTTGCAGACGGGATCACAGTATCTCCGATGATTGTTTCGATGGTTCCGATCAGACCCACTTTGTAACCGGCATTTTCCAAAATGGATTTTACCATGTAAGTCGTTGTGGTTTTTCCTTTTGTTCCGGTGATTCCGATCACACGCAGCTTATCTCCCGGATAATCATAGTAGGCTGCTGCCACAAGTGCCATCGCATAACGGCTGTCCTTCACCTGGATCACTGTCACATCCTCCGGCACTTCTACCGGTTCTTCCACGATAATTGCCTTCGTTCCCTGTCCGGCTACGCTTTTTGCAAATGTATGACCATCCACAACGGCACCACGGATACAGATAAAAAGAGAACCTTCCTTTGCTTTTCTGGAATCCGCAACGACTTCCTCTATCTCCTGATCGAGTGTGCCCTGCAGACATGTATATTCCAAACGTTCTAGAATCTTTGATAATTTCATCAACTTCAACCTCCTTTGGATCGCGGGCAGGTCAATTGCCCATAGATATTTATAGAATAGCATATTTCGCACAAAAAAAGAAGAGGGGGGATGGGATTTTGCAGGGAAATGGTTGCTAAAGCGGACGCCGGAGAAGGGGACGGGCGGGAGCGGGGAGGGAGGTGCGACGCGTGGGCAGGGGAACTTTGAGCTAGCCGCTAACTCCGACTAATATTCACGAGTGCCAGCTGGCACTCGCGAAAGTCTCCGTAAGCGTCGGATCTCAAAGCTTCCCCTAACCGCCCACAAAGTGCGTTCGTCCCTTCCCTCCCCGCTCCCGCCCGTCCCCTTCTCCGGCTGATATTCGTTGGAACTGGTGATAAATTTACCGGAAAATCCCTGGGGGAGGAAAGATGAATCGCTGGTTTTATGTTTTTCTAATAGCTTTACTTTTGATGTGTGTAGTATTTCACAATATGTTTTACGATATATACTTGCGATATGTTTTATTATGATATGTTTTTCTGTAAAATTTTCTGTTTTATTACAATTACATTACCATTTTCATTTTTTCTGTCATAACTTCCTATCTATCATAGTTCTTGCTTCCAAATACGCTTATTCTCACCCATATCCAACCTTTTTCATCACTCCGTTTCAACCATTACACAGCCAGCATGGCTTGGGAGCCTGGGTGCGGGAACACTTTGTGGGCGGTTAGGGGAAGCTTTAAGATCCGACACTTACGGAGACTTTCGCTTGGGTCAGCTGACCCAAGTGAATATAGTCGCAGTTAGTGGCTAGCTTAAAGTTCCCCTGCCCACGTTCCCGCACCCAGGCTCCCAAGCCATGCTGGCGTCCCCTTTGTACAACAAAAAAGAACTACCGCCCTCCAAAGTATTCACTCCGAAAAGCAATAGTTCTTTTATTTCCCTAATATCAATAATCGTTTTAACAGATCACCGTACCCGTCCGTCCAAGGTACGCATCCACTGCCTTATCGATTGAAGTAATCACAGCCTTCTTCCCTTCGCCCTGTTCCACGAACTCTACAGAAGCCTGGATCTTCGGCAGCATGGTGTTGGCTTCGAACTGTCCCTCAGCCATATATTCTTTCGCCTGTGCAACAGAAATCTCGCCCAGTTCTTCCTCATCCTGCTTGTGGAAATTCACAGAAACCTTCTCCACACTGGTCAGGATCAACAGTTCATCTGCATCCAGCTGTTCTGCCAGACGACCGCTGGTATAATCTTTCTCAATAACCGCACTTGCACCCTTCAGTTCTGTTCCCTGTTCGAGAACCGGGATTCCGCCACCGCCGCAGGCGATAACGATCTGTCCGGCATCAAGCAGTGCACGGATCGCATCGATCTCCACGATCTTCTGTGGCTTCGGTGCTGCTACGATTCGGCGGTAACCGTCACCGATCTTGGTCACATAATTTCCCTTATTCTCTTCCTCTTCCGCTTCCTGCTCATTCAGCACACGTCCGATGACTTTGACAGGTTCAGCAAAAGCTTCGTCATATGTGTCTACGGTTACCTGTGTCAGGATCGTGGATACCGGTTTGTAGATACCCTCTTTCATCAGTTCCGCGCGAATCGCATTCTGCAGGTCATATCCGATATAACCCTGGCTCATGGCAGAACACACGGACATTGGTGCGTATGTGTAATCCGGATGATATTTTCCGAATTCATTCATTGCCATATGGATCATACCCACCTGAGGTGCATTACTGTGAGAGATCACGACCTCTGCGCCCTCTTTTACCAGCTGCGCAATGATTTTTGCAGTTCTTTTTGTAGCTTTTTTCTGCTCCGGCAACGTATTACCAAGTGCCCGGTGTCCCAGAGCAATGACAACTTTCTTCTTCTCCATGTTACGCCCTCTTACTTTCTCTCATTCATAACCGGGTAAAAATACCTTTTGCGGATTTCACCCGTCACTGTCACGGTATAAACCGGATTCCATACAGACATGGGTTCCGGTTTATGATCTGCTGATACCGTTTTCCCGTAATTTTCCGGTTTCTGTTACAGATCTACACCTTTATCGTTAGTTTATTCCTGTTTTCTCCTTTATGCAAGCAGGAAATAAGCAAGTACCACAACACCAAGGACGATCCGGTACCATCCAAATACCTTGAAATCGTGTTTCTTGATATAGCTCATCAGGAACTTGATCGCCGCAACAGAAACACCGAAAGCCACGATCATACCAAGCAACAGATACACCACTTCTGTTCCTGAAAAATGCAGACCAAACTTCACGATTTTCAGAAGACTCGCTCCAAACATGACCGGAATAGCAAGGAAAAACGTGTATTCCGCCGCCAGTTTTCTGCTCATACCAAGAAGAATACCTCCGATGATGGTCGCACCCGAACGGGAAGTACCCGGAATCAGAGCAAGCAGCTGGAACACTCCGATAAACAGCGCATCTTTAAACGAAATCTCACTGAGCTTTGTTCTGCTGGTTTTCCGGCTTTTATTGTAGTTTTCGATTACAATAAACAGTACACCGTATACGATCAGCATCACGGAAACGACCCAGTAATTCATGAATGTTTTCTCGATCCAGTCGTTAAACGGAAGCGCCACGATGATTGCCGGCACACAAGATACCAGAATCTTTAACCACAGCACAATCTTGTTCATGTTGATGTATTTGTCTGCAAATTTCTGTAATTTCCCGATACGCTCATTCGTACTGATATAGTTCCAGTTACTCTCTCTGGACGGATCATTTTTATGGAATGGCCATAGCTTCTTAAAATCCAGTACAACAACCGCCATTACAGCGCCAAGCTGAATAACAACAAGGAACATTTCCCAGAATTCCTTGCTGACTTTCAGTTTCATAAATTCATCCACCAGGATCATATGGCCGGTACTGCTTACAGGAAGCCATTCGGTGATTCCCTCCACAATACCGAGAAAAATTACTTTCAGTAATTCGATAATATCCATATTGTCCCCTTTACTTAAATCTGTGCGATATCAATCAGCGTAAGCTTGTTCAGATCTGTATTTTCCAGACTGGTTACCAGTGCTTTGGCTGTGTCCATAGCAGTCAGAACGTTAACACCTGTCTCGATAGCATTTCTTCGGATCAGGAAACCGTCTTTTGCGTGTTCCACACCCTGAGAAGGTGTATCGATGACCAGATCGATCTTGTGACCCAGGATCAGATCCATCAGGTTTGGTGACGGCTGTTCGATTTTATTGGTACGGATGGCTTTTACGCCGGCTTCCTGCAGCGTTTTAGCTGTATTTCTGGTTGCATAGATCCGATAACCCAGTGCTTCGAACCGTTTTCCGATTTCAACTGCTTCCTCTTTATCCTCATCACGAACGGTCATGATCATATTTTTGTGTTTCGGCAGATTGATACCGGCACCAAGGAATGCTTTGTACAGTGCTTCGTTGAAGCTTTCTGCGATACCCAGGCACTCACCGGTGGACTTCATCTCCGGTCCAAGACTGATATCTGCACCACGGATCTTCTCGAAGGAGAATACCGGCATCTTGATAGCAAAATATTTTGCTTCCGGCTGCAGTCCCGGTGTATAACCCATATCTTTCAGTTTGTATCCCATGATGGCTTTTGCTGCCAGCGGAACAATCGGGATACCGGTTACCTTGCTGATGTACGGCACGGTACGGCTGGAACGTGGATTAACCTCGATGACATAGACTTCTTCACCGCATACGATAAACTGAATATTAATCATACCGATGACATGCAGTGCTTTTGCCAGACGTTTGGTGTATTCTTCGATGGTAGCTTTTGCAGTCTTGCTGATGGTCTGTGCCGGATATACAGAAATACTGTCTCCGGAATGGATACCGGCTCTTTCGATATGCTCCATGATACCAGGGATCACGATGTCTTCGCCGTCGCATACCGCATCAACCTCGATTTCTTTACCTACAAGGTATTTGTCGACCAGGATCGGATGTTCCTGTGCGATCCGGTTGATGATGCCGATGTACTGTTCCACATCTTCATCGTTGATCGCGATCTGCATACCCTGACCACCCAGAACGTAAGAAGGACGAACCAGAACCGGATAACCCAGTTCGTTGGCAGCTTTCTTAGCCTCTTCAGCGGTAAATACGGTCTGTCCCTTTGGTCTCGGGATCTGGCACTGTTCCAGGATCTCATCGAACAGCTCACGGTCTTCGGCTGCATCTACATTTTCTGCGGATGTTCCGAGGATCGGCACGCCCATCTTCATCAGAGCTTCTGTCAGCTTGATGGCGGTCTGTCCACCGAACTGTACCACTGCTCCGTCCGGTTTCTCGATATTTACGATATTTTCCACATCTTCCGGTGTCAGTGGCTCAAAATACAGTTTGTCAGCGATATCAAAGTCTGTACTTACAGTTTCCGGATTGTTATTAATGATAATAGTCTCATAGCCTTCTTTTGCAAATGCCCAGGTACAGTGTACAGAACAGAAGTCGAACTCGATACCCTGTCCGATACGGATCGGACCGGAACCAAGTACCAGAACCTTTTTCTTGTCCGGTGTGCGTTCTGCTTCATTTTCTCCGCCATACACAGAGTAATAATACGGTGTGGTGGCTGCAAACTCAGCGGCACAGGTATCTACCATCTTGTATGCTGCGGTGATACCGTATGTTTTACGCATTTCTTTTACCGTTTCTTCTGTTTTTCCGTTCAGTTTTGCGATCACATAATCCGGGAATTCCATGCGTTTTGCTTCTCTTAACAGATCCTCGTCCAATTCTCTGGCCTTCAACGCATATTCCATCTCGGTCAGGATCGCGATCTTATCGATAAACCACAGATCGATCTTGGTGATCTCATGGATCTCCTCCTGAGAAATTCCGATACGGATCGCCTGTGCAATTCTCCAGATTCTCATATCATCTACAATATGAAGAGCTTCCAGCATCTCTTCTCTGGACAGATTGGAAAAATCGTAGGACATCAGGCTGTCTACGTGCTGTTCCAGGGAACGGATGGCTTTCATCAGTGCGCCTTCGAAGTTATTGCAGATACTCATAACCTCACCGGTTGCTTTCATCTGTGTGGTCAGGGTACGTTTTGCACTGATAAATTTATCAAATGGCAGACGCGGAATCTTGACAACACAGTAGTCTAACATCGGCTCGAAACTTGCATAAGTTTTTCCGGTAATGGCATTCGGAATCTCATCCAGGGTATAGCCCAGAGCGATCTTTGCTGCTACTTTTGCGATCGGGTATCCGGTTGCCTTACTTGCCAGTGCGGAAGAACGGGATACACGAGGGTTTACCTCGATAACACAGTATTCGAAGCTGTCCGGGTTCAGCGCGTACTGTACGTTACATCCACCGGTGATGCCCAACTCTGTGATAATATTCAGTGCGGAAGTTCTCAGCATCTGATATTCTTTGTCGCCCAGTGTCTGAGACGGTGCCACAACGATACTGTCACCGGTATGTACACCAACCGGATCCAAGTTTTCCATATTACAAACAGTGATGCAGTTTCCTGCTCCATCACGCATTACTTCGTACTCAATCTCTTTCCATCCGGCGATACATCTTTCCACCAGAACCTCGCCCACACGGGAAAGACGCAGACCATTTTCCAGAATCTCGATTAATTCCGCTTCGTTATGAGCGATACCGCCGCCGCTTCCGCCCAGAGTATAGGCCGGACGAAGAACAACCGGATAACCGATGGTGTTGGTAAATGCGATACCATCTTCCACAGTTGTAACAACCAGAGAAGCTGCAACCGGTTCACCGATTTTTTCCATAGTATCTTTAAATTCCTGACGGTCTTCTGCTTTTTTAATTGTCTGGGAAGTAGTACCGATCAGTCTTACATTATGTTCCTTTAAAAATCCTCTTTCTTCCAGTTCCATCGCCAGGTTCAATCCTGCCTGACCACCCAATGTCGGAAGTACGCTATCCGGTTTTTCTTTCAGGATCAGCTGCTCCACAACTTCTACAGTCAACGGCTCGATATAAACTTTATCAGCGATATCTTTATCGGTCATGATGGTTGCCGGGTTAGAGTTTAACAGGACAACTTCCACGCCCTCTTCTTTCAGAGAACGGCAGGCCTGTGTTCCCGCATAGTCAAATTCTGCTGCCTGGCCGATGACAATCGGACCTGAGCCAATCATCAGTACTTTCTTAATCTCTGGATTTTTTGGCATTACTCTTCTCCTCCCATCATTTTGATAAACCGGTCAAACAGATAACCGGAATCCTGTGGTCCCGGGCATGCTTCCGGATGAAACTGTACTGTGAAAATATTTTTTCCTGTATATTTCAGTCCTTCGTTGGTTCCGTCGTTGACATTGATAAATGCCGGTACGGCAACTTTCGGATCCAGATTGTCGGTGTCTACCACATATCCGTGGTTCTGAGAAGAGATATACACTCTTCCGGTTTCCAGATCTTTTACCGGATGATTGCCTCCTCTGTGACCATATTTCATCTTATGGGTATCCGCACCGGTTGCCAGTGCCATCAACTGATGTCCCAGACAGATTGCAAAGATCGGTGTGTCGGATTCGTATAATTTGCGGATCTCTTTGATCACTTCTGTACACTCTTTCGGGTCTCCAGGGCCGTTGGAGAGCATGATGCCGTCCGGATTTGCAGCCAGGATCTCTTCTGCTGTGGTGGATGCCGGATAAATGGTTACCTCACATCCTCTCTGATTCAGAGATTTCGCAATATTGTTCTTTGCACCAAGATCCAGGAGCGCAACTTTCTTTCCGCTGCCTTTCAGTACCTTTTTCTCAGAACAGGTTACTTTCTCCACTACTTTTCCTGTAGTATATGCTTTCAGTCTCGGAATGATAGCATCCAGATCATAATTCTCATCCGTAGTGATCATACCATTCATGGTTCCTTTTTCTCTCAGGATTCTGGTCAAAGCGCGGGTATCAATTCCTGCGATCCCCGGAATGTCAAATCGTTTCAGAAAGTTCTGAATTGTATCTTCACACCGGAAATTGCTTGGTGTTCTGGAAAGTTCTCTTACAATATATCCATCCGGCCATGGTCTCAAAGACTCCGTATCCTCATAGCAAATACCGTAATTGCCGATCAGCGGATAAGTCATACATACAGCCTGTCCTGCGTAAGACGGATCTGTCAGTACTTCCAGATAACCTGTCATGGAAGTATTAAATACGATCTCGCTGATGACTTCTTTTTTGGCTCCAATGCTGGTTCCGGTAAATACATGTCCATCTTCAAGTATTAAAAAAGCTTTCATCATTCCGTTTCCTTTCTTTTTCTTATGTAGGCTTTTTACAGCCTGTTTATCTCTTTTTCCGCATAAAAGGGGAGAAATTTCCCCTGAAATCACTCCCCCTTGCGTAATCTTAGAAATTTTACCACAAAGTCGTTTTCATTTCAATATTTTATTTGAGAAAAGAGTCGTTTTCTGCTGAGAAGAAATTTTTTTCTTTTTTTCGCAAAAAAGTGTTGACACTTTGTGTTTTATGCTGTATAGTATCACTTGTCGCTGACGAAGTGACAAACAATTTCATACTTAACAGATGTGCAGGAATGGCGGAATTGGCAGACGCGCAGGCTTCAGGTGCCTGTGGTAGCAATATCGTGCGGGTTCAAGTCCCGCTTCCTGCACTATTTTTTTGTGCAGATCTTTTCTCTCCTATTTCTATCTACCATACCCTTCCTGTAATTCCAGATTATACAACTTTCCATAAAAATATCCTTTCCGCATTCCTGTCCACGTATTCCTAAAATAAATTTTCTTTTTTATCAGAAAACTGTTGACAACTTCAACAATTTCATGTATAGTATGTTTTGTCGATGAGACATATAGAATTTCATAGTTAAAAATTGTGCAGGAATGGCGGAATTGGCAGACGCGCAGGCTTCAGGTGCCTGTGGTAGCAATATCGTGCGGGTTCAAGTCCCGCTTCCTGCACTATTTTTTTCTCTTATTTTACCAAAACCCATTTGGCATTGTCACTCTTCAGGCTGTATCCGCAGAAGGAACAGCAATGATTCTCATCTGGTACAAAGTTGGCTCCACAGGATGGACATTCTTTCTCCATGAAGAAAACGCCGTCTTCGCTTCTTCTTTCCGGGTAACGGGCTCTTTGCATGATAAGTGTTCGCTTCACTTTTTTCGTATATGGATTTCTTCTATCCGGCAAATAGGTCTCGCTTGCACAGACTTTTACCTTTATTTTTGTAATATCTTCTGTGTTGACCACTTTCTTTAAAGTGATATTTCCGATTCCATAATCCATCAGTTCATCCGATTCTGTTTCATTATAAATGGCATCACCGATGCAGGACCTGAGATAATTCTCCGAGTATCTTACTATGGAGTCCGCCATCTTTTCCTGTCTGTTTCGGAAAAACTGATTGGATACCAGGATCAGCACAAAAACCAGAAGGGCCACGCCAATTCCTGCTGTCAGAGAAACCTCTGTATCCTCGATCATATACAGACACAAGAATACACAGACATACACAATTCCCATAGATCCTGTCAAAAGCAATGCACGCCGGAGATTGGTACCTATGCGCTCATATACCTCAAATCTTTCTGTCTGCCAGTCATAAAACTCACTTCGGATCACACCTCCACAGTACTCACAGACCACCTGCTGACCGGTCAGTTCCACCGATGCACCACAGGATGGACAGATGATTTTCTGTACGGTGGAATAATAACTTTTTTTCTTCTGGGCACGATCTGAATTTCGAATGTGCCGTGACTGAAGGATCCGAAGATAGGCATGTTTTCGATAATTTTCATAATGGATTTTCCCATCCTCAGTGGAAATCAGGCGTTCCAGAGCACTGCACTTGATAACAGATTCCCTCCATTCTCGTCCATCATTATTCCAGTGTTCAAAATCATTGTCCGGCTGAGTTTCCAGGTCTGTCATCAGAATCTCACGGCACAGCTTCTGCTGATTCAGTCGATCGATCTGTCTTACGATATTTTTCCGAAAAGTCATATCCATTCTTGAGGGAAGTCGGTTTTTATCTGCTTTTTCAAGAGGAATCAGGATTCTCTCGAAGGCCTTCCTTATATCACGGTGTATTCCTGATTTTTGAAGAGGGGTATCGCCGCGCTGTTCCAGCATTCTTTTTATCTTTCCCTTTTTCCGGTTTTTTGCCAGAAAGACAGAAAAATCGATATCCAGTATCCGTTCACCGATATAAATCCCTAACAAAATGGCAACTGTTGCAGCAAACCACGATGCATCTGATAGTCCCATATGTCGCCTCCCATTTCATGTTATCTATTTCTATTTTTATCCTTATTTTTCTTTTTTTGTGATTCTTCACCGTTTTCCGGTTCTTTCTTGAACATCTCAGCTATGAAGATTGCTGCAAAACCTGCTCCAAGGATAATAGCTACACAGCTGAACAGGAATTCCAGTGGATCTCTGTCCGGCGCAATTTTATATTTTCCTTTTGACGTTCTGTAAACTTCCACGTCGATATCGTCCCCTTTATTGATCTCCTCATCATTCCAGCAGTATACGGTGTCTCTGTCTTGGTAGGTTTCTCCATCGATCTCAAAAGTAACTTTCACTCTGTATTCCCGTAATTCTCTTTCACGATGATATCCATCCTCATCCTTGTCTTTATTTACGACTTCTCTGCAATATCCGACAACAGCCGAAACCTCCCGAATATCCGTACTGTTTTTATACTCATGGCTCGCTATCCTGCTTGAGACCACACCATAGATTCCTGCACCACACACAACAAGTCCCACCAGGATACCCAATAGAATAATTTTTATATCTTTCTTCTTACCATTTTTTGCACTACTCATCGCTGTCCCTCCTTCCATTCTTTATATACTCTCTGAATCTTTATCATGTCGGTTTCTCAAAACATTATCCATAGGTTCTGATGGCCTCCAGAAGCTGTGTATCATTTTGATTGAACGGCATGCTTGCGTTTTCTGTCTCATTTTCCAGAAGCAGTCCCGCGCCGCTGTATACAGAATACACACAGAATGTTTCTGACCAGGTAACCGGGTCTTCGCCCTTCTGATACCATTCGCCACCGGTTCGTGTCGCCTCCATTGTCAGATACGTTCTCCCCTTCTCCTGTAAACAGCTCCAGGTTCCTTCATAAACCTCTGTTTCTGTATCATCGTAGTCCTCTTCGTCTACGCCATATTCTCTTTCACACCAGGAAATGTGTAATTTCCCACCTTTGCGAAATTCCAGAAAATAGTTTCCATAACTATCCGTGCTCCCCATCGCTATCTGAAGTTCCCAGCTTGTGCCTGCCAGATCCTTCTCCTTCAGATTCATACTGACATCTCCGTACCATCCTCCAAATCTGCTGGCACCACAGGCAGCATAATCTGTAAAATCCTTAGCCTGAGGTTCATCCGACTCAGTTACAGGAATTGCCACGCGTCCAAGCATATCCATCATGGGGTACCAGTCTGCCTGATAGCCGGCTTCTGTTCCCATGGTGATCATAGCCGTAGCATAGCCTCCCACTCCGTTACACATCACAAGATAAGGTTCTCCGGTCTCGGAGGAATACAGCTGTCCCACTTCGTCCATCTCAAAAGTCTCAAAGTTCATCCTCTGTTCTATGATCTCCACCGGATCTTCGCCGCTTCTTGGAACGACACAAAACAGCTGTCCGGCTTCGTTTCCAATGATTCTTTCTTCAGGAATCATCTTTACAAATGGATATTCCTCCGAAAAATCCGGGAAGTTTTCTTCGATCCATTCCGGTATCCGGTCTGCATAAGATTCGTCCACTTCTCCAAGAAAGGCCACTCCAAAGTTCTGAAGGGTTCCTTCCATGCTCTGGCGGAAAGTTTCCAGCGACTTCTCTGCTTTCTGTTCTTCTGTCTCTTCTTTCTTTTCCGGTTCCGGAGTAGTCTCCGGTTCTTCCGGCTGTTCCGGTTCCTCTGTAGTGGAACTGTCTTTTATTTCCGGTTTCCCGGCCTTGTTGGCTTTGATAGGAACCGGTTCCGTATCCTCATTCTCCGGAAGTTCTCCGTCTGCCGTCCGTCCATTCACCATGCCGTCCCCGTCTTTCTTATCGATACATCCGGTAAATACAGTCAACGACACAATACAGAGCATTCCTGTAAGAAGGGATCTGAGCAGTATATTTTTATTTTTCACACATGTTTCCCCCTTTATGAAAGATTTTGAGCTTACATAAGATAGATCGGGAGGGATGAACCCTCCCGATGCACTGCGAAGAGATTATCACCTGGACAATCGGTTATTCTTCATTGTAATTGTTCAGTACCTTCACAGTTACTCTTTATTTATCAAAGCTTCATAGGTGTGGGACATCAGGAAATGCCCCGGATCATCCTCGGTCATATTTTCCATGATATTCTTTAAGCTTTCTTTTGAAGCATCATCTCCACGCTCCATGATATATTTCATTGCGATTTCTCTTCCTCTTCTGTCTGCATCCTGATCCGCTACGATATCCAGCATCAGATTATTAATTTCTGCCTCATCAAAATAGGTGGCTTCTTTCTTCCAGTCTTCATAGCTGGTGCCCATGCTGGAAGCACTTCTGAATGCTCCAACCGTTGTCCAATATGGAATATCTCCGTTACGTGGCTTCTGTGACAGATAATCTATCGTTATGCGATATGCCCTTTCATTGGTATATCTATGGCTGGGGTAATCATACCACATATAGGTCAGGGAAGTGATGCACGCATCGTGGAACTGAACCTGACTGCTGTCCTTCAGAACTTCCTCCAGCGGATCGATCACCCGGTCATCGTGGAGTCTTCCGGCATACTTATATGCACATGTTCTTACTTCCTCATCCTCATCACCCATCAGTTTGAGAATGGCATCTACCATGCCGTCAATACCCATAGCCCATTCAGATCCTATAGCAAGGGCTGCCTGCTTCCGGACATTGGCATTTTCATGCTCGGTCATATTCAAAACGAACTCTGCAACCGCCGGATTACTCACGGCACCTCCAAGGCTTCTTAAAGCGGCAAATAATACAACAGGTTCTGTTTCCTTGGCCAATACTTCTTCTGCCATCTTTTCTTCCTCACTGCTTGTGCCAAACAGGCCTCCGATCGTGGTGAATGCATAGGCGCGAACGTTGGCATTTTCACTGTGGAGCATGTTATCCCTGATTGTTGTGGTATATGGAATCTTGCATCCATCATCCTTGAGGATTTTGAAAGCCTCATCGGTAATATTTTCTTCTCTACTATAAAAGTCTTCTTTATAGTTTGTATAAGCATAGGTAGAATAGAGTGCCAGTGCTTCGTCTTCTGTGATATTTTTCACATCTTTGATACGATCTATCAGATCCTGAGCAGACATACTTTCGTATTCTTTTTTCGTAACCTGTGCCGGTTCATAATCATCGTCCGAGAAATCTGTTTCGTTCTCGGTATCCGTGTCTTTATCTGATTCTTTGGTTTCTTTGTCCTCCTTGGGTACCGGCGTTTTAGGCGGAGCATCCGTTTCTGCAGAATCGTCTCCGGTATCTGTCGTTTCTACTCCTGCAGTTGTGTCTTTATCCTTGTTTCCGTCCTTTCCACAGCCTATAGGCATCGCCAGCATAGCTGCGATCAGCAGCATACTAATCACTTTTTTCCTCATCATAAAGATTCCTCCTTTCGTTTCTGCAAAACTTTTTTCTATGATCGATCTTACCTTTTCTATAATTATATTAAACAATATAAAAACAATTTTCACTATTACTTGTGTTAGTTACCGACATTTGTTTGTCTGTTTTCTTCCGGAAAATGTTTTTACAGATAATTTTCACAAGTCGTCGGAATACATTATTCACTTACATATCTCATAAGAGTTCTTTGTTTTCTATATTTTTTTAAAAAACTGTTGACAATCAGTATTTTTTCCTGTATAGTAAACTATGTTGTTGAGATGCAACAAAAACTTCATAATAAAAGATGTGCAGGAATGGCGGAATTGGCAGACGCGCAGGCTTCAGGTGCCTGTGGTAGCAATATCGTGCGGGTTCAAGTCCCGCTTCCTGCACTATTTTTTTGTCTTTGTACAGGCTGGCTTCTGTTCTATATTTATTTTCTGCAATCGTAAAAAGATCGCTGCATTCACATTTTTCTGTAAACACAGCGACCTTTTCTTTCATCTCTTATTATAACTGTTCAGTACCCTCACAGTTTCCTTTTATTTTTCAAGCACAAATGCTTCATACGGGCGAATCGTCATCTGTTCTTTGATTTCTCCTTCCGGATAGTTTGCGATCAGATAACTTCCCTTGCGGAAATCCTCCGGAATCTCTACTGCTACTTCTTTTTCACTGAAGTTACATACCACCAACAGTTTTTCCTCTCCCAGTGTTCTTGTATACATATAGATTTCTTCGGATTCCGGCAATAACAGATCATAGGTTCCGTATACGATGATCTCATTTTCTTTCCGCAGTGCGATCAGCTTTCTGTAATAATTAAATACAGAATCCGGATCGTCGACCTGTTTCTTCGCATTGATCTCTTTATAGTTCGGATTGACCATGATCCATGGTTCTGCAGTGGAAAATCCTGCATAAGCACTGTCATCCCACTGGAACGGTGTTCTCGCATTGTCACGGCTCTTACGGCACAGATAACGCATCATTTCTTCCGCAGTAAATACATGCTGCTCTTCTACCAGTTCTCTGTAAGCATTGATGCTGTCCAGATCACGGAACTGATCGATCGCTGTAAACGGAACGTTCGTCATGCCAAGTTCTTCTCCCTGATATACATAAGGAGTTCCCTGCATCATATGAATACAGGTTGCCAGCATTTTTGCAGACACATCATGATATTTTGCGGAATCATCGGCATATCTGGATACCGAACGTGGCTGATCGTGATTCTCCCAGAACAGACTGTTCCAGGCAATGTCTTCCAGACCTTTCTGCCATTTTGTCAGAACAGCTTTCATCTCACGCAGATCCATCTTTTTATCGGTCCATTTGTTATCCGCATCAGCATCCACATCCATATGTTCAAACTGGAATACCATATTCAGCTCTTTTTCATCGCTTCTTGCGTATTTTTTAGCTTCTTCCAGAGTCACACCGGAACACTCGCCAACGGTAATAGTATCCGCATTGTTTAATACTTTTTCACGCATCTCCTGCAGATATTCATGGACATGAGGACCATTTGCCGGCTCATTGAAGCTTGCGTATCCATTGATTCCCGGCTTTCCATCCGGCAGATCCGGCTTTTTGGAAATCAGACTGATCACATCCATACGGAATCCATCTACTCCTTTTTTCAGCCACCAGTTCATCATGTCAAATACGTCTTCCCGGACTTTCGGGTTATCCCAGTTCAGATCCGGCTGTTTTTTTGAAAACAGATGCAGATAATACATATCTGTTTCTTCATCGTAATCCCATGCCGGACCCGAGAAACAGGAACCCCAGTTATTCGGTTCCTTTCCGTCTTTTCCTTCTCTCCAGATATAATAGTCGCGATAAGGATTGTCTTTGGACTTTCTGCTCTCCACAAACCACGGATGTTCATCGGAGGTATGATTGACTACCAGATCCATCACGATTTTGATTCCATGTTCATGAGCTTTTGCAAGCATCCGGTCAAAATCTTCCATTGTTCCGAACTCAGTCATGATTGCACGATAATCGCTGATATCATATCCATTATCATCATTTGGGGACTGATATACCGGGGACAACCAAACAACATTCACACCCAGTTTTTCCAGATACTCCATCTTTTCCGTGATACCGTTCAGATCACCAATACCATCCCCGTTGCTGTCCTTAAAACTTCTCGGATAAATCTGATATACAATACTTTCTTTCCACCATTTTTTCTCCATAGTCTTATTCTCTCCCTTTAACATTTATCATTTTTGTGTTTTTGCAAAACACCAGATACCTTCATCATAACCGAAAAAAGAGGAAAAAACTTCCTCTTTTCTCTCTTTTTTCTATACTATTCTGACTTTTCCTGTTCACCGATTCTCCGAATCACTTCCGTCACCAGTGCGCGGAATTTTGGTGCGACAAGATCGGCGGCTTCCTGTACCTCTTTGTGGGACAGTGGCTGAGTAATCATGCCGGCTGCCAAGTTTGAAATAAAGGAAATCCCCAGGATTTTCATTCCCATGTGGTTGGCTGCCACAGCTTCACATGCTGTACTCATTCCCACAGCATCTGCACCCAGTGTCCGTGCCATGCGTATCTCCGCCGGCGATTCATATGCCGGACCGGTAAACTGCAGATAGGTTCCTTCCTGAAGCTCTATATTCATTGCTTTGCTGCTCTCCCGGAGGATTTCTCGGTACTCCCTCCGATAAATCTCACTCATATCCGGAAAGCGCGGTCCCAGGTCTTCCATATTATTTCCAATCAGCGGTGATGGTACAAAACTTGAGATCTGATCCGTAATCATCATCAGATCACCTGCATGGAAGTTTTCATTAACACCACCGGCTGCATTGGTCAGGAACAAAATCTCAGCACCCATTTTTTTCATCAGACGTACCGGAAGTACCACATCCTGCATCGGATATCCCTCATAATAATGTACCCGTCCCTGCATCATGACAACCGGTACTCCTTCTACTTTTGCAAATACAAACTGACCCTTATGTCCGGCCACTGTAGAATGCGGAAATCCGTCTATACTCTCATACGGAATAACTTTTTCCACAATTACATGATCTGCATAATCTCCAAGACCGGATCCCAGGATCAAAGCCAGTTTCGGCACGAAAGGAAGCTGATCTTTTACTGCCTCATAGCACTGGTTCAGTTTTTCTTCACTCTTCATCGCTTTCCTCCTTCTGCACACAGGCATCCCATACTTCCTGCTCTGCATCCTGCTCCGGCGCAGCTTCTCTGTTTTCTTCTTCCTGCTCTGCTCTTTCTGTTTTCTCAGTTTCATCTGCTTCCGGTTTTTCTTTCTCCTCAGCTGGTTTCTGAGCAAACCAATCTTCTTCTTTTTCATCCTCTTCTACCGGAAGTTCCGCACCGCAGTACATACAGAATACGGCATCTTTCGGGTTGGAGATTCCACAGGCTGGGCATACATTTTTTCCCTGTTTGGCAGCTATACTTTCTTTACACTCTGCCAGTTCCTTCTGAAGACCCATAACAACTTCACAGTGACCGGTCAGTTCTTCATCCGTCGTATCGCCATCTACATAACGCTGGTATACAATTTCACCGAGATCTGCATATTTATTCCGGATCTCTCTTTGCAGTGTCCGCATTTTGTTTCGCATCTTCTGTGTCTCAACAAATTCCTCTGTTTTCTTTCCTACAGCCCCCGCTGTTTCTGTAATCGTCTGTTTAATGCTTCCAAATAAATCTTCGTTCATAAGTCATACCTCCTTGAATATTAACCCCATTTGTATCCGTTTTACTGCAACAACAGCGGTTCCTGTCCTCTTAAAAGGATCTTCGGACCACCGGTGTGTTCAATATATTCTTTGGTGATGATCACCTCTCCAATACTGTCGTCCTTTGGAATCTCGTACATAATATCCAGCATGTATTCTTCCAGAATCGCTCGCAGTGCTCTCGCACCGGTATCTTTTTCCAGTGCCTTTTTTGCGATTGCACGCAGCGCATTCTCTTCAAATTCCAGTTTAACTTCGTCCATCTCCAGCAGTTTTTCATACTGTTTCAAGATTGCATTGCGTGGCTCTTTAAGAATCTTCACCAGCATGTCTTCATCGAGTCCCTGTAATGTGAAAATGATCGGCAGTCTTCCAAGAAATTCCGGTACCATACCGAACATTCTCAGATCCTCCACCGTTACCTTATTCAACAGATTTTTATCATTGTCATATTTATCTTTCAGATCCGCCTGAAAACCAATGGCTGCCTTTTTGTTTAATCGTTCTTTGATGATTTCCTCCAGATCCGGGAATGCACCGCCACAGATAAATAAAATATTGCTGGTATTTACTGTAGTCAGTGGTACCATGGCATTTTTACTATTCGCCCCCACCGGCACTTCCACATCACTGCCCTCGAGAAGCTTTAACATCCCCTGCTGTACCGCCTCACCACTGACATCTCTCTGGTTCGTATTCTTCTTTTTTGCAATCTTATCGATCTCATCGATAAAGATAATTCCATGCTCTGCTCGCTCCACATCATTGTCAGCTGCCGCAAGCAGTTTGGAAACCACACTTTCGATATCATCACCGATATAACCAGCTTCCGTCAGCGAAGTCGCATCCGTTATAGCAAGTGGCACATCCAGCAGTTTCGCCAGTGTCTGCACCAGATAGGTCTTACCGCTTCCGGTCGGTCCGATCATCAACATATTGGACTTTGCAATCTCTACTTCACCATTTTTCTGTTCTGCACTGAGTACTCGTTTATAGTGATTGTACACGCCAACCGAAATCACCTTTTTCGCATGTTCCTGACCAATCACATATTCATCCAGTTTTTCTTTGATCTTATGTGGCGGCGGAACATCCTTCATGGTAAATTCCTGCTTCTTTTCTTCTGTTTTCTTTTTCTTCTTCACTCTCTGTTTCTCTGATACCTGATTTGGAATACTCGACAGATCCATCATGCTGATATTGGGCATGTGGCTCATCAGATCCCCGTAATTCATATTGCTGTTATTCATGGTATCAAAGCTCTTCTGCATACATTCCGTACAAATATGTATATTCTGAGGAAGTGTAATCATCGGTCCTGTCTTGCTCTCCGGTCTCCGACACAGAAAACAGACTTTTTCGTATTCATCTTCCTTCGTATTTTCATCAGAAGCTTCCCGCCTCTGCTTTTCTTTTTCCAGTAAATCCTTGTCTTCTGACATCTATCTATCCCTTTCTCATCCCACATTCCATGAGACACCGTCCCCGAAATCACCCGTCACTCCTATGTACTTCCGGTTACTTACTCTATATTATAAAACAGAATCTTCTTGCCCTCAAGTAAACTTTTTCTAAACACACTCTTGAACCAATGTATCCCCGCCAACGCACAGCGGCAGGTGTTCCCGCCAGGGTCCGGCAACACTTTGTGGGCAATTTAGCTTAAAGTTGCTCTGCCCACGTTGCCGGACCCTGGCGGTAACACCTGCCGCGTCCGTCTATGATACTACTTATTCACTTACTTCCCCTGCTGCGGATCCGCCTGCTTCATCTCACTCTTCTTCCCAAGAGTAACCGAAACCGTTTGCTCCTGATACTCCCCGTTCTGTGCCCGGCTGATTACAACCTCCACAGTCTCTCCTGCCTGATAATACTCCAGTTTTCCAACCAGATCCGAACTTCCGGAAACTGTCATACCATCAAACTTGACAATTACGTCACCTTTCTGGATACCTGCTGTCTGTGCCGGTCCGCCTTCTTCCACAGAATCTACAAAGGCACCCAGTGGGATACCGTAAGTCTGTGCAGAAGTAGAATCCACATTCAGACAGGTCACACCTATATAACCCGCATGTTCCTCATCTGTCTTATATCTTGTCTCGCGATTCATCAGTTCATCCAGAATCGGCTGTGCCACAGATACCGGAATCGCATAACCCATTCCTTCTACTTCGGTGGCTGCCGCTTTCGCAGAGTTGATACCGATCAGTTCTCCCTGCATATTCAACAGTGCACCACCACTGTTACCCGGATTGATTGCTGCATCTGTCTGTATCAGTTTTCCGGTTGTCTTCCCTTCTTCATCGGTCACCTCACGGTCTACCGCGCTGATCCATCCTGAAGTTACCGACTGACCGTAACCCAGTGCATTACCGATTGCAACTACCTGTTCCCCAATTTCCAGATTATCGGAGTTTCCGATGCTTACTACTTTAATAGATTTCAGAGTATCTTCACTCATATCTGAAATTTTCACTGCAACAACTGCCAGATCATTGTCTGAATCGGTTCCCTTAACCTGTGCTTCATACACCGCATCATCATCAAAAGCGACCGTAATAGTATCAGCATCAGCTACTACATGATTATTTGTTGCTACCAGGATCTCACTGTCATTCTGTCCTACAATGATACCGGAACCGGAACTCTCGCTTGGATACTGCTGTACGCCACCGAAGAAATCCTGCACGGTTTTTACGGAAGCATTTGTAATCGATACGACAGACGGCATACAACTTTTTGCCACCTGTGCCACGGTATATTCTCCCGTTGTTCCTGCACTTACTTCTTCCGCAGCACCGCTTCCGCTTTCTGCTGCACTGTTACTGTCCCCGTCAGCATTTCCCTGCTGTGGCAGTTCCGTGGTCGGAAGCTGATACTCTGTTTTCTGTTCATTTTTGATTTCTTTATTTACAATCACATTCGATCCAATAATGATACCGCCTACAACCACGCCAAAAAGTACCGCCAGACCAATCGTCGTCAATACTTTTTTCCCTGTTCCGCCAGGTTTTCTGTGATCCTGTGGCTGATTCGGATCCTGCTGTGGCTGGTAATACGTGTAGTTTCCGTATTTTCTCTGACCGGTCACCGGACCGTTCTGCTCCCGGCTCGTCCAGGAATTACCGTTCTGATACGTTCCACCATTTTGAGCATTCTGATTATTCTGACTGTTTCCGGCACAGCCCCAGTTGCCATTCTGATAGCCTTCTGTTGTCTGTCCGGAAGAACTGCTGTTTTCCGTCTCTTTTGTTGTACGATTTCCACCAACCGGCTGTCCCCAGCCTCCGTTATCCTGTGAGCTGGCTGCTGTCTCTGTATAATTTTGTGTATCCGCTGTTCCGCTGACATCCTCCCGGTAATTCTGATTCTCATACGTATTCTGGCTGGCACATTCCCCGCTGTCCGTTCCGTTCTGACGTTTCTGATAATCCGGGTTTACCCAGTGATAAGAAGCTGCTTCCCGCGAATTCTCCGGTTGTGCACCACTCTGCTGCACCGGCTGTTCCTGTGGCTGTATCGGAGTATCCGTCACATCCGCCGACTGTTCTTTCTTCTCCCCTTTTCCCAGCACTGCTTCCCACGGATATCTCGGTTTTTCTTGCTCTGTTTTTCCAACCTGCCCGTCACCGTTTGTCGCTGCTTCTTCCGTCGTTTCTGTCACTTCCACCCGCTCCGATACTTCAGGCTCCTGACTTTCTGTCGCCTCCGGCATTGCTTCTGTGTTTTCCCCTGCTTCCGGTTCTTTTACAGCTGTCGCCTCTGTCACTTCAGCTTCTTCACCGACCGGCTGCTGATTTTCTTCCGGTTCCGTTCCCGGCACTTTCCATTCATCACTCATCGTTTTCCCTGTCCTTTATCTGTATTTACATTTTTTCACGTCTTGTGTATCTGTTTATCATAACTGAAAATTGTGTTGAAATTGTGAACTTTATCACCTATTCCCAATATTTCGGATTCATCGTACAGCGATCGATCACCCAGCGCGGAAGCCTCCGGTATTTTTTTCCAAGCAGATAGCCCAGATATTTCCATCCACTCTGCCATACCAGCTGGATCACCAGCCATGGTTTTCCCTGTCTGCAAAGCCAGCCGGCGGTTTTTTTCACCAGACGGATCCCCTCTCCTTCCGATCGAATCCCGGCAAAAACTTCCGGATGGTCTGCCTGGGAAACCGCCAGATCAAAGTTCCGATGGAACTGCTGGATTGCCGAATAATTATGGGAATGTACCACCTTTGCCTCTGCCGCATAAGCCACCCCATATCCCTTCTGGATCAGTTTTCCGGCAAAGATCATATCTTCATTGAAAATGGTTTTCTTTACAAAACCGCCAAGCTGAAGATACAGTTCCCGTTTGTACATTGCACACACGTTAGAACAAAAATACGTCTTGATGCCGAGTTCCGGCAGATCTGCCAGCCATTTCACCCGGCTTTCCTCCGGATAATTAAACTGTCTCGTATACTGTTCCATCAGCCGGCAGTCCTCCCGTGGCAGCTGTCTGGCATAGGCAGCTCCGATTTTTTCATCCTGTTCCATCGCCTCCACCAGTTTTTCAATCAGATGACAGTCTTCCGGCAATGCATCCTGAGTCATAAACAGCAGATAATCTGCCCAGCTCATCCGCGCCGCCTGATCCCTTGTCTTTCCATGATCGAATTCCTCTCTGGTCAGATGGTGCACTTCCATCGGAATCGTTGTTTTCTCATAAGCTGCTTTCCAGTTTTCCTTTCCTGTATTCATCACGATCAGGCGGTGTACCGGCCAGGTCTGTCCTTCCAGTCCGCGCAGCATCTGTTTCCATCCTTCTCCCGGACGATAAGCCGGGATAATCACATCTACCGTTTTCTTTTCCATAATCTGCTCCATTTTCTATATATGCGAAAAGAACTGTCGCACTTTTCACGACAGTTCTTTATTTTCCATTTTTTCTTCTTACTCCGTATCACTCTCGCGATAAGCTGCAAGGGAGCCATCTTCCGAATGATCCAGCCTTGACTCTTCTCCAAATCCGCTCTTATCCACAATTCGCTGGCTATATGCCTTCACTTCTTCGGAAGGTGTATAACTGTCTTCCGGATACAGGAATTCATGCAGTTTGATCACATTTGATTCCAATGTGACCGGAAGTACTACATCAATTCCAACCGCATCTTCCACACGCTGTCCATACAAATGATCAAATGGAAAACCGGTCTGATCTTCAATATCATAGGAGAGCATACTCATTCCCATCTGCAAAATTTCTGCTTTTGAAAAAGATGTATAGACATTTGGAAATACTTTATCCAGAATTTTACTCAATGTAGCGACATCTGCATTTTTCGCTTTCTCTACGATTTTATAGATAACTTCTCTCTGTCTTGCCGCACGACGGAAATCATTTCCTGCTGTATATCTGATTCGCGCATATGCTACTGTCTGCACACCATTCAGATGATGTACGCCTGCTGTTTTTTCAAGTGGCGTATAATCCATACCTGTTACTTTTGATGTCTCCACACAGTAATTATTCAGATGAACCACTTCTTCTTCTTTCAATTCCACATCAATTCCACCAAGCAGTTCCACAGCTTCCGCAACCGCCTGAAAGTCTACACTGACAAAATCTGTCACATTCAGATCCAGATTGGTATTCAGCATACTCAGAAACTGTTCCGGACCACCTTTTGCATAGGCAGCATTGGCTCTATTATATTGACCGTTTCCCTCAGAATCTTCACCGATCCGCAGGTAGGTGTCACGGTATATCGATACCAGCTTCACTTTTTTTGTGTCATTGTTGATACTTGCAATGATCATCGTGTCACTGCGGGCACCCGATTTCAGTTCTCCGTCACGACCATCCAAACCAATCAATCCAATCGTCGTATATCCCTTCATCACCGTATTATTGTTGATGCCGGAATTAACTCCAATCTTGCTGAAATCAAGACTCGTAAAATTCATCTTGCCAAGTTTTGCATATATAAAAACACCTGCAATCAGAATCAGCAGAATAAAAATCTCAATTCCGAAGATAATTCTTCTTCGTCTTCTCTTCTTCATCAGTCTCTTTTGTTTTCTGGTCAACGGCTGTTTTTTAGACATAGGTTTCCCTCCCTCTTTCGTATCCCCCGAGGTTTACTGTTCCAGGGAAGAATCATCATATCCCTGTGTATCATCTGTTACATCTGTCTGGCCTTCTTCCTGTGAATCGGCAGAGTTCTCTTCCGTGTTCGCAGACTCTGTATCCGATTCGTGATAAGCTGCCAGCGAACCATCCTCCGAATGATCCAGTCTGGATTCTTCTCCAAATCCACTGATTTCTATAATTTTCTGACTGTATGTTTTTACCTCATCCGAAGGAACATAGCTGTCTTCCGGATACAAAAATTCATGCAGTTTGATTACATTTGACTCCAAAGTAATCGGAAGTACACAGTCGAGACCGTCCATTGCGTCTTCTACTACGCCTCCATATAAATGATCAAATGGAAATCCTGTCTGATCTTCAATATCATAGGAAAGCATGCTCATTCCCATCTGCAAAATCTCCGGCTTCGTCAGAGAGGTTTTGATCAGTGGGAAAACTTTATCCAGAACTTTGCTAAGGGTACTGATACTGGAATTCTTTGCCTTTTCTACGATCTTATAAATAACCTCCCGCTGTCTTGCCGCACGTCTGAAATCGTTTCCCGCTGTATAACGAATTCGCGCATACGCAACGGTCTGTACTCCATTCAAATGATGAACTCCGGCAACCTTCTTCAGTGGTGTATAATCCATACCGGTAACTTCTGACGTTTCTACACAATAATTGTTCAGATGTTCAATCTCCTCTTCTTTCAGATCAACATCGATACCGCCAAGCAGTTCCACCGCCTCTGCAACACCTTTAAAGTCAACCGTTACATAGTCAACAATATTAAGATCAAGATTCTTATTCATCATGGTCATCATTTTTTCCGGACCACCTGTACAGAACGCAGAATTTGCCTTATTGTATACATCTTCGCCCTCCGAATTACTTCCAACCCGAAGATACGTATCACGGTATATAGAAACCAGTTTTACCTTTTTGGTATCGTTATTGATACTCGCAATGATCATCGTATCACTGTTTACATCACCATCCAGTTCTCCTTCTCTGCTGTCAAGCCCAACCAGTGCAATGCTTGTATAACCTTTCATAACCTGATTTTCTTCCACACTTTGATTAACATCCACGTTTTCAAAATTCAGATCTTCATAATTCATATTTCCGAGTTTCGCATATACAAACAGTCCGCCCATCAGGACGATCAGAATGATAATTTCCAGCGCAAACACTACTCTGCTCATCGTACTTTTCCGGCGTCTGCGTCGGATTCTTTTCTGTCTGTCCGTCAGGTTTTTCTTTTTCGCCATGTATTTACTCCTTATTCCTTTGTTTTCCTATCTTGCGGACCCTCTTCCTAATATGCGTTCTTGTTAATAAAGCCTTTAAAAAACGTCAGCAAAATAATTTTCACATCCAGTCCGACAGACCAGTTTTCAATATAATACAGATCATAATCAATTCGTTTCCGGATGGATGTATTTCCTCTGTAGCCATTGACCTGAGCCCAGCCGGTAAGACCCGGACGTACCTGATGTTTTACCATATATCTCGGGATCTCTTCCCGGAATTTTTCCACAAAAAACGGCCGTTCCGGTCTCGGTCCCACCAGACTCATATCTCCTTTGAGAATGTTAAACAGCTGCGGCAGCTCATCGATACTCGTCCGTCGCATCAGCTTCCCGATTCCGGTTACCCTTGGATCGTTTTTGACGGTCCATGCCTTCTTTTCGCTTTCCTTCGACTGTACTTCCATTGAACGGAACTTATACATCATAAATGTATGATTATGCAGTCCCACCCGCTCCTGTTTGTATATCAGCGGTCCCGGAGAAGTCAGCTTGATCATGATCACAGCAAACAACATTATCGGAGAAAACAGAATAATCGCAACGATCGATCCGAAAATATCCATCAGCCGTTTTACCACCGCATTGAACGTATTGGTCAGCGGCACATAACGGATATTGACAACTGGAAGTCCCAGTAAATCTTCTGTATATGGTTTTGTCGGAATGATATTATTGTAATCAGGAATAAACTTCGTGTGCACTCCTGATTTTTCGCACATCGCCACAATTTCCTGCAGCCTGTAATATTCGCTCAGTCCCAAAGTGATCGCGATCTCATCCAGCCTGTTTTCCGGCAGGATCACCATCAGATTGGCGATTCTTCCAAGTACTTTAATTCCACGGTACGTAGTCCCTGCTTCCACATTATCATCGAGGATTCCACGAATCTGATATCCCCACTGTGGATTTTCCAGGATCCGGTCAATATATGCTTCTGCTGCCTTACTGTAACCAACCAACAGGATATGCTTCTGATTCAAACCTCGTTTACGAATATCCCGTAACAGATAGCGAATCGTGATACGAACCAATTCTTCCAGGAACATGTTTATAAAATAGAAGAAAAACAACATATCACGGGAAAAGTTGATTTCTTTGAGCCACACATAAATGCACCCGATGATCAACAAAATTCCCACCGTATTGGCTTTTACAATATTAGAAAATTCCAGTCTGCGTCCCTGCACCCGTTTCGGTGTATACAGATTAAACGCATAATACAGGATCAGATAAACCGGTACGATTCCAAACAGTGCTGTCATATACCATTCAAAAGATAAACTTCTGACCGCATCTACTGAAAAGGGACCCACGAATTTTAATGTCCATGCCAGCAGATACGAAACAACGATCACAACAGCATCGATCACTACATGCATACGATTAAAGTACTTCTGATTATCTTTAATCAATATTTTTCACCTTTTAGTATTTCTGGTATGTTTTGTATTTACCATATTACTATAATACGCAATATACAAAACCTCAACCAAACATTTTATTAATTAGCTTACACTTTTCTTACATATTATAGTCAGGATGTATTTTCCTGTCAACAAAACTTACGTTCTCCAATGGTTCTCTCATCCGAATCTCCGTATCACATTGATCCACAACTGCAATTGAATCTTCCCGTAATTAGGAAGATTTTTCCATAAAAACGGTACTTTTTTATCTTTTTTACACAGTGAAAAACCATTCTTAATTCCTGCTGCATATTCCCGCCCATATTTCTTTGAAGCAAAGAATATAAGTTTAACCGTAAATCCCAGCACCAGAAACGGCAGATTCAGCAAAATCTGGAACAATGGCATATTTTTGTAAAGCATATAAATATTATTTCTGGAAGAATATCTGATTTTAAACTGGTTGTAACGTGATCCTGAAGTTCCGCTTCCCACGTGATACACCCCTGCCTTCGGCAAATACCAGTTTTCATACCCCGCTATCTGTGCCCGATATCCAAGATCAATATCCTCAAGATACGCAAAATGTTCCTCATCAAATCCTCCCAACTGCTTTACCAGTTCTGTTCGATAAATAGCAGCTCCGCCACAGGAGGCAAATATTTTTCGCTCTTTCCTGTATTTTTCTTCCGGTTTTCCCTTTCCAAGCGCAAACGCCCAGCCAAGACAGTTATAATAATTTCCGGCATCGTCTATCTTTCCCCGATCATGAAACTGCAGCATCCGTGCAGCTGCAGAAAAAGCATCCTTTTTCCTTTCAATTCCCCGATACAGTTCCAGCAGAAAATCCGGCTCTGCCTCGGTATCATTATTTAACAGTACTACATATGGTGTCTGTGTTGCTTCAATTCCGATATTCACTGCTTTACAAAAACCAGTATTTTCTGCAAGTGCAATTACCCGTACCCATGGATAGTTTTCTTCTGTCAGTTCTCTGCTCCCGTCTACGGAACCATTGTCCACAAATATCACATCAAATTCAGAGAAAGTCTGTCGCTTCAAACTGTCCAGACAACGCTCCACATACTGTATCCCATTGAAATTAGGAATCACAACAGTTATCTTCTTCATGGTATCTCCTTCCTTACGCACGCAGCGAATAATTCCATTTGCTCAACGTAAGGTTTTTATTATAATAAGGATCTCCCTGCTTTAACAAATCGATCCATCTGGTCCGCATAAATTCTATCTCTTCCTGGAACCGGCGCACTTTTTCTTCACTGTCCTCCGATCCCCTGGATTTGGATTCGTAATGATACAATTCCACCTTCGGATTATAGACCACAAGATATCCTGCTCTCACGCACCGCAGGCAAAGATCCACATCGTTAAATGCCACCGTAAGCGCCTCTTCAAATCCTCCCAGACTTTCAAAAACAGACCGCTTCATCATCATGCATGCGGCAGTCACTGCACTCAGATCCATCTGTAAAGATGCTTTATGAAGATACCCGCTTCTCGAACGTGGCATATTTAAAAATGCATGACCGGCGATCCCGCCGATTCCGATGATTGTTCCCGCATGCTGAATTGTATCATCCGGATAATACAGTTTAGCTCCCACGATCCCCACTTCTTTACGCTGGCAGTTTCCCAGCATTTCTTCCATCCAGTGAGGATTGATCACTTCCACATCATTATTCAAAAACAGCAGATACTCTCCGGAAGCCGATTTTTCTCCGAAATTATTGATGGCTGAATAATTAAATCCGGATTCCCAAGTCACGATTTTTACGTTGTCCCGTTTTTTCAGTTCTTCATAGTAGTCCCAGGTTTCTTTTTCCTGGCTGTTATTTTCCATGATGATCACTTCGTAATTGCAATATGTAGTTTTGGAAAATACAGAATCCAGACACTGTTTCAACGCATCTTTCTGATCTTTGTTCGGAATCAGAACAGACACCAGCGGTTTTCCCTGCACCGGATATTCCACCTGATAGAAGCCAAGGTCTTTCGTATGGCTCACGGTTCCCTCCACACCCTGTCGTTTCAGATGTGCTTCAATAGCTCTCTTTCCCGCATCAAACGCATACATCTTGCTCGCCGGATTATCCGCCGTGGATGCCTGATGCGTCCGCCAGTGATACAGCACCTCCGGGATATGGCAAATCTTCTTCGCCGCCTCCGTACACCGGAAGATGAAATCGTAATCCTGTGCCCCGTCATACTCTCTGCGAAATCCGCCCACCTGACGGATCAGGCTGGTTCTCACCACGAAGAAATGTGTAATATAATTATTGGATCTCAACAGATCCACATTAAAATCCGGTTTAAAATGCGGCTGAAAATGTTCGCTCAGATCTGTAGTCACTTTATCTTCATCCGAATAAAAAACATCCGGCTCTTCTGAACTCTGATTCAGAGCCTCTACGATCCGGTACAGTGCCTGCGGTGCCAGCAGATCGTCATGGTCGAGCAGACCGGTAAATTCTCCGGCTGCCATCTCCATCGCTGCGTTCGTATTTTCCGCGATTCCGAGATTTTCTTTCAGATTCTCCACTTTTACTCTGGCATCTTTTTTCGTATACTCCTGAAGCACCTGTGCCATAGTCTCGTCTTCCGGACTTGCATTGGCGATACACAGTTCCCAGTTTGTGTAGGTCTGCGTTTCCAGTGATTCTATCATTTCCCGCAGGAATTTCGCCGGCGTTTTATATGCCGGGACAACCACACTGATCAGTGGCTGTTTTTCCCACTGTTTCTTTCTCTGTCCATCCAGCTCTTTTTCCGATGGTTTATGGCTCTCAAACCATGGTCCGTAAGGCACTTCTTCCGGCTCCATCCGTTCACACAGTCGTACCCAGAACTCCTTCGGTCCGTAATGTTTCAGATAGCGAAACCCCTTTTTGATCGTATACGGTTTTATCTTTTTGAGATAACGCATCCAGTTTCCTGAACTCATCGATACTCCTTTCTGTTGCCGTTTATCTGCCTTTTATCTTCCTTCTATTGTCTCATACTCCGGAAATTCCTTCAGTGCTTTTACCACTTCCGCCGCTTCTTCCAGAGACAGGCTGTAATACATCGGCAGACGGCACAGCCGTTCGCTCTCTTTTGTCGTGTAGACATCCTCGCCGTGGAATCTTCCAAATTTCTTTCCTGCAGTTGCCGTGTGAAGCGGTACATAATGAAAGACGCTCAGGATCCCGCGCTCTTTCAGATATGCCAGAAGTTTTGTACGCACCTTCAGATCTTTTACTTTGATGTAATACATGTGGGCATTGTGTGTGGCATACTCCGGAATATACGGGCGTTCCAGCACCCCTTTGTCTTCCAGTTCTTTCAGTTCTTCGTGATAGAAGTTCCAGATGGACAATCTCTTATCATTGATCTTGTCTGCCTCTTCCAGCTGCGCCCACAGATAAGCGGCATTCATATCGCTTGGCAGATAGGACGATCCATAGCCCACCCAGGTATATTTATCAATCTGTCCACGGAAATACTGGCTGCGATTTGTTCCCTTTTCCCGTAAAATTTCTGCCGGTTCCAGATATTTGTCGTCCTGAAAGAGAATCGCACCGCCCTCTCCCATGGAATAATTCTTTGTCTCATGGAAACTGTAGCATCCGAAATCACCGATCGTTCCCAGTGCTTTTCCTTTATAAAAAGCATTCACTCCCTGTGCGGCATCTTCCACCACTTTCAGGTTATATTTTTTCGCAATTGCCATGATCTCATCCATTGCACAGCTGACACCCGCATAATGCACCGGCACGATCGCTTTGGTCTTTTCTGTAATTGCTTCCTCAATTTTTGTCTCATCGATGTTCATGGTATCCGGACGGATATCCACAAACACGCAGGTTGCTCCCCGTAAAACAAAAGCATCCGCGGTGGATACAAAGGTATACGACGGCATGATTACTTCATCTCCCGGCTGAATATCCGCCAGGAACGCCGCCATCTCCAGTGCATGGGTACAGGAAGTTGTCAGCAATACGTTTTTCGTCTGAAACCTGTCCTTCATCCACTGGGAGCATTTTTTGGTAAATGGACCGTCTCCACAGATCATACCGTTTTTTTCTACGGCCTCTTTAATATACTCTGTTTCTTTTCCCACAAACGGTGGGCGGTTAAAACTGATTCTCACTCTTCTCACTCCTGTTATTCTTTTGCTTTGATACCGGATTGTTCCGTACTTTTGACTCTTGTATCATCTCACATCGTATAAATCAAAATTCCTGCTATGATCAGCAGGTTTCCCACAAGTTTTCCTTTTGTGATCTTTTCGTTCAGGATCACTCTCGAAAAGATCAGAACAAATACATACGCAGCCGTATCGATCACCGGTCCAAACCGCATGTCTACTTTTGTATAACACCAGGTATTCAGAAGCAATACGCAAAAAAAGATCCCGTACGCCACGATCACCCTCCAGTTCAGATATTCCAGCAGCGGATTGCTGTACTTTTTATTGGCACTCTGTTTTAATAGTACCTGGGAGATGGCAGTAAAAAATGTGCCTGCCAGCATCAGTAACATAAACATTCTATTCATAGCGCTGCACCACCCATACGCCGGCGAGTACTACCAGGATACCGATAATATTCCGCACCGACAGATTTTCATGAAAGATCACCACTGCCCAGATCTGCGACCACAACAGGTACACACTCTTGTTGGCATACGCTGTGGACAGGGAGAACTTCTTTATCACCTGCTGCCATGCAATGGCATAGATTCCACAGTTTCCGATCATCAGTGCCAGGAACACATAAAGCCAGACACTTCCCAGCCCATGCCTGTTATACTGAACAGATGCCATCTTGGAAAATACACTGGTCAGGGAAAACAGCAGAATATTCAGGTGAAGCTGTATGTAATTCTTTACTTTTTCCATTGTTTTTTCCTTTTATTCTTTTTGTATATCCTCTTTGCGAGCGATACCATATCGTCTTATTATACCATTCTTATACTTTCGCTTCAAGATTACTTTTCTCACAATCAAATTTGGTTTACTTAACCAATTACTGATATACATTGCAAAAAAGTGCCCCTAACAGGCACTTTTTCTTATTTTTCCATATGTTGTTTTTCTCTCTGTCTGATTTTCCGTAACAGCCAGATCCAGAGTGCGACGATTTCAATCAGATAACTCACTGCCAGAGAAATACTTCCTCCCTGCATTCCATATTGCTGAATCAGCAAATACGCACCGAAATAGCTAACCGGCAGTATGATCACATTACATATAACCAGTCCTTTGATTTCTCTCACTACCGTAAGCAGTGCACATAAAAACCACACGATGGCAGTCAGAATCGTGCAGCCGATGAGTGGGAGCAGCAGGTCTTCATGCGCTGCCACCTCATCCCCGTACAGAAGTTCCAATCCCCAGTGTCCGAATATTTTTCCTCCTCCGAGAGCAACCACACTGATCAACGCGATTGCTGCCATGCATTTGCGGAAGGTTTTCCAGAAATCCCGGATATTTCCACTGCTGTACTGTTCCGCAAACAGTGTGATAAACGGGTTAAATACATAGGATGCTCCCATCTGAACGATCATCGTAGGTGCTGCAACCGATCCGTAGATACCGAGTGCCACACCTCCCAGAAGTTTTTCCATGACCAGACGCGGGATCGTCGGAATAACCGATGACATGGTCTGATAACATAACAGTGGAAAACATTCTGCCATCAGCGTTATATTTTTTTTCTCTTTTAGATAAATCTTTATGGTATCCAACTTTTTTGCCCGTGGAATATCATAGAAAAAAATCACCAGCCAGGAAATCAGTGCCATGGCAAGAATAGCTGCCAGAAGCCTCTGTGACACTGCCAGTATCACTACAAATCCAGCAAAAGAAAGGATTCCCTTCACCATCCAGGATTTTCCGATCCAATCCATCCGCCATTTTTTCTGACAGATTCCGGCATAGACATCGTAGAACGCCTCCGCCATCTTAAACAGACAGTAGGCAACGATACACATACTTGATCCGTAACTATATCCGGCAATCAGGGCATAACCCACACAAACCAGGAACGAGAGGATGCAGATGATCAGACGGCTACTCACATAGATACCGGAGGTGTATTTTTCTTTCATGTCCGATACCTGATAATTCCGAATACCCTGCATGGCAATGCTATAAAATACATTATTAACCGACATGGCAAGGGTAAGGATTCCCGCTGTTTCCACGCCGGACAGTCGGACCACCAGCACGCTGATCAGCCACTGCGTGATCAGATATACCATACTTCCCGCCGAGTTCCAGATAATACTCTTTTGTATTGATACTTTTTTTTCTTCCATATTTTTTCCTTTTTGCTCAGCCTACCAGTTTCGCCAGAAGTTTCAGACCGTGTACCCGCAGTGCGCACACAAAGATCCAAGGTCCGATCTTTTGTACCGTCGGAAGCTGGTGAAAATATCCCACTTTTATGTAGGGATTTTTATAGCATCGCGGGAAACAGGTTTCCATGATTTCCTGTACTTCCCGGCACATCCCGTCTTTCACCTCTTTGCGGCATCCTCTTCCCGTATCAAACAACAGGCTCGTCATAATCCGGCAAATAAAAAATTCCAGTTTCAGGGAATCCATCGGATGCTCTTTGTCTGTACAGAATGCGATAGCATCCCGCAGTTCTCCAAAAGGCAGCTGCCGCATCTCCAGTTTCCGGTTTTTAATCGTGGAGGTTGTCGATTGGGGATTTGCACGATAATAATATTCTCCGTCCCCGATAGTCTGAATGTTGGTGGCAACAGCTTCCAGTTTTAAGATCAGTGGAATGTCTTCACAGATCACACCTTCGCGGAAACGGATTTTCCAATTGTCAAACAGGTTTCTTCGCACCAGCCGGTTACAGCAAAGATATGACGGAATCCGGATCCCTTTTTCCTGATAATTGATCTCATACTTCTGAATGATCTCTCCCTGTTCTGTCACCTTAGTATAATTGCACATCACCATATCTGACTTCTTTTCTATGGCGGTGTCATACATTCTCTTCAGAAAATCCTTTCCTATGTAATCGTCGCTATCAACAAATGCCACGAACTCTCCGGATGCCATCTCCAGTGCATGATTTCGCGCCGCTGACTGGCCCTGATTTTCCTGATAAATCACATGGATTTTATCCGGATATTTTTCTTCATATTCTCTCAGTATCTTCGCCGAGTGATCTTTGCTTCCGTCATCCACCGCAAGGATCTCGATTTTCTCAAGGGACTGCTGTAAAATTGAATCCAGGCATCTATGAAGATATCTTTCCGCATTATAGACCGGAACGATCACCGATACCTTGATAAGTTCTTTATTTTCATTTTCCAAATGTCATTACCTCTTCTCCCGGAAACTGAATCTCTACAGGCATGTGATTTACCCTGTCTTTTTCATCCGGAAGTTTCATATAATCTCCGTAACATCTGGTCAGGATGGCATCATATCCGCTTGGAATTTTCACAGTGATATTCTCAAACGGCACATCCACCAGCTGTTCAATCTCTTTTTTCTCAATGATCCATTTTTTTGCATCTGCGGCAAAGGTTGTCATCCGGGAACTTCCTTTCTCCGGTTTCTTCATAAATGCCTGATTACACTTTTTCCAGACCGTCTTTGCAGAGATTCCACATAGATGCATTCCACCATGCAGAATATGCCATATGGATCGCATCACAAAATTTTTTGCCGGTCCGTACTGACCGATCTGCGGCTCTTTGACCTTATAGATACTCAGGATCATCCCCCATCGCACCGCCCGGTTCAGCTGTTTTTCCATCTCTTCCTCATCATCAGAAATCTCATCATACGGAAAGATATCAATATAGAATCCGGTAATGCTTCCCGACTTTTGCAGACTGTTTTCCACAAAACGTGTGCGATTCATGCGTAGTTTTGCAAAATACAGATGATATTCCGGATCCGTATCAACGGTCTGAAGAAAATATTCTTCCCCACATTCTTTCTGTGCAATCTGAAGGAATTTTTCATAATCTTCTCTCGGCATTCCCACATCAATATCATCGTCCCAGGGAATAAATCCTTTATGTCTCACCGTTCCGAGAAGTGTCCCGAACGCCACAAAATAACGCAGATGATATTTTTCACAGATTTCAATATACTTGCATAAAATCTGTTTTTCCACATCTTTGATTCGATTCAATATTTCCGTATCGTATTCTCTGTACTGCAAAACTGTTCCTCCCCGCCTTTTGTCTGCTTTGATCTTGCACCATTATATCTGTTGTAAAATCCATTGTCAAGGTGAGCCGTTTCCCCTGAAAACCTTGAAATAAGGGATTGAAAATGGTATGATGAAGCACAGAACACAACCCTTTAAGAAAGGAAATACAAGATACTATGAGTTTATATTCTGTTGTTGTTCCGGTATATAATTCGGAACATACCTTAACGGAACTTTATACACGTCTCGAAAAAATCTTCCGTGAAACCGTGCAGGAACCCTTTGAACTGATTCTTGTGGATGATGGTTCCAAAGACCGTTCCTACCAGATCATGGAAGAACTTCGGCAAAAAGATCCCCGTGTGAAGATCATTCAGATGGCGAAAAACTTCGGCCAGCATCCGGCTCTTCTGTGTGGATTCTCTCATGCGGAGGGCGATTTCATCATCACCATGGATGACGATCTTCAGCATCCGCCGGAAGAGATCCCGAAACTGATCAACACCATCAGAGAGCGGGACGATGTGGATGTCATCATCGCCAGCTACGAAGGAAGAAAGCACGGTCCGATTCGCCGTCTCGGAACAAAAGTTTCCGTCTGGGCCACTTCAAAAATGCTTGGAAAAGATCCGAACCTGCAGATCACCAGTTTCCGGCTGATCCGCCGTTTCCTTGTGGAAGCCATGTTGCAGACAAACACCTATCTTCCGCAGATCGGCAATCTTCTGGTGTTAAGTTCCAACCGTATCATCAATGTACCGGTGCATCATGATGCAAGAGCCTATGGAAAAAGCGGTTATTCTTTCCGCCGTCTGGTCAAAGACCTGCTTTACGATATCACTTCCCACTCAGCATTCCCGCTGCTTCTGGTACGTGATCTCGGCATCTGCAGTTTTCTGGTCAGTGTGGCACTTGGAATCTTTTTCCTGATCCGCTATTTCCTCTATGGTGTTTCCGTGGAAGGCTGGACTTCCCTGATGCTCATACTGCTGGCATTCTTCGGTATCACTCTGCTTTCCATAGGCATCATGGGGATTTATCTGATGAATATTCTGAACGAATCCAAGAAAATGCCACATTATGTTATCCGAAAAAAAGATGTCTGACAGGAGGATTGTATGAAACAGGAAATTGGTGGATATCTGGAACTGGAAGTTTTCCACGGAAAAGAATATTATCCTGATCTTGTAAAAGTGAATCTTGGCCGTACAGCCCTCTGCTGGCTGCTGGAATCCCGGAAGATTGAGACGCTCTATCTTCCGTTTTTCCTTTGTGACTCCGTGATCGATGCCTGCAGGCGGCAGGGAACCCACGTGAACTTCTATTCGCTGAATGAGGATCTTACACCGGTTCTTTCTCCCGAACTTTCCCTGCATCCAGGTGAGTATCTCTATCTGGTCAATTATTACGGGCAGCTGACGGACGAAAAAATTCTGCATTATAAAAAACACTATAAGAATATCATCGTGGATCACACCCACGCCTTTTACCAGCGTCCGCTTCCCGGTGTGGATACTCTGTATTCCTGCCGCAAATTTTTCGGACTGAGCGACGGCGCCTATCTTTCCACAGATGCCGCACTCACTGCAGGAAAGGATCGTGATGTCTCTGCGGAACGTATGGGTCATATTCTCGGCCGCTTTGAAAAAGATGCCGGAACGTATTATCAGAAAATGTTAGACAACGCAGCGACCTATCATCAGATGAAGATTCTCACCATGTCTCGCCTGACGCAGAACCTGTTAAAAGCCATCGACTACGAACAGATCCGTCAGAAACGGAATGAAAATTACAGACTTCTGAAAGAACTGCTTCCATCCGATTCACCTTTTACCCGCGTGACACCGGACGGACCCTTCGCCTATCCTTATTATCATAAAAACGGAATTGCACTGCGAAAAGCCCTGGCGAAAGAAAAAATCTTTGTTCCAACCAACTGGTCCAACGTGATCCGGGACTGTGCACCCGAATCTTACGAATATCAGTGGGCGGCAGACATTCTCCCGCTCCCCTGCGACCAGCGTTACGGAAACGAAGAGATGCAGCGGATTGCCGATGTGATTCATTCACTGGAGCCTTCTCTGGCTTCCTGTAACTTAGAAAGGACTATTATGAACAAACGTTTACTGATTCTTGGAACCCTCGGGGAATTTGAGCAGCTGGTGCAGAAAGCCAGAGCCCGGGGTATCTATACGATCGTCTGTGATGGCTACCCGGACGGTCCGGCACGGGCCTTTGCAGACGAATCTTATGTGATCCCGGTCACCGATACGGACCGGATCGCCGCCCTTTGTAAAGAAAAACAGGTGGACGGAATCCTCACCTCGTTTTCCGATCTTCTGCTGGAATGTATGGTGAAGATTTCCGCAAAAGCAGGTCTCCCCTGCTATTTGAGCCCGGAACAGCTTCCCTGGTATCGTGACAAATCTGCTACCCGGAGACTGCTCGAAGAACTCGGTCTTCCTTCCCCTGGTTTTGCAAAGATTCCAACTTTCGGATTTGCTCCGGAACTGGTCGCACACCTGCATTTTCCACTGGTGACAAAACCACTGGATAAATACGGCTCCCGCGGCATCTATGTGGTACACAATCTTGAAGAACTGAAGCAGGCAATCACAGAGACCGCTTCTTTCACCGATCTTCCTGAAATTCTTGTAGAAGAATATAACGACGGTTACGAATTCAATATGATGACCTGGGTACATAAAGGAAAAGTCCATGTGATCAGCATCGCAGATCGCGAAAAGACGGACATCGGACCGGGGGAGATCCCGATCAGCACACGAAATGTCTATCCATCCTGCCTGTATGAACAGGTGGTTGCTCCGGCAACCGCTCTTTTACAGTGCTACGCCGACAAAACCGGGCAGAAAGAGGGTGCGTTATCCATGCAGTTTTTCTGGAAACCGGAAAATGGCATCCAGGTCTGTGAGATCGCAGCCCGATTCTTCGGCTACGAGCACGAACTCACCGATATGGTATACGGGTTCTCCATCGAGGATCTGCTGTTGAATTACCTGTATGATGTTCCCGCACTGGAACAGATGCTGGATCAGCACGATCCACGAAAACCGATTTGCCACGGAGCTGTCCTGTATTTTCAGGGACGCCTGTTACAGATCCGTGATCTTTCTGTTCCACAGAAACTGGCATCTCATTCTGCGGTAGAAAAGCCATGGATTTTTTATCACGAAGGAGAATATGTCATCGCCCACGGGCCGAACCCTTATGTGGCACTGTACTATATCTCCTGTCCATCCAGAAAAGAACTGGATCAAGTAACCGGTGAATTTTTCGCTTCCATGACCATCCCGTCTTCGGATGGAAAAGAAGTTCTTTACCGTAACCAGATGCCTGACTATCCAAAAACAAAATAAGCACGAAAAATGAGCATATACAGAAATCAGTTTTTCCTGTATATGCTCATTTTTTGTAGTTATTCTTAATAAGCTGCCCGATATACCAGAAAATACGTCAGCAATGCAGAAAGTACTGCTGCTCCCTGTCCGATCCGGCAGATCCATACGCTTATTTTTTTATTTCTGATCAGTTTTTCACTCCAGTTTTCATATCCCAGTGTCACAAAATAGAAAAACGGAAGCGCCATCGGCATGATATAACGTCCCTGTGCCTGAAAATCGCTTGCATAAGCATAATATACCAGCAATCCAACCGGTATCACCATAGCTCCCACCATACAGATGTGCATCCAGTTTCTCATATTCCACCATCTGTTCTTTCTCCATATCTCAGTGATAAGAATTCCATCTACATCGGCTTTTTTTTCTTTTTTTACAAATTCCGTGGTCAGACCAAATTCCCGGCGCAGTCTCCAACTGTTTCCGAGAATTCCCACTGCAAACACGATCAGATACACTTTACTCCACAGATATGGCATAAAAATATCAAGATGTCCGAACGTTCCAACAAAGCTTACCAGCACCGTACCCAACCAGTTATGCTGCCATTCTCCAGGTACCCACCATATCATATCCAGAATGCTCATTCCCATATTCACCGGAAGCACCCGGTTGGAAGGTTTTAACTCATCGATCGCATATTTTTCCGCATAGATGGAAGAAGTTTTCATTCCCAAAAAGTCTCCGTCATACAGGATTCCGCTCCGGATAAACCACCATCCGGCCACGAGAAAGACAATTCCCAGCATCAGACAGCCTTTCTTCAGCATCTGCTGCCAGTCCCATTTCCGCTCTCCACACTTCATCATGCAGCCTGCAAAAAATACTGCACTCATCAGAAGATATCCATATGCATTGTAATAAGACAACATACACAATCCCATGGCAATTCCCATCTGTACACAGACTTTCAGACTCCAGCCTTCCTTACATGCCCTACACCAGCAGTACAGGATCCAGGCTGTCGTAAAAAGCGCCAGCCCATCCGTATTGATATAAGAAAACAAAAAACAGGTTCCCGGAAGAAAGCACACCAGAACTGCAAACAACCTTCCTGTCTCTTTTTTTTGAAATAACAGTTCTCCTATCTTCCAGGTAAACCATGCCATTCCGCATCCCAGAAGGACATTCACCATACGCGCTGCAATCACCGTAGCCCGGAAACTGTCCGTAAATACCTGCACAACCTTTGCAAATACCGCTCCTGCCATATAAGGAAGAATGGGATTAAACGCATAGGAAATGCCCCAGTTGGCATTCCGTATCTCCGGATCCCGTCCATCCGGCAGGCTTCCATGCTTTACGATAAATTCGACGATCTGGTACCGCATACTTTCATCCGGTGAGGCATCAAACGGTGCCGCCAGTGCCCATAAAAGATAAAATACAAAAACCAGGACTACAAAAATCCATATTGCATATTCTGTTTTTACTGTTTTTTTCATTCCATCACCCTTTATGCCTGAAAATAACCAGTTTGCTTGCCACATAATTCAGTATGATTACAAGTACATTTGCCACACATTTAATCAATACATCGTTGAATCTGCACAGATCAGCAAAAATAAACATGCATGCCCAGTCCAGTATTCCCGTAGCCAGACGACAGGAGAAAAACGAAACTATCTCTTTACCTATTTCTTCCCTTGTACTGGCTTCGCTGTGAAATACCCATTTTCTGTTAGTAAGATATGCAAACAGAACTGATAAAATCCATGCAAGTACAGTACTCACCATAACCGATAAGCCAAGTGGATGCGCAAAGATCCAATAGCTCACAATATTAACAAGCGTTGTCAGAACACCGAAGACACCGTACGGAATAATGTCCTTGTACTTGTCCCATAGCTTTTCTATATTCATCTTTTCCACCTTTCTTTTTAAAAAAGCAGGTACATTTCCACCATGCACCCGCTTTTTTTGTTTATAATCGTTTCAGTGAGAAATCCTGGCTGTCCAACGTGAGGTTCGGATTATAGAACGGATCGCCATTCTTTAAAATCTCCGGCCAGCGTTTCTCAAACGTTGCGATTTCCTGATTGAATCTTGCCACTTTCTCCGGTGTATCTTCCAGTCCTCGGGATTTGGATTCGTAATGGTACAGTTCCGCATATGGGTTGTACACAATCAGATATCCTGCCTGGCGAAGTTTCATACAGAAGTCAATATCGTTAAATGCCACCTGCAGTTCTTCGCTCAAACCGCCGACTTTCTCAAACGCTTCCCGTTTTACCATCATACAAGCCGCAGTTACCGCACTGTAATCCTGTGCACAAATGATCCGGTGGCAGTATCCGGTAAATCCACGCTTCTGCTGTACGAAACAATGTCCGGCGATTCCACCGAAACCGATGACCACGCCGGCATGCTGAATCGTATCATCTTCATAATACAGTCTCGCACCCACAGCACCCACATCTTCTCTGGTACAGTAACCAAGCAGTTCCTCCAGACAATCGTCGTTGATGATCTCGGTATCGTTGTTTAACAGCAGGAAATACTCTCCTTTGGCATACTGCACACCGAAATTATTGATGGCAGAATAATTAAAGTGGCCTTTATAATACACCACATGCACTTTCGGATTAACCGCTTCAAGCTGCTCGTAATATGCAAAAGTTTCTTTTTCTTCGCTGTTGTTCTCCACGATAATATATTCATAATTGGTATATGTGGATTTTGCTTCGATTGAATCGATACACCGTTTCAGATCATCAATATGATCTTTATTCGGAATAATGATCGAGATCAGTGGGTCATAATCCCGCAGGAATTTTGTCCGGTAGAGTCCCAGGAACTCTCCCTTGCTCACTTCCACGTTTACACCAATCCGGTCATAATGTGCCTGCACCGCCCGTTGTCCCGCATCAAATGCATACAGTTTGCTCTCCGGATTCTCCGATGTGGAATCTTCATGGCATCGCCAGTGATACAGGATCTTCGGAATATGATGGATCTTTTCCGCTCCCGCATGTTCCACACAACGGAAGATAAAGTCATAATCCTGCGCCCCGTCAAACTCTCTGCGTAACATTCCGACCTCATCGATCAGCGTTTTCTTTGCCACAAACAAATGGCAGATATAATTGACCGTACACAACAGATCCACGTTATAATCCGGTTTGAAATGTGGCTGGAAGAACTTGTGTCCATCCATCGTCATCTTATCTTCATCCGAATATAGAACCTCTGTTTTCGGTTTCTCATTCAGTACTTTCACACACTCATACAGGGCATGTGCCGTCAGTTCGTCATCATGATCCGCAAATACCACAAACTCACCTGTTGCCGCCTCGATCGCAGCATTTGTATTTTCTGAGATCTGTAACTGTTCCTGATGATCGATGACTTTAATTCTGCCCTCTTCCTTCTGTAACTGTTTTAACAGTTCCCGGATCGGAGAATCCGCACCGCTTCCGTCAGACAGGCAGAGTTCCCATTTGCTGTAGGTCTGTGCCTGCAGAGATTCCACCAGCGCACGGAGATATTTTTCCGGTGTCTTATAGAGCGGTACAACCACACTGAAAGTCGGTTCCCAGGAAAAATGTTCCTGCCGCTGGCGTTCCAGTTCTGCTTTGTTTGGCAGATGTTTCGGAAGCCATTTCTGGTAAATCACAGCGGCTTTATTTTTATTTTTTACTTTTCCGACCACTTTTTCCGCAAGTGCTACCGGACCATGTAGTTTCAGATAGCGACTGCCTTTTTTGCAGTATTCATTCATCTTTTCTGCAGCAAGCTGTACCGGCTGCAAATGGATCTGTCTTCTCACCCGTACCGAACCCGCCTCAAAAACAATATAGAATTCTTTCAGCTGCTGGTAGTGAAGTTCAAAAAAGAACCCGCATTTTTCTTCTACCTCTGCCTCCGGATACTGATTCTGTACATCAACACGTTTCAAATGCTGGATCTCACATGGAATTCTATTTCCACGGGAATTTTCCAGATAAACTTTTAGCGGCTCCGTATAAGCTGCCCAGCCGCGCACCCGGCAGATGCCGAGTTTCCGGTCTACTTCGGAACTCTCGATGAAATACTGGGGCATGCCCTGTCTTCTGGTCAGCTGCTTTACCGGAATCGAAAACCAGACATCTTTTTTCCCGTTTTCTACCGCATAAACCACTAATTTTTTATATTGTTCCAACTTATCAGGAAGTACAATCTCCATCTGAACCCGGATCGCATCCACCAGATCCAGATCCTGAAAACGTTCCAGGGCACTGATGCGTTCCTGCTGCTTCAGATTTACCTCCAGTGGTTTCCCATCCAGCTCCGCTGCTGCGGTATGTTCCTTTGGCCAGGTGCCCTGCAGATGATAGGTTTTCTCATCTGCAAGATCCAATCTTTCTTTTTCTACTACGAATACTTCTCGCTGCATAGTAATTCCTCTCTTGCATCTTTTCCTGTATTCTGAGTTACATACTGACACATCACTTTTTTATGGGCTGTTTCACCCATCTGTACTCTGGCTGTCTTCTCCTCGATCAGCGTTGTGAGTGCATTTTTCCACTCCTCCTTGTCACTGCAAAGCCAGCCATCCACACCATTTTCGATCACACCTTCCATCTCCCGGTTTCTGCTCATCACTGATGGCACTTTCACCAGTGCGGCTTCCATCCATTTGTTTTCGGATTTACTACAATGGAAGATACTGTCCTCCAGCGGCATCAGATTAATATCGATGCCTGCCATGACAGAGGGTAACTGTTTCCAGTCCATAAACGGAAGTTTTTCCACCTTATTTCCGAATTTTTCCATTTTTCTGTCAGAGAGTACACCAACCAGCTTCAGCCGTACCTCCGGATGTTCCTTCATCACTTCCAGAAGTGCTTCTTCCGCCACCTCAAAGTCCTGATCATGGGTTTTCGATCCGCTGAAGTAACCGATGGAAATATGCTCCGAATCTTTTTCCACCTGCTCCACTGCGTCATGGGATAGAATCTGCATCTCCATACTCGCACAGTTCCGGTTGATCACCACTGGTTTTCCCGGAAATTCTCTTCGAATCTCTTCCCCCAGTGTATCAGTGGAGGTAAAATAGCCATCACACAGTTCCATACAGGAATGGATCTGCTCCGTCGTCTTTTTAAAATCTTTATACTCACTTCCAGTCAGAAAATGCAGATAAGAGATTCTTTCGTAATCAAAGATCAGATCGTCAATGTCATAATACACGTTTAATCCGGTTTTTTTCGCCTGTTCCACTACCTTGCGCACCACATCTTCCCGGCTGCAACGGTAACATACAACTGCCCGGTACGCATCCCAGTCCAGATCTTCGACCTCATCCACCTGATAAAAATCCGATCCGTAACCCTGATAATGCAGCTGTTCCCGGAAATGCTCCACCCGGTAACGGGAAGCAAACGAGATTTCCTCACCCACAAACAGAATCTTCTTTTCGCGTACAGACATGTCCTGACACTTCAGTGTCTGTTCTGCAAACTCCTGTAATTCTTTCAGTGCTGCCTTTGCATCTGTTTCTTTCAGAACCAGACCTTTTTCGTAATATTTTACACGCTCCACCGGCGCACCAATCGGGAATACAGCAACCGGCATATGCATGGACATAATCTCTGAAGTTGTATACGAGAAGGTCTCCGGCCAGATAGACGGGATAAAGAACAGATCAATATCTTCTTCCATCGTCAGTCTCGGAAGTTCATCTCTGGTATATCTTCCCGTACAGGAGAATACCGGACTGTCGATCTCTTCATCCGATACACCGATCAGCTTCATCCGGATATTCAGATTTTGTGCCTCGATCTCTTTGACCATCTCTTTGACAATATCCAGACCTTTTTTATAACACAGCACACCGAGCAGACCAATGTTCAGTGTCTTTGTCGTCTTCGCCTTTTTATCCAGCGCAGTTACATAATGCGGTTTGTGCGGCAGTACACGTAACTGGTACAGATGCGGGTATGTCTTTTTAAACAACTGCGCCGTATCATCGGAAAATGCCAAGATCTCGTCACAACAGGACAGAAACTCTCTCCAGTGTGTTCTCCATGCGGTTCCAGACTCATAGTCCAGACATGCATTGCTTCGGTTTGCCGGGATACACTGGTTACAAATCTGTGCATCCGCGCCATGACAGTATTTTCCCTGATCATTCATCAGATTTACCGCCGGACACATGAAGAAAAAGTCATGAAGCAACATCTTCAGATGTGCCTGATGTTTTTCTTTCAGCCCAAGTATCTGATCCAGAACCTGATAGATTTCCTGATAAGTTACCAGTTCATTGATCCAGATTTCATCCACTCTCGGGATCTCATCCAGGATCTTATCCAGGTCTTTGGCAAAATACTGAATCTTATATTTTTTGTATTCATATTGCAGATAATAGCGCATATTATCGATGTCAAACCGGACAGTCAGGAAACGTTTTCCTTCTTTCAATGCCAGTTTACGCTTCTCAATCAGATATTCCGTGGCACCACCGCCGAGATTATGATCAAAGGCAACAATCGTCGGTACATCCAGCAACTGATTTAACAGCTGCGTTTCCACATACAGTCGGATCGTTCTTGCCGGATCTCTCCGACAGAAAGCTGCCGTATCGCTGTTATAATTCGGATGTTTCTTCGCCAGTCTCTCCAAATGGCTCTTTAACAGCCGTAATTTTTCTTCAGAAGAAAAGCTTCCGCCATGTTTGTGATAAACAAACAGATTCTCCACCTGTACATTGGTATAACCTGCCTGGATCGCCCGCTGACACCAGTCGTTTTCTTCTCCGTATCCCTTGTCAAAGTTCTCTTCATCCAGAAGACCTACTTCTCTGATTGCTTCCAGATTCATACCCATGCAGAAACCGATACCGGTCGGCATGGTCGCATACTGCGGACGGATCTGGCGAAAAGCATCATCAATCTGCCATAATGGCATACCTTCAAAGATCACATTATCCTCACAGAAGTTGGGAAAACTGCAGATGGTTCCGCAGGTTGTAAACGGTGTGGAGGATGCAACTTTTTCTTTTGTAAAGATCGGCCACATCAGTCTCTCCAGCCACCCCTCCGGCACTTCCACATCGGTATTAACCAGTGCTACATGATGTTCTGCAATTGCAAGGGCACGATTTACTGACGGGAGGAATCCCATATTTTTCTCATTTCGAAGCAGAACCGTTCCCTTATGTTCTGCGGCATAACGATCCAGATATTCCCGTACTGCAGTATCCGGACTCTGATCATCCACCAGAATCAAACGGTATTTCATCTTTGTCTTTTCAATTCCCGCAAACAGCTTGTCAAAATACTGTAATCCGTTATAAATCGGAATAATGATATCAATCATTTCCTCCGAAGGAATTCTTGCATCAAATACCGGTGTCTCTTCCAGATATCGTTCTCTGAAATACCGTATATTTCCGATGCTCTCCTGTCCTTCCAGCGTATAGACCTGAATCTCATTGCAACCTGGATCTGCCGGAATCTTACACAACGGATACATTTTTTCTCCGTCCATTGTATCATAGGCAACAGCCACTTCTGTCTCCACCGGTGTCTGAACTACCAGTACACAGGAAAATCCACAGGATTCTGCCTCCGGAATCTGTAAAACAGCTGCCACATCGCTCCGATATACTACAGTAATCGGTTCTTCCGCCACCACTTCCCCGTTCTGTAAAAAAGCAAGATGCGTGTTTTCCATGGCGTACGCACGGTCAAATGCCCAGCCGATGATCTGCAGCACATTATTTTCATAGCTGAAACTGTCGATACTTCCCACACAGCTCGATACCGGCTGTTCTGTCTGTTGATTTTCTGTAACCAGTGGGGCCACAGGACGTCCAAGCATCTTCTTCACCAGACGTTTTGCTCTCTGTTTCGGTCGATGCTGAAATTCCATGGCTGCCCGAAGTTCTTCCTGCCTTCTCTCTTCTTCGGCTTTTTTCGCTGCTATCCGTTCTTCTTTTTGTATCCGCTGCTGAAGTTTTCTTTCTTCTTCCCGCTGTGCTGCCTCTTTTCGTTCAAGTTCCTTTTGAATCTCATCGGCGATTTCTGACTGTGAGAGAAAACGAATTCGACCTTCTATTCTTATTTTTTCAAGTTTTTCCGGATTCGTCACATGAATAAAATATCCCATTTGCATATTTAAAAATGTAACCTTGTTTCCGTTATCAATTTTTACACCATAAGGGATCAACTCACTGTGGCATCCACAATCCAGAACATCAATTGTAACTTCACACAGACGGTCGCTGATAATATTCCAGCGTAACGCCTCCAGATTCCGGATCCGGCTCATATCAAATGTCACCTGGAATCTTCCACGTTCCAGCTTCACTGTCTGTTCTATTGTATCTGTCTCTGATAAACCTTTTCCATTATCGTAATACAACTTACAGTGCAGTCTTTCTTTATCGTGGTATTTTCTTACTATATCCGAAAGATTCACCGGTATCTTTTCTTTTCGGTATGGATCCAGAGAATCGCTTCCGACATACGTGTACACAAAATGCATGGTCCAGGATCGAAAAATTTCTTCATCTGAATCCGCAATACCAAATTCCTGATTTAGTGTCTCCCGTTCTACAAGTGCACCAAGCTGCGGAATACGATAATATAATTCATTCGTCAGCCGCCACATAATAAAAGCAACCGGAACCGCAAAATCAAAGGTCCATTCATAGTCAATAATCTTATATGTGCCGTCTTCCTCAAACATGTTGGCACAGATCAGATCAATATTTGCCGGACGGACACACTCATAGTATTCTTTTCCCTGACAGTTTCCAAACACTTCCCTGAATGTTTCTGTCTGATAATCCGGTAGTTTTACACGCTGCGCAAAAATACTTTCATACATGCTTTTCAGCATATCCAGAATGCTTTCTTTCCGTCCCTTTTTTACCAGTTCCCGTATTCTGTTTTCCAGTGTTTTCCCCTGAAGAAGAGGATACACAATTCCATGATTCTGATATCTGCATGGAAGGTTTGCAAAACCGTTCTGCTCAGTCTGTCTGCCAATCTTTTCCAGACCGGCCACAAATTCTTCTGCCTCCGGACATAACGGCTTCTTCTCAGCCCATACATTTCCATCTCTTTTTATCAGCTGCGTCAGAGTACGGAACTCTTTCTTCCTTCCCTGATTCAGTTTGACATATAAAATCTCTTCAGTTTCTTTCAGTTCTTCTTTTCCGGCAACTAACAGAAATGAGTTAACAAAGCGATCGGCAATCTTCTCCTTTTTCATTGCCTGAATTCCCGCAGATTCTGAAAATAGATCAACTGTCTGATCCGTATAAATCGGATATCCTTTTCCATAATTGTTCTCTTCCAGTGATACATCCGTAAATATCTCCGTTGGAAACTTATAATCCGGATATGGATAATAAAATTTCTGAAAAGGAAATCCACTTTCTTTCACAAGCTCCTGCAATTCTGTTTTGGAAAATGTTCTGACACTGTGATTTCCCGGATAGCCATTGATGCCAAAGAAGGGAATGTCCGTATGATCTTCCGGCGCACCGGCAAAATACTTCATTCCCAGCTTGTTTTCAATTGCAATCAGTATTTTTCCCGTATTTTTCAGATAAGAACCCATTTTTTTCAAAAATGTCTCATACGGAGTATCTCCCTCAGTGAAACTCATGGCATATTCCAGCACGCCGTTGACTACTACATAATCATACTGCTGTCCAAGCTCCATATCATTCAGATTCCCTACCATGATCGTAAGGTTATCCTTTTTTTCATTCCGATAATAATTGATCTGTGCTCTTCTTTTTGAAAGTTCCACAGATGTGACCTGACCAGCTTTTTCACAAAGCGTACCGGTAATCGCACCACATCCTGCACCAATTTCCAGAACGCTGTCCGATTTTGTAATCGGATACCAGTTCAGAATATTTGCACGCAGATCGGAAAAATGATAGATTACAGGAAAAGAAACCTGCTCGTCGGAAAGAGTCTCACAGGTTATCCCCTCTTTTGCCATCTGCAGCATCTGTTCTTCAATATCCCCATCTGAATACAGATCTTTTTGCGTATAATACTCTAAGTTCAGTATTGCCATTCTTTTCCTCCTCAGTTACTTTAACGTGACCTTTGAGAACAGATCAAAATATCCGACAGCTTTCTTATCCGTAATGACTGTCAGATTACATACATCATACAACCGGTGGAATACGGTAAAATCACCATCTCGGTAACCGGTACATCCCAGACACAGCATATATTCTCCGGCCTCTAACGGCATTTTCTGTGTAAAGGTGATCCGTCTGGTTTCTCCCGCCTTCTGTGTACCTACCGGTGTATTCTCATACATCGTATTGGTCCCGGTAATCTCCGTTCCTTTCAGATCTTTGATCGTGAAAGCAAAAATCGGTTCCTGGATCGTTTCATGAAAATGAATCTTCATATCCACGGAAAATTCTTCTCCCTTTTCAATCACATTCGTAACCATTCCTGACTTATCCCGAATTGCAAAGTCCTGAATTTCTGCTAATTTACTTCCATATTCCAGTACTTTTGGGTTCAGATTTAACTGATCTTTCGTACTCTTTTCTTCTTGTACCTCTGGCGTTTCTTCTTGTGCAGTGTTCTGTTCCCCAGGTTCATCATACTGGTTCACCAGAACACGACGATACAGATTGACCATCTCTTTCGCATCGCCTTCTGCCAGTTTTTCTCCTTTGTTTAGCAGCACAACCCGGTCGCAGTATTTCCCGATGCTACTCAGGTCATGGCTTACAAAAAGAATGGTTTTTCCCATCTCTTTAAATTCTTCAAACTTCCGATAACATTTTGCCTGAAAAAAGACATCGCCAACAGAAAGCGCCTCATCAACGATCAGAATTTCCGGTTCGATATTAATTGCTACCGCAAAAGCCAGTCGTACAAACATACCACTAGAATACGTTTTTACCGGTTGATGGATAAAATCTCCGATATCCGCAAAATCCAGGATGTCCTGCAGTTTTGCATCGATCTCCTCTTTGCTGAATCCGATCATCTGACCGTTCAGATACACGTTTTCAATACCGGAATACTCTCCGTTGAATCCGGCTCCCAGTTCCAGCAGCGCGGAGATTCTTCCGTCCACCACCACTTCTCCCTGCGTGGGATTCAGTACGCCGGTAATAATCTTTAAGATCGTGGATTTACCGGAACCATTCGTTCCGATAATTCCCACAGTCTCCCCTTTTTTCACCTGAAAACTTACGTTATTCAAAGCATAGTGTTCTTTATAGCGTTTTTTTCTTGTCAATCCAAGGGATTCTTTTAAACGATCCATCGGATTCTCGTACAGTTTATACATCTTACTGATGTTATTCACTGAAATTGCAATCTCTGACATCTGTAAACCTCTCTTTGATTTCTCTTAAAGTACATCCGCAAAATGTGGTTTCAGTCTCTTGAAGATCCAGGAACCAAGTGCAAACAATACTACTGTTACGATCCAGAAGTATACGGTCCATCCCCAGTGATTCCAGAACCATACGTGACCCAGCATGGAATCACGGTATCCGGTGACAATATAGTACATCGGATTCAATTTGAACAGTTTGATCAGCCACGGATAATTTGCCAGCATATTGACATCCCACATGATTGGTGTCAGCCAGACACCTACCTGCAGGAAAATACTGATGATCTGTGTCAGATCTCGGAAAAATACAACGATCGCACTGGTCGCATATACCAGCCCCAGTGTAAACATAAATGTGCAGAGCGAATAATAAAAGATCTGCAATGTTGCCAGCGATGGCATATAGCCATACAGGCTGCATAAAACCAATGAAAACACAACGAAAAAGGCATGTACAAATAAAGCGGAAATCATCTTTACGATCGGCAGTACACTGATTTTAAACACAACTTTTTTTACCAGATAGTTGTATTCCATCAGTGCATTGGTTCCACCATTCAATGCATCCTGGAAAAAGAACCATGGTACAATACCAGATACCAGATATAGAACAAACGGATAATCCGATACATTTCCTGCTTTCAGACCGACCGAGAAGACAAACCAATATACCAGAATCGTAACGATTGGCTGCACAAATGCCCATACAATTCCAAGATACGATCCTGCATACTTTGTCTTGAAGTCATTCTTTGCCAGATTCATAATCAGTTTTCTATTCTGCAAAAGTTCTATTGGGAGTGTCAGTACCTTTTTCCGAAAAACAAACGCAACCACTGCTCCACCGTCAATCAGTAACAGCATCAGAATATTTTTGATCCACAATTTCTGCGTATAATCTTTCTCAAGAACCGGATACAGTTCTTCTTTATCCAGATGCAACCACACATAAGGATCTGTTCCATTCGTCCAGATTTTTAATGTTCCATCATTAGCTTCCAGACTCTCCAGCTGCTGACCTTCGATCAGTTTCGGATTCGTCATCTCCGGAATCTCTGTTTTTGTATCTTTACATCCAAGATAAACATTTTCTATAGTGAAAGCTCCCGGCTGCGTGCCAAGATCCAGACGCACCATATTAAACTGAAATGGAACAGAAAAAACCAGTTCCTGACTTTCTCCAACCTGATCATACGTCTTGACCTGACTTGATTTTTCTGAAAGTTCACCGGCCGCACTGTAATAAACCTGAATCTCCTGTTCCTTATCGCTGTTCATCGTAAGATGAAGTTCATAATTACCGCCTACGCTTCCTCTGTGACATACGATCAGCACATTTAAAACCAGTAAAAACAACACGCAGATACCGGCCAGAATCTTTTTCTTTCTTCCCATTTCATTTCCCTCTTATCGATTTTTGTACTCCGCAAAGCTTCCCCACTTCTGATCCTTGTCAGAGATAGTCAGTTCTTCTTTTGTCATTCCTTCCGGCATCGGCCATTCTACGCCAATCTCCTGGTCATCCCATTTCAGTCCGCCTTCATCGTTTGGGTGATAAAAGTCGGTACATTTGTATGCAAATTCTGCGGATTCGGACAGTACGATAAATCCATGCGCAAAATTCTTCGGAATAAAGAACTGCTTTTTATTCTCTGCTGACAGCACAACACCAAACCATTTTCCATATGTTTCAGAACCCGGGCGCAGATCCACTGCCACATCAAATACTTCCCCACTAACTACCCGCACCAGTTTGTCCTGTGGATAATTAATCTGGAAATGCAGTCCTCTTAAAACTCCTTTTTTGGAGCTTGACTGGTTATCCTGTACGAATTCCATATCAATGCCTGCTGCTTTATAATCATTATAATTATATGTTTCCATAAAATATCCACGTTCATCTCCAAATACTGTTGGTGTAATTACTTTCAGTCCTTCAATTTCACATGTTTCTACTGTAATTTTTCCCATTTTTTTATCCTCTCTTTAATAAAATATTCTCTCCTGCAAGCAGGTTTTTAACACAAACGAGCAGTACCCTGATAAGGATACTGCTGTTTTATTGCATTGCATATCAATAATTGATCCAATGAACCAATTTTGATTTCCATGATGCTTTATTATACCATCATCGTTCTTATTCTTCAACTCCAACGATTTTTTCCTGACAGACAGATTTACACAATCATTGCTTTCCACACATCAAAAACTGTAAGAACTTCCAGAATATACATGGAAATCATGATTCTTTTGCTGTATCTTTCCACTCGAAGTGTCTGTTTTCCCTTTAACATCAGTACCAACATTGGCAGAAATGGCAAAAAATATCGTCCCTGAACTCCCGCTACGTTTTTCCATTGAGGCGGTGTAAAATCAAGCCACATACTCAGCACTACTCCGCCAATCATAATCAATGACAGCATGCCAACCAGTACTTTCTGTTTATTCGTCATGTAATCCGCTTTTTTATCTGTAAATAAAGCAAATACCATACACAACAGAAATCCTGCAATATTCACCCAGGAAATTTTTACCTGAAGCCATCCCAACGACTGTCCTATAATTGTTCCCAGATAATACTCTCCCTGTTCAAAATACGTATTAAACAGTACACCCATACTGTTTACCGGATCTTCCAGAATCTGGGCAAGAGTCCATCCTCTTTCAATATCCGAATATCCTGTTTGCGGAGCAGATGTCAGGTTTGCTACAACTGCCCCTCTCAGAAGCATTGTAACAATTCCAATCACAACTATAATCCCTATTTTTCCCACAAGTACAGCACGCGGATTTTTTGATTTGGACAATGGTATCAGGAAGATGATTCCACATACAAAGATATAAACCAGTTTACACGGTGCCATCCACATTCCGACAACAGTCAGAAATGCATAATCTTTCCACGTCACCATCTCCTTCTCATAAATCAGGTACATTGTATAACCGATGAAAAGAAAACTGAGTGCGTTTACCGTACAGTCATAAGAATACGACGCTGCAATCTCCAGACTCATCGGAAACAGCGCAATCACCGCCATTACCATCTTTCCCCATGGCATAAAACGAACTGCCCAGAAAACACATAGCAGATAAAAGAACAATGCTGTGATTTTTCCCAGATACAATGTAATCATACCATTAGCATGGAAAAGCCAGCCGATCACAATTCCGACAGCCTGTGGCAGATGTGCGATAAATGGTGCAGCCAACGGTCCCCGATTCAACGCCGCCTGTTCCTGTCCACCTTTTTGAAGAAGCTGATTGTAATAATAGGAAGCATCTGCCAGCGAAATCGCCATTTTATCCTGAATCTGTGCATCGGTCTTTCGTACCAGAACGTATCCTTCTTCATCCACGCCATCTCGAAACAGTATCTTATTCGCATCATAATATGCTGTTGCTATATGACTGTGCTCATCCGGTGCCGTATTGGGTGGAAAAAGTACAATGTACATACTTCCCATAAAAAGTCCCAGAACAAGAAAATACCACTCTACTCTCTTTTCTTTTCGCATGAGCAGAAGCCCAAATGCGACAAGCGAGAGACACAGAATTACGCCCACACATGCATATATATTCTTTAAAAATGCATTTGTTGCCTGTAAGTTAAAAACCATACACCCTGTCTCGTCATTCCCGTCAGTTTTTACATGTTCTCCATAAGCCTCATAATTCGTTACCGCCGGAACAATAGGCGAATTTTCCGGAATTGTTATGTGAATAATGTACTTTTCTCCCATAATTCCTTCCAGTGAAACACTCAGATGAAAAGTCTGGTAGCTGTAATCCCCTACCGTATTTCCGTCAATTTCCCATTTTTGGATCTGCTCTCTGTCCGTCGCTTTCAGAAGTTCCACCTGCACAGGCTCCCCTGCCTGTTGTTCAAGTTTTCGAAACATTACATTAAACTCTGTCAGTTCATTTTCATCAACAATAAACTGTTGCTCCATTTCACGGACTCCTGTATATCCTGTTTTGTCCTGAAACTGCTCTTCTGATGCTTCAATCTGCAGATAGGAGTGTTGGCTGTTTGCTGTTTCCCGGATTCTCCAGTAATAAACGCTCAAAAGGATTACACAGAGTCCGATCATTGCACACAGCAGACCCAACCATTTTTTATATTCTTTTTTGTTCATTTTTCCCTTCCTCTTACTACTTCTTTTCGTGTTTTTCATCATATCATTTATTCTTATTTTATACAAGTTTTCATTCTTACGTTTTTCTATCGTTCCTTGATTTTTCTATTATAACTGTTATAATGAACATGATTATATGTAACGCGTTGCCTATTTATTTTTTTCTTTCTGCAGCGTGTTATTTTTTAGGAAAGGAGTTGTTTCACAAACTATTATGAAAAACAGATTAAAACACCTGCTGTGTGGCGTTTCGGCACTTTGTATGGCAGGCAGTCTGGTGTTTGCATCGCCTTCTGGGATAAGTACGGTTCAGGCAGCTACTACAGATTCTACTTTTCACAGTACAGACGGTACGATTCATTTTCTTACCTTAAATCACAATACTGATGCCATTCTCATCGAATGTGATGGAAAATTCGGTATGGTCGACTCCGGTGAAGACAATGATTATCCAGATGGCAGTGATCCCCGCTATCCTTTACGTGCAGGCATTACCAAGGGACTGGGATTCGAAAATCAGGTGATTTCCTATCTGAAAAGTATGGGTGTTACAGAAGATAATTTTGAATTCTATATAGGAACCCATCCCCACAGCGATCATATCGGCTCTGCTGACGAAATCATCCGTGCGTTTCATCCAAAACGTGTCTATCTGGAACCTTATACAGACAGCGATATCACTGATCCCACGCATTATTGGGATAATCTCTATGTCTATGATCGCGCTGTTGCCGCTGCCAAGGAGACCGGGGCAACACTCATTCAGTATTTTAATACAGATGCACCGCTCTATCCTGAAACAGTTACAGTAAAGGGAAGCATTATCTGGACAGTGCCGGAGGAGCCGGAAAAACCAGAAGAAATTCAGGAACCAGAACAGAGTACCCCGAACGATTCAGATGCAGACACCGAACTTAAAGGGGACGATGATTCTGATGTCCCGGCGCAGGAGCCTGATACTACTGAATCTGATATTTCATCAGATTCTTCATCTGGTTTTGACTCGGATTCAGAACCAGATGCACCGGCTGCTACCGAAGACCCAACTGTGCAGAACAACGATACTGTCACGGAAACTTCTTCTGAAACCATAAAAGATCTTTCCGCTTCTACGGAAACACAGAGTGATGTAGTTTCACTCGCAACTGTTTCAACAGCTGCAACACCGGTCACAGAAACTTCCACGCAGAATGATGATTCATCCTCGAGCACCCCTCCGGATACGATGTCAGTTACTCTGTCCTGGGGAGATAACCAGTCTGTAACGTTAACTTCCGATACCACATCGGAAAATGGATCTGTTACCAAAGTCTCTGAAAACCAGTGGGACTATGAGTTCCAGTCCATTCCCAAATACGATGATACCAAATCTGCTTATACGTATACCGTTACACCGGAAGCTGATGGTTATTCTTTCTCTAAACTTGGAGATTCTGATTATGATTTCAGTTGTGCACCCGCTGATGCTTCTGCTGAAGCAACGGCCTCTACATCAGCAGAAGCCCTGAGCACACAACCACTGGACAGTGGTATTCTGGATGAAGATGTGAGTTCTCCACTCTCTGGTACCTCAGACAATCTGGTTACTTCCAGTATTCCATCCAGCGACCGTGTAGTTGCCGGAACTGACAGTGACCCGACCAATGCAAATCAGGATGAAAAGACAGCATCCGGACAGCGCAGTATTTATGAAAATGAAACAGGGCATGTATCCACACCCATTTTCTATCTGGGAGATCAGAATAAGCTCAAAATAGAAATCATGAATTACGGTGTTTCACGTCCACAGCCTGATGCAAATTATTTTAGTCTTGGTGTGAAAGTTACTTCTATGCAAACCGGAACTACCGCTTTCTTGTCTGGCGACATCAATAACTATCCTTTGCTGGATCACAACTTGAATTCTACTAACAAACGTACTGAAACTGCCCTTGCACAAAAATTGGGACATATAAATCTATTAAAGCTAGGTCATCATGGCTCCTATGGTTCTAATACTGACAGTTATCTTCGTACTTTAAGACCTGATATGGCCATTATGACCGGTACCTATACCTATGTAACCAATTCAACCTTCAACGGTGAATGTGGTACCCGTGACACACTGCTTGCGATGGGTGAACGTGGTACTCCACTATATGCTACCGGATGGTACGCAGGCAGTCAGCCCGCTCTTGTGATTCATCTGAATCCGTCTCTTGACAACAACATTCCATCCGGAAGAAGTCTGGTAGCTATTGGCAATATTGATGGTTCCACAGTCTCTGTTTATTACGAGAATGGCTTCCCGACAGTTTGCAATGGATGGAAAAAAGATAATTATGGCAATTATTATTATTTTCAGAATTCCTCAACTCCGCTGACGAATCAGTTTGTTGAAGATAATAATGCCTGGTATTATGTGAATGTCTCCGGTCAGAGAACAACCGGATGGGTCTATGTTAATGGCTATTATTACTATCTTGACCCTTCTACCGGTGCCATGGTCACAGGATGGATCCAGCTTAATAATATCTGGTATTATCTGGGGGCAGATGGTGCTATGTACACCGGTACACATACCATCAATGGTTCCGAATATACTTTCAATTCTGACGGATCTATGGTTACATCCGCCTGGGTTGGAAATAAATATTACGGAGCTGATGGCGTATGGATTCCATATTATAAAAACGAAAACTGGAGAAAAGATACCAATGGTTACTGGTATCAGCGTCCTGATGGTACTTACCCTGTCAGTCAGTGGGAAAGTATCGATGGGCATTGGTACTATTTCAATGCCAGTGGATATATGATCAGCAACAATTGGTTGAAGCTTGGAAAAACCTGGTATTATCTGGATGAGAATGGTGTTATGCATACCGGATGGCTTCATCTTGGTAACAGTTGGTATTATCTGGATGCGTCCGGTGTCATGCTTACCGGATGGGCATATCTTGGCAACGGGTGGTACTACTTCTCTGAAAACGGTGCCATGTATGGCAGCGGCTGGCATATCATAAATAATACTTATTATTATATGTATTCTAACGGTGCTATGGCTGCGGATACCTGGATCGGTTCCTACTATGTCAACGCATCCGGTGCATGGGTTCCCGGCAAAGTAAAATACACTGCCGGCTGGATCCAGAACGGTTCCCGCTGGTGGTATCGTCATCAGGATGGCAGCTACACTTCCAATGGCTGGGAATACATTAACGGAAAGTGGTATTACTTTGATCAGTCCGGCTGGATGGTTACCGGCTGGCTGAAACTTGGCAATACCTGGTATTACCTCACCGGCTCCGGTGCTATGGCAACTGGATGGATCAATCTCGGCGGTACCTGGTACTATCTGAATGGTTCCGGCGCTATGGCAGCAAATACCTGGATAGGCACATGCTATGTCAACAGTTCCGGTGCATGGGTTCCTGATCACCTGAGAGTATCTGCCGGCTGGGTTCAGAATGGTTCCCGCTGGTGGTATCGTCATCAGGACGGCAGCTACACTTCCAATGGCTGGGAATACATTAACGGACAGTGGTATTACTTTGATCAGTCCGGCTGGATGGTTACCGGCTGGCTGAAACTTGGTAATACCTGGTATTACCTCACCGGCTCCGGTGCTATGGCAACCAACACCCGTATCGGTTCTTATTATGTAAATGGTTCCGGTGCATGGGTTCCTGGTGCTTAAACAGGCGCACAAGAAAAAAAGAAGGGGAAAATCCATCAGGATTTTCTCCTTCTTTTTTTCTTTTTCATATGTTTCCGAATTCCGGAAACAATCGTAATTATCAGAGTAACTGTAATCAGTCCCGCCAGAATATAGATCACATAGCGATATACCGTCATATCCTGCGTTTTTTCTTTCTGTCCCGTGTTCAATTCCGGTGTTACCTCAGGTGTCGGTGTTGTCTCCTCCGCCGCTATCACCGAAGGTTCTTCCGTCTGCTCCTGCGCCTCTTCGGAACCGCTTCCCACATAATAATCCGTTCCATAATAGTAGGAATTATCTGTATTTACCAGATCACTTACCTGCACATCTTTCGGTATCGTGACCGCTCCACCCGGTACCTCTACTTTCTGAAAATTATTAAAGCCATAATCAAACATACTGATATGATCCTGACACACCTGTCCGGCATCCGCCCGCATCGCCACTGCGATCAGTGTCATTCCGTCTCTTGTGGCACCGCTGACCAGTGTATTTTTGGATGCTTCCGTCACACCTGTCTTGCCACCAAAACAGCCTTCATAATATTCCGGTGCTCCCTGTGCCACCAGTGCATGATGTGTGGAATACGTTCGGCTTTCCGGATTCATATTTGTCGGATCAATTGTAAAGCTCTGTGTACCGATAATATCCAGAAAATCCTGATTTTTGATTGCTTCCCGGAAAATCAGTGCCATATCGTGTGCCGTTGTATAATGATTCTCATCCGGCATTCCGCTGGCATTTACAAAGTGTGTATTGACACAGCCAAGTTCCTGCGCTTTCTGGTTCATCATATCTGCAAAGGCAGCTACCGATCCGGCAATCTGCACAGCTATCTGTGTTGCCACATCATTTGCTGACCGTATCATCAACGCCAGTAGACACTGACGCATCGTCAGCACCTCGCCTACCTGCATGCCGATATTTCCACTATCCGATGTCTGATCTGCCAGACATTCCTCTGTAAATGTCACCTGATCGTCCAGACTGCTGTTTTCCAGTGCCAGAAGTGCCGTCATGATCTTTGTGATACTCGCCGGATATCTCTTTTCATCCATGCCCTTATTATAAAGGATTGCTCCTGTATCCGCATCCATCAGCACCGCTGTCTCCGAATAAGTATCCGGACCCTGTGGCCAGCCTTCTATGGCATTCGTTGTGATCGGATAAGATGCCCCGTTATCCACCTCTGCCGCCTGTACCGTAACAGCTGACAGACTGATCCCACCAGCCAACAGCCATACTATCGCCTTTTTACAGATTTTTCTTATCATAATACTATGTACTCCTCGTATTTTTCTTCCTGTTCATTTTTTGAACAATTACAAATTTACCTTTCATTCGTACTATTCTATCTCATATCCGTTCTTTCTTCAAGTTTTTTGTTTTTGCGGAATCTTCTCTTTGAACATTGCCCTGGTTTTTCTCTCATGGTATACTGAAAATAGTATCGTTCAGGAGGGGTTAGATGAAATCTTTTAAACATCACTATTTTTACTATCCATTTTTCATGCTGGTTACGGTCTTTTTTCTTTTCTTTTCCGATACGACCGTATCTGCCGCTGTAAAAACTTCAGATCTGGAAACCGTTCCATGGAGTATGGTAACAGAATCTTCTATAATAAATGAAAAAGGCTGGCTGCAGTCCATGTGCGCCACTGATCAATATATTGTATGTCTGGTAAATGCGTCCAAAAAAGGCACAGATCCTGACACCCTGATTGCCTTCTACCGAAACACCACAGATACCAACGGCAATCCCGTAGAACAGTACAGTTATGCTTTCAGCGTGACAGAAACCGATTATGAACATGGAAACGGCATGACTTACAATCCCAATACCCAGGAGATCGCAATTGCCGGTCTTTTTACCAATGATCCTTCTGATGCCGGAGCCATCTTTATCGTCGATGCCAACACTTTGCATTTCAAACGGAAAGTGCAGGTCGGAAACGGAAGTATCAATTTCTTTGGCATCGACTATGTGCCGGAAAAAGATCAGTATATTCTGATGGCAAACCGCATTGCCGATTATGCCTTTTATTTTACTGACAGTAATTTTCAGATCGTAGATAAATTAAATCTGCATCTTTCCTACAGCCGCAGTTCCTTCCAGGATTTCTGCGTCTCCGGCGATGCGATTATCAGCATTCCATATATGCAGCGGGAAGGCTATATGAATGTACTGGATGTTTATTCGATCTCTCAGCAAAAACGAATCGGAAGTTATTACCTCACACTGCCAGGCCACGATGCCTTCGAGGTCGAGCCGGAAGGAATCTGTCAGCTCGAACCCGGACATTTTCTGATGGCATCTGCCATCATCGGAACTGCCCGCTTCCGTCTGTACGAAGCCACCCTTCCACTGGTTCACAGTGTCACAACCAGTGCGGAAAACGGAAAGATCACAGACAGCAATCTGGAAATCGATGAAGGCGGTTCCTATACCGTCTCCTACGGATGCGATACCGATCATCGCCTGCAATCTCTTCTGATTGACGGCGAAGCTGTGGACATCAGTCCGTATCCTCTTTCCTATACCTTCACAGATCTGCAGGAAGATCACACGATACAGGCCATTTTTGAGGCAATACCGGTCTATACCGTTTCTACCTCAGCCACAAATGGAACGATTGATGTATCCCCCTCCGGAAAAGAGCACGAGCCTTTGGCTGTCACTTTTACTCCTGACGAGCATTACGTTGTAGATACTCTCACCGTAGATGGTGCCGCTGTCCCTGTTACCAGTGACACTTCCGGCTATGTCTTTGATGATCTGACTTCGGATCACACGCTTGATGTGACTTTCAAACCGGTACCTTCTTATACAATCACTGTTACAGCGCAAAATGGTACCGTAGATACTTCTCCGGTTACAGTCTACCGCGGGGACTCCTACACCACCACCGCCACACCGGATACCTCCTGTTTTCTGCACTCCTGCCTGGTGGACGGAAAAGAGTATCCTTTCGAAAAAGGAGACACTAATATCGCTCTGACTGCCATTCAGTCCGACCATACCATCGAACTGATCTACAGCCGTGTGGACTGGATGCTTGTTCTTTTACTTGCCATCCTGCTTCTGATCGTAATTTTACTGATCTTCCTCTTCTATCTGAAGATTCGAAGATGGCATCACAAAAAGAAACGAAAAAAGGAGCTTGCTCAGATGCGCCAGAAAGATATTGCTTTCTTCGAAACTCTGGAACAGATGGATCTCAAAAAACGTAAGGATTCTTACGATTCCTCCTCTCACCTTGACAAGCATTAAAAAATAAGCTAAAGTTTGTATGATATTTTGTTAAAAGGATAAAATAAATGAATTATACAGGAAAAAATCACACATTTGCCATTTGTGCATATAAGGAAAGTCCGTTTCTGGAAGAGTGTATTCAGTCACTTCTGGGACAGACGATTCCTTCTACAATAATTATTGTCACTTCCACTGATAACGCTTACATTCGAAATATGGCTGAAAAATACCAGCTGGAGCTTTTCATCAATCACGGAGAATCCGGCATCACCCAGGACTGGATGTTTGCTTACCGAAGTGCCAAAACAGAACTGATGACTATCGCACACCAGGACGACACTTATGATCGACTTTATACTGAAACTGTGTTACAGCAGCTTTCTGCTGCCAGACATCCGTTGATTGCCTTTACAGACTATGGAGAACTGAGAAACGGAGCTATTGTAAATAAAAACACTCTTTTAAAGGTAAAACGTACAATGTTGCTTCCGCTGCACCTGAAGATATTTCATAACAGTATTTTTGTCCGCCGTCGGATTCTTTCCTTCGGCTGTCCAATCTGTTGTCCTTCTGTGACCTTCGTAAAAGATCATCTTCCGGATCAGATCTTCTTCCCTGGTTTTCGAAGTGACGAAGACTGGCAGGCATGGGAACTGCTTTCCCGGAAAAAAGGAGCCTTTGTCTATTGTAACAAGATCCTGATGTATCACCGAATTCATGATGGCTCGGAAACGTCCGCCATTCTTGGCGATTCTGCACGTGGAAATGAAGACTTCCAGATGTTTTGCAAGTTCTGGCCCAAGCCGATTGCCCGACTGCTGACACGCGTCTATTCATCAAGTGAAAAATCAAACGAATTGGAGAACAAATGAAAAGTTTAATTATTATTCCCGCTTATAATGAAGAAGCATGTATCGAACAGACCGTGCGGGATATTCTGGAACATGCACCGAACTTTGATTATATTGTAATTAACGACTGTTCAAAAGACCGAACAAAAGAAATCTGTGAGAAAAATCATTTCCACTATATTGATCTTCCTGTCAATCTCGGAATCGGTGGTGCTGTACAGACGGGTTATAAATATGCCTGTAATCATGGATATGATTACGCCGTACAGGTGGATGGCGACGGACAACATGACCCTCGCTTTCTCGAACAGATGCTTCAGGTTATGCAGGAAAAGGGTCTGGACATGCTGATCGGATCCCGTTTTATTACCAAGGAAGGCTTTCAGTCGTCCGGACTGCGGCGTACCGGTATCAAATATTTTACCTGGCTGATCCGTCTGCTGACCGGAAAAACCATCACTGATCCCACCTCAGGACTCCGCATGATCAACAAAGATATTATTCAATACTTTGCCAAAGAGTACCCCCGTGATTATCCGGAACCGGAAAGTATCGTTGCTGTCCTGAAACGTAAGAAAAAAGTACAGGAAATTCCTGTTATTATGCGTGCCCGCGCCGGTGGTGTTTCCTCTATTTCTCCATTAAATTCCATTTATTATATGGTAAAAGTTACCATTGCGATTCTGATAGAACGGATTCGATGATAAATCTCAGTGAGGTGTTTACATATGCATGAATATCGGATACAAATAATTCTGGCAGTTTTACTGGTTTTTATTCTTTATAAACTGCTGCGCTCTGTTTTGAAGAAAAAACTGGAAATCAAATACGTACTTTCCTGGATAATCGTTGATTTTTGTTTGCTGATCATCGACTTATTCCCATCGATTCTTACCTTTTTATGCAAGTGTCTTGGGATTCAACTGGCTTCCAATATGATTTTTCTGGTTGCCATTATTCTGCTGTTTTTACTGGCACTTTCCCACACGATTCTGCTCTCTAAATTAGTAGAATCCAATAAAAACCTAACTCAGGAAATTGCTCTTTTAAAAAAAGAATTGAAGAATAAGATGAAATAAAAAATAACACCATTTATGGTGTTATTTTTTATTTCATCCATTCTCTCAGATACTTTTCACTGCATCGTTCCTGATGTGGATTAAATACATTATTGAATTCTGCATATTTCTTTTCATACTTATCTACCACATCCGGCAGATTTTTCAGAGTTTTCAACACTTCTTCCTGATCCATCAACACCGGACCCGGAAGTGTGTGGATATCGAAGTAAAAATCACGCATCTCGTGTTTATACTGTTCATAATCATACATGAAAAACAGAATCGGGCGTCTCAGATTGGCATAATCAAAGAATACACTGGAATAATCCGTGATCAGCACATCGGCTGCCAGATACAGAGGATTGATGTCGTCCATCTGCGACACATCATAGACAAACCCAGAAAACGCCTTAAAATCAAAGGAATTACTGATAAAATAATGAGCACGGAACAATATCACATACTCGTCTCCCAGCACTTCCTGCCACCGTTTAAAATCCACCGGCAGCTGAAACTGATATCCCTCCCCCGGAAGATGCTGATTCTCCCGCCAGGTCGGTGCATACAGAATTACTTTCTTCCCCTTCGGAATTCTCAGTTTCTGACGCATGTTTTTGCACGTTGCATCCGTGACCGCAACCAGTTCATCATTTCTCGGATATCCCAGTTCCAGAAGCACCTGCTCCTTCCCTTCCTCCTTCAGATGAAACGCAGACGCAATCTTTTCCGAATAAAAACCGGACGGCGACGGCATATGTGTCACCCGTTTTGTCTCCTCCATATAATTATCTCTTACTTCCTGCAGACTGCCATTCTTTTCCGCATAGTGTTCCAGATCATATCCCAGTCGCTTTAACGGTGTCCCATGCCAGCACTGGATATATTCCTGTCCTTCTTTCGGCTGCAGTTCCCTCGGAAGCCGCGAATTCGTCACCCAGAACTTCGCAGATGCATATGCACGGTAATATTCCCCGCTTCGATAACGAACTACTTTCGTATGCGGTTCCTGCTCCATCTCGAGATACTTCTCCGGTTCCCGGAACGCCCAGATCAGCTCCCAGTCCTGATACTGCGGATCCCGGCACATCGCCTGATATAGTGCTTTTGGACTGCACGCATATTTTTTCCCCATATACGCCTCAAAAATCACTTTTTTCGGATTGATCTCTTCCTTTTCCACATATCCCTTCTGATACTGCAGTTTTTTCCACCAGTAATACACACGAAGACTCCATGTTTTCATCCATGGAGTCTTACTGCAGATCCTGGCCATCCATTTCCAGGCACTCATCTTTTTCTCCTGTCTTTCTACATACAATCACATCATCCGGTTACTTATCTTCTGAACCGCCTCTTTATGCCATAAATTCATTATAAGCATCCAGCACAGTCTTTGTATCACCCTGCATCTTGATTTCCCCTTCATGGAGCCATAACAGACTGGTACACAACTTCTCCAACGTCTCTGTACTGTGCGATACGATCACTACAGTACGATTCTCATCCATGATCAGTTCCTGCATCTTCTTATAACTCTTCTTCTTGAACTTGGCATCACCCACGCTCAGGACCTCGTCAATCAGCATAATATCTGTTTCAAGAACCGCCGTAATAGAAAATGCCAGCTTCGAATACATACCACTGGAATACGTCTTTACCGGCATGTCGATGAATTTTCCCAGATTGGCGAACTCGATGATCTCATCCATCTTATCCCGTACTTCCTGCTCCGAAAAGCCCAGCAGCATACCGGATAAAATAATGTTTTCCCGTCCACTTAATTTTTTCTGGAATCCAACACCGATGGAAAGGAGGGACACAGAATCCGATTCCAGTTCAATACTTCCGGAGTCTGCCGAAAAAATTCCGGCGATTGCGCGGAGCAACGTGGATTTACCGCTTCCATTCTTTCCGACGATTCCCATGATTTCTCCCTTTTTCACTTCAAAAGAGATACCTCTCAGGGCTTCATATACTTCCAGCTTACTCTTTCTCAGATGAAAAAGACTTTTTCTCATAGAAAGAGACTTTACACACTTGTAGGTAATCTTCAAATCTTTTACCTCAATTGCATTTCCTGGTTTCATAGCTTAAATCCTTTCGTAGATTTGTCACACTGACCTCTGCTTTGTCAGCTGACCGGCAACACATTCTATATTACCTTCACATAATTATTTTCATTTTTATAAATGATTGCCACACCAATTGCCGATAACACGGATCCGATCAAAAACCATAATAAGATCAGTCTTCTGTGCGGTGTCTCACAGTAAACCAGTGACGACCGGCAGGCATCGATCAGAAATCCCACAGGATTCACCTTTAAAAGCAGTGTGGCGATCGCCTCATTGACTCTGTCTGTGATCACGTAAAAGATACCAGACATATAAAAAAGAATTCGCAATCCCACGTTGGTAATATTCTTAAGGTCATCAAAGAAAACCCCAAAATGAGCCAGTATCGCGCTCACACCAAAGGTTATCAGAATCAGATCCACAAAGATCGGAATCACATAGATCACATTATACGAAACCGGTACATGGGACCAGAGCATCATCACGATCACGATTCCAAAAGAAATCATCATCTTAAACAGATTCTGAAACAGCAGAATAATGATCAGAAAATACTTGGGAATATATACTTTCGTTACTACCGCCCGGTTCGCCGCCACGATCCGTACGCTTCCGGATACCGTTTTATTAAACAGATTCCACATGGACAGACCTACAAAGACAAAAATATGAAAATATTCTTTTTTCTGTCCGAAGATCACCATGAAAATAAACCAGTATACCAGCATAAATAAAATAGGATCCAAAATCCACCATAGCCAGCTCAAATGTGAGCTGGCCACTTCTGACTTCAATCCCGATTTTGTTGCATATTTTGCATAAGGCATATAGCGCTTTATGTCTTTCCAAAATCGTTTCATTTATTTCTTATCCTTTCTCGCCTCGGAATACCCAGTCTACAAAACGCCTGCTTGCCTGACCATCTTCCCGTTTGCTGAAGGTTTCGTTGAATTCCCGGTATTTATCATCGTAGACAAAATTGTCAATACTGTCACGGATCGCATCCGGCAGTTCTTCTTCCTTTGTAATGATTTTTCCCGGAAGTTTATCAATACCAAAATAGAATCCGCGGATACTGTCTTTATAATCCTCCAGATCATACATATAAAACAGCATCGGCTTTTTCAAAATTCCATAATCAAAAAATACGCTGGAATAATCTGTAATCAGCAGATCAGCGATCAGATACAGATGGTTGATGTCATCATAATTGGATACATTATAGATAAATCCTTCGTAATCATCAAATGAGAATTTACTTGCCACCAGATAGTGTACTCGGAATAAGATCACATATTCATCGCCCAGTTCCTGTCGCAGTGCATCAAAATCCACATTCAGATCATAGGTGAATCCGGTTCCCGCCTCATGCTGATTGTCTCTCCAGGTCGGTGCATACAGAATTACTTTTTTATCCTCCGGAATTTCCAGTTTCTCTTTGATCATCCGGATATCTTCCGGTGTATGATTGATAAGAAAATCATTTCTCGGATAACCGATTTCCATGACTTTATCTTCCATCTTCGTTTCTTTCAGATTCCATGCGGAAGTAAATTTCTCACTGGCAAATCCTGATGGAGACAGAATATAATTGAATTTTGCTGCATCCATCGCATATTTTTTTCGGATATCAGCAATAGAGTCGATAGCATTTTCCGAAGTTTCCAGATCATATCCCAGACGTTTTAACGGTGTTCCATGCCAGCACTGCACATAGACCTGATCTTTCTGCGGCCAGACATGATCCGGCACACGATAGTTCGTGATCCAGTATTTTGCTCCGATCAGTTTTCTTTCATACACTCTTGCTGTTTGTTTTACCACGATCGTATTCGGATTTTCTTCCAGAAAACGATGTTTTTTTGCATTTTTAAACGCCCAGATAAATGTCCAGTCTTTAAACTCATCCTGTGTCAGCATATACTCATACACTGCTTTCGGACTGCAGCCATACGTTTTTCCGTTAAAAGAATTAAATACTACCGTTTTCTCGTCAGGAGTCACGCCAAGTCCCCGCCACCAATAATAAAATCTCCGTTTGGTATACAGGATTTTCTTCCAGCACTTTCGAAAACGTGGATGCGTTTTCGAATACTGAGCCAGGCGTTTCTTTATCGGACTTTTAAAGAATCTCCGAATCAGCTTTCTCCTCTTTTTCCGAATTTTCTTTACAATCTTCATCTTTTAACTCCTACTTCTTTCCCAGATCCTTTTTAATCTGTGTTGTGGAAATCTCCGGTGTACGTGGAAGATAAACCACATCACAGTATTCTTTCAAAAAGTCAAACTTTCCTTCCCAGTCATCTCCGATTACGAACGTATCCACCTTGAATTCTTTCACATCCGAAATCTTCTGCTCCCAGGACTCTTCCGGAATAACCAGATCCACATAACGGATCGCTTCCAGCAAACTTTTTCTCTCCTCATAAGAGAAATAGCATTTCTTCTGTTTTTCATTCCAGTTAAATTCATCGGTAGATAAAGCAACAATCAGATAATCTCCAAGTGCCTTGGCTCTCTGCAGTAATTTCACATGTCCATAATGAAGAAGATCATACGTTCCATACGTGATTACTTTTCTCATTTTTTTCTCCTTTTTATACCTTGCACCCTCCTGCTTCCTGTATACTTGGTAAATATAACTGTTTTCAGAGGGATTTTTTTGTTTCTGTCTTTCATCGAATACACATCATTTTTACCATTCTGCAGATATCTTCGCTGCATGGTTTTTGTATTTTATTAAATTTTCTTTCAATTTTCTTTCGATTTTCGACATAGTTCATTTCATTATACAACAAACCCTCTATAGAATTCAAGAACTCTGCATAACTTTTCGGTTTTGGTCCCGGAGTCACCTCATCGTAATCAAAATTAAAACCCCGTGTCTTCAGATATGATTCCCTGTCATATGGTAAAAATAAAATCGGACGTTCCAACAACAAATAATCAATATAAATACTGGAATAATCTGTGATCAACAGATCAAACACAGCCAGTACTTCCATAATATCTTCTATCCTGTCCTCATTTAGAAAACGAATCCGGCTTCCCGGACGATCTAATGCCTTTAACCACTCATAACCTTCTTTCTCATACAGATGCATACGGATACACAGAATACACCGATTCTTTTCCAGAAAATTCTGCAGCTGTTCTACCGCTCTTCCACGTTTTTCTCCATGGAATTCCTCAAACGGAAACAGTCTGGTTTCCCCATCATCCCGGAATGTAGGCGCATATAGAAGCAAAGAATCAAATTCCGGAAGTTTTTCTTTTTGAAAAATCTTTTGCATTCGTTCCCGGACATTTATTTTTTCAAATAACTTATCGTTTCTTGGCTGTCCCCACACTTTGACTCTTTCCGGTTCTACCAGAAAACTTCTGCTCATCACCGGAATCAGTTCTTCTGAAGTAGTAACCACTGCTTCATAATTATCCGCAAACAGATATTTGTAGTACAGCTTTGTCATCCATCCCAGATTTTCCTGCTCCATCCCGATTTTTTTTAACGGTACCCCATGCCACAGATTGATAATACAATATTTTTTTCGAAATCCCATTCCATACAACGGTGGTGCAGTGGACGTGAACCAGACTTTACATTCCAGCACTTTTCGTATTCCTTCCATAGTGCTGGTATCAATAATAGACTCGTTCCCAAAGCACTCCTGCAGTTTTTTTCGTTCCACCGGATCTTCCATTACATAAAATGCCTGAATCTCCGGATGATATTTCTTTACATATTCAAAAAGCGCACTGGAATTATAATTGAAGGCCCGGTTATGAACAGAAGAAAACACCCATTTTTTCTCATCGGGTTCCTCTGAAGTCGTAATTCTGGCATAACTGGTTTTCAGTAAATTCTCTATTTTATTCATCATACAGACATATTCCTTATTTTCTTTTCCACACCATTGCTATACAGGCACACGGTGCCAATAAAAAAGCCTGCATTCCTTCTTTTGCAAATGCCGGATACTGTCGGTTTCTAAGATATGCATATCCAAGTACCATATGATGGCGCATACAAATTTTTCTTTTTTCTCCCCAGCTCATATCTGCCCAATATTTCTTTTTGTGTGCAAATAATCGATTTTCACCCTCAATTTTTCTTTCTCGGCTGGACATCCCCTCGGATTCTGTATGCACCAGTGCTTTCACATCACATCTTGGAAGATAGCTGATTGTTCCATGATTCCGAATGACTTTCTCCATCAGATAGAATTCATCCCCCAGATCAATCGGCGGAAATCCTCCTGCCTTCAGCAAAAACTCTCTTTTGAACATCAGTGTATCCGTTCCTGTCATATGATACAGAAAATGTTTTGCCAGCAAATGCTTCTCTTCCTGGATAACCCCCGGTTTCAGATAATTTCTTTTCCGCACTTCCTCTAATCTTCCATCCTCACGATACAGCGCCAGATCGGTAATAGATACATCTGATTTCACACACTGCATATGACGCACCTGTTGCTTTATCTTCTCTCTTCCGTATTTGTCATCATCATCAAGAAACGTAATATACATTCCGGATGCTTTTTCTATACCACGGTTTCTCGAGGCTGCCGACCCCTTATTAGTTTTATTCACCACATACTTTAATGAAATCTGATATCTTCTCTGGAATTCTTCAACAATTTTCTTTACTCTGGCATTCCATTCCGGATCCGCATTGTCATCCACAAGAATGATCTCCTGGTTCTTCCATGTCTGTCTTGCAAGACTCTCCAGTGCACAGCTTAATTCTTTTTCTCTGCGATATGTTGCCATAATAACTGATACCAGTGGTGTATCATTTTCTTTCTTCTCCGCACCTTCCTGAACCCCATCTCTTCTTAAAACAGCAAGTACCGTCAGGAACAGACATTTCAGATCCATCCAGGTACTCTGGTGTTCTACATAATATCCATCCAATTTTGCTTTTTCGGAAATACTGATCGTATCTCTTCCATGTATCTGTGCCCAACCGGTGAGCCCAGGTAATATATCATTTGCTCCGTATTTCTCCCGTTCTTTCAGAAGATCGTACTGATTCCAGAGTGCCGGTCTCGGTCCTACAAGACTCATATCTCCTTTTAAGATATTCAGCAGCTGTGGCAGTTCATCCAGACTTGTAGCTCGTAAGAATTTTCCTGATTCCGTAATATACTGATCCGGATTTTCCAGAAGATGAGTCGGTACATCCTTGGGAGTATCCGAACGCATCGTCCGAAACTTCAAAATTTCAAAATATTTCTGATGAATACCAACTCTTTTTTGTCGGAAAAAAATCGGTCCCGGAGAATCTATTTTTACCCATATCGCAATTCCAGCCAGAAGCGGCACACAAAATATCGTTGCCGGCACCGTAATCACATAATCCAACCATTTCCTGTTATCTCTCATCACTCTTTAAAAAACGGAAACTGTGGTTCTGTTTTCCATCAGTTTCCGTTCTCACCTCCATACCTTTTTGGCGCTTCCACGCTTATTATTTCTTCTTTGATTTCTCTCCTGTTTCCTGATACTGATATGTCGCTACAATTTCTTTTACTGACTCACGGATATAATTTCCATCCTGATAGGCCTCTTTTTTCAGTTGTTCCAACTGTTTTAAAAATTTTTCCTGATCAAACTCCAGCGGCTTTCCGATAAAAATTTTTTCATGTGCAGTTTTTCGCAACCCTTCTTCGGCCATCAGAAGCTCCTCATACAGTTTTTCTCCCGGGCGAAGTCCTGTATATTGGATCTTAATATCTTCATCAGGTCGCAATCCGGAAAGCTTGATCAGATTTCTTGCCAGATCATCGATTCGCATCGGCTCTCCCATGTCCAACACAAAAATCTCCCCACCTTTTGCGTATGCTCCTGCCTGTAATACTAAAGAAACTGCCTCCGGAATTGTCATAAAATAGCGAATAATATTTTTATCTGTTACAGTTACCGGACCGCCTTCTTCTATTTGTTTTCGAAACAATGGAATAACGCTTCCGTTACTTCCTAACACATTACCAAACCGTACTGCCACAAATTCTGTCTCACAGGTTGTATTCAGTGTCTGTATGATCATTTCACAGATTCTTTTTGACGCTCCCATAATATTGGTAGGGTTTACTGCTTTATCCGTAGAAATCAGTATAAAACGTTTGCACCCATTTTCAGAAGCAGCCCGCGCTGTATTTAGTGTACCAAAAACATTATTTTTGATTGCTTCATTTGGACTATTTTCCATAAGAGGTACATGCTTATGTGCCGCTGCGTGATATACAAGTTCCGGCTGATATTTCTGAAAAATGCTACTGATTCTATGAGTATTTCTCACTGAACCGATCAAAACAACCAGATTCATTTCCGGATAATCATGTTTTAATTCCTGTTGAATATCATATACTGTATTTTCATAAATATCCACGATTACAAGCAAGGCAGGATGATGTGCTGCTATCTGGCGGCAAAGCTCGCTGCCAATAGATCCGCCCCCTCCGGTAATCAATACTCTTTTATCCTGTACATATTGCAGTACAGACTCCAGGTCCGTCTCTACGGGGTCTCTTCCTAACAGATCTTCAATTTCTACTTCCCGCAACTTTGCTATGCTTACTTCTTCATTGATCAGCTGATAAACCCCTGGAAGAATCCGAAGTTTACAGCCACTGTCTTTGCAGATTTCCAGAAGAGCTTTCCGATCCTTTGGGGGCATCGTAGGGATGGCTATAATAATTTCCTGTACCTTATAACGTTTTACAGCCTCTAAAATCTCCTCTCTTCCCCCTATAATTGGAATACCCAGAAGTTTCGTATTCTTTTTCTGCGGATTATCATCGATCACACATACCACTTTATTACTTAAGTGGTAACTGGATTGAAGTTCTTTGATAATCAGCGTTCCGGCATCCCCCGCTCCAATTACCATGGTAATAATAGGTTTTTCCAGATGATCTGTATATACTTTCTGCTTGAAAATACGAAGCAGTCTATACGAAAACCTCCCTGCCATCATAAGTGGTAATAATACCAACAAATACAGAATATAGTAGGATCTTGGAAGATGGTATCCCATCATATACATTCCCACCAGTTGAAACATCGCTGATACTATACATGATAAAACCAAGTTTAAAAGCTCTGTAACGCTGGCATACCGCCACAGACTTTCATACAAACTGAACAGTGCAAAAATAATCAGCGTACAACCTATATTAATCGGTGTATAATGAATCATTGACTCAAGAAATGGTTTCCTTATCATTCCCGGATGGAATTCAAATCGAATCAACAATGCCGTATACTCTGAAATCCCAATAACAAGAATGTCATACAATATAAGCAAGGAAACTCGTATTCGTTTTTTAGGATTTTTCAATCCTTTTATTGTTCTTATCCACATAATTTTCTCTATTCTTTCTGTTACTAATCAGAATCTTTTATCCATCCCATTATACCCTTTTCCATTTCAGTCCGCAATCCCATACTCCTTTTTCTCCTGTTTTCCCTGTCTTTTTAAGGAAAAAACGACATTCTGTATCCTTTTTGAACTTTTTTCAGTTTTTTATAATTTTTTTTGACATAAATAGTGATTTCTCCGTGTTATTAGTATAAGGAAAACACACACAGACACATACAGACCAACAACCCAATCTTAAGAAAGGAGATTCCTATGGTAAATACAAAAATAATTGCAGATCTTCCGATTGAACTTGGAATCAAAAGAACTTACAAAGGTTACTTTTTCCTGATTGCCGCACTGGAACTCGCTATCACTGATCAGAAAAATTTACTCTACATGAGTAAATCTATTTTCCCGGTTATTGCGGCGCGTTATGGAACTACATACAGTTGTATTGAACGTAACATCCGAACAGCAATCAACGCCTGTTGGAATTCGCCAAATCGTGAAAAACTGCTGGCAATGTCTCCTTATCCACTACAGAAAGCTCCTTCCGTAACCGCTTTTATTGATATTCTGTATTGGTATCTGAAAAATCAGGAAGGCGGTAGTTTGTATTAAACCGTTTTGTCGATAGTAAACTGGTTCCAGTTTATTCATCATATTTCAAGAGAAGACTGCATGTCCTACTCGATAACTGTAGACTTGTACAGGTTCTAATCTACAGATCTTTCCCGTCTGACCTGCCCGTCGGAAACAAAAACATTTCTGTAATATTCTATTGCATATAGAGAATTTAACCGAAAAGACATTGTATCTTTTAGGAACAGTTATTTTTTTGAATGTCGGGAAGATGGTCGGATAATTTTCATTATCTGGCTATCTTTCCATTCCTTGTAATCGAGTAGGAGGCGGTGACTAACCGCCGTCCTCTCACACCACCGTGCGTACCGTTCGGTACACGGCGGTTTC
>CAKRLG010000007.1 GCA_934359255.1 uncultured Ruminococcus sp.
CTCGTGAACCATAGCCGAAGTTAGCGGCTAGCTTAAAGTTGGCCTGCCCACGTTGTCCGAGCAGAAGCTGTCTGCCGGGGGCGTCCCCTTTGAGAAAAACTATCTCTTTTTTACAATATCTCCAGCCTTTTTAAAGATGGACTTCTCCGGCACAACCCCTCTCACCGAAGACAGCGGATACACATTACTCTCCCGGCCGATCACCGTCCCCGGATTCAACACTGAATTACAGCCAACCTCAACATTGTCTCCCAGCATAGCCCCAAACTTCTTCATACCGGTCTCAATATCGAAACCATCTCCATGCACAACCACCAGCTTCTTATCCGACTTCACATTCGAAGTAATCGATCCCGCTCCCATATGAGCCTTATAACCCAGCACAGAATCCCCCACATAATTATAATGTGGTACCTGCACCTTATTAAAGAGGATCACATTCTTAAGCTCCGTAGAATTACCAACCACAGCGCCCTCACCGACGATCGCACTTCCTCGGATAAATGCACACTGACGCACCTCAGCATCCTTTCCGATGATACATGGACCATTCAACGCTACCGTAGGGGCAATTTTAGCAGACTTCGCTACCCAGATATCCTCCCCGATCTTATCATACTCTGCCGGATCCAGTGTATTTCCCAGCTTCACAATAAACTCCTTGATCAGCGGAAGCACTTCCCATGGATATATCTTCCCTTCAAAAATCTCCGCTGCAATCGTCTCCTTCAGATCATACATGTTCTCAATTCGAATACTTTCCATACTCATGATCATTTTCCTCCTTTTCGATAATTCCCTGCGATACTGTCATATCGGCTTCGTAACGCCGCCTGATAATTTACCTGCAGCACGCCACCCACTTTCACCCGGATAAAATGCTCCAGCTTATCCATATATTCCCGGGAAGTAATACTTCCCTCGGCTACATAATTCAGCCCTTTCTCCCAGCTTGCCGTAAGTTCCGGGTTTAAAAGTGCCCTGATTGACGCATTGACCACTTCATAAATCATTTCCCCCAGCTGTGTCGGTGTGATCACCTGTGTCTTCTTATTCAGACTGATATACTTGATGTTTACCAGTTTCTTTAAGATCTCTGCCCTCGTCGCACTGGTTCCGATCCCGCTGCCCTTGATCTGCGCACGAAGTTCCTCATCCTCGATCAACTGACCGGCGTTTTCCATCGCCAGGATCATCGTACCGGAATTATACCGTTTCGGCGGAGAAGTTTCTCCCTCTTTGATCTCAAATCCATCGACCGGAAGAATGGCGCCCTTTTTCAGCTTTTGCAGGCAGGCAAGAAAGGCGGCATCACACTGGATATCATCCGTTTTCTCCTCTGCATTTTTCGCATCCTCTTCTTTCTTTCCGGATGGTACGTTGGCCACCTTCAGATACCCTTCCTCCACCAGTACCTTGAAACTCGAAAACAGCTTCTCTTTTCCCACCGCCGACACCAGACTCACCTTCTGATACACCGCCGCCGGATAAAACACACTCAAAAACCGGCGAACGATCACCTGATACACTTTCTGTGAAATCTGCGGCAGTCTTCCAAGATTCTGCAGTCCCTGACCGGTAGGAATAATCGCATAATGGTCTGTGATCTGCTTATCATTGACATATCTGGTCTTTTCGATCCCTTGAAAACTGCCCGTCTCCAGGATCTCCTGTGCAAACGGTGCTGCTATCTGGTATCTTGTCAGTCCCTTCAGGTTTCGGCTGATCTCCTTGGCAACTGCAGTGGAAAGTACACGGGCGTCGGTTCTCGGATAGGTCACCAGCTTCTTTTCATACAGTTCCTGTACTACCCGCAGCGTCTCATCCGGACTGATCTTAAACATCCGGGAACAGTCATTCTGTAATTCCGCCAGGTTATACAAAAGCGGTGGGTTCTTCTTCTCTTTTTTCTTCTCGATCTTCTCAAGCACCGCCTGATGCACCGGAGCTGTCCGCTGTGCCATTCCGTTGGAACCGGAAAGTTCATTCGTCACACCGACTGCACTCTCCCGTTCCAGAATGCCTTTCAGTTCTTCCGCCCGGTTTCTGTCCTTGAAGCCATTTTCCTTATACAGATCCGGTGACTGAAAATACCGGCTGCCTTCCACAGCACGCCATTCTCCGTCGAAGGTTCTTCCTTCCAGAGAGAACTTACCGAGCACCCGGTAAAACGGTGTTTTTACGAATTCACGGATCTCCCGCTCTCTTCGCACTACCATTCCAAGCACACAGGTCATGACCCGCCCTACGGAAATTACCTGATATTTATTTCCCAGATAATTGGACACGCTGTTCCCATACCGCAATGTCAGAATTCTGGAAAAATTGATACCCATCAGATAATCTTCTTTTGCCCGCAGATATGCCGATGCACTCAGATTATCATAAGCACTCAGATCCTTCGCTTCTTTGATTCCGCGGATGATCTCCTCTTCCGTCTGGGAATCGATCCAGACACGTTTCTCTTTCTTTCCCCTGACGCCGGCCATCTGTGCGACCAGACGGTAGATATACTCTCCCTCTCTTCCCGAATCGGTACAGACATAGATGGTATCCACATCCGGGCGGTTTAACAGCCCTTTGACAATCTCAAACTGTTTTTTTACCGACGGGATGACTTCATACTTGAACTCCCCGGGCAGAAAAGGCAGAGTTTCCAGAGTCCAGCGCTTGTACTTGATATCATAAACTTCCGGATAACTCATCGTCACCAGATGACCCACGCACCAGGTAACAATGGTATTTTCCGATTCCAGATATCCGTCATGCCGCGTGGTCTTCACCTTTAACGCTTTGGCAAATTCCTGGGCTACGCTCGGTTTCTCTGCGATAAATACGGATTTATTCATATAAATTTAACCCTTTCTCGTCTCTTCAGCGTCCCTGCGATATAAAAATCTTGCAGGGGCAACAAAGAGTATACCGTTTTTCTTCCGGAAATTCAAGTGCACCCCAGAACTTGCCTGGTTTCTATGTTAAAAACAGCAGATATGTCTGCCCGGTACAACTTTTCTGTGATTCGATAAAGAATGTGCCTTGGCGCATCCTCGCGGAGCGTTTTTTACTTACAGGAAAGCAATTTCCTGTAAAGTAAAATCCCGGGCATGCAACACACCCGGGATTTTATTTTTCTTATTTGCATTCTTATTTATTTTGCCTGAATATATCCTTTTGCTTTCAGAGTCTCTGCACACAGAACAGCTCCGCCGGCAGCTCCTCTTACAGTGTTATGGGACAGTCCTACGAACTTCCAGTCGTATACGGTGTCTTCTCTCAGACGACCCACACTGATTCCCATACCGTTTTCGAAGTTGACATCCATTTTTACCTGTGGACGGTTATCTTCTTCCAGATACTGGATAAACTGCTTCGGAGCACTCGGAAGTTCTGCTTCCTGTGGGAATCCTTTGAAGTTCACCAGTTTTTCGATCAGCTGTTCTTTGGTAGGATTCTTTCTGAATTTTACAAAGACTGCTGCGGTATGTCCGTTCAGTACCGGAACACGGATACACTGGCAGGTGATCACCGGCTCAGTAGCTTTTACGATCTGTCCGTTTTCTACTTTACCCCAGATACGAAGCGGTTCCTGTTCACTCTTTTCTTCTTCTCCGCCGATGTATGGGATAATGTTTTCTACCATTTCCGGCCAGTCTTTGAAGGTTTTACCTGCTCCGGAGATTGCCTGGTATGTAGTAGCAACTACTTCGTATGGCTCGAATTCTTTCCATGCGGTCAGAACCGGTGCATAACTCTGAATGGAGCAGTTTGGTTTTACTGCAATGAATCCGCGTGTGGTTCCCAGACGTTTTTTCTGAGATTCGATGACATCAAAGTGCTCCGGGTTGATCTCCGGCACTACCATCGGTACATCCGGTGTCCATCTGTGGGCACTGTTGTTGGAAACCACCGGCGTCTCCGTTTTTGCATATTCTTCTTCGATCGCTTTGATTTCCTCTTTGGACATATCAACTGCGGAAAATACAAAATCAACGGTGGAAGCTACTTTCTCCACTTCGTTTACATTCATAACTACCAGTTTCTTTACAGCTTCCGGCATCGGAGTGTCCATTTTCCAGCGTCCGCCTACGGCTTCTTCATATGTTTTTCCCGCACTTCTCGGGGATGCTGCTACGGTTACTACTTCAAACCACGGATGATTTTCCAGCAGAGAGATGAATCTCTGTCCTACCATTCCTGTTGCTCCTAAAATACCTACTCTTAATTTGCTGCTCATTGTGATTTCACTCCTCATTCTTCTTACTCAATGCACAACCGTTACTTTTTGTATTTCTCTCGCGTACATTTGTATTTACTTGGTAATACTATACCAGTTTTCTGAAAAAATCAACACTTTTTTAGTTTTCTTCCAGATATTTTTTATTCCACTCTACCACATTTGCCATCGCATCCGGTCCCGGAGCACCGATGGTCATACGTTTTTCCACACAGGTTTTAATGCTGATGGCTTCGTAAATATCCTCTTCAAATACCGGACTGATCGCTTTGTATTCTTCCAGAGTCATCTCGTCCAACGGAATTTTTTTGTCCAGACAGTACAGCACCAGACGACCTACAATACCATGAGCATCCCGGAACGGTACCCCGTGATTTACCAGATAATCTGCTGCATCTGTTGCATTGGTAAACCCATGTTTTGCGCTGTTTTCCATCACATCGTTACGGAATTTCATAGTGGAAATCATGCCTTCAAACAATGCCAGGCATCCTTTTACTGTATCAATTGCATCAAAGGTCAGCTCTTTATCTTCCTGCATATCTTTATTATATGCCAGTGGGATGCCTTTCATGGTTGTCAGGATCGACATTAATGCACCATAAACACGACCGGTCTTTCCTCTAACCAGTTCTGCAATATCCGGATTCTTCTTCTGTGGCATGATGCTGCTTCCTGTACTGTATGCATCGTCAATCTCCACAAACTGATACTCGTTGGAGTTCCAGATAATGATTTCCTCGGAAAAACGGCTCAGATGCATCATGATCGTGGACATGGCAGATAACAGTTCGATCACATAATCTCTGTCTGCTACGGAATCCATACTGTTCATCGTAGGACCGGCAAATCCCATCAGTTCGGCACTGTAGGCACGATCCAGCGGATAGGTGGTTCCTGCAAGCGCTCCGCTTCCCAGCGGGCAGTAGTTCATTCTTTCGTAAATGTCCGCAAGGCGGCCTCTGTCTCTGCGGAACATCTCAAAATACGCACCCATATGATGTGCCAGTGTGATCGGCTGTGCTTTCTGCAGATGGGTAAATCCCGGCATATAGGTATGCAGGTTTTCTTCCATGATCTTATTCAGTGTCACCAGCAGCTTTTTCACCAGCTCGTCCAGTTCTTTGATCTCGTCTCTGACATACAGTTTCATATCCAGAGCCACCTGGTCATTTCTGCTTCGTCCGGTGTGCAGTTTCTTGCCGGCATCACCGATCCGGTCGATGAGATTGGCCTCCACAAAACTGTGGATATCTTCGTACTCACTGGTGATCTCCAGTTTTCCCGAATCCACATCCGCTACGATACTGTCCAGTCCGGCGATGATCTGATTTTTCTCATCTTCTGTCAGGATCCCCTGTTTTGCCAGCATGGTAACATGGGCTTTGCTTCCCTGTACATCCTGATGAAAAAATTTCTGGTCAAATCCGATGGATGCATTAAAATTATATACAAGTTTGTCCGTTTCTTTGGTAAAACGGCCTCCCCATAACTGTGCCATATTGTTTCCTCTCTTCCCTGTATTTTCCGGCAGATTTCTTTTCCTGTTCCTCTCTTAAATTATCCGGGAATCAGCGGATTTACTGCCATTTACTTTCTCATAGTAAAGTCTGAAATCATTCTATCATTAATCTTGTGTCGGCGCAAGTCGCTTTTTATATTCCGTTATTCTGTAAAGTCGCCTGCGTTACTGTTCACTGGTAATATCCCGCGAGGCGTTTTTTGTGAGCGCAGGTCACAGAAAACCCGAGACATATCGCGCGAATTTATGCGGTCAGCATAAATTCTGTGCATCGCGCAGCGAGTTACTGGGCACGGAGTGAACAGTAACTCTCCTGCTCGATCCGGGCTTTTTGCTCTTCTCGTTCTCTCATCGAGAATACACAGCCACAGTAATCCTGCCGGTACATCCCGTATTCTTTTGACAGTTCCGTGGATCGTTTGTACCCGTTTTTCTTTTTAAAATCAGATGGCAGCCACGCCACTCTTGTTTCCCGGCACAGTTCCTCGCCAATCTCATTTAACTTCTGTGCATTTTTCATCGGACTGATGGTCAGCGTGGTAGTCACATAGGCAAATCCGCCTTTCTCTGCCTCTCTGATTGCCTCCGACAAACGCAGCCGATAGCAGGCAAAGCACCGCTCCCCTCCTTCCGGAATCTTTTCAAGACCTTTTACCGTCTCATAAAACCGTTCTTTCTCATATCTTCCTTCCAGAAAAGAAATCGTATGTTTTGCAGGCAAAAGACCGATAAACCGCTCCTGTTCTCTTACACGTTTCCAATATTCTTCTTCCGGATAAATGTTCGGATTATAATAAAACACAGTGATTGCAAAGTCTTCACTCAATGTTTCCAGACAGTAACTGCTGCAGGGTGCACAGCAGCTGTGTAAAAGTAAAGCAGGAACTTTTTGCTCCTGCCTGTTGTGCTCAATTTCTGTTTCCATTAATTTCTGATAATTTATTTTCTGCATTTTTCCACCTTATCTCCTACAGCCTCTCCCTGGGTTACTTTTGTTTCGTAACCGTCCCGGCTGTTCTCCAGAAGATCCTGATCCGGCTGAACCTGTCCCCGCTGGTAAAGCACCACGATCGTAGAACCGCCGAATGCAAATCTTCCCTTTTCCTCTCCCCGGTGTACAAAGGCTTCTTCCTGATCGTTCTCGATCTTTCCCACCATCAACGCACCAACCTCCATCTGCAGGACGGTTCCTGCATCGTTTGTCCTGATCAGACAGAACTCTCTGGTATTTTCCTTATAGATTGGCTCCAGATCGTTTGCAATTGGGTTAACCGTATGAAAGATTCCGGGGATCTTATAGTTGCCGGATTTTTTTCCGGTTTCTGTATAAATATACCTGTGATAGTCGTCCACTGTCAAGCGGTAAACGAATCCATAGCCGCCTTCATAGGCACGAGCCAGTTTTTCACTCTTTAACAGTTCTTTTACCGTATACGGCGTATGCTTGATCTTCATGATCCCGTACTCCGTGATTGGACAGACGGTAAGTTTGGCATCACAGGGACTGATGATCCGCGCGGTATCTTCTTCCACCGGACGCTGTCCCGGTTTCAGTTTTCTCATAAAGAAATCATTATAGGAGGTAAATCTTTGTTTGACCCAGCCGGACTCATCCATCGAATGTCCTTTTAAGAATAACGGGATCAGCCAGCAGGATGCTTTCTGGCTCAATATCCAGCCACCCATTCTGGAAACCCACGGATGTACCAGCACTTTTATCACCGCACGCCCCGGTACGCTTTTATATAATTTTTCCAGAAAACGATCCTGGAATCCGGTTTCTTCCCAGCGATTTCCGTATCGATCTGCGTATTTCATATATTTTCTCCCTTTTACATATATATTCTCAAAATTATTCTGTACCTGACTTTCCGAAAAATCATGTATAAAACACAAGCCAAAATGCTGTCGTATGTCATCTGCAATACTCCGTAATACATTTCGGCTTTTGATCATCATTATAAAAAACTAAAAAATATGAAAGATTTTTAAGATTGCCAGGGCAACAACACCGACCAGAACTGCCAGTGTGGAATTCTTGGGTTTTTTCACCTGGATATTCGTCACAAACAGCGTACCGACAACAAACATGGCCACATGAAGTGACACTACAAAATGGCTTCTCAGCACCGTATGCAGCACAAACACCAGCGGCAGTACTACAGCAATCGATGTGATCGGCAGACCGCTGTAATATTTTCTTACTTCCTCCGTCTCTTCCTGACGTTTTGTCTCACAGACATTAAAGTAACCGAGACGGACCACACCATTCATTCCGTACCATGCCAGGATCACGAGTCCAATCGGTCCTTTCATACCAAGGCTATAGGCCAGCAGAATCGGAAATGCTCCGAAGCAGACCATGTCGCACAGGGAATCGATCTGAATACCAAAACATTTTTCTTCCTCCGTACGGTCCGTCTTTCTTCTGGCGATTTTTCCGTCAAACATGTCACACAGTCCCGAAAGAGCCAGGCACAACACTGCCATCTTATACCACCCGTTCACAGTAAACAACATCCCCGCAATAGAACAAAACAGACTGATATACGTCAGAATCACCGTGTAATTGTAATAACCAATAAAACTTATCATGAGTTCCCCCTCTTTCTTTCGTATCCTTTTCCCTTTTCCTGTATCGTTTTCAGCTTTTCGCTGATCTTTTCTCTGTGTTCTTTTTCATTACCAAGAAACAGCTGCGCAGCCACAGTCATAACTGCACTGATCAGTAACTCTGTATAATAACTAAGTCCACGGCTCAGGATCATTCCCGCCAGAACCTGTACCTCTCCGAAAATTCCTGTAAACAGCATGGAAAACAGCTTTTCTGAGATTCCCATACCTCCGGGCAGCGGGAGCATATCCACAGCCACTGAAATCATACCCTGAAGTATTACAATATCATACATACTGTACTGATGTAAACCAAAAGATCGATAAACAAAATATGTTACAAAAAACAATGCCACACGCTGCAAACAGGTGATCAGAAACACGATGCCTACCACGCCCGGATGATTTTTCAGATATTCTGCTGTCTTCTGATACTCGTCCATGGCTCCTTCCAGTTTTTCCAGACGGGAGGTCTTCTTTTTCAGGATATGCATTTTTACAAGAACTTCATGTCCTTTTACCAGAATCTGCCGCATCAGCTGCGGATGAAAGGTCAGAAGCAGCATAAACGTCACACAGAATACATTCAGCCACAGTCCCAGCCACATCACCGGCATCACATCCTGCATATAGGTATCTGTGATCCGCGGCTGAAAGAACAGTACAAATATACCAAGCAACACCAGTACCAGTTTATAGGTAATGGTTACAATCATCAGTACTACAGAGGATACCGAGATCGGAATCTTTTCTTTTTTCAGATATACCATCTGCATCGGCTGCCCGCCACTAGCCGATGGTGTAATACAGCTGAAAAAGAAGCCTACCGAAGAGATCAGAAAACACTTCCACTTTTTCAGCCTGATCTGCAGAGTATACAGCAGATAATGTATAATAATCGACTCTCCCCAGATAAAAAATATCACACAGATGACTGCCGGGAAGAGATATCGATTATCCGCTTTTTTGACATTTTCCCAGATCAGTCCCAGATCTTCTCCATGAAAGACACCATACAGGGTAAGACCAAGCACCAGAAACAGGAAAATACCGTTTCCTATGATTTTTTTCTTATTTTTCATATCCGTTTTTTCTCCATCCACAGACGGAACCGTTCTGTTTTTTTCCAGCGGATCACACATATATAGCTAAGTTCCGCAAGTGCTATCCCTGCTGCCACATCCAGAATCCCGTGCTGTTTTGTAAATAACGTGGATGCACAGATTGCCACAGCCCAGATCCAGGTGATCGTCATATACCAGTGCGGTACTTTCCGGATATTCCGAAGTACCACCACGCAAAACCAGCTGTCCATACAGTGAATCGATGGAAACAGGTTCACTGCTGCATCCATCTGATACAATTCCACAAGCATCCGGCTCCAGAAGTCCGTTCCCACGATCTCCGGCCGAAGATTCGTTGTGGGAAAACACAGGTAAAAGATCCCGCATACTGTCTTGGCCAGAAGCTCTGCACATAAAAACAGACAGGCTTTTTTCTTTCCATAATAACCTATCAGCAGAAAATTAACTGCACAGAACAAGAAAAACGAAAAATAGATTCCCACAAACCAGGGGATTACCGGAATCTGATTGTCCAGAGAAATCTCGATGTTCCAGGCTTTCGTATGAGTTCCCATCCACTGACCGCTATAATAGATCAGCGAATTATACAGCAGATTAAACACCAGCATCAGCAGATAAGTCCGTGAAATCCACTGACCGGTCCTTATTTTATTCCATATTGTCATATTCTTTTCCTTTCTCCGGGACTTTACAGGACTTTATTATAACAGTTTTCACCATCGTCACAACCGATTTTCGGAAATCTTACACTTTTGTAAGTAAATCTTAATATATGACCATTCGTTGTCTTTTTCATATAATAAACTATAGTGTATTCCCTGACTCTTGCTGTCTCTGATTTTAGTGCATTTTGCCTGTTACTGCGGGAATACATAATTCCAGGTACACGGAGGTTTTTTCTATGCCTGCTTTATTGGAACTTGACCATGTCGGACTTTCATATCACACACTTTCCGGAGAGATCCCGGCACTCTCAGAAATCAGTTTTTCCATTCAGGAAGGCGAGTTTGTCTCTCTGGTGGGTCCCAGCGGATGCGGGAAAAGTACCGTTCTGAATCTGATCGCCGGACTTCTGATACCGGAACAGGGACAGATCACCATGCAGGGACTTCCACGGGAACATTCCGTTCTCTCTGTCGGATATATGCTGCAGAAGGATCATCTTTTCGAATGGCTGACTATATATGAAAATGTCCTTCTTGGTCTTGAAATTCAAAAAAGAAAAACAGAAGAATCCCTCTCACACGTTGACCGGCTCTTACAGGAATATGGGCTCTGGAATTTCCGTTCCTCCCACCCTTCCCAGCTTTCCGGCGGGATGCGACAACGTGCCGCACTGATCCGCACCCTCGCCCTGGAACCCGCACTTTTGCTTCTCGATGAACCTTTCAGCGCACTGGATTATCAGACCAGACTTTCCGTCAGTGATGACATCTGGAAAATTCTGCGTAAAGAAGGGAAAACCGCGCTTTTGGTCACCCACGATATCTCCGAAGCCATCAGCATGTCTGATCGGGTCATCATCCTCTCGAAAGCCCCTGCCTGCGTCCGGTGCGAGATTCCTGTTTTTACTGTTCTTACCGACCGCACTCCCATGCAGATGCGAAATGCCCCTGAATTCAAGCAATATTTTCAACAGATCTGGAAGGAGTTAAATCATGATACCTGATTCATCTGCACAACAGTCTTTTTTACGAAAGTACAAAAAAAGACAGCAGTTTATCTGCCTGATGCGGCTGGCTGTCTTTCTGGTTTTTCTGTTACTCTGGGAGGTCAGCGCACGGCTCGGGTTCATCGATTCCTTTATCTTCGGAAGCCCCAGTCAGGTATGTCTTGCTTTCCGAACTTTGCTTCTGACCAATCATCTGCTCTCCCATATCGGAATCACAGTGTTTGAAACACTTGCCAGTTTCTTTCTGGTTGTAGTTTTCAGTCTCTTTTTTTCCGTTCTCCTCTGGATCTGTCCACGGCTTGCTGCGATTATGGAGCCCTACCTTGTGGTGCTGAACAGCCTTCCGAAGTCTGCACTTGCCCCTTTGCTGATCGTATGGCTGGGAGCCAGTTATAAAACCATTATTCTTGCCGGGATCTCTGTCGCGATCTTCGGCTCCATCCTGAATCTGTATACCAGTTTTACGGAGATTGATCCTGATTCTCTGAAACTCATCCGTACCCTCGGCGGGAAACGGAAAGATGAACTTCTGCGTGTGGCACTGCCCTCTTCGGTCCCTTATCTACTGAGCGTTATGAAAGTCAATATCGGGCTCTGTCTGGTTGGTGTGGTCATCGGTGAATTTATCGGAGCCAGGCAAGGACTGGGATTTCTCATTATCTACAGCAGCCAGATCTTCAAACTTGACTGGATGATCCTGTCGATCATTCTTCTGTGCATCATCGCCATGATTCTTTATCAGGCGGTCAGTCTGGTGGAAAAACGGGTGGTACACACCGGCGGAGCAGACCGTTCCTGATTTACGCGAGTGACGAGCCAAAGTGCATACTTACATGAGACCCTGGCGACTGCCTCGATAATCAAAATTGATCCGCCTGAAAAAGGGCAGGTAAACCGATTTTGTGGTTTATCTGCCCTTTTTCGCTTTTCTTTCTGTCTGCTTATCTATTCTCCGTGTTTTCTTTTTCTCCGGTTGTCTGCCAGAATCAAAAGTACCGCACCGGATACAATTGCCGCCATAAAATACATTACATTCTTTTGCAGATCTGCCGTCTTTGCCGCTGCCGTTCCATTCGTCGTGCCTGTCAGATCCGCCTTTGTTCCCTGACTGTTTCCCGTTGATACATTCGTTTTCGTTCCGGAATTGCTGTTGCCGGAAGTTCCGTTATTTTTTGTATCGGTCGGCTTTTTATCTGTAGGTTTTGTATCTTCCCGACCACCACCTCCGGTAGAATCGTCTTTTTTATCATCTTTTTTGCCGTCTTCCGTGCTCTCTTCCGTCTCCACGACAAGTAATTGATCTTCATAAACTTCCGGAAGTGTCAGCATCCCGTCTTTCAGCTGATCCGTCACATCCTCTCCGTTTACCAGCACTGCTGTGATCTTCCATCCTTTTTTCGGCTGGATCTGAAACTGCGGGCTGGAAAAGCGCTCCACCGCATAAGTCACCGTCTCCTGTGTTTCCTCATCGTCACCCTCCTCATGCTGATAGCTCACCTGTGCATGTTCGGATCGTATCGTGACCATGTGGGTATCCGGTACTGTCGTGTTGATGGTGCTTTGCTGCGTAACGGACGAAGTACCTGTCTGCGCAGCCTCTGCCGCAACGGGTATGGAGAGGCACAGGCAAATCCCCATCAGAATAATTGCTGCCTTTTTCATCTGTCCATCCTCCTGCTCTAATCTGTCGCATCCACATAGGATACCTGAAAAGTAACCGTATCCGCATAGGAGCCTGACGGTGCCTTTTTCCAGGATTCTCTGTCGATCGTGATACCAAGTACTGTCTCTTCCCCTGCCGTGGTATAGCGGGCTTTTGTAAATGCTGTTGTGTCCGCCAGAATCTCATAGGGGATCTCCCCTTCTTTTCCACTCTGATTTTTCAGTTTTTTGTCCGAGATCAGCTCCACCTGGATGCATTTTCCTTCTTCGATCTGTGCTTCTTCGACACGAATTTTCCCGTAGTTTACCGATTCTTCGTTAAATGGAATCGTGGTGTTTGCCGGAACCAGTACCATATAGGACGGATCCACATGATACGTTACGGTCGTGGTTTCTGCTGATACGCTCTGTGCGATCCCTAAGACAAGCAGCAACCCTCCTGCAACTGCTCTTTTTTTCTTCATGTTTCTCCCCCCTTACTGTACGTTCAATACGGTTTCCACATTGGCACCGTTCATCGCCCGACCGTCATCGAGTGCCGCGGTACTGATCTTCAGTATCGCAGGATATTCCCCGGCGGACAGTTCTTTGGACAGTGTGATCTGTGTGATCGCTTTTCCCGGTTCTACCATTTTGGACTGATAGATCGTCTCATCTGTATCTTTCAGTACCAGTGTAAAGGTAAAATAACACGGATTTCCTTCCGGGTTCATCAGATTGACTGTTACCTCTTTCGTGTCTGCCGGAATGGTGATCGACGGATATCCCGGGATACGGATGCCCTCCGGCGGATCACTCTCCTTTGCCTCCTGCGTGGAAGCGTCAGGATCCAGATCCGGCACAAAGGCCGAATCCGGGGATTCCTGTGTTTCCTGTTTGTTGTTTCTCGTAAGATACAGACCGGCTCCGATCAGCAGAACGCATGCGCACACGGCGATTCCGATTCCTATCTTTCTTCTGTTGTTATTCAATCTTCTTCCCCCTTACGCATTATTCCAGATTCACTTCTACTTTCAGATTGCTCATGTAGTATTCATCTGCGTTTTTTCCATGTGCATCAAATACCAACATGAAATAATTTAAATCCACTCCATTTTTACGGGTAATTTCAAATGTATGCGATACCGTTTCTCCATCACATTTTCCAATATCATTTGCCCGCGTTTCTACGTTGTCATAATATGTGCCATCCTGTGACTGATAACTTAATCTCAGATCTGCCCATCCATCTTCTTCTTCATCAATCTTATAGCTGACTTTTATCTTCATCTTCTGATACAGGCGTGCTGCATCCATGGAGATATCCGGCAGATACAAATTATACCAGGATGGATAAAGTCCATAATCACCGGTTGTTACAACCTTTCTGTCCCCCTGAATAAAGAAAGTAAAAATAGTCAGTTCATGTTCATCCGTGATAAAGTATTTATGTTCCGTCTGTCCCGTAAAAACAGCTGAAGTTATCGGTTTGTATACCGCATATAAAGTAAGATCCTTTTCATCCTCAAATACAGCCGTTTTAACATTCGGTGCATAGCTGATCACATTTGTCGAACCCGCGGACCGGCTCCAGCCTTCGAAGGTCCATCCGAGTCTGTTTACGGTCGGGAACGTATATGTTTCTTTATATTTGCATGTTACTTTCTCCCGTTTATTACCGGTCTGATAGTCAAACGTAATCGTATATTCGCACGGTTCCCAGATCGGGTACAGGTTGACCGTTCCATTATTGGTCGCACAAAGTCTGCTGACTTTGTCTCCCGGCTGATATACTTTTTGCTCACTTTTCTTTCCACCGGTTCTCCATCCGACAAACTTATAGCCTCCGCACACATATCCGTTTTTCGGTATCGTGGTTTCCTGTGTATAACGAAGCGGGATATTTTTCATCTCTCCCCTTGTTACTTCACCTTCTACATTGAAAACGATCGTATAGGAATTTTCTTTCCAGTTTGCCGTATAGGTTCTGTCTTTCAACGGGCGGGCGGTAACCGTAACCTGTGTATCTTTTTCTTTGATATCGGTTCCTGACCATCCTTCAAACGTATAGCCTTCCCGTTTTGGCTGTACCAGATCCATCGGTTTGCTGTTGATGGTGAATGTTGTCGGATTGGTCTTTCCGGTCGGAAGGCTTCCTCCCGCCAGATTATAGCTGATGGTATATGCTATTTCTTTCCATACTGCCTGAAAGACCAGTTTTCCGTTTTTCACATTTTCATCGGATACGGTATCCGGTACGTTTTTATCCCAGCTTACGAACGTATATCCTTCTCTGGTCGGTTTCTCCTGAGCCGGGATCGCATCCCCATAAGAAAGTGTATATTCCTTGAGTACCGTTCCTTCACTCACAAACTGTACCAGATAGCGGTTTTTCCTCCACTGTGCCTGATAGGTTACATCCTCATTCGGGATCTTCTCCGGAAGTTCCGGTGTCCATCCTGTGAAGGTGTATCCTTTTCGAACCGGCTGTTTCACATTGAATGTGGCACCGACACGACCTTCCACAGTCTGTGTCTTCTCTCCGTTTTCCGGTTCAAAGGTCAGTTTGTGTACTTTTCGTTTGTAATAGTAGGTTACCACTGTCTGCTCTTGTGCAGAAATGGTTACGGTCTGCGGTTCCGGTAATTCATATTCATCGCCATAGGTTGTATTGACCGGCGGCGTTACCGTTTCATCCGTCTTACCCTTCGGGTTCTGTGTTGCCACCCACTGGTAACCGTCTCCTTCTGCTTTCTGCAGATAATGTTTTACTGTGTAGGTTCTTGTATTTGCTTCCCATTTTGCATACAGCGTCAGATCTTCATTCGGCATATTTCCGGTATACACGGTCTGTAATGTGCTGTCTGTACACCAGCCCAGGAAGGTATAACCTTTTCGCATGGATGGTGCCGGAATCGTTGCTCCCTGTTTCATCTGCAGCTGTTTTGGTTCCGTTCCGTCATTATTTTCCAGCTGTAAGGTATGTACTTCACGTTCATACAGATACTCGATCACCAGAACTTTTCCGCCTTCGATCTGTCCGGTCTGTGGCTGTGGAGATACGTATCCTTCGAACTTCCGTACTTCCGGTGTAATCACATCTTCCGTCCTGCCTAACAGAGATTCCATGGATGCAACCGTATAGCCGTCATCATTTGCGTTCTGCAGGCTGTATTTTACCCAGTAATACGTTGCTCTCGGTTCCCATTTTGCGTAAATCGTACTGTTTTTGGCAGGAACCGTTCCGTCAAATACTTTCGTAAGATCTGCATCCTGATACCAGCCGTCGAAGGAGTAACCTTCCCGTTCCGGCATCTCTTCCACCCGGGTTCCGTAAAGGTATGTCTTTTCGGTCGCCGGATCTCCGTTATTTGTCACCATGGTTACCTGATAGGAATTACGCTGGTAGCGGTAAATGATGGTATCCGGATCATCGGAAACGGTCAGCGTACAGCTCTGTTTTTCCGGTGCGGTAAATCCATCATACGCCTTCACTTCCGGTTCCACCGAATCTCCGGCTGTTCCGGTAAAGGTTTCTGTCTCTGCCGTCTTCCAGGTATCCGATCCGTCTGCACTCTGTAACTGATGGATCACCCGATAGGTCTTCTTTCCAGGTTCCCACTTCGCATACAGCGTCATTGCATGCATCGGCATGGTTTTTCCTTCAAAGGAAACCGTCAGGGCTGCGTCTTCATACCAGCCGGCAAATGCATGTCCGGAGTATTTCGGAACCTCCGAAACAACTGCTCCATACATCACATCTGCTGTCTCATCGGCTTCCCCGTTATTCTTCACATAAGTAACCGGATAGCTGTTTCTGTCATAGTAGTACTGCATGCATGCCACATCGTAGCCGGTCACCCATAAGGTCTGCGCTTCCGGAGACTGGAATCCCGGATAAGATTTCACTTCCGGTGTCACCTCGGTATCCGTCAGGGCTGTCTTTGTCTCTTCTTCCACGAGGATATACGAACTCGGATCGAATGGATTCTGCTGGTAATGTTCCACGCGGTACTCACTCGGAACCGGTGTCCATTTTCCATAGATTTTAAAGCCATCGTTCCAGGCATCCGGTTCCTCTGTGTTCACATCCACTGCCGGCATGATACCATCAAAAGGATTCTGATGGTTACCGTCTGTATACCAGCCTTCGAAAGTATATCCTGCCCGATCGTTCTGTCTTCCTACTACAGCTTCTATCTCGCCGATCGGTGTGCCATATGGTACATACTGAACCCGGGCAAATTCTTTTCCGTCGGGATTTCCAGTCACTTCCAGAAGAAGCAGGCCGGTATTTCTTGTGTAATAGTAGTTCACCACAAGACTTCCGTCACCAAGGACTTCCACCGTCTGTTTTTCCGGTGCACTAAATCCGGTATACGATTTCACATCCGGCGTTACGCTGTCACCTGCATGTGCAGTAAACGATTCTTCCTCTGTCAGTTCATAGTTTTTCGCATCAAATTCCCGTCCATAAGGAATCTCTTCATATCCGGTAATGCTCCAGAGTTTTTCCTGGTAATGTCTTACCGTATAATTGACCGTCTGCTGTTCCCATTTTGCATAAACCGTAAGATCGTGATCCGGCATTGTCTCACCAAAGGACTGCTGATACTCTTCATCCAGATACCATCCTTCAAAGGTATAGCCTTCTCTCACCGGTACCGGAACGCCGATTCTCTCTCCCGGTCTTGCTGTCAGGGTAGTTTCGTCTAATGCTCCACCTTTCGAGTCATATGTCAGTGTATAGGTGTTCAGATCATAGTAAACCTTCAGCACCAGACTTCCGTCTGCTTTTACCTCACCACTGGCAAGTTCCCCTTTCCGATGGTAGATCACAGAACTGTAATCACCTTCCGGCGCAGTGACTGTCTCACCGGTGGTTCCGGTCATGGTTTTGATCTCACTTAAAGTATAGCCGCCTTCTTCCGGTTCTTCCACGTAGTATTTTACTGCATATGGAATACCATCGGAAGCTTTCCAAGTAGCAGTATAGGTCATATCTCCTGCCGGCACACTCTCCGGTACTTCCGGGGACCAGCCCTGGAATTCATATCCCGGCCGGTACACTGCCGGAGCTGTCAGGAATGTTCCATAGCGATAGTCATCACTTGCGACCGTCTCTCCGTTTTCTTCCATCAGGAAGGTAAGATGATACTCTTCCCGCGGATAATAATATTTGACCACGGTCGTTCCGTCTGCCCGTACCGTTTGGGTCTTTTCCTTCGGTGTTTCGTATCCTTCGTGTTCTGCCGGTTTTGGTGTCACTTCCGTATCGGTCAGTCCGCTGTAACTGATCGGATCCTGTGCCTCATAGACACCGTTGGTTCCTTCCAGATATTCAACCACCTGATATCCCACATCTTCTGCTTCCCATTTTGCATAAACCATCCGCTCTTTGTTCGGCATCTTTGCAGGGATCGTATATGGTGTTGTCAGTTCTTCATCTTCGTACCATCCCACAAACCGGTAACCGGTTCTCACCGGATCTTCCGGTTTTTCAATATCGGAATTGTATTTGCCCATGATGGTATCCACATAGGAGCCGCCCTGGCTGTCAAAGGCAATATAGTAGCCATCCCGCAGGTTATCCCAGTGTAACCGGATCTTTATGGTCAGTGGCTGTGTATTGAAGGTTCCTTCCTGATTTTTCCAGGTAATGATCATCTCGCCGTCCTGTTCCGGTTCTGTTCCCGGATCCACGGAGATCACATTGGTGTCCCGGTCATAGGAGAATGCCGGATTGGTCATGACGATGTTAAAGTATTTTGTGCTGTCATCGTAGATTTTCTCCCGGTAATTTCCGTCGTCATCCAGACCTTCTTTCATGTCCATGTACTGCATCCGGAAATATTCATCCGACAGCTGTACCCCTTTCACATCCCGCTTCATCTTGATGTCTTTGACATCCGCCTGTGTATAGGCAAAATCCAGAACATTTTCCAGATGTCCCACCGTGTACAGCGGCCATTCATTTTCATACAAGGTCGGATTGTAGGTAAAGGAGTTGGCCAGCGCCTGTGCCAGGAATTTGATCTCCAGATAGATGCCAAGCTCCAGATACATTGCACCCATGGCTCTCGTCGTTCTGCCGTTCGATGCGGTGTACTTCAGTTCGTAGTAGAGATAGCCCCACAACTGTGCATAGCCGCCTACCTCTGCCGTGATGCCGACACTTGCCAGTCTTGTGGAAAGAAGTCCCACCGCTACCGTCAGCCGCACACCGGCTTTCAGTCCCAGCGTACCCATCGCATAGGCAGTCAGTTCATATTGTTCTTCACACAGATCAATCGTATCGCTGGTTGCGGTCCGGTCCATCACTTTCAGAGAAAATACATATCGTTTTGCATTCTTATACCAGTAAGACATTCCAATAGAAATGTTCATATTGGCATAAACCACAAATTCCAGTTTCACTTCTATATCAATAATCGCCAGTACCCGGAAATGATTGTCTACCAGCAGGCGATTGTAGATTTCTACCCAGTCTCCCTCATCTGCCAGAAGTTCTGAGTAACGCTGTGCAAGGCTCTTGGAAACGGAGATTTCCTCTCCCTCTTCCTCATCGCCAAAACTTCCGGAGAATTTCGTCTTGTCCGTGATATACTCTTCTCCGTTTTCCATCATGCTCTTCAGCTCTCCGGCGATCTTATTGACACCTTTTCGCAGTTTTGAGCCTTTGTTGGAACCTCCGGAGCTGCCCTCGCCCTCCACGGTCTTAAAGTTCACATCCAGAGCAATGCCGGTGTACTCATACAGATCCAGCGACGCTGTCACCTTATAATCTGCGATATACGGAAAAATCTTCCATACTTTCCAGACCGCTTTTCCGTCTACATTAATATCCACCCGGACTTCCTGCTCGAAGGTGGAAGTTACAGTGATCTGGATATTTGCATTGGCATGCAGCTGGATATTTACCAGCACCGGAATCTCCAGTGCCAGATGCACGCCGCTGACATCTCCGTCAAAATGTTTCAGTGTTGTACCGAGATTGGCTCTGACCGTTCCCAGGCTGACTGTCACGATCGGTTTGCCGGTTCCCGTTCCTCCCGGTTTTCTCGCATAGGTTTTTGGGATCAGGCTAGCACTTTCCGGCAGGCTCTGTGGTGCGATATCCCCGATCAGAGTATTTTCGTCTGTATATTCCACAGAAACATCCGCGCCAAGCTCTTCCTCCAGAGAGGCTTCCAGCTCTTCAAAGGAATCGGTAGCGATCGCCGCAGCACCGATCCGGTCTGCCACATCCTGTGCGAATCCGCTCTCCATCGCCTGAACCTGAATCTGTTCTTCCAGGTTCTCCCGGTCTGTTTCTTCTAACAGATCATCTCCTTCCACCTGGTCCTTCTGATACACATCCATAGCCGCCTGCATCTCTTCGAAAGAAACCGTCTGATATGCCAGGATATAATCGGAACCGCTCTGCTCTACTTTTGTGATCTCTCCGTACTCCGGCGTTCCGCTGTTCAGATCGGTATACAGTGCCAGATAGTCACCAGGATCCACGGTGGTGCTTTCATCCAGATTCAGTGCCTGACTCATCTCGTCATCTCCGAAGGTCAGTTCACTGACTGCCACGGTAACCGAATGGTTGTCAGGATCGCCATCCTGATCTTTACTTTTTTCCAGTGGAAATACGTCCGGCGTAAATAAAACATCCTCCGCCTTCGCACCCCGGTATTCGTACTGGCTGCCGTTGCATCCGGTGATCTCAAAATAAGAGACATCACTGTTGTCACCTGCTGCCAGATCCATGGACGGGATCACATCGCCGGAATAGACACCGACGATATCCCCCGTCTGTAACGAATCCTTTGTATAGGTAAAGGAACCGGTCGTATCGCTTCCCTCTCCCTGAATCTCTCCGTCTACCCCTACCGTCATGACTGCCACAGAAACGGAATCCGCCGCTTTTCCGTTGACGGTCAGGTTACTCAGTTCCCGTGTATGGATATACCGGATCTCCCGGTTCAGTTCCACATTTTTTGTCTCTTCCCGGTAAACCGTAAAATCATATTCCCGGATCGTTTTGTCAAATCCGGTAAAATACAGCTGGTCATTTTTCAGTGTCAGTTTATAGGAAGCACCCGGCTGCCAGCCATTTGGATTGCTGACGGTACAGGTATTGTCTTCTCCCCGGGTAACTGCCAGCGTGATCTCTTCCGACGGATCACTGACATTTTTAATCCTGCATGCGCCAAGGATCTCTGCATCATCCAGCGCATCCCCGGTATTGGTAATTCCGATAGCAAAATCCGTTGCCACATCATAGGCACGGGCATATGTATCCATCGTGACGGACTCCATCGGCTGCATATCGGTATACGCTGCATATAAGGTAAGATCCTCGAGAAGTCTGTCTTCACTATCCACATAATCCGTACATTCCCGGTCGTAACACCAGCCGACAAAGGTACTGGATTTTCGGACTGCCAGCGGCAGATCATTCAGCGTGGTTCCCGCCGGAAGTTTCTGCTGGGTGATCTCCATACTTTCCCCCGGTTTGTCCGGATTATCCCTGTAAACCATGCCGCCGTCCGTTACATACTGGATCGTATATTCTGTTTCCCTGAAAGAAATATCAAAGTTCAGCTGATCACTGTAATCACCGGTATAGTTGGCTTTTTGAGTCAGTTCCGCAGCAAACGTTCTGTTGGTCTGCTTCGTATCCGCACTTAAGCTGGCGATGACCGTACCATTTTCCACGATCTTATTGGTATCCTTATCACGAAGCTCATAGCTCACCTCATGTTTGTCGGACTTCAGCTTCCAGTCGTTCTCCGAATGTACCGCCACACTGACCTGATCGTTCTCATAAAACCCTCCGGACGTTGCTGTGAGGGAAAAAGAATCCTGATTCACAGATACTTCACTGGGAATATCCACCTGATAATACCGGTCGATCCAGCGGGCATACAAAACCACATTTCCCTCATAGCTCCCTGTATCCAGACCGGTGACCGCTTCCCCGGTCAGTTCCGGATTATCATACCATCCGCCAAATGCATAGCCGGGTTTTGTGATGTCTTCTTCTCCCGGCAGCACGGTGGTCGGATATTCCGAAGGAGCCTGATAGCCCTCACGGAAGGTTCCTCCGTTTTTCTTATAATCAATTCCCCTCTCCTCGTTCTCTTCCGACATGACCGCCGGCTCCTGCCCGACAGGATTGTCTGCGAATGTCGACACCGGAACGGATGTCGTAAGAACTGCCACACTGAGCAGCAGACTGATCAGACGTTTTTTCATAGGTACACTTCCTCTCCTTTTTGCATTTTCCTCACTGCCATATTCGCGCATAATTTATATCTGATAACACTTTTGCATCTGACAGTTTCACGTTTTCTATATTTTAGCAAAATCAGAAGTGCCCTAACATGCCCGTTCAACCGAAAAAAAGTGCCTGTTTTTTCTATATAGTTTCAAAAACAGACACTTCTCTTTTTCTTTTCACTTATTGATTTACAAATTCCTTTATTTTCTCTCTTTTGTCGATATGTAACTTTTCCAGTATCCCGGATACATAATGTTTTACCGTATTCACCGAAAGCCCCAGATGTTCTCCTATCTCCTGATTTGTCCAGTCCCTGCAAGCAAGCATTGCGATGGAAAATTCCAGCGGTGTCAGAAGATCCGTCACTGCCTTTTGCATCTGTGGGTTATGAATTTTCATCCAGCCGCGGCTGAAAGCGATTACCCCGTCCACCAGTTTCTTATAAATCTCCGGCTCACTTTTTCTTATGCTGGCTTCCAGTACCCCTTGCAGCAATCCATGATATTCAATAAACGGTTCCAGGAATTTGTCTTTTCTCGCCATCTCCCATCCATCGGATACTGATTGTCTTGCACCCTCCTGATCTTTCTGATTGATCTGACACATGGCTGCCACACAATCCAGATAGATCATCGGGATCGGATAGATTTTTTCCGTCATTGCCATCGCCGTCTGTACCATTCCCTGCGCTCTGGCATATTCTCCCTTCAGATAGGCGGCATGCCCCAGCATACTGATTGCAAACAACCTCTGCCCCACCGGAAGATACGAAAGGTAACGTTCCAGCGGTGGTGTTCCCTCTTCCGGCGGGATATGGATCAGAACACTGGTTACGTAAAATGCAAACAGGCAGGAGGCGATAGTTTCCGGATCTTCTTCTTTTTCCAGATGTTCTCTCAGGATCTGTGCCACATCTTCCCTTGCCATCTGCGCTTCCCGCCCATTCCCGAGGGTAAAGTTCGCAAAAGTAGACAACATATCGGCAGAAAGCCGCAGCATCGTATCTTCACTGGTCTGATATTTTTCCACACATTGAATACAGGATTCCGCCTGTGCCCTGAAAAAATACAGTTCTCCCCGTGCAATTTCCTGAAGTTCCGGATCTCCAAACTGTTTCACCGTCTCTTCTGCTTTTCCCGGCAAAAATGAACTTCCCATCAGTGGCAGTACCGTACGTTTCTCCCTTTTTTCGGAAACTCCCATCCTGGTTCCATCCGGAAGCACGAAGCCATGGTCAAATTCCACGCCCAGTACCTTTGCTGCCTCCTGCCATTCCTGTGCGGTCAGCGTATCCCGTTGTAACTTTTTATAAAAATTCTGTCGTGACTGCCCCAATGCAGCCGCCAGCTTTGCCACACTTATCCCCTGCTCTTTGCAGATCTGTTTTACAAGTGTTTCTGTCGTCATTCAAATCCTGCCCCCTGTGTTGCTCTCTTTTGTCAATCGTTTGGTTACCATTGTCACCTGCCTGTCTGAACGGGCGTATTCCTATTTTTATTTTTATCAATCGTCATTCCGTCTTGAGATCAGGATCAGTCGAACCAGCTGCAGGATCGCCGATGCAAGTGCTGCCACATAAGTAAGTGCTGCGGCTGTCAGGACTTTTTTCGCACCCTGTAATTCCTGATCTCCAAAGAGCTGTTTTGCTTCGAGGATCCGAATGGCACGGTGAGAAGCATCGAATTCCACCGGAAGTGTGATCAGCTGGAAAGCTACCACAAATACAAATAACAGAATACCGATCTCCAGTAACCCAGACCATCCCATGATCAGTCCCAGTACGATGATCGGCCAGGAAAGCCGGGAACCGATGTTAGCTAACGGTACAGAAAAGGAACGCAGTTTTAACGGTGCATATCCCTCCTGATGCTGGATCGCATGTCCGCACTCATGAGCTGCCACACCGATCGCCGCTACAGAAGTCGATCCATATACGGAATCGGACAGACGCAGGACTTTTTCATTCGGAGAATAATGATCTGTCAGATCACCACGGATCCGTTCGATCCTTACATCATAGATTCCGGCATCGTGAAGAATCATCTGGGCGATGTCCTGCGCCGGAATATTCCTGCTGTTCCAGACTCTGCTGTACCTTCGAAACGTGTTCTGCACATTCCAGGAAGCAAACATACTGATCAGCGCACCGATCAGTACCAGTATATAAGTTGCATCATAAAAATAATATGGCATAGTATTCCCTCTTTCTTTTCACTTACTGACGCTTATTCTACCATAATTTTTCCCGGCTGACAGCACTTTCACACGCTTTTCATAAAGTTCACGTTTTTTTCAGATTTTTCACCGGTCTGCTGCAGGAAATTTTAAAAGAGTGGAAGGAAAAATCCCTTCGTTTCTTCCTCTTCTTCTTTGTTCTCCGCGATCAGATTACGGATACTCTGCATTCGTTTATCCAGTACCGCACTCTGTTCGGCACAATCGTACAGTTCGTCCTGTAAGTACTTCATCTGCTCAGCCGGAATGTTCTTTTTATAGCGCATCTTATGTTCCAGACTGGCCCAGAAGTCCATCGCGATCGTACGGAACTGCACTTCCACCGTCACCGGTTTTTTCTCGTCCTGCAGGAAAATGGGAACCTGTACAATCAGATGGAGACTTCGGTAGCCGCTTGGTTTCGGATTCTGAATATAGTCTTTACGCTCTAACAGCGTAATATCATCCTGTCGCAAAAAGCTGTCTGCCACTTCATAAATATCGGCCGGGAAGGAACAGATGACCCGCACACCGGCGATATCTGTGATATTTTTCTCAATGGATTCCAGTGTCATCGGAATATCTTTTCTACGGATCTTCTTTAACAGACTGTCGTAGGATTTGATTCTGCTTTTAATCCCTTCGATCGGATTTTTATCGTATTCCAGAGAATACTCTTCGTTTAACACCTTGAATTTTGTCTCGATCTCCATGATCGCACACTGATAATAGGACATCAAAAGATCAAACGGTTTCCGGTTTCTCTGCATCATATCGATGAATTCATCTGAAAGCAGGCTCTGTTTGACAAATTTATCACGTTTTTCTTCGATCAGAGTCCGGCTCTGCTTTCTTATTTCATTCAGTACTTCTTTATTTCTCATCATGTCCAGTTTCCTCCTTATATAACTCCCACTCGCTAATGCTCATTATATCATGATTCGCACCTGCGGTGCTTGACGCTGCTTTCGCAGCTATCATGATCGCCATTCGCCGCTCCCGATGAACAAACTTCGTTTGTTCCCGCTCGCTAACGCTCATTATATCATAACGTCCTTACCTGTGGCTACCGCGAAAACAAGGATTGCCCTACAGGACGCAAAAAGTCCGCCGGAACCTACTGCCTCCGGCGAACTTTCATCACATCACAGATTACCACCCGTGATCTTATTCCATATTTATTTTACAGTCATCCACTCGCCCAGTCCGTCGAACTGTTTTTCGTAGCTTACGGCACCCTCATACTGGTTGGACTGCAGGATGATATTTACAGTGTTGTAGATACATCTCTTCAGTTCACGGATATCCAGTGTACCTTCTTTCAGCTCTTTGCGGATGTTTTCATGATCTTCTTCCATTCCAGGCATAACCATGTCATTGCCGGCTCTCATACAGCCTGCTGCAGTACACTCGCCCTGGATCTGTACGTTGGTGGTTGTCCAGTCCGTCATAATAGCTCCGGCAAATCCCCATTCGTCTCTGGCCGCTCTGGTACAGGTATCGTAACAGTTTGCAGCATGTACGCCATTGATCAGGTTATAGGAAGTCATAATAGACATCGGCTGTGCATCCTTGATTGCAATCTCAAATCCTTTCAGATAGATCTCGCGAAGTGTTCTCTCCGACAAAACAGAATCCGAACCCATACGGTTATCTTCCTGATTGTTACATGCGTAATGTTTGATCGTGGTTCCGCATCCCGGTACTTTCTGCACACCCAGTGTCATGGATGCAGCCATCATACCTGCCAGCAGCGGATCCTCGGAATAATATTCAAAGTTTCTTCCGCACAGCGGATTTCTGTGAATGTTCATACCCGGTGCCAGCCAGAGGGTGATGCCGAACAGTTCCATCTCGTGGCCGATCATCTCACCAAGTTCACGAACAAGATCCAGATTCCAGGTCTGTGCCAGAAGAGTTCCTACCGGAATTGCGGTACAGTACTGATAATAAGAAGTTCCTCTCTTCTCTTTTGCTGCTGCGAAGAATCCGCCCTCCAGCGCAGACAGGAAATCGGTCGGAACGATACGACCGTTCTCTACCTGATATTCTTTTTTCAGACGCAGGCCGGCAGGTCCGTCAGCCAGTGCGATACTTGCCACATTCCATGGTTCTTCTGCTGCCACCAGAGGTGTCTCTGCAGCAGAACCCGGTACGGAGATACCTGCTGAACCAAGGGCATTACCCTGATCTTTTCCAGGATCTCCGGTAGCCATCTGCACCAGCTGTTCCTCGGACATCTGTTCAACAATCTCTCCGGCTCTTCCCGGCAGCACTTCCGGAATCTGCTGATAAGCCACTTTTTCTGTCGGAATGTCTGCGGCTTTCACTGCAACCGGTACGATTCCTTTTGCTTTCAGTTCCTCATGCCATGCCAGTTCTCTCGCCTGTACCTTTTTTGCAAATGGCATAATCTCCTTTAATTCTTCTTTTAACGGACAGATATTTTCACACTGTACCATCACAGCTTCCTGATCCAGTTCTAATGCACCACTGAGTACGGAAGTGTTTAACTCATTGCCAACCCAGATACCGTATTTTCCCGGTTCCAGGATCCATGCTGCCTGATCCTCACTGTAGGATGCCAGCTGGTACAGCGGGAACGTAATCGTCATCTGCTGTTCTTCTCCCGGTGCCAGCAGTTTTGTCTTGCCAAATCCTGCCAGTCTGCGGAATTCTTTCACCAGTTCTCCCTGCGGGCAGGATACGTAGATCTGTACAACCTCTTTTCCTGCATAAGTATCACCGGTATTTTTCACAGTAACTTCCACAGAAACTTTCGGATCCATGGTTCCCTGACCACTGACACTTACTTTTCCTGCTGTAATCACAAAATCGGTATAAGACATACCATAACCGAAGCCATAACGAACCGGTACCAGGAAGGTATCAAAGTAACGGTATCCCACAAAGATTCCTTCCTCATATCGTTCTTTCGTCAGATCGCCACTCTTGTAGCTGTATACTTCGGCACCCGGATAATCATTGTATGTTTTCGCCCAGGTATCCGTCATCTTTCCGGACGGAGTCACCGCTCCGGTAAACACATCGGCAAATGCATTGCCGCCTTCCTGTCCTGCCTGTACATACTGTACGATGGAACGGATATTGTCAAATGCATCGGCAAACCCAAGATCCATAAGACCGCCTGTATTGATCACCAGCACCACATCTTTATAGTTCTCACATACCTGTGCCAGCAATACTCTTTCTTCTTCGGAGATAAAATAATCTCCTTCTTCATCAAAACGGTCTTTATTTTCTCCTGCGATACGTGCCATAACAAATACAGCAGTATCTGCACCGTCCGCTTTTGCTGCATCCACATCGATTTTTTCTCCACAGGGCATGAAGAACGGAGTGGAAGAATAGGCCTCAAAGAACGCGTTTGGATTCTCCAGCTTTTCTGCCTTTTTCAAAATCTCTGCTTTCCAGTCTTCTCTTGCCTGATCATAAATCTTCACATAAGAATCCAGCCAGCCCTCTGTAGTTACTTCGTATCCGGCATTTTTCATTCCCTGTGCGATGGTCACATAATCACGCTCATTGACATCACCCGAACCGGTACCTCCCTTGATGGTTTTGACTGCTCCCGCACCATACAGTGCAATCTTTCCACCTTTTGGGGCCGGAAGAAAATGTCCCTCATTTTTCAGAAGGACAAATCCTTCTGCTGCCGCTTTTCTTGCAAGGGCACGGTTATCGATCTCACGCTGTGTTACCTCGTTGGATGTTGTTCCACTGAACGTTCTCACTTTTGCTTTCATCTGTTACTTACCTCCCAATTTCCTGCGTTACTTTATCTTACTTCTGTCACAATCGCCATGTTCTGTGCCACAGGCTTCTGGTTTTATTATCGCTTATTTTCTGTAAATATACTAGTATCTTTTTATCTTATTTTAGGTCGATATTGATATTTTCCATATTTTTTGATATGATTTTTTCAAAGTTTTGTTTCTTATTTGATATTTTCGAATTATATATTCACTTATTACATTTTTAACAGGAGGTTTTATGGAATTGCAATATTATGAAACGATCCGGGAAACCGGTCATCTGCAGGTGCGCTTTGAGCCGGTACTCTCTCCCGCCGGAGTCTTCCCGGCACACTGGCATGAATATGTGGAAATTCTATACATTAAAGATGGGATTCTTTCTGCTATTGTACAGGCTGTGGAATATGAACTTCATACAGGCGATCTCATGATCATCAACTCCGGAGATCTCCACATGACCAGAACATCGGGCTGTCACTATCTGATTCTCCAGATCTCTGCCAGGCAGCTTCGCTCTTATCTGCCGGACTTTGATCAGTTACGATTTGATACATTGATTCCCTGCACAAAAAGTGAGCATAACAGGCAGCTCTTTTCTGCTCTTTATGCCATGGAAACTATTTTTCAGGAGCAGCCGCACCATTATGAGCTGCTGTTCACCGCAAGATTATATGAATTTTTATATATTCTCTGTCGGGATCACAGCACCACTACCGCTTCCGCTGTCACAGCCGACAGTGATCGCGACCGGCTGCGGATCACCCATGTCATGCAGTGGATCCGGGAACATTATCAGGAAAATCTGACGCTGGATGCCGCAGCCTCCCTGCTCGCAGTCTCTAAGGAATACTTTTGCAGGCTTTTTAAAAAATACACTGGTCAGACCTTCCTGGAATATCTGAACGATGTCCGAACCATTCATCTGGCAAAAGATCTATCTGCCTGTGACGATACCATCACTTCACTGATGGAAAAACACGGTCTTACCAATTATAAGGTCTTTCTTCGGACTTTTCGGAAACTCTACGGAACTTCTCCACAGAAATTCCGTAAAGTTTCCGAAAAGTACTAGATCGTGTCTGAAATCACTGTTTCCAATCATCGACAGGAAGTGTCAGCTGATAAACATGGCATCCCCAAAACTAAAAAATCTGTACCGTTCCTGTACTGCCACTTCATATGCATGCATGATTTTCTCTTTTCCAGCCAGTGCGGACACAAGCATCAGTAATGTGGACTCCGGCAGATGGAAGTTTGTGATCAGGGCATCGATGCATTTGAATCTGTATCCCGGATAGATAAAGATTTCTGTCCAGCCGCTTGTTGCTTTTACGATGCCGTTTTCTCCTGTTGCAGATTCCAGTGTACGGCAGCTGGTAGTTCCCACAGCGATCACTCTGCCACCGTTTTGCTTTGTATCATTGATCAGTTTTGCCTGATCTTCCTCTACAATATAGAATTCAGAATGCATATGGTGTTTCTCTACATCATCCACTTTTACAGGACGGAAGGTTCCAAGACCTACATGAAGGGTAACATGAGCGATGTTCACACCCATCTCTTTTACCTGCTCCAGAAGTTCCGGTGTAAAATGCAATCCGGCAGTGGGTGCTGCTGCAGATCCTTCGTGTTTTGCATATACGGTCTGATAACGGTTCTTATCCTGTAACTTATGCGTGATATATGGTGGCAGCGGCATCTCACCCAACTGGTCCAGGATTTCTTCGAAAATCCCTTCATAATGAAACTGGATCAGACGGTTTCCCTCATCCACCACATCGATGATTTCCCCGGTCAGCAGTCCCTCTCCAAAATCGATCACTGCACCCGGACGGGCCTTCTTTCCCGGTTTTACCAGACACTCCCAGATGTCATTCTCCCGGCGTTTCAGCAGAAGGATCTCTATCACAGCTCCGGTTTCTTTCTTATGTCCGTACAGTCTTGCCGGGATTACCTTCGTATCATTTACCACCAGACAATCGCCCGGTTTCAGATAATTCAGGATATGTTTAAAATCTGTATGCTCCAGTTCCCCTGTCTCTTTGTCCAGGTGCATCAGTCTGGAGGAAGAACGGTCTTCCAACGGATCCTGCGCAATCAGTTCCTGGGGAAGATCATAATAAAAATCTGCTGTTCTCATTTTCTCTAAACTCCTTTATTTTTTGCTTTTCACACTATAGCACTTTATGAAACTTCCCGCAAGTGGGGAGTTCCTGTCAGCAGATGCTTTCTCTGCATTTTCCTCTTATTATCACTTCCACAAGATCCAGTTCCTGATTCATGATACAAAGATCCGCATCGTACCCCTCCTCAATCTTTCCCTTATCTTTCAACTGCAGAATCCGCGCCGGATTGGCCGTGATGGTGGAGATGGCGATCTCCAGAGGAATGTCTGCTTTGCATACACACTCTTTTACCTCTTTCAGTAGACAGCTGGACTGTCCAACGCCCATTCCAAGGAATTCTCCATTGGCCGTATACATGGGCAGGCTTCCCTGACCATCGGAAGAAATGGTGATGTGTTTCGGATCCACCCCTGCTTCCATCATCCGACGGATCCCGTTGCATACTCTGACTTCATCACAGATAGTTTCCCAGTAATCGATATCTTCATTGCCGGTAAAATCAACATTTCCACCATTCTTTGCATACTCAGTGGCCTTACAGAACAGTTTTTCGTTCCGGTTGATATGAGTCGGAAGAATCTGAGAAGCCGGTATCTCTGTCTCCGCCACCACGCGTTCGATCAGATCCATGCATCTCGGACTATCTCCCAGGTGGACATTGACAACACCGGCTTTTCCGGACAGAACACCACCCAGTCTGGTATCTGCCACCACACGGACAAACTCTTCAAATGTCGGCTGGGAAGAACGATGATCGGAAATGGCGATTTCTCCGGTTCCGATGATTTCCCGGATCATCATAATATCTTTTGTGATACTGTCCGTCAATGTGTGTACCGGAATCTGATAGCTTCCGGTATAACAGTAAGCTGACATTCCCTGTTCGCATAACCCTTTTGTTTTCGCCACCAGTGCACACATATCTCTTCCGATACCGTCCGTTCCAAGACATCCGACCACTGTGGTGACACCGAATTTTGTAAGGCCTTCCACCGTTGCTTCCGGTGTGCGGTTGGCAAATCCGCCCTCTCCGCCGCCGCCAAGAACATGCACATGGCAGTCAATAAAACCCGGTGTCAGGATCTTCCCACTTCCGTCAATAATATCCTCCTCTGTGAGATACGGTATCTCCGGCATGATTCCTGCCTCTTCTATCTTTGCAATTTTATCTCCGATGATCAACACATCCTTGTTTCCCAGATGTTCCGGTGCATATACATTGATATTTTTAATTAATTTCATACGTCTGTAATCCTCGCAATATAAATATTATAATCTTCCTTTCAGCAGACAAAAAGGCGTGTATTGGAAAATTATTTTCCACCTACACGCCTTATTTTACAATAAATTCACTTTTCCTTCAATCAGTTTCCGTGAACAATAACCTCATCAGAATCCGATTCCAACCGCAATCAAAATCGTGATCACAGCACCGATCATCAATACACCCAGATATTTCCACATAAACTTGATCCAGCTGGACCACTCGATTCTGGCAATGGCCAGAGAACCGATCAGACATCCGGAAGTAGGAACGATCAGATTGGTAAATGCATCTCCCAGCTGGAAAGCAAGTACTGAGGTCTGACGGGTAACCCCCAGGAGATCTGCCAGCGGAGCCATGATCGGCATCGTAATTGCTGCCTGTCCGGATCCGGATACCACAAAGAAATTAAATACAGACTGAAACAGATACATCAGCACTGCTGCCGCCGCACCAGAAAGTCCTGCCAGAGCTTTGGAGATTCCATACATGACCGTATTGATCACGGTTGGTGTTGTCGGATCGGAACCACCGAGTACCTGCATAATTCCCTGCGCCATGGCCACAACCAGAGCCGCACCGATCAGATCTTTTGCACCATTTTTAAAAGAAGTTGCGATATCGTTCACTTTCATATCATTCAGATGGAAAATCACTCCGATCACACCTGCAACGATTCCCATGATAAAGAACTGTGTCGCGATCTCAGGCATATAATATCCTTTTTTCATAACACCCCAGACTACCCACACCACGGTAACTGCCAGTGTCAGCAGAACCAGAATGTGTCCAAGTCCGAAAGAATGACCCTCATCAATACCTGTTTTTTCATTCTGCTCACGGAAATACTGATCTGTCTCATAAGCAACTGAGATCGTCGGTGTTTTTTTCACTTTCGCTGCATAGAACATGGTCATTCCACAGCCGAGTGCGGTAAATACCACCCACATCACCATACGGAATCCCGCACCGGAAAACACATCGATACCGGCAATTCCCTGTGCAATACCCACAGAAAACGGGTTCATCCAGGAAGCACCAAAACCGATCTGTGTTGCTACATAAGTAACCAGAACTGCAATGACCGTGTCATATCCCACAGCAACAAACAGCGGACACAATATCATGGTAAATGGAAGTGCTTCCTCTCCCATTCCAAAAACAGCTCCGCCAAGAGAAAACAGTACAAAAAGAACCGGAATCAACAGTTTTTCTGCTCCTTTTGCCTTACGGATCAGTCCGACCAGTCCCGCTTCGATGGCACCTGTCCGGATCATGATACCAAACGCACCGCCAACTACCAGCAGAAATGCGATGATCTGAATCGCAGAATCGCTGACAATTCCATTAAACATGTAATTAAAGAAACCGCTTTCGCCGTCACCGCTGAATAAAGCAACCCCTTCTGTGACTGCTTTTCCCGCATCGTCTGTCAGATACTGGAAACTTCCATCTTTAATTACCGTACGGGTCTTCTCCACCCCGTTCATCATGTACGTAACATCCTGTGTTTCGTAGTAGCCTTTCGGAACAAAGAACGTAACGATCGCAGCAAGGACAACCACAAAGAAAATAATAATGTAAGTGTCCGGAACGCTAAACCCTTTGTTAAATGATTTCAGGCCTTCTCCTTTTTTCTTGCTCATACTTGAGTATCCCTCCATTTTATCTTTACATCCCATAATTGACATGCATACACGATTGTATCATAGAAGTACAAAGAAAGTAAGCCATAAAAAGAAAAAACCGAAAGTTTACAGTACTTTCAGCTTTTTCTTCTCCACTGGAATTTTATCGTATCCGAAGCATCTTCTCCATCTCTTCTTTTGTACAGGATGTTTCTGCATATCGCGCTTTCTCATAAATCTGTGAAAATACTTTCGCATCGACATCCTCCAGTTCCATCTGGCCTGCAGTCTGGGTTGGTGTCCAGGCGCTGTCCGGGGATCCTTTCAGTTTTTCAAGAACTTTTTTCCTATAATGCTTTCGGATTCTTCCATCCGCAGATCGATTCCAGAAAAGATGTTCTTTCTTTTTCCGGTTCAGATTTTTCTTTTTTTCAGCTGCCGGTGGTGGCAGTAATCGTTCGATCTTATCTCCATTTTCCTCGGTCTTTTCATTAAAATGCAGATACAATCGATACAACGCCCGCACTGCCAAAAAAATGCACGCAAGAGCCAGACCGATACCGATCATCCAGCCGATCAGATCCAGCAATTTGTACAACAATTCCAAAAACCACGGAATCTCTCTGCTGGCAGTCGCCGGCATCATCTGGTTCATCTGCTCTGCTGCCATCGTTCCCTCTTCCGCCGGTGAATTCGGAATCAGATGCAGCAGCCAGCGTATCACCGTTTTTAACGCCTGCCCTCCCTTTCGGATCAGCTGATCAATACCCAGATAAGGAGCTGCGATCATGGCCACCGCCGTAACTGCGGAAACCATCCACATCATCCCCTGGTTGATCTTAGCCAGCCGCCGTACCGGAAGTCTTTCCAGAGATGCATGTGTTTTTAAAAAGGAATCCACTTCTTCCAGGTTGATATGAAAATTACAGAGCAGATAATATAGTGCTGCAAGTACCGGAGCAACCCGAATCGCCGTATCCGACACAAAATGCTGACCAAGAAAATACAGCACCAGATCAATCCCAAGCCATGGATACGACGGTATCTTCAACCAACAGGTTTTCTTTGATGCCCTGGCATAAAAATAGGAGAATGCCACAAGAATTCCCAGAAGCCCTGTCCAGATCCCGCGAACGCCGGTTCCGGCAATCATCACAGCTCCTCCGATCAGGAACACTGCAACGATTCCAAACTGCCAGAAATGAGTTGCTTTCTTCTCTGCCAGAAACATGCCTGCATTTAGCGGAAACAGCAGACACCCTACCAGTACAAACGGTTCGCTTCCATGCCCAGATACCACCACCGCACACGCATAGATGGCAAATAAGATCAGAAATCCGTGACACAGTTCCAGAAGTACCAGTGCCGCCTGTCGTTTGGTTATCTTCAACTGTTTCATTTTGCCACCTCCCATCGAAGTGCTGTCATATTCCGACTGTCCGGAAGTTTCCATTCCATATCCTCATATAAGGTAGCGATCCATACACCGGTTCCGCCTTCGTTCAGAAGCCGGCAGAATCCTTCATAACAGCTCTCTCTCTGATTTTTGGAAATCATCACATACGTCCGGTTTTCCCTGTTCGCCTCTTCCCACAGACGATCCAGGATCACTTCCATGTGTTCTGCCTTCTGATCCAGATCCAGCCGCGTCAGCCCTTCATACAACGCCCGTACCTGCTGGGGTCCGGTACCCGGTTCCAGGCTGAAACAGGCTTTTGTCTTCAGATCTCGTCCGTTGGTACGGATTCCCGCAGGAATTCCATTCTGCAGCAGACGGGAAACCAGGGCTGCTGCCAGCCGGATCCCCTCTTCGTGGATCCCATCAAATTTCCAGATGGTCTCGTCTTCTACGTCCAGCAAAACCACCACTTCCTGTGCCGATGTGGAATCATACAGATTGACCATCCACTGATCCGTCCGTGCAGATACCTTCCAGTTGATCTTATGCATCGGATCTGTCGGCTGATATTCCCGGATTCCCCGAAATTCAAAAGGATCTTCATACAGATTCTTCCGTGACAGCACACTTCCCATTATTTTCTGAAAGGGGATCTCCAGCCTGGTCTCATCCACCATCCGAGGATAAACATAAAAATGATCCGGCGATTCCAGTGTTTTATAGAATTTTCCATTCATCAACGGACTTCTTGTCACCAGTTCCACCTGAGACAGTTCATAATATCCACGCCTGGAACAGTAGAATGAAATCGTCCTGGTAATTTTCTGATAACTGCCTACCGAAAAGATATCTCTTTTATAACATTGATCCGAGACACTTGTATTTTCTCCGTCGGCAAACCGAAGATTCCGGTGCATCTGAAATCCCACCTGCAATACAGGAAGAAACAGCCATTTTCTGTTATAGATGGTTTCCGTCAGTATGGCATCCCGCCCTTCCAGAGAAGGTTCTTTCTGGAATTCCACACGGGCATCCAGATGTTTTTCCCACAGATACCCGTATATTTTCACCAGCACAGAATTCATCACAAATGCACCGATCAGTACTACTATAATGATCATCTGCTATCTCTCCCATTCTTCTGTCGGCACGCTCACCTGTCCCAGAATCTCCTCAATCTTTGTCTGACCGGTAACTGCCCCGTCAAACCCTCTGGACAACACCAGACGGTGGGCCATAACAGGACCGGATACTGTTTTGATATCCTCCGGCACCACATAATCTCTTCCCCGGATCCATGCATACGCCTGAGATGCCCGAAGAAGCGCCATCGTTCCACGTGGACTCACACCGGATAGAATCTCTTTGTCTTTTCTCGTTGCCTGTACCAGATCTGCCATATACTCTAACAGAAGTTCATGTACATGAACCTTCTTTACCTGCTCCCGTGCTGCCAGAATCTGTTCTTTTTTGCATACTGACTGCAACGCTTCATATGGCTGATCCAGTATAAACCGCTTTAAAATTCCCACTTCTTCTTTCTTATCCGGCAGTCCCATGGACAGCTTCATAAAAAAGCGGTCCAGCTGTGCTTCCGGAAGGGGAAAAGTTCCTGTCGTCTCCAACGGGTTCTGAGTTGCAATAACAAAGAAAGGTTCCGCCAGTTTTCTTGTCACTCCGTCTACCGTCACCTGGCGTTCCTCCATACATTCCAGAAGACTTGCCTGAGTTCTCGGTGTCGCGCGGTTGATCTCATCTGCCAGAATAATATTGGCAAATACAGGACCCGGGCGAAACTGAAATTCACCTGCCTTCTGATTATAATAATTTAGTCCGGTGATATCCGAGGGCAGAAGATCCGGCGTAAACTGGATACGTCCGAAATCAGCATCCAGTGATCTGGATAATGACTTTGCCAGCATCGTCTTTCCGGTTCCCGGTACATCTTCCAGAAGTACGTGCCCTCCCGCTGCCAGTGTGGTCAGTACCAGATCAATCGTCTCCTCTTTCCCGACCAGAACCTTTCCGATATTCTCTCTCAACGCCTCCACCCAGACTCTTGACTGCTCCATATAAAAATCCTCCCATATAAAGTTTTCATTCCACATTTATCGGCATTTTGCCTGATACTGCTTCCTGTTTTTGTAACACTTTCGTTACTATTAAACGAATAGTTACATTATAACTTTACATGAGAGGACTTGCAAGTGTCGTATAGGATTTCTGTTCCGCCTGCCGGCAATATCGTGATTGTTACGTTTCTATGCCACACGGATCATACCGGAAATTTCTTTCACGGTAGACATTCCTTTTGCCACAGCCAGTGCATCCTTCAGATTCTTTTCTTTTACTTCATCTGTGATCACAACGATCTCCGCATACTGATCTTTCTTTCTTCTCTGGATAACCTGTGCCAGACTGACCCCGCTGTTGCCAAAGACACTGGCGATATTGGCCAGAACACCGGGACGGTCTTCCACGAACATACGGATAAAGAATTTGCTGCTGATATCGTTCATATGTTTGATCGGAATATTCTTATAACAGGTACATCCGATTCTACCACAGCAGTCATGCAGAATATTTCTTACAATATCAAAGACATCACCGACTACCGCACTGGCAGTAGGCAGTTCTCCGGCACCACGACCATAGAACATCGCATCCTGTACCGCATCACCCTGTACAAACACCGCATTGTAGGCATCGTTAACCGATGCAAGCGGATGATTCACATCAATCAGCATCGGATGGACTCTCGCCTCGATTCCTTCCGGTGTATTTCTTGCTACGCCGAGAAGTTTGATCACACATCCCATCTCGTTGGCATATTCAATATCCGTTGCCGTGATTTTGGTGATTCCTTCGGTATATACATCGTCAAAAGTCACTCTTGAATTGAAAGCTGCGCTGGCAAGAATCGCCACTTTTCTTCCTGCATCCAGACCTTCCACGTCTGCTGTCGGATCACTTTCCGCATAGCCGAGATCCTGTGCCAGTTTCAGAGCATCGGCAAATTCCATACCGTTCTGGCTCATTTTTGTCAGAATAAAGTTGGTCGTACCGTTCATGATACCCATAACTTCAGAAATATGATTGCCTGCCAGACACTGTTTGATCGGACGGATAATCGGGATTCCGCCGGCCACTGCTGCTTCATGGAGAAAATCTTTTTTGTTCTTTGCAGCTGTATCCAGCAGAACATGACCGTCCGCTGCGATCAGATCCTTGTTTGCCGTCACCACATTCTTTCCGGCCTCCAGCGCTTCCAGAATATAGGTCCGCGCCGGTTCGATGCCTCCGATCAGCTCGATCACAATCTCAATCTCCGGATCGTCCACTATCTCTTTCCAGTTATTCGTAAGCAGTGACGGATCGTCTACCTTCTTAGCCGCTTTTTCTATATTCCGAACCAGTATCTTCTTCAGTTCCACTCTGGCTCCCAGCTTTGAAACCATCTCTTCCTGCTGCATTTTTAACACTTTATATACACCGCCACCTACGGTGCCAAAGCCAAGCAAAGCCGCTTTAATGACTCTTTCTGCCATATCTTTTTCTCCTTTTCCGCCACAGAGGGCAACATCACTTTTCGCCCATTTTACCACACTAAAGTGAACTTGTGAAGTGCGAAGTGTCAGGTACTCTGAAATTTCTCCGAATTTTCCTACCAGACACTACTATTTTTGAAATTTCTCTTGCATTTTCACCTGTTCTGATACATAATAACACCAAGACAACCTTTATATTGCTGACGGGGAGCTGGTGAAAGCCGGCTGAGAGGAAACGTGATTCCGTTTCGACCCGAAAACCTGATTTGGATAATGCCAACGTAGGAAAGATATACCGGACAAAAGAAATAGACATACACGCTGTTTCCTTTTTTCGTCAGACAGATCACAGGATCCTTACTCAGGTAAGGGTCCTTTTTTACTGCATAGTAAAAAGTACTCCACAAGAAGCCGCCAAACTGTTCCTTCTCGCAATATATGATGTTGGGGGCAAAAGGTATTTTGACCCCTTTGATACCGGATTGTTCCGTACTTCGTACTCTCACAATCCTCAAAAACATTCGCAATTCGCTCATTTTTCTTCGAAAAATGGCTACTTACTCATGTTTTTGGCAGGTCCCAAGATCAGAAATCTTCCTGCAAGCAAGCTTGCGTCAGATTTCTGACCTTTTGACCTTGGTATCAATATATCCGGCTGTCAAAAGCGATACATTGGGGACACCACCTTGTATCGCTGTAAAAAAGACAAAATCTTATGATTTTGTTCAGCATCAGAAACCCGGAACCTGCTTTCTGATGTAGGCGTCAGCAACTACTCCTATAGATTCTCCGGACGTATTGATTTTTGTTCTGCATGGATACGTCTGTGTTTTGCTGACGTCAAAAACAGATATTTTTTTATTATGTATGCGAAAAGAATGGAGGCAAAACAACATGAGAAATTACACCACTCAGATGGATGCGGCACGCAAAGGAATCATCACACCCGAAATCAGCCTTGTAGCCGAAAAAGAACATATGGACGTGAGCAAACTGATGACGCTTGTTGCTGAAGGTAAAGTAGCGATCTGCGCCAATAAAAATCACACCTGTTTAAGCGCGGAAGGTGTGGGAAGTATGCTCCGCACAAAAATCAATGTCAATCTCGGTGTTTCCCGTGACTGTAAAGACTATGATATTGAGATGAAGAAAGTAATGAGTGCTGTAGAGCTGGGTGCGGAAGCCATCATGGATCTTTCCAGCCATGGAAATACCCAGCCCTTCCGCCGCAAACTGACCAGTGAATGTCCGGTTATGATCGGTACGGTTCCTGTCTATGACAGCGTCATTCATTATCAGCGTGACCTTGCCACTCTGACCGCCAAAGACTTTGTAGATGTGATCCGGATGCATGCGGAAGACGGTGTTGATTTTGTCACTCTTCACTGCGGAATCACAAGAAAAACAATTGAACAGATCAAAAAGCACAAACGAAAAATGAATATCGTCAGCCGTGGAGGAAGTCTGGTTTTTGCCTGGATGAGCATGACCGGAGAGGAAAATCCATTCTATGAGTATTATGATGAAATTCTTGATATCTGTGAAGAATATGATGTGACCATTTCTTTAGGTGATGCCTGCCGGCCGGGATGCCTGGCAGATGCAACCGATGTATGCCAGATTGAAGAACTGGTCCGTCTCGGAGAACTGACAAAACGTGCATGGGATCACAATGTACAGGTTATGGTGGAAGGTCCGGGACATGTACCTCTGGATCAGGTAGCTGCCAATATGAAAGTTCAGCAGAGCATCTGTATGGGAGCTCCTTTCTATGTACTGGGACCACTTGTCACCGATATTGCTCCCGGATATGACCATATCACCGCAGCCATCGGTGGCGCCGTTGCTGCCATGAATGGTGCTGCATTCCTTTGTTATGTAACACCAGCCGAACATCTGGCTCTTCCGAATGTAGAAGATACCAAGCAGGGAATCATTGCCTCCAAAATCGCAGCTCATGCAGCCGATATTGCCAAAGGAATTCCCGGCGCCCGTGATATAGATGATAAAATGGCAGATGCACGTCGTGTGCTCGACTGGGATGCCCAGTATGCCTGTGCTTTGGATCCGGAAACTGCCAAATCCATCCGCACCAGCAGAATGCCGGAAGATGACCACAGCGATACCTGCAGTATGTGCGGCAAATTCTGTGCTGTCAGAAGTATGAACAAAGCCCTCGCCGGAGAATATATTGATATCTTGTAAAACTACCATTTTTTAAAAGCGATCATGATGAAATTATAAAACGCCACGAAGCGCATTGGATCCGGGAAATATCACCAGATCTTCTTGCGTTTCGTGGCGTTTTGACACGTTTTCTTTATTTACTTTTTACAAATGTAAGGATTTATTTGTAGTTTACGATCTGTCCGAATTCTTCTTTGAGGGAAGCGCCTCCAACCAGTCCGCCATCGATGTCTGCCTGAGCAAACAGGTCTGCTGCTGTTTTGGAGTTTACAGATCCACCGTACTGGATACGGATCTCTGCTGCTGTTGCGTCATCGTATACTTCAGCGATGCACTCACGGATCTTACCGCATACTTCCTGAGCCTGCTCAGTAGTAGCTGTTTTTCCGGTTCCGATTGCCCAGATTGGTTCGTAAGCGATAACGGCTTTCTTTGCCTGATCTGCTGTCAGACCCTGGAAACCGATCTTAACCTGCTGACGGATGAAGTCCATGGTTACACCCTGCTCTCTCTGTTCCAGAGACTCTCCACAGCACATGATAGGTGTCAGTCCATGTTCGAATGCTTTGTGCATTTTTTTGTTGATATCTTCATCTGTTTCTCCGAAGTATCCTCTTCTCTCGGAATGTCCCAGAACAACGTATTTTACGCCTGCATCTACCAGCATGTTCGGGGAGATTTCTCCGGTGTAAGCACCTTTTTCTTCGAAGTACATATTTTCAGCACCAACCTGGATGTTAGTTCCTTTTGCAGCTTCCACTACAGGAACGATGTCGATAGCAGGTACGCAGAATACTACGTCTACTTCGTCATTCTTTACCAGTGGTTTCAGAGTTTCAACCAGTTTAACAGCCTCACTTGGAGTCATGTTCATTTTCCAGTTACCGGCAATAATTTTTTTTCTAGCCATGTTACGTTTCCTCTTTTCTTGTATCCTTTCCAGGATCTGCTTCTTATTTATCGTTTGCTGCTGCTACACCTGGCAGTTCTTTTCCTTCCAGGAATTCCAGGGAAGCTCCACCACCGGTAGAGATGTGAGTCATCTTGTCACCAAATCCCAGAATATTAACAGCTGCTGCGGAATCACCACCACCGATGATGGTTGTAGCGTCTGTCTCAGCCAGAGCTTTTGCTACTGCTGCGGTACCGTGTGCGAAGTTCGGCATCTCGAAGCATCCCATCGGTCCGTTCCATACTACAGTCTTAGCATCTTTTACAGCGTCTGCAAACAGTTTTTCTGTTTCCGGTCCGATATCCAGACCTTCCCAGCCATCCGGAATCTGTCCGCATGGAACAACTTTCATGTTGCAGTCGTTGGAGAATTCATCACCGATTCTGTTATCTACAGGCAGAAGCAGTTTTACACCTTTTTCTTCTGCTTTTTTCTTCATATCCAGAGCATACTGCAGATAGTCATCTTCACACAGGGATACACCTATGGTACCACCTTCTGCTTTTGCGAAAGTATAAGCCATACCACCGCCGATGATCAGAGTATCTACTTTATCCAGCAGGTTGTTGATTACGGAGATCTTGCTGGAAACTTTTGCTCCACCCAGGATAGCAACGAATGGTCTTTCCGGATTGTTTACTGCATTGCCAAGGAAATCGATCTCTTTCTGCATCAGATATCCAACAACAGCTGTATCTACATATTTTGTAACACCTACGTTAGAGCAGTGAGCTCTGTGAGCGGTTCCGAATGCATCGTTTACGAATACATCGCACAGGGAAGCCAGTTCTTTGGAGAATTCGTCTCCGTTTTTGGTTTCTTCTGCACGATAACGGGTGTTCTCCAGAAGGATTACTTCGCCGTCTTTCATAGCTTCTACAGCTGCTTTTGCGTTTGGTCCGACAACTTCCGGATCAGCTGCAAATTTTACTTCCTGTCCCAGCAGTTCGCTCAGTCTTACTGCAACCGGTGCCAGAGATAATTCTGGTTTCGGCTCTCCCTTCGGTTTGCCAAGGTGAGAACACAGAATCACTTTTCCGCCGTCAGCGATCAGTTTTTTGATCGTAGGAAGTGCTGCTACCAGACGGTTTTCGTCTGTGATTTTTCCATCCTGCAGAGGTACGTTGAAGTCGCAACGAACCAGAACTCTTTTGCCTTTTACGTTGATATCATCAACAGATTTTTTATTAAGCATTGGCATATGCCTCCTTTTTATTATTCGCACATCTGTGCAATTACAGCCGCAGCTGTATAAAAAAGGAGCCCGGTCCAAAGAGACCGGACCCCCAATGAGCCTATGGATTATGCATTCAGCAGTTTTCCGAAGTGTTTGATTGTTCTTACCATCTGGCTTGTGTAAGAATTCTCATTGTCATACCATGAAACAACCTGTACTTCTGTTGTACCGTTTTCCAGTGGCAGAACCATTGTCTGAGTAGAATCAAACAGAGAACCGAATCTCATACCAACGATATCGCTGGATACGATTTCGTCTTCGTTGTATCCGAAGGACTCGTTAGAAGCTGCTTTCATAGCTGCGTTGATCTGATCAACTGTTACGTTACCTTCAACAACTGCTGTCAGGATAGTTGTGGATCCTGTAGGAGTTGGAACACGCTGTGCAGAACCGATCAGTTTGCCGTTCAGTTCCGGGATAACCAGACCGATAGCTTTTGCAGCACCTGTGCTGTTTGGAACGATGTTAACTGCAGCTGCACGGGATCTTCTCAGATCACCTTTTCTCTGCGGTCCGTCCAGAGTCATCTGATCTCCTGTGTAAGCGTGAATTGTGCACATGATACCGGATTTGATCGGTGCCAGGTCATTCAGAGCTTTTGCCATAGGAGCCAGGCAGTTTGTTGTACAGGAAGCTGCAGAGATGATATGGTCATCTGCTGTCAGAGTTTCATGGTTTACGTTGTAAACGATTGTTTTCAGATCGTTTCCAGCCGGAGCGGAAATGATAACATGTTTAGCACCAGCATCGATATGAGCCTGAGCTTTGTCTTTGGATGTATAGAATCCAGTACACTCCAGAACTACATCTACACCGATTTCTCCCCAAGGAAGTTCAGCTGCATTAGCTTTTGCGTAGATTTTGATTTCTTTTCCATCAACAGTGATAGAATCTTCGCCAGCTGTTACTGTTTCAGCCAGAGCATATTTTCCCTGTGTGGAATCATATTTCAGTAAGTGTGCTAACATTTTTGGGGAAGTCAGGTCGTTGATTGCAACGATTTCAAATCCCTCTGCTCCAAACATCTGTCTGAATGCCAGACGACCGATACGTCCAAAACCATTAATTGCTACTTTTACTGCCATGATTTTCATTCCTCCTAAAAAGTAAATAAAATTTGTGAGGTTTCTATAAGATTGTTAAAGAAACATCAACCTGTAATTATTCTACCTAATTTGCCTGAAAAATTCAAGCATATTTTCAAATTTTCACCAAAACTTTTCGGAATTCCGGTTTTCCCTGTCTGAACACTGTATAAGAATCGAATCCACAGTCAGAAAGCAGTTTGGGAAGCCGGTCAAAACCATATCCCAGATACTCCGGCACATGACCGTCAGAGCCGATCGTGATCAGTTCTCCGCCCAGTTCCCGGTATCTGCGGATCACATCCGGATGCGGATTGGTAAATCCGAGCATCCGGAGTCCCGCGGTATTGACTTCCAACGCAATCTGATGATCGATCAGATACTGCAAAACCGCATCGATTTCTTCCGAAAATCTCTCATAAGAATAATATTTGTCTTTTTCTTTCCCGTAGCGCACCGCATAATCCAGATGTCCCAGCGTATGGATCTTCGGTGCTCTCTTTAAGTTTTCCAGAGTTGCCCGGAAATATTCACGGTAGGCTTCTTCATCGCCCATTTTTTCATAGATTTTTCCAAAATAAGGATCTTCCCCGTGAATCAGGTGCATGGAACCGATGACAAAGTCAAACGGATATTTTGCAAGGTAAGCATTCTGGCGTTCTTTCAGATGCTCCTGCATACCCAGTTCCACGCCGAGACAGACGCGGATCCGGTCTTTGTATTCTTCCTGTACTTCCAGCACCCGTTTTACATAGGCATCCGTATCCAGGTCAAACTCGCCTTCCGGATAATCCATGTCCATATGATCGGTAAAACAGATATGATCCAGTCCCAGTTCTATGGCACGTTCTACCTGATCGGTGATCTTTGTCTCACTGTCCGCCGAAAATTCGGTATGAATGTGACAGTCTGCGGTTATTCTGCCAGTATACGGACCGGCATCTGTTTTTCTGATCATACGATGGTTCCTCCTCCTAACACATGTTCGCCCTGATATAATACGAGAGCCTGTCCCGGGGTTACTGCACGCACCGGAGTATCAAAATGACATTCTATCAGATCCTCTCCGATCCGTTTCACTTTACAGGTATCCCCTCTGTGATTATAACGGATCTTACCAAGTGCTTCGATCTCTTCCGGAATATCTTCCACCGCCATAAAGTTCAGGCGGTTCGCCCGCACGGTGGTCGTAAACAGATCTTCGTTGCTTCCCAGAACCACTTCATTTGTCTCCGGACAGATCTTCTGTACAAATACCGGTTTTCCAAGAGCAATATTCAGTCCTTTTCTCTGTCCGATCGTGTAGCGCGTGATTCCTTTATGGCGTCCGAGCACTTTGCCGTCTTTGTCTACAAAATTACCTTCCGGCACTTTGCCCTGCCCGTAATCATCGATAAATCCCGCATAATCATTATCATCCACAAAACAGATCTCCTGAGAATCCTTTTTGTGTGCGGTCGGAAGTCCGATCTTTTCTGCCATGGCACGGATCTCATCCTTGGAGTACTCACCTACCGGCATCAGGGTCCGTTTTAACTGTTCCTGTGTCAGATTATACAGTGCATAGGTCTGATCTTTTGCCGCAGTCACAGAATTGCGGATCGCATATCTGCCGTTCGACAGCTGCTCGATTCTTGCATAATGTCCGGTGGCAATATAATCCGCACCGATGGCAATACTTCTTTGCAACAGAGATTCCCATTTTACATAGCGGTTGCAGGCGATACACGGATTCGGTGTGCGGCCGTGGAGATACTCGTCCACAAAATAATCCATGACATTTGCCTTGAATTCCTTTTTGAAATTCATAACATAATATGGAATATCCAGAATCTGCGCCACTCTTCTGGCATCATCAACGGCAGAAAGGCCGCAGCATCCCCCGTTTTCTTCCTGGATCAGCTCCGGCTCGTCCTGCCATATCTGCATGGTTACTCCGATCACATCGTAACCCTGTTCTTTTAACAGCCAGGCTGCCACAGAGGAGTCAACTCCTCCGGACAGCCCTACAACTACCTTTTTTTTCATTAATATTCTTCCTCTTCGGTCTCACCTTCGCTGATATCGGACTTCGGTTTACTTAAACCTTCGATCTTGATATGATGTTTTTCAGCGTAATCCCACAATGCTGCGTGAATGGCTTCCTCAGCCAGCAGGGAACAGTGTACTTTTACCGGCGGAAGTCCGTCCAGTGCTTCCATAACCGCTTTATTAGTTACTTCCAATGCTTCCTGAATGGTTTTTCCTTTTACCAGTTCAGTGGCCATACTGCTGGTTGCAACAGCTGCACCGCAACCGAATGTTTTGAATTTGCAATCCTGAATGATGCCGTTATCATCGATATCCAGATACATTCTCATGATATCTCCACATTTTGCGTTACCAACAGTACCTACACCACTGGCATTTTCGATTTCTCCTACATTTCTCGGATGCTGAAAATGATCCATTACTTTTTCACTATACATATCTATATTTCCTCCGTATATTCATATGTTAATTTTTGTCTGTTATTTATTCTGTTTTTTCATAAAGTCTTCGTACAGCGGAGACATGCTTCTCAGACGCGCTACGATACCTTTGATCTGCTCAACCACAAAATCTGCATCTTCTTTTGTGGTTTCCTCACTCAGTGTCAGACGCAGGGAACCGTGTGCAATCTCATGAGGCAGCCCAATGGCCAGCAGTACATGGGAAGGATCCAGAGATCCGGAAGTACAGGCGGAACCACTGGATGCACAGATACCTGCCATATCCAGCATGATCAGCAGAGATTCTCCCTCGATAAACTGGAAGCTGAAGTTTACGTTGTTCGGCAGACGCAGGGTTGGATGTCCGTTCAGTTTGCAGTACGGGATCTCTTCCTGAATCTTTTTGATCATATAATCTCTTACTTCGATTTCTTTTGCAGTACGTTCTTCCATGGTACGAAGTGCACGTTCTGCTGCCACACCATATCCTACGATACCCGGTACATTTTCTGTTCCGGCTCTTCTTTTTCTCTCCTGTGCACCACCGTGAACGAAGGAACGCAGTTTCAGCCCTTTACGGATATACAGACATCCGATACCTTTTGGTCCGTTGATTTTATGTCCGCTGGAGCTCAGCATATCGATATTGCACTCATCTACATTGATCGGAATCTGGCCAAATGCCTGTACGGCATCGGTATGGAATAAAATACCATGTTCTTTTGCAATAGCACCGATCTCTTTGATTGGCTGCAGAGTACCGATCTCATTGTTTGCTGCCATGACTGAGATCAGGATGGTCTCCGGCGTGATGGCTTTCTGCAGCTGATCCAGATCTACAACACCATTTTCATCTACATCGATGTAAGTGATCTTTGCGCCCTGTTTTTCCAGCCATTCGCAGGTATGCAGGATGGCATGGTGCTCGATTTTGGTAGTGATGATATGGTTTCCTTTTGATTTATATGCTTCGTAAGTAGCTTTCAGTGCCCAGTTATCGGACTCGGAACCGCCTGCAGTAAAGTAGATGTCATTCGGGTTTGCTCCGATGACAGATGCTACTTTTTCTCTTCCTTCTGTCACTGCTTTTTTGCTGATTCCTGCCAGTTCATATACGCTGGACGGATTGCCATAGTACTCTGTAAAATACGGGAGCATCGCCTCTACTACTTCCGGTGCAACTTTCGTGGTTGCCGCATTATCCAGATAAATAATTTTCTTCATGATGATTTTGCCTCCTATCCCTGACAGCCTGCAGGCTGTACCTGTCCTTTTTCTTTCAGTTTTTTGCTCTCTTCCACCAACTGGTTGAGATACATGGTATCCACTGCATGGGTAATTCCCTCGTTGATGCGCTGCCATACATATCGTGTCACACACAAATCTGCATTTTCACAGCCACCGTTTCCTTCGTCGCCATTTGCCGGACAGGTTACTGCCCGCAGATCTCCTTCCAGTGCACGAAGGATATCTCCAACCGAGATACCGATTGCCGGTCTTGCCAGCTGGTACCCTCCGTTGGCTCCCCGGATGCTTTTCACCAGTCCTTCCTTTTTCAGACTGGCCATCAACTGTTCAAGATAACGCTCGGAGATATTCTGCCGATCCGCTATACTCTGTATAGATACCGGTTCTTTTTCACTATATACAGCCAGATCGATCATCGCTCGGAGACCGTATCTGCCCTTCGTTGATAATTTCATGTTGCCTCCCTTCCGGAAGTTTCCTTTGGTCTTTCAGATTCCCTAGTAATCTACTGGGATATGACCCTTTGTCAATATAACACGACTCCCTGGTTCTGTCAAGGCTGGCAGCCTCATATATTAAAAAAAAGCCCCGGAGCTTGTTATGTTTTCTTCTGCGAAGCATCCTGTCCTCACCGGTACTGCCATTCTCACCTGTGCAGGCATCTTGAGCCGTCTGATCGGCTTCTTTTATAGGATATTCCTTTCCCGCACCATTGGTGCACAGGGTCTGGGAATCTACCAGATGATTTTCCCGGTCTATGCCTTCTGCCTGTCCGGCGTCGCCGCCGGGATCCAGAGTGCCTTGTCACGCTGCTGCGCCGCCGCATTATCCCAGGGAAATCCGAGAAAAGGATGGGCTTTTTTCTTAAGCGGCACCACGCTCTCTGTGGGACTTTCTTTGATTGTATCTTTTTTTCTGCACACCCATGCTTCCTGGATCAGCCTTCATATTTTACAGGAAATCCGCTGCTGTAAGCTTCTGCAGCTGCTGGCCTTCAGCCTGCCTCTCTGTTCCGTACACACCTGCATCCACGCCTGGTACTTTTCCATCCGCCGCACCACGGTTCCTGCTGTATCACAACTGCTGGAACAGTTTGCCCGGGTGGGTGCTTCTTATATCATCTATCTGATTTTTCTGGAACATAGTCGTACCCCAACACCGGTTCTTGCCGTTGGCGGTATGCTCTTCGGAGAGCTGGTGGCATGCATTTTCTGCATCGTCTGCCTTGCTTTTCAGAAACCTTCCCACAAAGGTAACTCCGATTTTCGCATCCGCTCCTGTCTTTCGGAAATTCTTACATTATCCGTCCCACTCACCCTGAACCGGATGCTTGTCAATCTTCTCCAGAGCACCGAAGCCATCCTGATTCCCGGAAAGCTGGAAGCATCCGGACTTTCCAACCCACAGTCCCTCAGCCTTTATGGCGCACTGACCGGTATGGCACTACCGTTTATCCTGTTTCCCTCTGCGATTACTTCCGCCCTCTCCACCATGCTCCTCCCCACCATCGCCGGCCAACAGGCCGCCGGAAAAGAGAGCGCAATTATCCGTGCTACCGAACGGACCATACAGTATTGCCTGTGGCTTGGCTTTCTATCCGGGGGAATCTTCTTCTTTTTCGGAAAAGAACTGGCAAACCTCTTTTACCAAAACCAGGATGCCGGCATCTTTTTACAGATCCTGTCCTTCCTCTGTCCGTTCCTCTATCTCACCGCCACTCTGACCGGGATCCTGAACGGCCTGGGACACACCGTCCAATGTCTGCTCCAAAGCCTCGCCGGTCTTGGAATCCGGATTCTCTTTGTAACCTTCGCAATCCCCCACATGGGAATCCGTGGCTACCTCTTCGGACTGCTTTTAAGCCAGCTTATCATTACGGGATTAAATCTGATCTTTTTACATAAGAGTGTAAAATTTCGATTTCCGGCAGTAAAATGGATTGTCCTGCCCTGTTGTGGAATGCTCCTTGGATGTGGATGCGGTCTGTTTACCTACCGCATATTATGTGAAATAAAGACATGGAGATATATCGCACTGTTTGGAGGTGTTCTTGTCACAGGAGGAATATTTTTACTGATGATGAAATTTTGCAGCCAAAAAACTCCACACTAACCATGTTTATCTTTCATATCAGAAAACAGTTCTTTTATAGCACACAAACTTTTCAGATTTACTCTGCACTTTTTATACCATTCGTGAGCGACTTTTCATTCACCTCTAAAAACACATAAACAATGTTCTCAACAATAAAAATAACAATTTTGGATTCACTGCGTCCAAAATTATTAAAATCACTTCATAAAACCAAACAAACCTAACGCCGTTTGCCAAAACCAGTGGCTGGCTTGCGATCCATGGGTGGACAACACTTTTTGGGCGTTTAGGGCAAGCTTTGAAATCCAGCACTTACGTAGACTTTGGCGCTGGTCAGCTGACCAGCGTCAATTAGTCGAAGTTAGTGATTAGTTCAAAGTTGCCCTGCCCAAGTTGTCCACCCATGGATCGCAAGCCAGCCACGTCCCCTTAGCCAATAACTTTTAATTTCTCTATCTTACTTAACAAAGCTCCGCAATCGTATGCAGCAACTCTCTCGAATCCTCCCAGCCCAGGCAAGGATCCGTAATCGATTTTCCGTACACATGATTCTCGCATCCGATCTTCTGACTACCCTCAACCAGATAACTCTCGATCATCACGCCCTTCACCAGTTTCTTAATATCCCCGGAAACATTTCTACTGTGAAGCACTTCTTTCACAATACGGATCTGCTCCTTGAACTGTTTATTAGAATTCGAGTGATTTGCATCCACGATCGTCGCCGGATTCTTCAGATCTCTTTCATTATATTTTTCCAGCAGGAGCTGCAGATCTTCATAATGATAATTCGGAATCGCATTACCATGTTTATTCACTGCTCCGCGAAGAATTGTATGAGCCAGCGGATTGCCGTCCGTCTCAGCTTCCCAGTTTCTGTAAATAAAGTTCTGTTTGATCTGTGCTGCCACAACAGAATTCAGCATCACAGACAGATCCCCACTGGTTGGATTTTTCATACCCACCGGAATATCCATGCCGCTTGCTACCATACGATGCTGCTGATTTTCCACAGAACGTGCTCCGATAGCAACATAAGAAAGAATATCATCCAGATATCTCCAGGTTTCCGGATACAACATTTCGTCGGCTGCTGTCAGTCCTGATTCCTCGATGGCACGCATATGCATCTTACGGATAGCGATCAGACCATGCAGCAGATCCGGTTTCTTCTCCGGATCCGGCTGATGAAGAATCCCCTTGTAACCCTCTCCGGTTGTTCTCGGTTTGTTTGTATAGATTCTCGGAACCAGGATCAACTTATCTGCCACTTCTTCCTGTACTCTGGACAGACGGCTGATATATTCACAAACTGCCTCTTCGTTATCTGCGGAACATGGTCCGATGATAACCAGAAACTTATCAGACTCTCCGGTAAATACTTTTCGGATCATCTCATCTCTTTCCGCTTTGATCTGTGCCACCTTCTGTGTCACCGGATAATCAGCTTTGATCTCCGTCGGTGTTGGCAGTTTTTTCAACAGTTGAATACTCATAATAATTTCTCTCCTCTTATTTCCTCGGGTGTGCTTTGGTATAAACATCCCTGATTTTATACACATTCATATTCAGATACATCTGTGTTGTCGATATATCCGAATGTCCCAGCATCTCCTGCACACTTTTTAAGTCTGCTCCGTTCTGAATCAGATGTGCAGCAAACGAATGACGCAGAGTATGCGGCGTAATGTCTTTCTCAATCCCGGCTGTCTGTGCATAGTGTTTCAGCACTTTCCAGAATCCCTGTCTGCTCATTGGTTTCCCCGAACAGTTTGTAAAAAGCACTTCGCTCTCCTGTTCCTTCAGGAATCCGTTCCGCACTGTATGCATATATTGCTGTAATGCCTTTTTTGCCTGGCTTCCAAAAGGGATCACCCGCTCACTGTCCGTATCCCGACAGTTAATATATCCCATCGCCAGATTCACATCCGACATTTCCAGATGGATCAATTCACTGACCCGGATTCCGGTGGCATATAACAGTTCCAGCATTGCCCGATCCCGCAATCCTTTCGGCGTCCTGTCTGACGGCTGCCGAAGAAGCAGATCCACTTCCTCCACAGTCAAAATCTCCGGCATCTTTTTTTCCACCTTGGGCGGGCGCAGATGATCTGCCGGATTATTGTCTATGAGATGCTCCTGATACAGATACTGAAAAAACGCACGCATGGAAGCTACGCTTCTCGATACTGTAGACGCAGCAAAATGATTCTTTTCCAGATACAACATATAAGAATTCAGACTGGTTTCCGTGATATCCTGTACCCGGGTAATCTGATGTGCTTCCTGAAAATACTGCATCATTTTCTTCAGATCTCTCTCATAGGACACCACCGTATTGCCGGACATTCTTTTTATATTATGTAAATAAGATATAAATATTTTTATCTCTGTTTCCATATTTTCCCGTGTCCTCATTGTATAATGATAAGGCAAAAACCTCACCTGTTTTTGCCGTGTAAATTTATTATAACTGTGTTTTTTCAGAAAAGCAAACCCTTATTTTCCCGATTCTTCTCTACATTTCCCAATTTTCGCCCAAAACTACAACATATCGAAACCTTGAATCTTATGTCTACCATATCTTGTAAAATATTTTCTCAGCACAATTGTCCCAGAATCCATCTCATCCATACCGGATTTATATATGCCTCAAAAACAACACCCGCAAGACACAGAATCATTGCTATCAGACCGGTCAGAAAATAGATTCTTATTATTTTTGCCGGTTTCTTCCAGATATTTCCCCCTTCTTTATAAATTTTTGTCATCAACAGTGCAACTGCAGGAAAATACACAAAAAACTGCGGAAATAAAGAACCTGCAAAAATCCGAAATCCCTCCAGTCCAAGTTCCAGAATCAAAAGACTGCCCACCGCACCTGCAAGAAATCCCATCCAGGCTGCCGCTGCCACCACAATAAAGTGCGCGGCACCTGTTAGTCCTGTCAACATAAAAAACAGAACTGCAAACATTCTGTTTTCCAGAAGATAACAGAAATATTCTGTTGATTTTCCTTCTTCCTTTTTGATCTGCGTCAGTGCGTACAGTTCTAATATCTGATTTTGTCCGTTCCGGCACGGATACGCAAGATTAGCAAACAGGATCCCGCCTGCCATTCCAAGAGCAAAACATCCGGCAAGGAATCCCAGCACTATCCACATCTCCCGCTCCCAGATTTTTTTCATTTTTTACCCCTCCTATGTATCCTATGATAGAAAAGACCCGTTTAGTATGGTAAGATAAAAGTATCGTAACTGTTCAGTTCTTAGTGGAATACTATCTTCTGGATAATTACCAAATATATTTACCAACAGGAGGAACTTTATATGAATCAGACATCTCAGCAACCGGGTCTGAAAGAAAAGCAGTCCCACGGTACACGCCTGTTTCCCTGTGCTTATTATCATTTTTGCAATCCCAATCACCGTCTTCGTGTCCGCCATCACTGGCATGAGGAGATTGAAATCATTTATCTTCAGCACGGTTCTTTTAAACTGGATATCAATATGGAACCTTACGGAACTGACCGGGAATGTTTTTTATTTCTTAACAGCGGAGAACTTCATTCTCTGCGTTCCCTGAGTATGGAATTTGATGAACAGGCAGTTGTTTTCTCACCTTCTATGCTCCTTTTCCAGGATTATGACTCGATCGATGAATCCATTTTACTTCCATTGACACAGAATAAGCTGACATTCCCCCGTTTTCTCGATCAGACCAGTCCTTTTTTTCCCGCCTTCCGAAGCTGTTATCAACAGATCAGTCATATTTTTTCACGGAGCAAAGAGTCTCTGATCGCCGGCGAACAGATTCTTACGGATGATGTCATCTCTCAGCTGCAGATCAAGGCAGGGATACTCCAGCTCATCGGGATTCTCATGGAAGCCGGTTTGATGTGCCAGTCGCCCAGAACAGAAAGCCAGAAAATTACAGCCATCAAAACCGTGCTTTCTTATATCACGGATCATTACCATGAAAAACTGTATGTGCAGGATCTGGCTGCCCAGGTAAATATGAACGAGCAGTATTTCTGCCGCTTTTTCAAACGTTCTATTGGAAAAACTCCCATCGATTATATTAACGATTACCGTTTGAATAAGGTCATCCGGCTATTAGAGACAGGCGATGCCCCGGTGACAGAGGTCAGTCTGGAATGTGGATTCAATAATATGGGGAATTTTCAGCGGCTTTTCAAGCGAAAAACCGGAATCACCCCTCTGCAATATCGGAAATTATATCTTTCTAAAAAGTCAGAATAATATACTTTTTAATCAATTTTTCGTTGGTTTTTTCCCTCAGTATTGTCTATAATGTCACTAAATCATTCACAGGACATATAGAGGGAGGATTTTTCCATGTTAGAGAAAAAATGGTGGCACGAAAAAGCCGCTTATCAGATTTATCCAAAAAGCTTTTACGATACCAACGGAGACGGTATCGGTGACCTGAAAGGTGTGATCAGCAAACTGGATTATCTCAAAGATCTGGGAATCGATATTATCTGGCTCTCCCCGATCTACTGCTCTCCGCTGGCAGATCAGGGATATGATATCTCCGATTATTATGATATCGATCCAAGATTCGGAACCATGGAGGATATGGACGAACTGTTAAAAGAAGCAAAAGCCCGTAATATGTATATCGTAATGGATCTGGTTGTCAATCACTGTTCCGATGAACACGAATGGTTTAAAAAGGCCTGCGAAGATCCGGACGGTGAATACGGTAAATATTTTTACATTGTAGATGCCAAGGATTACAAATTACCAAACAACTGGCGTTCTTATTTCGGCGGTCCTGTATGGGATCTTCTGCCGGGACACACCGACAAATATTACATGCATGTCTTCCACAAAAAACAGCCGGATCTGAACTGGGAGAATCCAAAACTTCGGGAAGAAATATACAAAATGATCAACTGGTGGCTGGATCGCGGTGTAGCCGGCTTCCGTATCGATGCAATCATGAACATTAAAAAGCCGAATATTTATACCAGCTATCCTGCAGACCGTGATGACGGGCTGGCAGGCATCGATAACATGCTCCATGATGCGGAAGGTATCGATGACTTTCTCCATGAGATGAAAACAGAAACCTTCGAAAAACATCAAGCATTTACTGTAGGTGAAGTATTTACCGATCGCCCGGATGCTCTGGAAGCATTTATCGGAAATAATGGCCACTTCTCTTCCATGTTTGATTTTGCCGAAACCATCGCCGGCAAATCCGATGACGGCTGGTACAAATGCAAACCGGTTGTATGGGGTGAGGAATACAAAAAAGCTGCTTTCGGTACCCAGAAACGCCTGGGAGATATCGGATTCATCTCCAATATCATCGAAAATCATGATGAACCACGCGGTGTCAGCCACTATATCCCGGAAGCCGACGTCAGCGACACCAGCAAAAAAATGCTTGCCGCTGCCAACGTTATGCTCCGCGGACTGCCTTTCATCTATCAGGGACAGGAACTTGGTATGACAAATGTTGCCTTCAACTCCATAAATGAAATCGATGACTGCAGCACCCTGGATGAATATCAGGTAGCACTGGACGCCGGACTGACTCCGGAAGCCGCTTTCAAAGCTGTTGTTCCTTACAGCCGCGACAACGCCCGTACTCCATTCCAGTGGGATGCAACTGCTAACGCAGGCTTTACCACAGGAACTCCATGGCTGAAAGTGAATCCGAATTATACCGGGATCAATGCCGCTGAACAGGTGAACCGCCCGGATTCTATGTACAACTGGTACAAAGAGCTGATCGCCCTCCGCAAGAACCCGGAATACAAAGATGCGGTGGTATACGGCGAAGTTGTTCCATACAAGGAAGAACAGGTCAATCTGATGGCTTATTACAGAAAAGGCACTGACAGGACTCTGCTGGTAGTTGCCAATTATCAGCACGATGCCCAGGATGTTGTTCTCCCGGGAACTTACAAAAAAGTCTTGATGAACAATCTGGAAACACTGGATCTTAGCGGAGATACTCTTCATATGCCAGGTTATCAGGTAGTAATTTTTGAGATGTGATGATTCCGATACGTTCTGCACGGAACTCTTACCTTTTCAAAACTGACGGGAAAGCAGTTTTCTGCTTCATTCCCGTCAGTTTTTTATCGTACTGTTACCTGCCTGCCCAATAGTTACCTCCCTTTGTCATTCTCTTTCCGATGCGTTTGATATAATCCCACAAACCGGCCTTTTCCACAGATTTTGCAGCCACGATATCCGTTTTTCCAACCAATTTTCCATCCAGCAAATACTGTGCTTCACCAACGATGTCTCCTTTCTTTACCGGTGCCTGCAGATTCTTCTTATAAACAATCTTCTTTTCTGTCTGTGAAAGATTTTTCCCTTTTGTATCCAGATACCTGAATTCTCCTGCATATCGACATGCTACCTCCTCTTTCACACCTCCTTTTACCGGTACCGGATCCGGGTTTTTCCGGTTTTCATCCAGATAAAGATTACAGCTTTCAAATCCATAATCCAGCAAGGCTGCCGCATCTTTAAACCGCACCCTGGCATCCGGTGCACCCATGACTACTGCAAGCAGCGTCATCTCTCCTCTTTGCGCAACCGCTGATACACAGTATTTTGCCACACTGGTACTTCCGGTTTTCAGACCAACGCACCCTTCATAACTGCGAATCAGCTTGTTGGTGTTGGTCAGGCAGAATTCTTTCTCTCCCTGTGCTGTTCTGTGGATAATATTTTCCATCCAGATAGAGGAATAGTCAAGGATGCGGGGAAAGTGAGTAATCAGTTCTCTCGAGACAATTGCAACATCAGAAGCCGTGGTATAATGTTCCGCGGAATCTGTAAGTCCACAACAGTCCTCAAACTTTGTATGTAGCATGCCAAGTTCTCTGGCTTTTTCATTCATTCTTTTTACAAATTCTCCCTCGCTCCCCGCAAGATGTTCTGCCATTACCACGGACGCATCATTCCCTGATGCAACTACAATACATTTGATCAGGGTCTCCACTGTCTGTTTTTCTCCCTCTTCCAAAAAAACCTGAGATCCACCCATACTTTTTGCATAGGCACTGGTTACCGCCTCTTCCTCCAGCGTGATCTGTCCATCTTCCAGTGCTTCAAAAATCAGAAGCAGGGTCATGATTTTGGTAATGCTGGCCGGACTTCGCTGTTCTTCTCCGTTTTTTTCATATATAACAGTTCCTGTAGATGGTTCCATAAGTACCGCTCCCGGTGCGCTGATCTCCGGCGCCGGCTGTACGGCACCCTGGATTTTCACCGGACAGATTTCAACCGTTATCAGCATCAGAAGTAATACCCATGTCGTAATTCTTTTCTTCATCGCCTTTGCCCGTTTCAGATCTTTGTTTCACTATATGCCGGAACGTCTGTTTTTTGTACGGGAATATGAACAGTAACCTGTTCTTTACTTTTTTTATACAATTTGCTTGAGATTTTCTTGCTACTTTCTTTCTTTTTGTGTATAATAGTTATATTTATACGGAGGAACTTTATGGATACACCCAACACGCAAAACAATACCAGCCGGATGCGGGAATCACGCAAACTGGAACAAAAACGGAAACGCCAGCAACAGGTCCGGCGTCAAAAGATATTTCTTGCCGGTACCGGTCTGCTCCTGACCGCCGGAATCGGTTTATTCGTCACCCTCTATCACAATCATCAAAGAGCCGCCGCCCAGGAGGCTGAACTCCAGAAACAGATAAAACAAAAACAGGAAGCTGAGCTGCAAAAACAACAGGAACTGGAAAATAATACCATTCATTTTGTCGCCGTCGGCGATAATCTGATTCATCAGGGAATCTATGAATCTGCAGATACCACACAGACCGTATGGAATTATGATCACCTGTATGAACACATCCGGGATGATATCTCTGCCGCAGATCTCGCCGCAGTCAATGAAGAAAGCATCTTTGTATCCGATCATGCAAACATTTCTTCTTATCCCGCTTTCGGAGCCCCTGTGGAAATCGGTGACGCACTTGTTACCGCCGGATTCGATATCGTGGAACAGGCAAACAACCATGTTTTTGACAAGGGAATCACCGGTATCACCGACACTATCCGATACTGGGAAACCAATCACCCGGAAGTTGCTCTCCTCGGCATCCATGATTCCGCAGAAAGTGCCGGCGAAATCACTACCATTAGTTGCAAGGATGTTACTTTTTCCCTTCTCAACTACACAACTACAGTAAATAATGAACCTTACGATGAACTTCCGGATTATGCAGTTGACCTTCTCCGCACGGATCGGGTAATATCCGATGTCAAAAAAGCAAAGGAGATCGGTGATATAACCATCGCCTTTCTTCACACCGGAGCAGAGTATTCCACCGAACCAAATACAGAGGAGAAAACATTTCTCCAGTTGCTGTTACAGCAGGGTGTCGATATTGCCATCTGTGCCCATAGCCATACGCTACAGAATTTTGAGACGCTGACAGATGACAGTGGACATCAGATGTTGGTCTATTACTCTCTTGGAAATTTTATTTCCACGCAGAAAGACCCTGCCTGTCTCCTTGGTGGCATGGCAGATATTACCATTGTACGGGATCCGGTCTCCGATGCTCTTTCCATCCGTAATGCTGATCTGATTCCTCTGGTCACTCATTATAATCATGATCAGAATATCTATACCGTTTACAGGCTTTCCGATTACACCGAGGATCTTGCTGCCTCCCATGGTGTGCATGCCGAAAGCACAGAACCTTTCACTCTGGAAACTTTACAGGAACAATATAAAAAGGTGCTGACTCAGGATTATCACACCCTGGGTTAGCACCCGTTTTTTACTCATTCTGTAACTGTTCAATACCCTCACAGTTACCTGCGGAATAGTTACCTCATTTTTCCTAGCGTTTTCCAATATAAAAACTGACACGTTCTTTCATCTCTTCCACTTTTCTCGGCATTCTGTTCATTTTCGCTTTGAACAGATGCAATGAAAAATCAAATGTGTAGATCACAACCACGACTGCCGCCAGGTCTCTGCCAAATCGAACAGAGTAGCTGTCGGATACAAAGTTTACAAATCTCTGCAGGAAGCCAAACATAAAGATTGTATAGAATCCCCACGCTATAGTGCTCTCCAGACAGATCACACCTTTATAATTAAAAGGTTTCTCCGTATAATCCCACCAGACCTGTCCGAACAGATTTCTCATAAGCACTGCCGTAATATATTCCAACGTCGTAGCAAGAACCGCGCCCGCCAGATAAAGCACCACATATTGACCTGCCAGCGGACGAAGCATTCCATACACTGACAGAGCTCCTACCGCATAAATCGGACAAAAAGGTGAAAAAGCAAATCCACGATTCGTCAGTTTTCTGTTACAAAATGACATATAGATGGATTCCACTACCCACCCCATGAAACTATACAGGATAAACCATTGGATAAAATGATACAGATCTGTACCGTATACTGCATGTGTCCACATAGAAATTTCCCCTCATTTCTTTTTCTGCACTTATCAGCAGATTTCTATTCTGCGAAAATTATATCATATGCCTTTGCAAAAGACTATACGGATTTCAAATCTTAAAGAAATTATAAGATTTGAAAAATATATACGTAAAAGAGGGATCCTGCTTGCAGTATCCCTCTTTTCATGGCTTACGCCAATGTGCACATATTAATTATATTTACGTTTTCTTGCAGCTTCAGATTTTTTCTTACGACGAACACTTGGTTTCTCGTAATGCTCTCTTTTGCGGATTTCCTGCTGAATGCCTGCTTTTGCACAGCTACGTTTAAATCTACGCAGAGCACTATCTAAAGTTTCGTTTTCTTTTACGATAACGTTTGACATAGTCTCACACCTAACCTCCCTCCAGTTGTAGATTGTGCATAATACAACTGTTTGGGTATTTTATTGCACTGGTATTTATTATAACAGATTTTTTTATTTCGTCAACTGGTTTTTTGAAATTTTTCCGGTTTTTTGTTGTTTTTTCCGGGTCTGGACTATTTCAGCTGTCCTTCCACCAGTTCTGCTATTTTTGCGATAGCTTCCGGGATCTTATCCGGATTCTTGCCGCCGGCCTGTGCCATATTCGGACGTCCACCGCCGCCGCCACCAACGATCGCTGCTGCCGCTTTGATCAGGTTGCCGGCATGGGCACCCTTGTCCATAGCACCCTGTGTTGCCATAGCCAGCAGGCTGACTTTTCCATCTTTGGCAGATGCCAGAACAACCACACCTTCGCCCAGTTTTTCTTTCAGCTGATCGCCAAGGTCACGCAGACCGTTCATATCTACGCCGTCTACTGCTGCTGCCAGAACTTTGACACCTTTGACTTCTACCACCTGATCCATAACATTTCCCAGGGAATCCTGAGCCATCTTGCTCTTTAAGGATTCATTCTCGCTCTGCAGTTCTTTGACTTCTTTCTGCAGATGTGCGATCTTCTCCGGAATCTCTGCCGGACTGGTTTTCAGTGTTTTTGCGATAGTATGCAGGTTTTCTTCCATCTCACGGTAGTATTCAATTACGTTGTTACCGGTCAGTGCTTCGATACGACGGACACCTGCTGCAACACCTGCTTCGGATACAATCTTGAACAGAGTAATGTTTGCTGTATTGGCTACATGTGTACCACCACAGAGTTCTACGGAGAAATCACCCATGGATACCACACGTACTTCATCGCCGTATTTCTCACCGAACAGTGCCATAGCACCTGTTTTCTTAGCTTCTTCGATACCCATAACCTGTGTGGTTACCGGCAGAGCTGCCTGGATCTCTTTATTTACCAGAGCTTCTACTTCTGCGATCTCTTCTGCGGTCATAGCCTGGAAGTGTGCGAAGTCGAAACGCAGTCTGGTCGGATTCACCAGAGAACCTTTCTGTTCTACATGAGCACCCAGAACCGTTTTCAGAGCTTTCTGTAACAAATGGGTTGCGCTGTGGTTCTTACAGGTATCTTTTCTTTCCTGCTCGTCTACTTTCAGAGTTACTTCTTCTCCACCGGAGATCATACCGGATTCCATCACACCGACATGACCGTATTTGCCGCCGCGAAGTTTGATGGTATCTTCCACGCGGAATACACCGTTTGCAGTGGAAATCACACCGGTGTCACCTTCCTGTCCACCCATGGTAGCGTAGAACGGTGTCTTCTCTACAAAGATGGTTCCTTTCTGACCTTCCATCAGGGAATCCACGATCTCTGTCTCTGTGGTCAGAACGGTTACTTTGGAAGTAGCTTCCAGTTTGTCATATCCGGTAAATTCGGTTGTGATATTGCGGTCGATCTCATCGTATACAGTTGCATCTGCGCCCATATAGTTGCTGACTGCACGGCTTTCTCTGGCACGTTTTCTCTGTACTTCCATCTCTTCTTTGAAGCCGTCTTCATCAATAGTATATCCTTTTTCTTCCAGAATCTCTCTGGTCAGATCGATCGGGAATCCGTAAGTATCATACAGACGGAACGCATCGGAGCCTCCGAGGACGGACTTTCCTGCTTCTTTCATCTCTGCTTCCAGATCGGCGAGAATCTTCAGACCCTGGTCAATGGTCTTGTTGAACTGACTCTCTTCGTTATGCAGAACGTTCAGGATAAAGGTTTTCTTTTCTTCCAGTTCCGGATATCCGTCTTTGGAACCTTCGATGACAGTCTCACTCAGTTTCTCCAGGAACGGTCCTTCGATACCAAGAAGACGACCATGACGGGCTGCACGACGGATCAGGCGGCGAAGCACGTATCCTCTTCCTTCGTTGGTCGGCATAACACCATCGGAGATCAGGAAAGTAGCGGAACGCATATGGTCAGTGATCAGACGGATAGATACATCGTCGTCATGATGAACTCCATAGGTTTTTCCGGCAACTTCACAGACTTTATTTCTCAGGGCACACAGCGTATCCACATCAAAGATGGAATCTACATCCTGAACAACAACGGCCAGACGTTCCAATCCCATACCGGTATCGATATTTTTCTGCTTCAGAGTCTCATAATGACCTTCCCCGTCATTTTCAAACTGGGTAAATACGTTGTTCCATACTTCCATGTAACGATCACAGTCACAGCCTACGGTACAGCCCGGTTTGCCACAGCCGTATTTTTCTCCACGGTCATAGTAGATCTCAGAACACGGACCGCAAGGACCGGCACCATGCTCCCAGAAGTTGTCTTCTTTTCCAAAGCGGAAGATTCTGTCAGCCGGAACACCGATTTCTTTATTCCAGATATCGAAAGCTTCATCATCCTCTTCGTATACAGACGGATACAGACGGTTTTCATCCAGGCCTACTACTTTGGTCAGGAATTCCCAGGACCATGCGATGGCTTCGTGTTTGAAGTAATCACCAAAAGAGAAGTTACCGAGCATCTCAAAGAAAGTACCGTGACGGGCTGTCTTTCCTACGTTCTCGATATCACCGGTACGGATACATTTCTGGCAGGTAGCCACACGGGTTCTCGGCGGAATCTCTGCTCCGGTAAAATACGGTTTTAATGGTGCCATACCTGCATTGATCAGCAGAAGGCTGTTATCATTCTGGGGTACGAGGGAAAAGCTGTTCATTACCAAATGACCTTTGCTCTCGAAAAAGTCCAGAAACATCTGACGAAGTTCGTTTACTCCATACTTTTTCACTGTATGTTCCTCCTCATATTTATTGCTGTCAGAAGCTCCGCGATTCCAGATCCTTTCCAAAAACACTCCGGAGCTTCCACAAATTTTCTTTATCTTTTTACTTTAGCACAATTATGATGTCCGTGCAAGTGACACCCTTCTTATAAGCAGATTTTCATGAATTTTTTCTTACCACGTTTTACAACAAGACCTTCTTCTGTGATGTCTTCTTTTTTCACGTTGTAGCGAATGTCTGTGATTTTTTCTCCGTCTACGGATACACCGCCCTGCTCGATGGCACGACGTCCTTCAGAACGGGAAGTTACCAGACCTGCTTTACACAGCAGAGAGATCAGATCGATAGCTCCATCCTGGAAATCCTCGTCTGCCAGTGTGGTGGACGGCATGTTTGCTGCATTACCCGCAGAGAACAGTGCCCTTGCGCCTTCCTGTGCTTTTTTTGCCTCTTCTTCGCCGTGTACCAGAGCTGTCAGTTCGTAAGCCAGGATTTCTTTTGCCTGATTTAACTGGCTTCCTTCCCATTTATCCATTTCGTCAATCTGCTCTAACGGCAGGAAGGTGAGCATACGGATGCATTTGAGGACATCGGCATCTGCCACGTTTCTCCAGTACTGGTAGAAATCGAACGGAGAAGTTTTGTTTGGATCCAGCCATACCGCACCGGACTGTGTTTTACCCATTTTCTTTCCTTCAGAGTTTAACAGCAGGGTGATGGTCATGGCACATGCGTTCTTTCCTAATTTACGGCGGATCAGTTCGGTACCACCCAGCATATTGCTCCACTGGTCATCTCCACCGAACTGCAGATTACAGCCGTATTTCTGATACAGCATGTAGAAGTCGTAGCTCTGCATCAGCATGTAGTTGAACTCCAGGAAACTTAATCCTTTTTCCATACGCTGTTTGTAGCACTCTGCGGTCAGCATACGGTTTACAGAGAAATGCGGTCCGATCTCACGCAGGAAATCTACATAGTTTAATCCTAACAGCCAGTCTCCATTATTTACCATCAGTGCTTTTCCATCAGAGAAATCGATAAAACGCTCCATCTGTTTTTTAAAGCAGTCACAGTTGTGCTGAATGGTTTCCTGTGTCATCATCTGGCGCATATCACTTCTTCCGGAAGGATCGCCTACCATAGCCGTACCACCACCGATCAGAGCGATCGGTTTGTTTCCCGCCATCTGCAGACGTTTCATCAGGCACAGTGCCATGAAATGTCCTACATGAAGGCTGTCGGCGGTCGGATCAAATCCGATGTAGAATGTTGCTTTTCCATTGTTGACCAGTTCTTTGATTTCTTCTTCGTCGGTTACCTGGGCGATCAGACCACGGGCAACTAATTCGTCATAAATTGTCATGATAAAATTCTCCTTTTCGTGTTTATTAGAAGGAAGTCATGGTCAAAAAACTTTTGCCCATGACTTGATGCCCTACGGATTGTTTCGCAGCTTTGCTGCTCTCACAATCCTGCAAACATTCGAAATCCGCTGATTTACTCCGTAAATCGCTGCTTTCTCATGTTTGGCGACTTTCAAGTTCAGAAGCTTTATCGTGCAAGCACGAACAGCTTCCGAGTTTGAAAGTCTGAGCATCAAAAAAACCTGGCCACGTCCTTTTTTATAGGACGGAAGCCAGGTTCCGTGATACCACCTAATTTCACAGAAGGCTCGCACCTTCTGCCTCTGTAAGTACAGAAAATCTATACTCTGACCCGTATAACGGAGGTCCTTCCGTTGCAGCCTACTGACCGGATGGTGTTCGGTGCAAAGCTCAAAGATGTATTCACAGGAAGTTTCCCGCGGGCCTCTCACCAACCGGCGCCTCTCTGTACGGATGCTTGCTGCTACTGGTTCTTATCCATGCATTTTCTTATGAATCAATCATACCTGTGTAGTATACAAATTTCTGCTTTTTTTGTCAAGGGGCTGATTTACCATCAAAGTTACTGTCCACTCCGTTCTCAGTAACTATTTCCTTACTCTGCCTTCACCGGATTACTTACACTTACTTCGTGGTCATACCATTTTCCTTTGGTACCCACCAGTGCCAGATCAAAGGTTTCATCCAGGGCTTTTACCGGAACATCAAAGCCATATACCTCTTCTGTACTTCCGTCATCATAGGTTATCGTATCGGTTGTTGGCTGCAGAAGTTCTGCACCGTCTTTCTGTGCATCTGCTGCTTTTCCCACATACAGGTTTTCGATATTCTTAGATACCAGGCTGATATGGATCGTCATTTTTCCGTCTTTTACTGTCAGGATACCTTTTCCGTCATTTGCTTCGTTCACATGGAACATTCCACTGTCTGTGTCAAATTCTGCTTCATAAGTACCATCTTCCAGTGTGCCGGATGTTTCCTCTGACTCTTCGGAAACAGCTGCAGAATCACCATTTTCATCCATTGCAGCTTTGGTATGTGCTACATACAGATCCTGGATGGCAGAGATCTCTCCCAGTCCTGCAATCTGAGTATCAATCTGATCAAATGCTCCTGATGCCTCGAACTGGCTCTTCCAGGAATCATCATCATCTCCGGCCATATCGTTATTTGCATGGTCTCCGGCTACTACCATCAGCGGACGAAGAACTACTTTTTTGTATCCTGCTTCTTTGATCTTTTCGATCACTGCTTCGCATGCTGTATCTTCCGGCTCGCCTTCTACGGTACCGATAAATACATTGTCATATCCCAGATCGTTCATCTGGCTCTGCATCTGGCTGTAGCTGATCTTTGCAGTGTGGGAAGTTCCGTGTCCCATGAAGACGAATGCTGTTCCGTCTGCTTCCGCAACTTCCAGGCTGTCGTATCCGGCTGTTTTCACTGCTTCTGCTGTGATGGCTTCTGCTACTGCTTTTTTGTCATCATTGACTGCATCGTCACTGTCTCCGACTTCTCCTAACAGTGGCTCTGCGATGGTTACGGATTCAAATTTATCTTTGTAGCTTTCTACTGCCTCTGTCAGTTCGTCATACTCAGCACCATGCATCAGATGGGTCGGTTGTACAATCAGGTTCTTTACACCATTGTCTACGGCACGCTGCAGAGCCTGATCCATATTGTCGATCTTCTCGTCATCACGGGCCTGTACATGGTTGATGATGATCTGTGCGGTAAATGCACGTCTCACGGACCAGTCCGGATATGCGGTCTGCAGGGCTTTCTCGATACCTCCGATATCAGCCACACGGCTGTCATTGAAGGAAGTACCAAAGCTTACTACCAGCAGTTCGTTGTCACCGATGTCATCTCCGTTTAACGGATCGTCCTTGGATGCATCACCGGTATCTCTTCCGAAATAATCAGGATCTGCATTTTCACCCTCCACCAGTTCTTTCTGTGCATCGGTCAGAGCATCCCAGGCTTCTTTGGCTTCTTTGCACTGTTCGTCAGTGTTGTCGTTTCTTTCCTGCACATAGATCTGATCGATCAGGGCTGCTACTTTATCTGCCGCTTCCTGATCAGATGCACTGTCATCTGCTGCTTCTTCGGTGGCTTCTGCCTCTGTTTCAGTTGTTGTGGATTCGGATGTTGTTTTTTGGGTGTCGCCACAGCCAGTCAGAAGTGTTGCTGTCATGGCTGCTGATAACATCAATACTACCAGTTTCTTTTTCATGTTAAATCCTCCTGTTTTCAGATATGAGTACATAAATGAATAAAAAAGAAAAGCCTCCGTCAATTGGCGGAGGCACAGGTTACACAAAAATCAGCCAGTATGATTCTGACTTTCTTAATTTCGTACTGCCAGTCCCTCGTGGCCTGAATTCTCAGTTACTGCTCACCGTAACTGTTCTTATTCCCGTACTGCGAAAGGCAGGTCTCCCGACTGATCGCTCGGATGCTTTGGCTCCCTTCCCGGTTTCCCAGTGGGTATCAGCCTCTGCTCGCGAATTACGGTGACGAGTTCGTACCGGATTTTCACCGGTTTCCCTTTTCACCAGACATTTTTCGTCTGGCACCTTACACATTTTATTCAGTTATGCTGTATTTCCTGTTTATTCTAGCACTGCTCCAATTACTTGTCAATGTTGCATCGCAACTGTTCAGTACCCTCAAAGTTACCTACCGCTGTCCGGCCCGGATCAGCTGAGATTTCACTTACAAAAAACAGCCTGTCTGACCAGCCACTGAATAGCAGCTGATCGAACAGGCTGTTCCTTTTTATTCATCTATCATAACTTTTCAGTACCTTCAAAGTGGATGCTGAGGGGTTACGTATCTGATATGTTTTAGTTTGCTGTAGAAGCGCTCTTTCCATCAATTGCAGCTTTGCTGTGTGCTACATACAGATCCTGGATAGCAGAGATCTCTCCCAGTCCTGCGATCTGAGTATCAATCTGATCAAATGCTCCTGATGCCTCGAACTGGCTCTTCCAGGAATCATCATCCTCTCCGGCCATATCGTTATTTGCATGGTCTCCGGCTACTACCATCAGCGGACGAAGAACTATTTTTTTGTATCCTGCTTCTTTGATCTTTTCGATCACTGCTTCACATGCAGTATCTTCCGGTTCGCCTTCTACAGTTCCGATAAATACATTCTTGTATCCCAGATCGTTCATCTGGCTCTGCATCTGGCTGTAGCTGATCTTTGCAGTATGGGAAGTTCCGTGTCCCATGAATACGAATGCTGTTCCGTCTGCCTCTGCCGCATCCAGATCATCATATCCTGCAGTTTTTACTGCTTCTGCTGTGATGGCTTCTGCTACTGCTTTTTTGTCATCATTGACTGCATCGTCACTGTCTCCAACCTCTCCTAACAGTGGCTCTGCGATGCTTACGGATTCAAATTTATCTTTGTAGCTTTCTACTGCTTCAGTCAACTCGTCATACTCTGCACCATGCATCAGATGGGTCGGCTGTACAACCAGGTTCTTTACACCATTGTCTACGGCACGCTGCAGGGCCTGATCCATATTGTCGATCTTCTCGTCATCACGGGCCTGTACATGGTTGATGATGATCTGTGCGGTAAATGCACGTCTCACGGACCAGTCCGGATATGCGGTCTGCAGGGCTTTCTCGATACCTCCGATATCAGCCACACGGCTGTCATTGAAGGAAGTACCAAAGCTTACTACCAGCAGTTCGTTGTCACCGATGTCATCTCCGTTTAACGGATCGTCCTTGGATGCATCACCGGTATCTCTTCCGAAATAGTCAGGGTCTGCATTTTCACCTTCTACCAGTTCTTTCTGCGCATCGGTCAGAGCATCCCAGGCTTCTTTGGCTTCTTTACACTGTTCGTCAGTGTTGTCGTTTCTTTCCTGCACATAGATCTGATCGATCAGGGCTGCTACTTTATCTGCTGCCTCCTGGTCAGATGCACTGTCGTCTGTGGCTTCTTCTGTTGCTGCTTCTGTCGGTTCTGCTTCTTCTGTGGCTTCTGCATCCTGTGTTGTTTCTGTTGTTGTGGATGCACTGTCATCCTTTGCAGTGTCTCCACATCCGGTCATCATGGACACGGACATAGCTGCTGAAAGCATCAGTACTACAATTTTCTTTTTCATCTCATTGTTCCTCCTGTTTTGTCCTTTTTTGAGATTATGTACCACGGTGGTACAGGACAGTTCTCCGAAGAAGGTTCTCTGGGATCTTGCCCGCATAAAACGTAAAAAACCTTCGTCCGGAGACGAAGGTAGTAGGTACTTCATTTGGAATCTTCTTATAGTTTTATCTTCTTTCAGTCAACCAATAAAATCTGTTTCAGGGATACCAGATACATTTAACGGTTGAACTTCTTTCTGTCACTATAAGTGCCGGAAAAACCATTTTTTCAAACAAACAGGTTTTCCTTTCGTACTGCCAATTCCTCGTGGCCTGAACTTTCGTTCCCGTACTTCGCTAAGGCAGGTCTCCCGGCTGATCGCTCGAACGGTCCGACACCTTCCCGGTTTCCCAGTGGTTTTTGTCTTCCCTCGCGAATCACGGTGACGAGTTCGTACAGGATTCACACCTGTTTCCCTTTTCACCGGATCAACAGAAATCTTCTGTCATCCGACACCTTACGCTTTTCTCTGTGGTCGATATTCGGTAATTTTTACCGTTATCTTTTTAACAAAATGAGTATACCATTCTGCGTGCACACTGTCAATCACTATACAGCAAGAATACTGACTTTCTGTCACTGTTACCAATATCTGTATCTTTTCCGTTTCTTTATTAGGAAGAACATCGTTACTGTTACCGCCATCACTTCCGCCGCAATAATCGAATACCAGATGCCATCGATTCCCCAGATCAATGGCAGAATCATAACCGCTGCACTCTCAAACAACAGCGTTCGCAGGAATGAAATCAGCGCGGAGGTCAATCCGTCATTCAGAGCAGTAAAGAATGCAGAGCCGAAAATGGAGATTCCTGCAAACAGGAAGGCAAAGCCATAGATCCGGAACGCATGGATGGTCATTGCCAGAAGATTCTTATCATATCCGACAAACATGCCTGCCAGCGGTCCTGCCAGCCCTTCGGAAGCGGCAAACATCGCGATCGAGGTGATTCCAATGATCACAGCACTTCTCTTTAACAGATTCTTCAGTTCGTCCGTATGCCCTGCGCCGTAATGATAACTGATGACCGGTGCAACGCCTGTGGCATATCCAACAAAAATAGCAAAGAAAATAAAGTTTACATACATAATCGTTCCGTATGCCGCCACCCCGTCTTCACCTGCATATTTCATCAGTTGGAGATTGTACAGCATACCCACGATGGACATGGAAATATTACTCATAAGCTCCGAGGAACCATTGATACAGATTCGAAGCAGTGCCTTTCCGTTCCACTCCGGTCTGCAAAGACGCAGGCGGCTGCTGTTTTTCCGTGCAAAATAGATCAGCGGTACAAGACCACCTACAATCTGTCCCATCGCAGTTGCCAGTGCGGCTCCCTGAATGCCCCAGTGAAATACAGCCATGAATAACGCATCCCCGGTCATATTCAGAACACCGGTAATGATTGTCAAAGCCAGACCAAGTTTTGGTTTTTCAGCTGTGATCACCAGACTGGAAAATGCATACTGCAACATCAGAAACGGCAGCGCAATCAGGATGATTCTTCCGTACTGCACACACAGTTCCAGCATCTCTCCTTCGGCTCCCATCAACTGCACAACATTTCTCAGGAAAATACTGCTGATCACCGCAAGTATGATTCCACTGCCGAAAACCACCGCCACCAGCAGAGAAAATATTTTCTGTGCCTTCTCCTGCTTTCCTTCTCCCATCAGTTTTGCGATCAGCGCACTTCCTCCGGTACCAAACATGAATCCCATGGCTCCTACAACCATCAGAAACGGCATGATAAAGTTCACTGCTGCAAATGGGGTTTTTCCCACAAAGTTCGATACAAAAAATCCATCCACCACTCCATAGATCGAAGTGAAGATCATCATCAGGATCGATGGTATCGTAAACCGGATCAGTCGTTTATAGTCAAAATGATCCGATAACTGAATCTTATTCTTCATTCTTTCCTTCTCCTTTTCCCGGTATTTTTCCGATCTGGTTTCGTAATGAGGTATTGTATTTTTCCATCATCTTCAGATACTGATCTATTTCCTCTTCCTTCCAGTCATTGAAAAGCTCACACTCCGCTGCAAACAATTTTCCGGCGGTCTGTGCAGCATATGCTTTCCCTTTTTCCGTGAGGCATACAATTTTTGACTTTCCATCATAATTTTCAAGATATACAATTTCTTCCTTTTCCAGCTTACGGATCGCCGAGTTCACCGTCTGCTTGCTGATTCCCGATGTTTTGTAAATATTGGGCAGCAACCGTCTGCCATTCTTTGTATATAACATGTAAAGGATCAGCAGCACACTGTCAGAAACGCCGAATTTTACTGCCGCCTGATGATAAATAGCATCTATTTCTTCCGTCAGGCAGTTGATTCTGTAGATTTTTTCTTCTGCACCTGCTCTCATCTTCTCACCTCTTTTCGTATGATTTCGTACGAAAGCTATTATGGTATGAATTCGTACTATTTGTCAACGTCAAAATTGGTCCACTCGATCAATTATGGATATGCAATGCAGCAAAAAAAGCGCCGGATACCTTTCTTTTGCAAAAAGTACCCGACGCTTTTTTGTCTTCTTTTATTTATGAAACAGCTCTCCTGCTGCCATCTTGTCTGTAAAGTGTTCTCTGCAGAACTGAATGAACGGTCCCATGCAGAAGGCATACAGTAAAGTTGCCAGTCCCAGGTCACCGCCCAGGGCAAATCCTGCCGCACAGCATACCACATCCGTACCAATTCGTACTGCACGGAACGGAAGTTTTGTCTTCTCTGTGATCGTCAGCGCCTGTGCATCATACGGAGATACGCCAAGTTCTGAAGAGTAATACAGAGAGGATGAAATAGAAATCAGTATCACAACCATCAACAGCAGTATGACACGCACTGCCATCGACGGATGCTCTCCCACCAGCTTTGTCACTGCTTTTGTGGTTGCATCGGTAACAAAGCCGCTGCAGAACAAATTGACGATGGTTGCGATTCCCAGAAGTTTTCTGTTAAAGATCAATGCTATCACAAGCAGGACAGCACATACCACAATATATACGGTCTGATACGTTGCGTGAAATGCATTTGCAAATCCGAAAGTCAGCACACTGAACGGGTCTACCCCCAGTCCCGAAATTTTCTGAAGACCTACGGAAAATGCTGTCAGCGCAATACCGATCACCGCCATGGCGATACGGATTCCCAGATTCTTTCCTTTTGTTTCCATGTTTTCAAGTTCCTCCTTCTCTTCCCCTGTCAGACATCCTGATTTCTCTGTTATGATTCCTTCCCGCCATAATACTCTCGCATTTTTTGATACCGGATTGTTCCGTACTTCGTACTCTCACACCCTGGTATCATAACAATTTCATCCGGATGTTCCTTGCTTGTAATTTAATCCGATACACAGTATAATGGTTGCAAAGGGATTCAACTATCACGATAGCATCCATTTCTATAACAAAATCAACATTTTTCGAGGTGGCATTTATGCAGAAAAACTTTCCGACCATTTCCACGCAAAAAGATCTGAAAGAGAACCAGTCCCACGGTGACTATTCTTTTCCGGTCGATATTCATATGGATTACTTTCCGGTAACTGAGGATGCCCAGCACAATCTCTATGTTCCGCTCCACTGGCACCCGGAGGTGGAACTTCACTATCAGATTCAGGGCTCCGTACAGATCCGCGTGGAGCTTACCGAATATGTCCTGCATCCGGGAGAAGTTCTCTGGATCAACGCAAAGCAGTTACATAACTGCCGTCCCCTCGGAACCGAAACTGCCATCTCCCATACGATTATTTTCCATCCGGCTTTTATCTATGGAAGCGAATCGAGTATTCTTTTTCGAAAATATGTCCACCCGCTCCTTGGCAATCCCTCATTCCCGGCACTTTTCATCCGTCCGGATGACCCGGAACAGCAGGTACTTCTTGATATTCTGTATAAATGTGGGGTCTTACAGCAGGAGCAGCCGGATACCTGGGAGTTACAGGTTCTCTCCCATCTGGCAAATGCCTGGGGGCTTCTGTGGAAAATGAGTACACGGCCGGAGCTGGCTGTTGTTCCAAATAAAAAAGTATCCAGAGAGCGAAAGACTCTGGATACTCTTCTTGATTATATTCATGCCAATTTTACCGGGAAGATCACATTGAACGATCTCGCACAGGCTGCTTCTCTGAGTACCGGAGAATGTGGCAGACTTTGTAAACGCCTGCTCCACCAGACACCGATGAATTACCTGATGTCTTACCGGATCGAGCAGAGCATTCCGCTTCTCGTGAAAACCGAAGCTACGATCACTGAAATCGCCCTGCAGGTCGGATTTTCCGGAGCCAGCTATTACACAGAGATTTTCCACCGGATCATGGGGATCACGCCGAGTGAATACCGCAATCTGATCCGCGGGGATATTCCCGATTAGCAGCGGGCATCCCGGTGAGCTATTTCTCTGTAACCCGTATAGTTCAAAAAAAGTCATGGATGTTCCCGTTTTTTAAGGGACATCCATGACTTTTTATACTTTTCTCTTCTTTATGCAATTCCCGGATCCGTCAGCAGATTATCGCCATCCGCCGCAGATGTTGCCAGGTAATCACACCGTTCGTTCATCTCGTGACCGTCGTGACCCTTCACCCAGATAAATTCTACCTGGTGTGGTTCTTTCGCCTTTAACAGACGCTTCCACAGATCCACATTTTTTACCGGCTCATTTTTTCCGCGTTTCCAGCCTTTTTTGATCCAACCGTCGATCCAGTGCTGGTTAAAAGCATCTACCAGATATTTGGAATCAGAATATAACTGGATCTGGCAGGGGCGGTTCAGGGCTTCGAGACCCACGATTGCCGCCATCAGCTCCATCCGGTTATTTGTCGTCTTTTTATATCCTGCGGAAAGTTCTTTCTCATGAAGATTTCCATTTCGGTCGGTATAATGCAGGACACAGCCATATCCTCCCGGTCCGTCCGGGTTGCCTCTGGCTGCGCCGTCGGTATAGATTTTCACTAACATAACACTTCTCCTTTTACTTCCACACACCGGTTTCTTCAAACTGTTTCGCGCTCTCCTGTGCCGCCTCAATAATCTTCGGATCATAACCGATCATGGCAAGCAGACGGATCGCATTTCTCGTCATGGCTCTGCCGGTGCGGAGTTTATAGTCAAATACCACATCATTTTCCTGAATCTCTTCCTCAAAGTGATAGTTATCATACTCTTTTTCCAGGACATAGGACAGCTCGATATCGTGGGTTGCCGCCATGGCAAGGACTTTCGGTTTTGCCAGAGAATGCAGGATCTGTGAGGATGCGGCAATTCGCTCGATGGTGTTTGTTCCGCGAAGGACCTCATCCACGATGCAAAGCACCGGTTCCGGTTTCTCACACTCTTCCAGAATCCGTTTCAGGGAACGGATCTCTACCATATAGTAGCTCTCGCCGCCTGACAGATTGTCCCGCAATGCCATAGAAGTAAGCACCTTCATAAAACTTCCACAGTAATGCTTTGCAATACAGGTGTGTACAGTCTGAGCCAGAATCGTATTGATCGCAATGGTTTTTAAAAATGTGGATTTTCCGGAAGCATTGGACCCGGTGATCAGCACTCCCCGCTGCATCTGTATGCTGTTTGCAACCGGATCGTCGATCAGCGGGTGATACAGTTTCTCCACTTTCAAAGATGCACCCTCCCGGCCATTCGCTTCCACGAATTCGGGTTGGCTGTAATAAGGCAGACTCTCCCGGAACGAAGCAACCGCGATCAAAGCATCTAACTCTCCCATCGCCTGATACATATCTTCGATGGTGGATTCATTCCCTTCTACATGTTTCAGCATCGAATAAAACTTGATAAAATCCACCTGAAAAATAATACGAAGATAAGAGACGATAATCGCTTCCAGACCATCCTGCACTGAATTCGTCGAAGCCACCAGAAAAGCCCCCCGGCGGAAACTTTTCATTTTCTTTCTGCCTGCCCGGATCCGATCAAGATAGGTCTGAATCTCCGGATTGTCCAGCTTTTCAAACTGATCCGCTGCCCGCAGAAGACGAAGGATACAGACAAAGCAGTTCAGATACGGTTCAATCTTTTTGGAATCCCGTGTATGAACCACCGCACTGACGCAGAGCATCAGAAGCAACAGAAACATACACGGAATCGGACGGATCAGCGTAGCGACAATTGCCGCTGCCGAAAGTCCTGCCAGCAGAGGATATTTTCCTCTTTCTCTGCGATCCACGTCTTTCAATGCATCAATATAATCCGCAATGGACATTTTCCAGATCTTTTTGACCTCGTTTACCCGTGTCAGCACCTGAATCCTTTCTTCTTCATGGGTCTGAAAATATGCAATCAGCCGTTCTCTTTCATCCAGCACGTTTTGATCCATCTGCGGCTGGCGCAATATCTGGTAAAGTACATCCTCGCCACAGGAAGATAGTGTATTATTCATGCGTATAAAAATCTCGTCCATCTGCAGATCGTTCCAGGTGATATCATCAATCATAAACTGCTCTCCCTCATTCCGTTTCGCATAATGAGAGATGCTTTCCAGTTCCTCCTGGGTATATTCCCGATCCGGTACGGTTCCCCACCGCTGTTTCAAATGCCGCAGAAACCATTTGCGCTGCCGGATCTTATCCCAGATGATCATGGCAGCGCACAGGATCAGGATGCCCCCTGCCGTGAGCAGGGTTATCATCCATTCACTTTTCATTTATTATCCTCTTTATTTATTCCTCTTTCAGGAATCCCTCAAAGATTTCCAGTGTCTCTTTGGTTGTCTCTTCGGTGTGGGCATTGGATAAGAACATTGCCTCGAACTGGGACGGTCCCAGATGGATACCATGTTCCAGCATATAATGGAAATAACGTGAAAACTCCTCGGTGTCAGAAGTTTTTGCGTCTTCATAGTTTTCCACATCCTGATCGGTGAAATAGATACATCCCAGAGATCCGATATGGTTGATTTTCCATGGTTTTCCGTATTTTTTCACCAGTTCTTTCATACCTTCATACAGCTTTTCACCCATCTTTCTCATATGGGTATAGATTTCCGGATGATCTTTCAGGATTTTCAGCTGTGTCAGACCTGCAGCCATAGCTACCGGATTACCGCTCAGGGTTCCTGCCTGATATACATGACCTACCGGTGCGATCACCTCCATGATCTCCCGTTTTCCGCCAAAGGCACCTACCGGCATACCGGCACCGATGATTTTTCCGTAAGTCACCAGATCCGCCTCAATGCCGAACCACTCCTGCGCACCACCGAAGGCCAAGCGGAAACCTGTGATTACCTCATCAAAGATCAGAACTGCACCATGTTTCGTACAGAGTTCACGAAGCCCTTTTAAGAAGCCTTCTTTCGGAAGTACCACACCCATGTTAGCTGCTACCGGTTCCACGATCACGGCTGCGATCTGTCCTTCGTTTTCTTCAAACAGCATCTTAACGCTTTCGAGGTTGTTGTATACAGCCGTCAGGGTATCCTGAGTTGCTCCCGCCGGTACACCGGCACTGTCCGGGATTCCTGCCGTCATCACACCGGAGCCTGCTTTTACTAACAGCGCATCGGAATGACCATGATAGCATCCGGCGAATTTGACGATTTTATTTCTTCCTGTATAGCCTCTGGCGGCACGGATCGCACTCATCACGGCTTCTGTTCCGGAATTGACCATACGGATCATCTCGATGGACGGAATATTTTCACAGATAAATTCTGCCATCTCCACCTCGATCTCGGTGGCCGCACCGAAACTCAGACCGCTCTCTGCTTTCCGGATCACGGCGTTCAGAATTTCCGGATTGTTGTGTCCGAGAATCATCGGTCCCCAGGAACTGATATAATCAATATATTTTTTGCTGTCCGCATCCACTACATATGGACCTGATGCGCCCTCGATAAATCTTGGGGTCATCCCTACAGAACCATAGGCACGTACCGGGCTGTTGACACCTCCCGGGATAACCTTCACTGCTCTTTCAAATAATTCATCTGATCTGCTCATTATCCGATTCTCCCTTCGTCCATACATTTTGCCAGTTCTTTTGCATAATATGTCAGATAAATCTGTGCACCGGCACGATAGGTACTCACTGCCATCTCGCACATGATTCTCTCTTCATCGATCCAGCCTTTCTGTGCAGCTGCTTTCACCATCGCGTATTCTCCGCTGACGCTGTAGGCTGCTACCGGAATGTTGGTCACTTCCTTTACTTTTGTGATCATATCCAGATAGGAAAGTGCCGGTTTTACCATGATGATATCAGCTCCTTCTTCCACATCGAGAAGCGCTTCTTTCACACCTTCGCGGCTGTTGTGCGGATCCATCTGGTAACTCTTTCTGTCTCCGAATGCCGGAGCGGAATCTGCCGCTTCACGGAACGGTCCGTAGAACGCAGATGCGTATTTTACTGCATAGGACATGATCGGGGTCTCTTTGTGACCGTTTTTATCTAACATGTTGCGGATCGCCAGAACACGACCATCCATCATATCGGAAGGTGCCACCATGTCCGCACCTGCCTGTACATGGGAAAGGGCTGTCTTGGCCAGCAGATCCAGCGTGCTGTCATTTTCTACTTCATGCCCGCAAAGCATACCGCAGTGACCGTGACTGGTATATTCACACAGACACACATCGGTAATATAATACAGCTCCGGGAATTTTTCTTTTCCCACCTGCAGTGCCCGCTGTACGATACCGTCCTGGGCATAGGCCTGGCTTGCGATCTCGTCTTTATGATCCGGGATACCAAAGAGCATCACACTTCCCACACCGGCTTTTGCCAGACGCTCCAGTTCATATGGCAGACGGTCCAGTGTATACCGGAACTGTCCCGGCATGGACGGGATCTCATCTTCTCTTCCGGTGCCTTCCTGTACAAACATCGGATAAATCAGAGAAGACTTGTCCATCCTGGTCTCCCGTACCATCTTTCTGATTGTCTCTCCTCCGCGGAGTCTTCTCGGTCTCTTTATCATATCCATGACTGTTCTTCCTCTTTTCTTCTGTCACTTTCTGTCTTGGTTTCTTTCTCTCTGTCGTCCGCTGTTTTCTCGCTTTCCCTACAGATCGAATTTCCTGCAGACATCCTCCTCGCTATATCAGTAACTTCCGGATATCTGCCCTTTCAATTTTATTACCAGTTCCACCAGACTGTCAATAGATGCTTCTTTTGCGACTGCAGTTTTCATTCCGTATCGCAGCGCTTCCGCCTGCGTCTGTTTTCCGATACAGGCCGCAAGAACTTTCGTATAATCCAGTCCCTCTGTGGCAGCTACAAAGCCTTTTACCGTTGATGCACTGGTAAATACGGCGCAGTCAATCTTTCCACTCTCAAACTGTCCTTTTTCATCGATCAGATCCTGATTCTCATAGAATGTATCATAAATTGCCACATCATCTACGGTAAGATCTTCTCTTTTTGCCAGTTCTTCTACAACTTCTTTATTACCGATTGCCGCTCTTGCCAGTAAAATCTTTGCTCCCGGCTCACACACTTTCGCCATTTTTGCTCCAAGAGATGCCCCATCAAAAACTTCCGGCATCAGATCCGGATACAGATGGTGTTCCTTTAACGCTTTCGCGGTTCCTTTTCCGATGGCAGCAATCTTTACCTTTCCCAGCGCGCGAATATCTTTTCCTGCTTCCATCAACAGTTCAAAAAAGATCCGGACACCACTGGGGCTGGTAAATGCAAGCCACTGGTAGGTGTCAAGTTTCTCAAGAGATTGGCAGAGTTCTGTCTTATCTTCCACCGGTTTTACACCGATCGCCGGAAGTTCCAGCACCTCCGCTCCCTGTTCCCGCAGTTTCTTTGCCATACCGGAAACCAGTTCTTTCGGACGGGTTACCAGGACTTTGTAACCGGCAAGCGGCAGTTTTTCATACCATCCAAAAGTATCTGCCACCTGACAGACCTGTCCTACCACGATAATTGCCGGTGTCTGGATCTTCGCCGCATCGGAGGCCTGTTTTAATGTATTCACCGTAGCCACTACTCTTTTCTGTCCCGCGGTAGTTCCCTGCTGTAAAACAGCCGCCGGTGTCTCCGGATCCATACCGGCTTCAAGAAGTCCTTTACAGATATCTTCCATTGCAGTGATTCCCATCAGAAATACCAATGTTCCTTTTGTCCTGACCAGGGCTTCAAAATCAATGTTATAACTTTCTCCTGCCCGTTTGTGACCGGTGATCACATGAACAGAGGAACAGAAATCCCTGTGTGTGACCGGAATTCCGTTATAGGCCGGAACCGCGATACAGGAAGTTACACCGGGTACAACCTCATACGGAATTTTATGTTCGCACAGAAGTTCCAGTTCCTCTCCACCACGTCCGAAGAGAAACGGATCGCCACCCTTCAGCCGTACCACCTGTTTTCCCTCCTGTGCTTTTTCCAGGAGGACTTTATTAATATTTTCCTGCTTCATCGTATGATGCCCGGCACGTTTACCCACGTTGATCTTCTCCGCAGTCTCCGGTACCATTGTCAGTACACCGTCACCTACCAGACTGTCATATACCACAACTTCCGCTTTTGCAAGGATGTCTTTTCCTTTGATGGTAAAAAGTCCCACATCACCCGGACCTGCACCTACCAGCCAGACTTTTCCCTGTCTACTCATTTTTTCCAACCTCCCAGACCAGTTTTTTTGCCAGATTCACACCCAGGGTCTCCGGATCTTTCACAGAGCCTCGCATCGTTCCGATCTTATGCTTTCCGGTACTTTCCTGATAATACAGACCGCGCAGGAAAATCTCATCACCTTCGATTACCGCATGGGCCGCCACCGGAGAGGAACATCCGCCATCCAGATATCGGACAAAGGCACGTTCACAAAGTGCTGCAATCGTTCCCTCTCTGTCTGCAAAATGCTCCATATATGAATAATCTTCTCCCTGTCGTCCCTGTACTGCAAGAATACCCTGTCCTGCTGCGGGAATCACTTCCTTCGGTTCATAATATCTGGAAATTCGTTTCTCCAGTCCCAGTCGTTTTAATCCTGCTGCTGCCAGGATCAGTCCGCTGTACTCTCCACCATCCAGTTTGTTCAATCTGGTCAGCACATTTCCACGGATACTTTTAAAGGTCGCTTCCGGGTACATCTGCTGCAGCTGCAGGATTCGTCTCTGACTGGAACATCCGATCGGTTTCGACAGATCCAGGTTGTCTGCACCTTCCGGAAGCACCAGCACGTCTCTCGGATCTTCTCTTTTTGAAAATGCCACGATCGGCAGTTCTTCCGGAACTTCCATCGGCATATCTTTCAGACTGTGCACGGACAGATCGCTTCTTTTCTCCATCAGTGCCTTATCCAGTTCTTTTACAAACAGTCCTTTACCGCCCACTTTATCCAGCGTCCGGTCCAGAATCTTATCCCCGGTTGTTTTCATCGTAAGCAGACGGATCTCTTTTTGTGGACATTCTTTTTTCAGATATTCCATCACCATCTCACTCTGGATCACCGCCAGACGACTCTCCCGGCTCCCTATGCAGATTGTATGATTTACCACTGCCTCGATTTGTTTTCGCAATTCGGCAGTCCCTTTATGGTCTTTTCCCGATCCATTGATGCCGATCACATAGGGATCTTTCCGGATCACTCCCGGAAAATGAAAATCACATTTTTCCTGATTGCTTGCCACATTCACAAGAGCCCCCAGACACTTTGCCACACTGTAGATTCCATTATTTAATTCAGGATCATTGGTAGCAGCCAGCACCATCCAGGCATCATAAATATCTTCTCTTTGATATTCTCTGTGGAAAATCGTAATTTTCTCTTCTTTTTCCAACTCTTCCAGCTCTCCGGTCACTTCCGGTGCTACCACGACAATCTGTGGTTCAAACGGAAGCAAGGTCTTTACCCGTCTTGTGGCGATAGCTCCCCCGCCGATCACCACGATCTTTTTCTCACTGATATCCACAAATAAAGGAAAAAAAGCGCTATTCTTCATATACTTTTTCCAGTCCTTCCACACAATCTATAAACGCATCCGTCTCCAGGGTATCCCTCAGCCCGAAGATCATCTTTGTCACTACTTTTCCCGCTGCCGTATCGATAGATGCTTCCAGGTCTTTCCGCTCCTGTTCGCTCAGTGGCAGTTTTCCAAGAATCTTATGTAACCGGAGATTCAGATCCGTCACCGCATCCTCTTTGATCTCCTGGATCCGCGGAATCAGTTCCCTTCCCTGATACCAGACGTAAAAATCATCAATTTCTTCCTGAATAATTGCTTCCGCCTGTTCCATAGACTGCAATGTTGCCACATTTGGTCCACTCAGTTTAAAATCATCGATGGTATATAATTCCACACCTTCGATCTGGCCAAGTCCCGGCTCCATATCGCGGGGAACTGCAAGGTCGATAAAAATAATCTGTTTTTTCAGACTCAGTCCTTCCACCTGCTCTTTTGTCAGAGTATAATTCGGACTCGCCGTAGCACTGACCACCAGATCACACCCCGGAAGAAAATCAAGGCGTTCTCCGTAATTGATTCTGGAGCATCCCATCGGGATCGTTACTACACCGCTTCGGTACTGACGAACCGTCACTGTTACATCCGCACCGGTTCGTTTCAGTGACTGTGCAGCCAGTTTTCCCATCTCCCCGTTTCCGATAACCATACAACGGGCATCCGGAAGTGGAAATTTCCGTTCTTTTAACATCTCAATCGCCTGATCCATCGCGGTCTGATTCGCTCTGGAGAAAATAACATTTGTTTTTACTTTCTTCCCTGCCGTCACTGCTTTTCGAAACAGGACTTCCAGTACATTGTCTGTCACAAATGCTTCTCTTGCCAGTGTCAGCGCATCTTTTACCTGGGTGATAATCTGATCTTCCGCCAGAATCATGGATTTTAACCCGCTGGTCAGATGAAACAGATGATCCACGGCTTCCTCTTCCTTTCGCTCCACAAAATATTCCCCATACTGTGTTGGATCTACTTCTTTTATCTTGCAAAGTTCTTCTAACAGTGTTCCGTTCCAGTCAGCCTTCGTACTGGCCCACAGCTCCATACGGTTACAGGTAGACAGGATCACACATCCCTGGATCCCCGGTATTTTCTTCAGTCGTTCCATGGCCGCTGTCGCATTTTTCTTTGTAAATGAAAACATGGCACGGATATCTACATTCGCTTTATTATAATCGATTCCGATCATCGATATACTCATTTTTTGTTCCTCCCTGACAGCATTTTATCGTAACTGTTGATTTTTCTCACAGTTGCGGAGCAAAATGCATTACGAGTTATCATACCACATCTTTCGCTTTAAGAAAATAGTTACACGATTTTTTCTACAGACAATTGACAAAAAGTGATCAATAAAGGTACACTACATACAGAGGAATTATCACTATTGATGAAAGGAACAAAACCTTATGTCTAGAACAAGAAAAGCGATTCTGGTGGTCAGTTTCGGTACCAGTTTTCCGGATACCTGTAAAAAGACCATAGATGTGATTGAACAGCGCATCGGAGAACATTTCTCCGATTATAAGATTTACCGTGCTTGGACCAGTAAAATGATCATGGCAAAGCTTCTGGCACGGGACAATATCCGGATCAACAACGTAACCGAAGCCATGGAGCAGATGATCGCAGACGGCATCACAGAAGTGATCGTACAGCCTACCCATGTGATCAATGGTATCGAAAATGATCTGATGAAAGAAGATGCTCTCGCGTTCAAAAATCATTTTGAACGCATCACTTTTGGCGACCCGCTTCTTACCACGCAACAGGATCATGTGGAGATCGTCAATGCCATCTGCCAGGAGTTCTCCAATCTCCCGGAGGACTGTGCTCTGATCCTTATGGGACATGGAACCAGCCATTATGCCAATGATGTCTACGCAGCACTTGATTATCGTTTTAAAGATCTTGGATTTTCCAATATTCACCTGGCTACCGTAGAAGGCTATCCGACACTGGAAAATGTCACCCGTATGGTAAAAGAACAGGGAGCAAAAAAAGTGATCCTCGCACCTTTCATGATCGTAGCGGGCGATCATGCACGAAACGATATGTCCGGCGATGACGAGGATTCCTGGAAAAATCAGTTCCGGGCTGCAGGATACGATGTGGAATGTCGTATGAAAGGACTCGGCGAATACCCTGCAATACAGGATATGCTGATCCGTCACGTCACCGAAGTCTGCTAGAACGTGGCTGAAAAGAAGCGATATGCAAACTCCTACCATTGCATACCGCTTCTTTTTTACTGTATTCCCTGTTGTCTCTTGATCCTGTCGACCAATTTTCAGGGAATCTTTATATTATGTATTCAGTTTATAGAATATCTCATCCCCGTTTTGTGGACCATGCAGAGCAGTCCCATACACTGGTAGCCAGCCCTTCATAGAATTCCGGTTCGTGGCAGACCATCAGGATACTTCCTTTGTAGTCTTTCAGCGCACGTTTTAATTCTGTCTTTGCATCCGCGTCCAGATGATTGGTCGGCTCGTCGAGAACCAACAGGTTCGTCTCCCGGTTAATGAGTTTACACAACCGCACTTTCGCCTGTTCTCCTCCACTTAAGACACGTACCTGGCTCTCGATGTGTTTAGTGGTCAGTCCACATTTCGCCAGGGCTGAACGAACTTCGTACTGGGTGTAAGAAGGGAATTCTTCCCAGATCTCTTCGATACAGGTTTTCGTGTTGTCCTGGGAAGATTCCTGCTCAAAATAGCCAATATACAGGTAATCTCCCAGCTGGGCAAACCCATCCAAGGGTTTGATCATTCCCAGAATGCTTTTTAACAGGGTCGTCTTACCGATACCGTTGGCTCCGGTCAGTACCACCTTTTCGCCCCGCTCCATCTCCAGATTCAGTGGAGAAGATAACGGTTCGTCGTATCCGATCACCAGGTCTTTCGTACAAAACAGCTGTTTTCCGGCAGTTCTTGCTTCCTTAAACAGAAACTGCGGTTTCGGACGTTCCTGCATCAGTTCAATTTTTTCCATCTTATCCAGCTTTTTCTGACGGGACATCGCCATATTTCGTGTGGAAACTCTGGCTTTATTTCTTGCCACAAAGTCTTTCAGTTCACTGATTTCCTGCTGCTGTCTCTTATAAGCCGCCTCCAGCTGAGCCTTTTTCACAGCATATACTTCTTCAAAGTGATGATAATCTCCCACATAACGATCCAGCTTCTGGCTTTCCATGTGATATATGATATTCACTACACTGTTTAAAAACGGAATATCATGGGATATCAGGATAAATGCATTCTCATACTCATTCAGATATCGTTTCAACCATTCGATATGCTGCACATCCAGATAGTTTGTCGGCTCGTCCAAAAGCAATATATCCGGTTTTTCCAGCAACAATTTTCCGAGAAGGATCTTGGTACGCTGTCCGCCGGACAGTTCCGTTACATCACTTTCCAACCCCAGTTCCAGAAGTCCCAGCGCCCGGGCCACTTCTTCTACTTTCGCATCGATAATGTAAAAATCATGCATTGTCAGAAGATCCTGAATCGTTCCCAGTTCTTCCATCATCTGTTCCATCTCTTCCGGGGAAGCCTCTCCCATCTGATCACAGATGGTATTCATCTTTTCTTCCATTTCGTACAGCCAGGAAAATGCAGAAGACAGCACCTCCCGGATGGTCATTCCCTTTTTCAGTTCCGCGTGCTGATCCAGATAACCTACCCGCACATTTTTCGCCCACTCGATCTTCCCTTCGTCCGGCATCATCCGGTCGGTAACAATCTTAAAGAATGTGGATTTTCCTTCTCCATTAGCCCCTACCAGTCCGATGTGTTCCCCTTTTAATAACCGAAAAGATACATCCTGAAAAATGGCTCTGTCACCGAATCCATGGGACAGGTGTTCTACGTTTAATATACTCATAAATGTTTATTCTCCTGTTCATTAGCATAAAAAGTGCCCCGCTATCTTGCGCAGCGGGACACCCTCTTAACAACTGCAAAATAAATTATATCCGATGATCATCAGGGCTGCTGCAATCAATACCGTCCACACACAGGTGGGAATCAGCAGCTGGATCAGCATACCCACACCGATCCAAAACAATACAAAACCAAGGACTCTCGTGATTACTCACCCTGCTTTTTCTCCTCTTGATTCAGTATATGCTCGATATCGTCAGTGGTATTCGCATCGTCCTTGTCTTTTCCTGTAAATTTATCTGCCAGATCCGGAACCATGTCGAGGATCTTGGTGATTGCATCCTGATTCTTTACATTTACCAGCTTCGTTCCGTTTTTATTGATCACCAAAACAGCTGACGGGGAAATTTTTCCACCCATACCGCCTGCTCCGTTGTTTTTATTGCCTTCTGCAAATGCTCCGGCTCCCACACCGAAAGATACATCTACCAGCGGTAAGATAATGGTATCTCCTACGGTGATCGCATCTCCTACAACGGTTTTAGTGGTGATAAAGCTGTCCATTCCTTTAAAAAGTGCTTCTACTGTATTCTGAAAACTGTTTTCTGCCATAGCAAAAACCTCCTTTTATCTGATCTTTTTCAAAGTCTTTCGTACATCCGGGTTTCGATAGATCTTCCATGCCTGCCACAGCAGACAGGCTGCCACGATCCGTCCTTTCATCTGAAGCTGTCCCTCCAGAATCTTTTCCTCAAATCTGGGATACACTGCCACACCCTTTCCGTACAGCGGATAAGCGATCGCCACTGCCCCCAGTATCTGTCCGGTCAGTGCCGGATCTTCGCATCCGAAGGTAATGGATCCCCTGATTTTTCGTGGCAGAACATGGCGGATCAGTTTTCTTCCTTTTTCTGTCAGAAAACGGAGTGCAGCCTGGGTACTATCTTCGTTCCACAGTGTCCGCCATCGCTTAATTTTATCACAGAATCCCCGGAATGTTAACCTGATATTTGTAAGCTTTTTCTTTAGTTTTCCCGGAAATCCCAAAATCGAACCGATGATTTTTTTACATCTGTTCCAGAATCGTGACAGTTTGTCGGAGACTTTTTCTTTTTCTGGCTGTTTTCGTTCTGCTGTCTTTCGTTCTGTCTCTTTCGCCTCCGGCTCAGCCGTCTTCAATTTCTCTGGTTTCGTCTGCTTTTCTGTCGTTTTCTGCTCTTTTGCAGCCGTTTGTGTCTTTTCTTCTATCTGTAACGGTTTTTCCTGCCTTTTTTTCTTAGCTGCTGTTTTTTTTGCCGGTTCATTCTTCTGCTGTACCGCCTTTTTTCTCCGTTCTTTCTGCTTCTGTAGCTTTTTCTTTCTTTTCTTCTTTTTCCACTCTCTGACAGCCGCTCCGGCTTTTTTCAGTGGCACGCCAAAAAGATAGCACTCCCAGTCCAGTTCTTTCTCCCGGTACTGTATTCGCAGATGAATCAGATGCAGCAACCATGAAACCCTCACTTTTCCATTTGCTTCACTCCATCCCGGAGATAGTTTTTCTCCCTCCAGACGGTATCTTACCGGAACAAACAATACCGAAAGCACAATTACCAGAAGTAATCCCAGTAACACCAGCAGGATGATTCCCAGAATTTTTAAAAATGTCAGTATTACATGCATGATTCATCCTCCTGTTGTCTGTTGAGATAACGGCGGATGTCTCCGTTTTTCTGCATTTTATATGTAGCCTCGGCAAGCTGCCGGACCAGTTCCAGTGCTTCTCCATAACCGCATGCAATTCCGACAATCTCCGGACATCTTCGATAAACGGTTTTCTGCAACATTTGGTTGGCTCCTACAATTTCCAGCTGATTCTCAGGATTCTGTGCCAGAGTGATCAGATACACCTCATACTGGGGTCTTCGATGTTCCACACGCCATCGGATCCTGGTTGCTTTTTTCTTTGCCTGCTCTCCATAGTATAAGTTCTTAGACCAGTTCAGCATCCTGTTTTCAAAAACACCCCTTTCTTATGCGGAAAAGGGAGGGATCTTTTATCCCTCCCCATTTTTCAACATGTATTTATTTTAAAAATACTTGCGGTTTCCCCAGAGATTAGATTTTCGCAAATCCAAATACTCGTTGTACGCCATCTCCAGAATCTGACGTTCATTGGAAAATTTCAGCAGATGGTAAGCCTCGTGAAATTTGTAATATCCGGAATCCACAAAATACTCTTCCCGTTGTGGTTTGCTGTGATAACTGTTCGCTGACATCAAAAACCAGTGCACATCTTTTTCCACCACATCATTCTGAATATTGAAGCTGTACTGACTTTTTCCCACATATTTGATAATGGAAGCCTGTACCCCTGCTTCTTCTTTTACCTCACGGAGAGCCGTCTCATGATATTCCTCTCCTTCTTCCACAGTTCCCTTTGGCAGAACCCATCCTTCATACCTGTTTTTATAGCTTTTGTATAAAGTCAGGATTTTTCCCCGATATATTACCACTCCGCCACAGCTCGTTGCCTCGATCATTTGCAAATCCTCCTGTAATGCGTTGTGTATCTTTTTGCTGCTGTTTTCCAGCTTCAGCAACTTTTCACTGCCTCAAGTATACCTCTTTTCTGAAAACTCTGCAACCTTTTAGTTATTGTAATACGCATCAAAGATTTTCTGCGCGATCGGCACTGCCACTTCGCTTCCGGAACCAGATTCCTCAGCGATAACACTGACCACAATATCCGGGTCTTCCACATTGGAAAATCCAACAAACCATGCGTGCGGTGTGGTGCTACTGGCATCTCCGTGTTCTGCTGTTCCTGTCTTTCCTGCAGCTGTATAGCCTCTTCCGGAAAGTGCTGATCCGGTTCCGCTCTCCACAACACCAGTCATCAGTTCTGTCAGTTTGGAGGCTTCCTGTGTGGTCATCAGTTTTTTATAAATCTTTGGTGTATAGGATTTTACTGTTGTTCCGGTATAGCTTTCAATTTTTTCTACCAGATATGGTGTCATCAGATTGCCGCCATTTGCCACCGCGCTCGTCAGCATCGCCATATACATCGGAGATACCAGGGTATCCCCCTGTCCGATCGCAGTCTGCATCGTCAGCGCATCTGCACTCTTTGCCTCCAGATCAAAGTTACACTTACGATATGGAAGATCGATCGGAAGCTGTGTATTAAATAACAGCCCTTTCACTGTCTCTACATACTCACTCCGATTCAGATCCACGCCAATCTGTGCAAATGCCGAGTTACAGGAATGTGCAAACGCACTTGCAAAATCTTCATGCCCATGCACGCTGTTATGATAGCAGTGGATCGTATATCCTCCATTTTCCACTTCACCGACACAGTCAAAGGAAAAATTATCAAACGTATTGTTCTGTCTCCAGTATGCCAGTGCCGTGATAATTTTAAAGGTTGACCCCGGTGGATACTGCCCCTGTGTTGCTCTGTTTACGAGAATCGAACTGTTGGCATCTGCATTGATCTGATCCCAGTCATCTGAGATCGTATTTGGATTAAAGTCCGGTTTACTTACCATGGCAAGAATCTTACCGGTATCCGGCTCCATTACCACAACTGCACCTTTTCGATCGCCCAGCGCATCATATGCTGTCTGTTGTAATTTTGTATCCAGCGTTGTATAGACATTGTCCCCTACATTTTTCTGATTCTGAAATTCTTTCTGCACCTGTTCTGCTACATTGGCATGAGAGGTCAGTAACTGGGAGTTCATCACCTGTTCCAGACCGCTGGTGCCCTTATCCGAGTATCCCACAACATGAGCAAATACGTTTTCATAAGGATACATCCGAAACTCATTTCCATTCGCATCTGTTTCCGTACTTGCCAGAATATCTCCGTCGGAAGCCAGGATCTTTCCTTTTGTGACCCGCTCCTGGTACGTTCCCTGCCGTTTGCTATTGTATGGGCTGTTCGCATATTCATCCCTCAGTTCCACGTTAAAATAAACCAGATAGCCAATCAGTGCAAGAAAAATTCCCACAAAGCAATAGGCAATGATCGTATATTCCTTACCAGTTGAGACTTTTTTCTGTTTGCTCTTGGATCTTTTCTTCGAGGGTTTTCTCTCGATATCCATTTCCTCCTGATAGTCCATTTCCTCCAGGCGGGTTCTGTTTTGGTGGTTTCTTTGATTTTTTACGTTTTTCTTTTCTCTTTCTTTCAAGTTCTTCACCTTCGTCTTCTCTGAGAATATACAGTCCCTGGATGATGGCAAACATCAGAATCGTACAGATCACCGAGCTTCCGCCATAACTTACCAGTGGAAGGGTAATTCCTGTCATAGGAATAAATTTGCTGGTTCCGCCGACTGTCAGAAATACCTGGAACGCATACTCTGCGCCCAGTCCCATCGCGATCAGCTTATAAAATGGTTTGCTCATCCGCATGGAAACATTGACAATCATCAGATAGCAGCTCATGCAGACCAGAAGCATGCAGATTGCAAAGATCGCTCCCAGTTCCTCACAGATCGCTGCAAATATAAAATCTTTGTCCACTACAGGGATGATATTCGGCATTCCTTTTCCGAGTCCCATGCCGAACCATCCGCCGGCACTGATACCAAACAGTCCCTGTGCGACCTGATATCCCCCTCCGACTTTATCATATACTGCAATGGGATCCTGCCATACGATCACACGCTGCCGTACATGATTAAACAGAAAATACGCCGCAACCGCAGCCAGGGTGCCGCCGGCAAGACCTGCCAGCGCATACCGCGCTTTCTTTGTTGCAACATACAACATGACAATATATGCCACAAAGAAAACCACCGCACTTCCCAGGTCTTTTGATACAACCAGAATCAGCACGTGAGCCGCTGCCACCACAGTTGTGATCACAACCCTCTTGAAGCTGGTATCTTCTCTCAACATACCTGCCACAAAAAATACAAAGGTGATCTTTACCAGTTCCGAAAACTGGAAGGTAACACCACCAATCTCAATGGATAGCTTGGCTCCTCCGGAGATCGCCGCCATGGCAAGTACCACCATCAAAAGAGCAAGTCCCACGATTCCATACAGCCAGGTCAGATCCTTTAAGATCTTTACCTTTCTTACAATCACCGGTACGATAAACGAAAGTACCATACCGATAACTACGATTTCAAACTGCTTGACCGCCTTACCAAAACTCAGTCTGCTTAAGATCAGAAAACCGATACTCAAAAGCATACACATATTATTGACAATCAGCATATTTCCTTTTCTGTAAATCACCCGATACAGAATCTGTACCACGACGATAAACAAAAACACTGCTCCGTACATCATCAGCATCTTCATATCGTTGTTCTGCAAAAACAGCACTGTATATGCCACCAGGTTCATAAACAGCATCAGTACGATCTGTCTGCGCAGCACATTTTTCTGATCTTCTATGTCCCGTTTCCGAAATACGGTAAAACAGGAAAATGTATAGATCATCATCAGAAGAATGATGAGATATTTGGATACTTCTGTGATTACATTTTCCACTGCATCTCCTCCACTTTCTGTCTATTCCACACCTCGCTGGAAATGTCCTTTGGTTGTTTCTCCTGTCTGCATCTGCCCATCCGGCTTCTGTCCTTTCAGATATACGGCCACAAACGCCCGGACAATCTTTTCTGTTTCCTGCCTTGTTTCTGTCGTAAATGACAGACGATATGCCTTTACACCCAGATTTTCTGCTTTTTCCTTTTCTTTCAGCAGGGAAGTTGGCAGCGCATTGTAGATTGTATTATAACAGAACTCGCAGCTGCATACACCACGAAACTCCTTCTGATACCGGTCTTTCAAAACATACTGTGCACAGGCATGATTACAGTGATCCATCGTTTTTTGCACACACTGCACGGACACCATCATCGGTGTATAACCGTATACGGTCAGTTCACTGTTTTTATTGTTTCTGTGTACCAGTTCTTTCGCATTCAGTTCCAGCGGAACCGTATCTCCGAGAATCCCTTTCTTCATCCAGAACGCTTCTGCCCGGTTGTTCATGGTATAGATATTCGCATCCAGAACGATCCGGGAGGTAAGTCCCATCCCATCCAGGATTCCATAGCTTTCCATATTCCGCACCAGAAAGCCTCCAAGACCTTTCTGAACCAGTTCATTAAAAGTCTCTTTCCTTCCATTAAGTTCCCGGTCACGAACGATTCGCGGCAATGTAAGAAACAGCTCTTTTCTCTCTTCTTTCAATCTGTGAATCCATCTTTCCACATTCTGAATGAACCCAGGCACAGGGAAGATTCCGCAGTCCGCATAGATTCTCTTAACTCCGTCTGCCTTTTCCACTGCTACAAGCTGTTCTTCCGTTTCCACAGCAGCTGTGAGATACCCTTGGGTTGTCTGTTTTTCTGTCTCCGGTATATCTTTGAGATCCCGCTCTTTTGCTTTTCGCTGTTTCCACGGACGAAGCAGCTCTTTTTCCAGAGTTTCCAGCCCCTGTCGTCTCAGATGATTTAGCTGCTGCATGGGGAGAAAAATATCATCCCCCATAAAAATATCCAGTTTTTCAAACGCATAGCCGGATCCTCCGGTTTTTTCCATCTGTCTGCGGATCCTTTCTTCACCCAGCGGACAATTCGTGGCAGCCTGCACAGTTTCCCCTTCTACTGTCACCCTGCAGTCACCTGACTGTACTTCCAGAATTGCAGGACATCCATTATACAAGCTCATGGTTCCCCGTATCAGAACCGGCGTCTTTTTATCCATATATTCTTTCCGTATTCTGGTAAATAATTCTTCATTTCGAATCATACCGGCACTTTTTTCATTTTCAAGTGCCATCATGGATCGTCCGTTTCGCTGCTTATAATAGCTCTGGTGAAAACCATCCCGGTTATAAATATCCCACAGAATCTGTTTATCCTCTTTTGTAACGATCGGCCTTTTTTCCCCTGAAAGATACTTGTCCAGATATTTCCGGTAAACAGACACCACACCGGCAGTGTATTCCGGTTTTTTCATTCTCCCTTCAATTTTCAGGGAATATACACCTGCTTCAATGATTTCCGGCAGGATATCTACCGTACACATATCTTTCGGACTCAGTGCATACGCGGTCCTGTCATTATTCAGGCGTTTTCCATCCCGATAAACCTGATAAGGCAGACGGCAGGGCTGTGCACATCTTCCCCTGTTTCCGCTTCTTCCGCCAATCATGCTGCTCATCAGACACTGCCCGGAATAACAATAACAAAGGGCTCCGTGAACAAAACTCTCAATTTCCATATGCGTGGCATCGTAAATTTTTCTAATTTCTTCCAGTGACAGCTCCCTCGCAGTCACCACACGGGTTGCCCCGGCTTTCTGTAAAAGCTTTGCGCTCTCTACACCGGTGATCGTCATCTGCGTACTGGCATGAATGTGCAGCTCCGGAAAATACGTTTTGACAAACTCCATCACACCCGGATCCTGTACAATAACTGCATCCAGTCCCGCCTCGTACAACGGAGCCAGATATTCATACAGTTCCTTTTCCAATTCCCTGTTTTTCAACAGTGTATTGATGGTCAGATACAGCTGTTTTCCCTTCAGATGTGCCAGGTCAATCGCCCGGATCAGCTGTTCCTGATCCAGATTGTCGGCATAGGCACGGGCACCAAATTTCTGACCACCCAGATAGACAGCATCCGCCCCGGCTTCAAATGCAGCCTCCAGAGCCTCGTAAGAGCCGGCGGGTGCCAGTAATTCTACCTTCATATACTCCTCCTTACAAAAAAGGCTATCGCAGATACTGCGACAGTCTTCTTTTTTATTTCAGCAGATTCTCCATATCCTGTTCCAGCTTCTTCATCTGCTGTTCCAGTTCTTCTTTTTCCTTCTTCAGATTCTCAACCTCGATCTGGGCTTCGATCAGATCGTGTTTCAGATCATACATTTCCTTATCTTTCAGCTGGGAATCTTCTTCAAAAACTTCTGCCTGATGTTTTGCCTTGAAGTAATCATCTGCAATGTTCAGGCTGAGCAGTGTGTTTTTTGTTTCCACCGGCTGTCGGTTATATCCCGGCAGTTCAGAAAGCTGGGCAAGTTTATGGTTCATATAAGAAGCCACATTCTGCAGATATTCTTCGCTCTCATATCCACTTAATGTGATGATCTTTCCTCCGATTAATACCTTAATTGTATTTTTTGCTGGCATTACGGCATTTCCTCCATTTTATGTATGCTCTGCATAAACAAGATGCGTTTTTGCAGACAGTAACATCTCGTACTTTTACAGTTATTTTCTGTGATTTCTCCGAAGGTTACTGTTAGTGATTCATACCTCGCTTTGCACATTATCATTATGTTCCGCCGATATGACTCTCTTCTATTATAAACAAAATCCCTCAAAAAACAACCCCTTAGATTCCCAAATGATGATATGCCAGCTCAGTTGCCACACGTCCTCTTGGTGTGCGATTTAAAAATCCGTACTGAATCAGGTACGGTTCATACACATCTTCGATGGTTCCCGCATCTTCTCCGATAGCTGCTGCCAGAGTATCCAGTCCTACCGGACCTCCATTAAATTTGTGAATGATCATCTCCAGAATCTTCCGGTCTGTCTGATCCAGACCATACCGGTCCACTTCCAGAAGTTCCAGTGCAAAATCAGCCACTTCTTTTGTGATCTTTCCATCATATTTGACCTGCGCAAAGTCTCTCACACGCTTTAACAGACGGTTTGCCAGACGTGGAGTTCCTCTCGAACGCTTTGCCATCTCTCTGGCTCCATCCGCATCAATCTCCACTCCAAGCACTTTCGCAGAATGCTGGATGATCGTCTGCAGTTCTTCCTCCGTATAGAACTCCAGATGGTGAATCACACCAAAACGGTCTCTTAACGGCGCCGTCAGAAGTCCTGCCCTTGTGGTTGCTCCCACCAGAGTAAAATGTGGCAGATCCAGACGAATTGAACGGGCAGTGGCACCTTTCCCGATCATGATATCAATCGCATAATCTTCCATCGCCGGATAAAGAACCTCTTCCACCTGACGATTCAGACGGTGAATCTCATCCACAAAAAGGACATCCCCCTCCTGCAGATTATTTAAGATAGCCGCCATCTCTCCCGGTTTTTCGATAGCCGGACCGGAAGTTACCTTCATGTGAACTCCCATTTCGTTGGCAATAATCCCTGCCAGTGTGGTTTTTCCAAGCCCAGGTGGTCCGTAAAATAACACATGATCCAGTGCATCGTTTCGCTGTTTTGCAGCTTCTATATAAATTTTCAGATTTTTCTTTGCTTTTTCCTGACCAATATAATCATCCAGACACTGGGGACGAAGGCTGCCCTCGATACGGATGTCTTCTTCCATCATGTCGGTTGTGATAACACGTCTTTCCATACTTTATTTTTCTCCATATACATATCTGTACTCACTATAGCTTACTTGTTTTTCGCCGTTCGCCATGAGTGAGCAAGCTCCCTCTGGCTCTCTTGCGCTCATTATATCATGATTCGCACCTGCGGTGCTTGACGCTGCTCTCGCAGCTATCATGATCGCCATTCGCCGTTCGCCAAGAGTGAGCAAGCTCCCTCTGGCTCTCTTGCGCTCATTATATCATCTTCTTCAGTGCGGCTTTGAGTAGGGTTTCCACATCCATTGTCTCCGCACCTTCTACTTTTTTCACTGCGCGGAGTGCATCCGTGTTCGGGTAGCCTAGTGCTACCAGTGCCTGTACTGCTTCCTGCAGCTGGTTGTCTCCTTCCGTCTCAGGTATTCCTGCAGCTGACTGATTTGCCAGTTTCTGTTCAAAAGCATCTTCCAGATCCAGTTTATCTTTCAGTTCCAGGATCAGTTTCTGTGCAGTCTTCTTACCAATACCGGGTGCCTTGGCAATTGCCGCCGCATCATCTGCCAGAACCGCGAACCGCAGATCATCCGCCGACAGTGCCGAGAGGATTCCAAGTCCTGCCTTCGGTCCGATACCATTGACACCTAACAGTAATTTAAACACTCTCAGGTCATCTCTTGTTGCAAAGCCATATAATTGCATGGCATCTTCTTTTACATTCAGATATGTATATATTTTTACTTCCTGACCAATTGGAATTGCGCCAGAAAAAACGGAACCGGGTACGAAGATTCGATAGCCGATTCCGTGATTATCTACAATAATACACTGGTCGTCCGCTTCCTCCAGTATGCCTTTCACGTATCCTATCATCATAAACTCCTTTTTTCGGGAACTGCCCCAAACAACAGTTCCCTTAGTCTACGTTCTATCATACCACAAGGTGGCCGACCTTTCAATTTTTAATTTGCAGATACCAGGTTTCCAAAGCGAAAAGCTTTTCGTGCTTGCATGAGAAAGCTTTTTGCCTTGGAAACCGCCAGACATGAGAAAGTAGCGATTTACGAAGTAAATCAGCGGATTTCGAATGGCTGGAGGATTGTGGGAGCAGCTTTGCTGCGGAACAATCCGTAAGTATCAAATAATACAATGTCTCGGACAATTCTCTTTGCAAAGTCCGCAATTGGTACACTTATCGTAATCAATATGTGCCACATTATCTGTCACCGTAATAGCCTGTACCGGACAGTTCTTTTCACATTTTTTACAGCCGATACAGCCTTTGTCACAGGCATTCATAGTAGCCTTACCTTTATCCTGAGAGCTGCAGCTTACTTTTACTGTCTGCTCGTAAGGAACCAGCTCGATCAAATGATGCGGACAGACAGCCACACACTGACCGCAGGCTTTACATTTTTCTTTATCCACATGGGCGATGCCGTTGATGACACGGATTGCATCAAAGTTACACGCTTTTACACAGGTACCGTAGCCGAGACATCCATGGTGACATTTTTTCTCACCGCCGCCCGGGATAAATGCCATAACCGAGCAATCTTCCACACCATCATACACATAATTGTTTCTGGAGCTCTCACAGTCGCCCGCACATTTTACAAAGGCTGTCATGCGGCGTCCTTCTTTTATCTCTTCTCCCATGATAGCTGCAATGGCTTTCGCCACTTCATTACCGCCTACCGGACATCCGTTGACCGGAGCTTTTCCGGCTGCGATCGCTGCAGCCAGTCCGTCACATCCCGGATATCCACAGCCACCGCAGTTGTTGCCCGGAAGCTGTTCTCTGACAGCAATCTCTTTTTCATTGACTTCCACTGCAAACTTCTTTCCGGCTACCCCAAGGAGCAGTCCGATCACCAGTCCCGTGCCGCCTACCAAAACTGCAGCAATAAGTATTCCTGTAATCATAAAACTCCCTCCTTAAATCATTCCGGAAAATCCAAAGAATGCGATAGACATCAAACCTGCGGTCAGAAGTACAATCGGCATTCCCCGGAAAGGTTTCGGTATATCGTTGTATTCGATTTTCTCACGAAGTCCTGCCATCAGCACGATAGAAATAGTAAATCCCACAGCGGTAGCAAAACCATTGACCGTGCCTTCCAGGATTCCGTAATTATTCTGTACATTTAACAGCGCCACACCAAGTACTGCACAGTTGGTGGTGATCAGAGGAAGATACACACCCAGACTCTTATACAGTGCCGGCATCGTCTTTTTCAGGAACATCTCAACCAGCTGTACAAGAGCGGCAATCACCAGAATAAATACGATGGTCTGCATATATTCCATTCCCGTTGTCACCAGCACAAACTTATAAATCAGACTGGTACAGAATGAAGAAATCGTCAGCACGAAGATTACTGCCGCGCCCATACCTGCTGCCGTATCCATTTTCTTCGATACACCAAGGAAAGGACACAGACCCAGGAACTGGCTCAAAACCACGTTATTCACCAATGCCGAACCAACGGCGATCATTAACAATTCTCTCATGACTGGGTTCCTCCTTTCTCAGCGCTCTTCTTACTTGCACACATATGATTGCTGCAGCCTGCACAGAGACTCTCGTCACATGCTTTCGGAGCTGCGGCAGGATCTTTTTTCATTTTTACACGGTTCTGCAGTGCCACCAGCATCGCCAGGACAAAGAAAGCTCCCGGTGCCAGAATAAAGATGGTAGCTCCTCCGTTAAAAACAGTCATACCAAAGATCTTACCGGAACCGATCAATTCGCGGACGATACCGATGCTGGTGAGTCCAACGGTAAATCCAAGTCCCATTCCGATTCCGTCAAACAGAGAACTGATCGGGCCATTCTTGGACGCATATGCTTCCGCACGTCCCAAGATGATACAGTTAACTACGATCAGCGGAATGTAAATTCCCAGAGAATCGTAAAGACTCGGAATAAATCCCTGTAATAAGAACTGTACGATAGTTACAAAGGATGCAACGACTACGATATAAGCCGGCATACGCACGCTGTCCGGAATCATCTTCCGAAGCATGGAAATCATCAGGTTGGACAGAGCAAGGATTACCATCGTTGTCATACCCATACCAAAACCGTTTTTTGCAGATGTGGTAACTGCCAGTGTCGGACACATACCAAGCATCAGTACAAAGGTGGGATTCTCCTTGATGATACCATTATACAAACGTTCCAGAGGTGAATTTGCTTTCATCACTGATCTCCCCCTTCCATCACACGAAATGCACAAAGACCGGCATTCACACCGTTGGTCATGGCATTGGTCGTAACTGTGGCACCACTGATGGCATTGATCTCGTCATCCTGTGTTGCACCGTTTTTTGTATACTGTAATTTTTCTACCTGTTTTCCGACAAACTGATCTTTGAACGCAGGAGTATCCGCATTCATGCCAAGTCCGGCGGTCTCTCCGATGGACAGGATCGAGATTCCGTTCAGGGTACCGTCATTTTGTACTCCCATGGAAAATTGGATATCTCCACCATATCCTTCTGAAGTTACAACGGTAAAGGCATAGCCAAGTGTTTCTCCGCTCTGGTCTTCCGCACGCATAACTTCTTCTATGGACTGTGCCTTATAACCTTCCTGATCTAACTGATCGCGGATCGTCTTTGTCAATGTATCGTCCATCTCTACTGCCTCAAAAGCTGCTGCATCCGTAAATACCTGTTCATAAGCCTCTGCTTTTGCCTGCGCTTCCTGTTTTGCAATCGGATCTTTTGTGATCTCATATACACCGCCAAGGGCCACACCTGCCACCAGAGTGATCAGTGTAAGGGCAAGGGCATCTTTGATAATCTTATTTTTCATGCTTCACCCCTCCTTTTCCAAATGCCGTCGGTACGGTCAGACGTTCGATAACCGGAATCAGCAGGTTGCCGAAAATGATCGCATAGGACACACCCTCTGCGGAGGCTCCAAAGATACGGAACAGTCCGGTCAGACATCCCAGGATCACGCCGTATACCAGCTGTCCCCGTTTGGTAATCGGCGTCGTCACATAATCAGTAGCCATGAACCATGCTCCAAGCATCAGTCCACCGCCCAGAAGCTGTTCTAACAGATAATAGCCGTCTGCTCCATGTCCGCCGAACAAAATTACAAAGATAGCAAAACTTCCGATATATGTACACGGGATTCTCCAGTCAATAACTTTGAAGATCAATAAGAATACAGCCCCGATCAGGATCGCCAGTGCAGAAGTCTCACCGATAGTTCCCTGTGTATTACCAAGAAACAGGCTTAACAGATCTACTTTTTCTCCTGCTTTTACTGCTGCCAGCGGTGTTGCACCGGATACCGTATCTACCAGTTTTACCAGACCGCCATCTGCGCTGAAATTAGTCATCTGTCCGGTAAAGGATAACAGCAGGAAACATCTTGCTGCCAGCGCCGGGTTCATGATATTCTGTCCCAGACCGCCAAACAGCTGTTTTACGATCAGAATAGCAAAAACGCCACCGATCACCGGGATCCACCAGGGAGCGGATGCCGGAAGGTTCAGACCCAGTAACAATCCTGTGATCACAGCACTTCCATCCCAGATCGTCAACGGTTTATGCATCAAAGTTTCATAGATTCCCTCTGTCGCCACACAGGTTGCCACTGACAGACAGACTAGCAGCAGTGCCTTCCATCCAAAGAAACACACACCTGCCACTGTTGCCGGCATCAGCGCCACGATCACCATTTTCATCAGATAATCTGTGGTCACTTTTGAACGGATATGCGGCGATGAGGATACATGTAATAACTCTCCCATATTTCACATCCCCCTCTTATTTTTTCTTTCTGTTGGCCATAACCATTTTTCTCATGGAACGGATCTCCTGTACCAGCGGTCGTTTTGCCGGACAGACATAGCTGCAGCAGCCACACTCGCAGCACTCCATACCATTATATTTGACAAAGGCTTCTTCTTTTCTGTGTTCTGCAAAGGTTGCAAGTTTAGTCGGAAGCAGATGCTCCGGACATTCACTGACACACCTTCCACAGTTGATGCAGGCGGTAGACCGTGAACGGCTGACCTCATCTTTTGTCAGTACCAAAAGAGCGGATGTGGTTTTGGTTACCGGTACATGATAATCAAACATGGCAAATCCCATCATCGGACCACCGGAGATCACCTTCTCCACTGTACCCTTCAGGCCACCTGCCGCATCCAGAAGTTCCTGAAAATCCATACCAACCGGTGCTCGGAAGTTAGATGGTGTGTTCACACCGTCTCCGGTTACTGTTACGATTCGCTGCATCAGTGGCTTTCCTTCTGCCACTGCTTCATAGATCGATACCACGGTATCCACATTATCCACGATACAGCCGGCATCTGCCGGAAGCATGGAGGAATTGATTGTCTCTCCGGTCACTGCATAGATCAGCATACGCTCTGCACCCTGTGGATATTTGGTTTTTAATGGCTGTACTTCGATATTCGCTTCACCTACTACAAGCTCCTGCAGTTTTGCGATGCCCTCCGGTTTGTTATCCTCAATACAGATATATCCTTTTGCACCATCAAAAAGCTGCAGCATCACTTTCAGTCCGCCGACCAGTTTTTCCGGCTGTTCCAGCATGATCCGGTAGTCGGAAGTCAGATATGGCTCACATTCTGCACCATTGACCAGGATGTATTTGATCTTTTCCGGTTCTTTCGGTGAAAGCTTTACATGGGTAGGGAATCCTGCACCACCCATACCTACGATACCCGCTTTCTGAATCTTCCCACGGATCTCGTCTTTGGATAATTGTGTGATATCTTTTGTTTCTTCAAACGCTACTGATTCGTACACTTCATCGTTTTCCACTATAATCGCATCACAGTAGCCTCCGGTTGCTGTCAAACGTTTTTCAATTCCCTTTACCACGCCGGATACCGATGCATAAACCGGAGCGGATACAAAGCCCCCTGCCTCTGCGATCATCTGTCCCACCAGAACCCGATCACCTTTTTTTACAATCGGTTTTGCAGGTGCCCCGATATGTTGGGATACAAGATAGGCCAGTTCTTTTCCCGGACGGATATCCTGGATCGCCCGGTCTCTTGACAGCTCTTTCCCGTCATACGGGTGGATACCTCCTCTAAATGTTCCAGACCCCATACACTAGTCCTCCCTTTTCATTTTTGTGCATTTTTTTCAGCTTTTACGCACTCTTTTTGTTCTGTTTACGGTTCTTTTTCAGAGCCAGTCTCCGACGACGTTCAAAACTGCTGACCATATTCGGATACGCCCGGAGATGTCTCCTGGAGATATGACGGATACTCTTTTTCACATCTCCATACTTCTGTACAAATTCTTCGTATTTGCCCAGGATATTATCTTTCGTTTCCAGAAGTTTACTATCGTTTGCACTGTAGCGCTCCACCGTCTCGCGGAACAGTTTCTTACGTTCTTCGATCATATCGTTCCACTTGCCAACCGGAAGCTCCATCCGGTAAACTTCTGCTTTCGCACGGGCTTCTTCTGCCACCTCATACAGTTTGGTATCCCGCAGATTCTCCTGAAATTCATCCCATACAACATCCAGCTTCTTCATCTTGCTTCGCAGATCGAAAGCTGCTGCTGCAGAAAATGCAAAATCTACGGTATATCCTGCCAGCCATACATAAACCAGTACGATTCCAGTTTTTCTCGGAACCATTTCTACCAGATCCCCCACGACCGGCTGAAATATATAAAACAGAATCAATGTGAAAAATCCCCATGCTACAGAACTGCCCAGACAGATTTTCCCCTGAAAGTTAAACTTTTTGTCGCTGTAATCCCACCAGTTGGTGTGAAAAATAGCTTCCATCAGCACACCTGTCACATATTCCAGAATCGTGGCGACTGCCACCCCTGCAAAATAGAGTTCCAGAATGTTTCCTGCCACCGGACGTAAGATCACGTAGACGGTCACCGCCCCCACTCCATAGATTGTTACAAAAGGTCCGGATACAAATCCCCTGTTTACCCATTTTTTGCTTTTGGCTGATACGTAACAGCTTTCCCAGATCCATCCCATGAAGCTGTATACAATAAACCAACTGAGAATATGATACAGATCAACTCCCAGAATCTCAAAACTCAATCCCTCTTCCTCCTTCTTTTTATTTATGATAAAATTCTCATATCACTGTTACCATTATAGCTTATTATTTCTAAAAAAAATACTGTTTTTTTTATTTTTTTGTGTATAATATTAGATACATGGTATGTTTTAGCCATTATTTTTGGTATATTTTGACAATTTATTAACACACTCACAGAAAGGACACTATATGCTGCAAAAAGATTACCCGGTGGTATTACCGGATTACATATTGACACTGGAAGGACTTTCTCCGGAAAACTGTCTGTTCTTTGATATCGAAACCACAGGATTATCCTGGAAGACCTCTCATCTTTATCTTCTTGGAGCGGTATTTTATGAAAATGAAACCTGGGTTCACAGGCAGTGGTTCTGCCAGAAGCCCGGCGAAGAAAAAGAAGTACTTCTCGCATTTTCCGAACTTCTCTCCACCAAAAAACTGTTGTTTCACTACAACGGAACCTCCTTTGATGTTCCTTATCTGATGCATAAATACACCTTTTACCAGCTGCCTTCACCCTGGGAGGGAACCCGACAGCTGGATCTGTATCAGCTGTTTTTCCCATTAAAAAAAATCCTGCATCTGGAGCATATGCGTCAGAAAGATCTGGAATATGCGATCGGACTTTTCCGGGAAGACCTGTACAGTGGTGGGGAACTCATTGAAGTGTACAAAAAATATCTATTGAGTGGTGATAAGCACCTGCTTGAAATGCTTCGCCTGCATAACAAAGAAGATGTAGAAGGGATGCTGAAGCTTCTGCCGCTCTTCTCGATCCGTGCTTTATGGACAGGAAATTGTCAGGATTTTATCACATGCACTCATACACCGGAAGGAAATTTGCTCCTTTCTGTGCAGCCTGAACATCCATTTCCTGTCAGTTTTGAAAAGGAACTGCCCAACGTTGTGCTTCGCATAACTTCCCCTAAGCTTCTCTTAGAGATCCATCCGGAGGCAGGATGTAAAAAATTCTTTTATCCAAATTATAAAGATTACTATTATCTCCCATTGGAAGACGAGGCAATCCATAAGAGTGTGGGGGCTTATGTGGATAAAGATCACCGCGAGAAAGCAACGCCGGACAACTGCTGCAAAAAAGTAAACGGCTGCTTTTATCCCCAGTACGAAGAGCTTTTCACTCCGGCTTTCCGGGATGAACGCAAGGAGAAAAACAGCTGGTTTCTTTTGCCGGCAGATTTTGATGAAAATCAGGAACAACTCCTAAAATACTTAAACCATCTGCTTTCTCATGTGATACAATAAACATTATTGAATGATTGATTATAATACAAAAAATCCGCGATTGCCACACACGCAATCACGGATTTTGTTTTGTCATATGTATAAAAACCACCCGACATACTGTTTTGCATATCGGGTGGCTTATCTTTTGCTTACATAAATTTATGATCTGTCAGATCTCTTTGCTCAGCTACAGATTACTCTTCCTCTGCTGCTTCTTCAGCTGCAGGCTCCAGAGCTTTCATGCTCAGGCTGATTTTTTTCTCTTCTCCGTTGAAATCAACAACTTTTGCTGTGATTACCTGACCTACGCTCAGAACATCTGAAGGTTTTTCCACATGTTCTCTGGAGATCTGGGATACATGCAGAAGAGCATCTACGCCTGGCTCAAGTTCAACAAATGCACCAAAGTCTGTCATACGTGCGATTGTTCCTTCTACTACGTTTCCTACAGCATATTTTTCATCTGCATTCAGCCATGGGTTCTGATCTTCGAACTTCAGGCTCAGTGCGATCTTGTCTCCGTTGATATCTTTGATCAGAACTTTGATCGGATCACCAACTTTGAAGATTTTCTTCGGATTTTCTACTCTTCCCCAAGACATCTCAGAGATATGCAGCAGACCATCTGCTCCGCCCAGATCGATGAATGCACCAAAATCTGTAACGTTCTTAACAACACCGTCTACAACATCACCAACTGCGATCTTCTCAAACAGAGCTTTCTGCTGTTCAGCTTTTGCAGCCAGTAACAGCTGTTTTCTGTCACCGATGATTCTTCTTCTTCTCGGATTGAACTCTGTGATAACGAATTCGATTTCCTGATCTGCATATTTGCTCAGATCTTTTTCATAAGTATCGGAAACCAGGCTTGCAGGAATAAATACTCTTGCTTCGTCGATCACTACGCTCAGTCCACCATTCAGTACCTGAGAAACTTTTGCTTTCAGAACTTCTTTGTTTTCGAAAGCTTCTTCCAGTCTCTTGTTTCCTTTTTCTGCTGCCAGTCTCTTGTAAGTCAGCAGAACCTGTCCTTCACCATCGTTTACTTTCAGGACTTTAACTTCCATAGTATCACCAGGTTTTACTACAGTTGTAAGGTCGATAGAGGAATCGTTGCTGTATTCGTTCTTTGTAAGAATACCATCAGCTTTGTAACCAATATTTAAAATGATCTCGTCTTCTTTGACGTCGATTACGGTACCTTCGACTACCTCCCCATTTCTAATTGTTTTTAATGATTCTTCCAGCATTTGTTCAAAACTTAATTCTGACATGTTTTTGAACCTCCTCAATTATATTATTTGGGGTGGAAGCCCCCGCTGTAATACCTACGCAACCAATACATTGAAAAGGCTTAGTATCCAAATCAACAAGTGTCTGTATATAGTAAGTATTTTCACACTCTTTTCGACAAATCTCGTATAATTTCTGCGTATTGGAACTATGTCTGCCGCCAATGACAATCATGGTATCTGCTTCGCAGGCAATCTGCCGTGCTTCCAGCTGTCTTTCCTCGGTCGCACTACAGATCGTATTTAAAACAACTTTATCATACCTCTTTTTTTCAAAAATTTCAACTAATTCTTGAAATTTGTTGTAATTAAATGTCGTCTGACTCACCACACACAGCTTTTCACCCTCCGAAAAGGCAAGGTTTTCGGCTTCTTCGTGGCTGGAGATCACTGTCACCGGACCTTCACACCAGCCTTTGATGCCTTCCACTTCCGGATGAGTATCATTGCCAACGATAATAATATGGCGTCCTGCTTTACTTTCCCGCTCCACGATCTTATGGATCTTCCTCACAAACGGGCAGGTGGCATCCACACATTCCAGCCCTTTTTCTTCGATCACTTCGTAGATTTCTTTCGGTACCCCATGAGAACGGATCACCACAGTTCCTTCCATAAGATCTTTCAGCTCCTGTTCATTTTCCAGAACCCGGACACCTTTTTTTTCCAGATCCGTCACCACTTCTTCATTATGGATGATCGGTCCATAGGTGTAAATGTTCTGTTTGCCCATGCTGACCTGCTCATATACTTTTTCCACCGCCCGTTTCACGCCGAAACAGAATCCCGCAGTACGGGCTACCAGAATCTTTTTTTCTCCCATATGCACCTCTTATGCCTGTTTCTTTTTCTCAAATTCTGCGATCACTGCCGCAGTTACTTCTTCGATTCCCATAAAGGACGCGTCCACCAACACTGCATCTTCTGCCTGGCGAAGCGGAGAGATCTCACGGTTCATATCGCGGTTGTCTCTCTCGATGATATCCGCCTCGATCTGATCGAGTTCACCCGGCATTCCTTTTTCCTGCAGTTCCAGATATCTTCTCTTCGCACGCTCTTTTGCACTGGCAGTCAGATAAATCTTGACTGTGGCATCCGGCAGTACCTGAGTTCCGATATCTCTTCCGTCCATCACAACATTTTCTTTTGCTGCCAGCTGTCTTTGCAGTGCTACCAGTTTTTCTCTCACTTCTTTGATCACGGAGATCCTGGACGCGGTATTTCCTACAATTTCCTGACGGATCTCAGTGGATACATTTTTTCCGTTTAACAGTACCTGCTGTACGCCGTCTTCGTAAAGGATCGTTACATCGATATCCGGGCAGACTGCTGCTACTTTTGCCTGGTCCTGCGGATCAATGTTCTGTTCCAGCACATACAGTGCCATGGCACGGTACATGGCTCCGGTATCTACATAGATAAAAGACAGTTCTTTTGCCACTCTTTTTGCAATGGTGCTTTTTCCGGCACCGGACGGTCCATCGATTGCGATTGCATAACTCATATGTTTTCCTCTTTCCCCGGAATATTCCGTTTTTTTGTATTATTTTATTAAAACCACTTCATCCTCTGACAGGCATATTCTAAAATATCCTGCAATACCCTTTTACCAAGCAGTTTTCTGCTTTTATCTTTCTGCCTCAGCTGCCGCCATTGCCGCCGCATGAGCCGTTGACCAGGCGATCTGCAGATTATATCCACCGGTCAGTGCATCCAGATCCAGCACTTCTCCGGCAAAATAAAGTCCCTTTGTCTTTTTGGACTCCATCGTCTTCGGATCCACTTCTTTCACCTGAACGCCGCCTTTTGTGATGATAGCCTCCTGGAAGCCCCGGAGTCCGGTCACGGTAAATGGAAAGGCTTTCGTCTTTTCGATAAATCCGGCACGTTCCTCTCTGGTGATCTCATGTACTTTCTTTCCCGGTGCGATGCCGCCGAGATCCAGCATAACCGGAAGAAGTTTTGCCGGGAACAAAGAACCGGCCACGTTTTTAAACTGTTTGTTCTTTCCTTCTTCAAATTCCCGCAGAAGTCTTGCATCAAGCTGCTCCGCGGTCAGTGCCGGTTTCAGATCGATTCTCGCCGTCAGGTACTTCTTTTTTAAGAGTTTTCCCACCTTTGCGCTGGCTGATAACACCAGCGGACCGGTAATTCCAAAATGAGTAAACATCATTTCTCCGAAATCTTCATAGACACATTTTTTACCGTCATACAAAGACAGGGTTACATTTTTCAGGGAGAGTCCCTGTAATCTCGGTATATACTCCTCCGCTGTCACCATCGGTACCAGAGACGGCTGCAGATCCGTTACGGTATGACCACTCTCTTTTGCCATCCGGTATCCGTCCCCGGTGGAGCCTGTGGACTGATAGGAATTGCCGCCTGTTGCAACCAGTACCTGATCACCCCGGATCTTTTCTCCGTTGTCCAGCTGGATCCCGGTGATCTTTGCATTTCCGTCCTCTTCTTTTTCTGTCAGAAGCCGTTTTACCCGGCTTCCCAGATGAATCTTCACACCGGCTTTCTTCATCTGTTGTTCCAGTGCCCGGATGATGTCCGAGGAATGGTCCGACAATGGGAACATCCGTCCACCCCGCTCCATCTTCGTCTTCACGCCTGCGGTTTCAAAAAAGTCAATCACATCGTAGTTCGTATAACCGTAAACAGCACTGTATAAAAAGCGCGGGTTAGTAATGAAGGACTCAAACAGTTCTTCTGTGGCACAGCCGTTGGTAAAGTTGCATCGACCCTTTCCTGTAATAAAAAGTTTTTTTCCCAGCTTTTCGTTCTGTTCAAACAGATGCACTTCCATACCATTTCGCGCCGCGTAGACAGAAGCCAGCATACCCGCCGCACCTCCGCCGATAATCAAAAATCGTTTCATGTTTTCTGGTCCTCCTGTTCCGGGTTCAGCATCTTGATCGTATCGTCCGCGTGTTCCATCTCATCGTTGCTGTATACCTGATATTCGTCCCATATTTTCTCCATAGTCTCAAGGGTATGCACAACTTCTTTCTGTCGCTTCATACAGAGTGCCACCACCAGTGCGTTGACCACGCTCAACGGTGCCACAAGAGAATCGACGATGGATGCCATATCGCTCCTCGCAATGAGGTTGCAGGACGAATACAGATTGATCGGAGAATGCACGCTGTCAGTCAGTGTGATCACCTTTGCATTCCGGTTGTTGGCAAACTCAATTGCCTTTAGGGTTCGCATGGAATACCGCGGAAAGCTGATGCCGATGATTGCATCCTGATCTCCGATACGGATCATCTGTTCAAAGATCTCACTGGCGCTGCTTGTCTGGATCAGACGCACATCGTCCAGGATCATATTCAGATAAAAGCTTAAAAAGCTGGCTAACGGCGCACAGCTCCGAATACCGATAATATAGATAGTTCTCGCGGAAAGCAGCGTCTCCACCGCCATCTCAAATGCCGCATGATCAATGTGTTCCATCGTCAACTTGATGATCTCAATATCTGACTGAAACACCGTATCCAGGATTTCTGCTTCCGGTACATGCCCGTAGGTCACTTTCATCCGCTGGATCGAATTTAACTTATTCCGCACCAGTTCTTCCAGTGCCCGGTGAAATTCCGGAAATCCTTTGTACCCCAGCTGTGTGGCAAACCGCACGGTTGTCGACTCACTGACACCCACTTCTTTCCCCAGTTTCGATGCCGTCAGGAATACCGCTTTGTCATAATTTTTCAGCACATACGCCGCCAGACGCTTCTGCCCTTTGCTGAAGGTCTTATCATATTTTTGAATCCGCAACAATAAATTATCTGCCTGTTCCATGCTCTTCGTCCTCTGTCGTATAATTTCAGTTTTTTATTATAGCATGAATTTTTCAAAAAGTGTACTATAGTTTTACAGGCATGGAAGTTCCGACCTTTCCCGGAGTTCCCATGCCTGCAGATTTTGATTTTTATTTATTTTTGACTTCCAATGCTATAAATCTTTATCAGATTCTCACATATCTCTGATTCCTGCTGTTTGGCTTATCCGGTATCGTCATCCGAATCAGGTTCATCGCAATCGCCGGTTGAAGATAATTTCTTCTGAACCCCTCTTTTGCTTTTAATCCCAATTTTTCCATTAGCGCATTGCTCGTATAAGGAACATCCAGTTTCATTTATTTTATTCTTGAATTAAAATTCTTTTATGCAAATGGATTTTCTACTTCGTGGTCACTCCAGGAAGTTGTGGTGGAGCAGCCGGAAGTGTCAGCGCTGTTCTGGTAGCTTTCTACGGTGATTGTGTAGTCGCTGGTGCCTTTTACATAGACGGTGCCGTCACTGCCTTTTACGGTAACTGTGTTGCCATCTGCGTCTTTGATCGTTCCGCCATTGCTTAATGAGGTCAGGGTGCTGTCACCGTTGACGATCCAGGTGGATCCTTCGTCGATGGTCAGGTTGCAAGTTCCGTCTCCTGTAGTTGTCACGCTGCTCTCGTCATCCTGTACGCTTCCGGTCCATACGGTTCCTTCGGTCAGGTATGCATTCAGGTTACTGATGGAGTCCCAGAGGATATCGCCGTTCATTTCCTGATCGATAGCGGTAAACAGACAATCCGCGCCGTTGGCATTTTCGGTTCCCCAGCCTCTCTGATTGTTGTTGCCGGTGCATTTCAAGAAGAAATCGCTGTCGCCATCCTGCTGGATATCCACATGTTTTAAGGTAATGGTACTCTCTGTGTTCGTTGTATAGAACAGACCTCCTTCTTTCGCACTCAGCGTTCCGCCGTTCATCTCGAAGGTACTGTTACCGACTTCAGAATCTCCGGACATGCTCTGGTATAAAATGACATTCCAGATACAATCGTTTCTTTCATCTTCGGTCATGGAACCGGTCAGGTTGCAATCGTAGAGGCGAAGAGTATTCAGTCCCTCGATACACACCGCTTCTGCTCCGTTTGCAGTCAGATCGGCATCGTGGATCGCAATATCTGCGGTACAGTAAACTGCCGGGGAGTCGGATCCGTTGGAGGTATAGCTTCCGCCGTCAAGAACCATTGTTCCGCCTCCGCGGTCACTTCTGACTGCTGCGGAGGAAGTTCCGTTTGTCTCTGCGGTCAGGTTCCATCCATAAAGGGTTCCGCCTCCTGCCACATGCACCCCACCGGAAGTATCCTGTTTGGTTGTGATCGTGGTATCGGCTGCATAAATCGTTCCGTCTCCGTAGGCAAATAATCCTGCGCCTCCTGCTGCATCGGACTCAATCGTACTGTCATTGATATAGGTGGTTCCGTCTGTTGTCAGAAGAGATGCACCTACTCCGTAGAAGCTGGAATTGTCTCCGCCGGTGCTGTCATCGGAGTTTCTGTTGATCGTAACTTTGTTCAGTTTTACGGTAGCTCCGTCCTGAACAAGGATTGCATTTTCATCTGTTCCATCCGAGGTAAATTCCTGATCACTGACTTCGGTATCCTCGGTGTAGGTGGTTGCTGCATCATAGCTGTCCACGCCCTGCTGACCGCCCATTCCGCCAGATCCTCCACCCATATCTCCGGAGGATACGGTTACGGTTGCTGCATTTCCGTCTGCGTCAAATGTAATCGTCACCTGATCGCCGACCTGGATATCCTCTTTTGTAATGGTTTCGGTGCTCTGTTCCGGTGCACTGCCATTGCCATCTGGCGCCTGTCCGTCTCCCTCCGGTTTCTCCGGTGGCTGTCCATCCGGTTTGCTGCTGTCAGCGTTCTCACTGTCGGTACTGTCGCCGTCCGTGCTTTCGCTGTCACTGCTGTTGCTGTCTGTGTTATTGCCGTTTGCATTTGCAGTATCCTTGCTATTGCTGTCGCTTTCTCCTTCCGGTTTTGCCGGTGGCTGGCTGTTGATATCAGAAGAAGTATCATCGCTGCTCTGTTTATCGGTACTGTCACTGTTGTCCGAAGAATCCCCTTCCGGTTTCTCCGGCGGCTGATTGGAATCTCCGTTGCCAGGTGCCTGTCCGTCTGATGCATCTCCATCCGGTTTCTCCGGTGCTTCATCGTTTCCATCCTGCCCGGTTCCGTCACCCTGCGGTGGCTGTCCTCCATTTTCACCAGGTCCTCCACCACTCTTTTCATATACGGTATCATCCGTCAGTGCGATTTCTTTTGTCTCTGTTGTTCCATCATCTCCGTTCACTTCCAGGGTGATCGTATCATCCGTGATCTCTGTCACCGTTCCGGTCACACTCTCCTGTGTTTCACTGTCGCTGTCTGAGGACTCTTCGTTCTCGCTGCTCTCTGTCGTTGTATCTGCATTTTTTGTTGTAGTGCATCCGGTAAAGCACATCGCTCCTACCGTCAGTCCTACGATTGCCATCAACTGTCTGTATTTCATAATATCAACCTCACTCTCTGTTGGTTTTCTTTCCTTTTGTTTTTTACAGGTTCAGTATAGCCCGGCAACCTAAAATATACTTTAAAGGTTTCTTATTTTTTGTGAACATTCTGTGGAATCTAAGAAAAGGCATCCTCCCGGACACCTTTCCTTTGTAACTGTTCAGTACCTTCACAGTTACAAGCCAAAATGTATATAAAATCACTTTCGGTGATGACATTTTGGCTTGTATGTCTCGGGATTTTGGCATGTTCATGCCAAAACACCTCGCGGAATACTACCTACTGAATAGTTATCTCTCTTTTCTCTTATCTTCCAAACAGTGAAAATCCTTTTTTCTTATACGGTTCTTCTGTCACAGAAGTTACCTGATAGCCTGTTTTTTCGATGGCTGCTTTCAGTTTCTCATGATCCAGAGATTCTTCGGAGATGATCTCTGTCTGTTTCTTTCCGTGAGAAGAGCTTACTTTCTTGATTGGAAATGCATTTCTCACAGCTTCATTCACATGACTTTCGCACATGCCGCACATCATGCCATCCACGCCAACGATTGTCTTTACCATTTTGTTTCCTTCTTTCTTTCAGATCTGTTCTTCACTTTTACTGAATGTTTTCCACCTGATAACCCTGGTCTTCCACTGCTTTTTTCAGAACCTCGTCTGCTACTTCTGTCTCCATGGATACCACTGCGGTTCCTTTTTCATGACTTACCTGTGCTTCGATTACATGTTCCAGTTCTTCCAGAGTCTTTTTCACTCTTGCCTCGCAGTGTCCGCACATCATTCCTTTGATCGTCATTGTCTTCGTCATATTCTTTTCTCCTTTCGATGCCTCCCATTGAGGAAGGGTAACTTCATTTTTTATCTTATGATCTCTGTGTGAATCTTTCACTTTAAAAAGATTCAGGCGCAGAGCATTCGATACTACGCAGAAACTCGACAGGCTCATCGCCAATGCTCCGAACATCGGGTTCAGTGTCCATCCGAAGATCGGGATCCACACACCGGCTGCCAGCGGAATACCGATAATGTTATAGAAAAACGCCCAGAACAGGTTCTCATGGATATTTCTCAATGTTGCACGGCTTAACCGGACAGCTGCCGGAACGTCACTCAGGCGACTCTTCATCAGTACCACATCTGCGGCATCGATCGCCACATCTGCTCCGGCGCCGATGGCGATTCCGATATCTGCTCTGGTCAGTGCCGGCGCATCGTTGATACCGTCTCCGACCATGGTTACTTTTCCGTACTCTTTTAATTTGCGGATCACAGCTTCTTTTCCATCCGGAAGGACTCCGGCGATCACCTGATCCACGCCTGCCTGTGCGCCGATCGCTTTTGCGGTCTGCTCGTTGTCTCCGGTCAGCATAACGACCCGGATACCCATATTTTGCAGCTCCTGTACCGCTTTCAGGCTGTCTTCCTTGATCACGTCAGCAACGGCGATCATACCGATCAGTACGTCATCCTTAGCAAAAAGCAATGGGGTTTTTCCCTGTTTTGCCAGTGCCTGTGCCTGATTTTTCACCTGTTCTCCTACTGTTACCTGACTGCTGATATATTTCATGCTTCCACCGAGCAGTCTGTGTCCCTCCAGTGTTCCTGTCAGACCATTTCCTGCCAGTGCCTGGAAGTCTTCCACTTCTTTGGTGGCGATTTTTCGCTGTTCAGTCTCTAACAATACAGCTTTCGCCAGCGGATGTTCACTCTTCTTTTCCAGTGCTCCTGCCAGTTCCAACAATGTATTTTCATCATATCCCGGTTCACACACCAGATCCGTTACCCGCGGCTCTCCGCTTGTGATGGTTCCTGTCTTATCCAGCGCCACAATCTGCACTCTTCCGGCTTCTTCCAGCGAAACGGCGGTTTTAAAGAGGATACCATTTTTCGCTCCCATACCATTTCCAACCATGATCGCTACCGGTGTGGCAAGTCCCAGTGCACACGGGCAGCTGATAACCAGTACGGAAATACCTCTTGCCAGTGCATAGCCAAAGGTCTGTCCGGCAAGCAGCCATACCATCGTCGTAACTACCGCAATCAGGATAACCACCGGTACAAATACACCTGAAACTTTATCTGCGATCTTCGCAATCGGTGCTTTTGTCGCAGCCGCATCGCTGACCATCTGGATGATCTGGGATAATGTGGTATCTTCCCCGACTCTCGTCGCCTCACAGCGGATAAATCCGGACTGGTTGATCGTAGCTGCCGATACCAGGTCGCCCTCTTCTTTATCCACCGGGATGCTCTCACCGGTCAGTGCCGCCTCATTGACTGCACTGTGGCCTTCCAGGATCTTTCCATCCACCGGAATGCTCTCGCCCGGGCGAACCACAAAGATATCTCCTTTTTCCACCTGTTCGATCGGTACGGTAACTTCTTTTTCTCCCTTTACGAGAACGGCGGTCTTCGGTGCCAGATTCATAAGACCTTTCAGCGCATCCGTGGTCTTTCCTTTGGATCTCGCCTCAAGCATCTTTCCTACGGTGATCAATGTCAGGATCATTGCTGCGGATTCAAAATAAAAATCCATCATATAATCCATGACCGCTTCCATATTGCCGTCCACCTGTGCTCTGGTCATTGCAAAGAGAACGTACACACTCCATAAGAAAGATGCCATCGATCCCATCGCTACCAGCGTATCCATATTCGGTGATCTGTGCCAGAGGCTCTTGAAACCGCTGATAAAGAACTTCTGGTTGATCACCATGACGATACCTGCCAGAAGCAGCTGTACCAGACCCATCGCGATATGGTTGTCGTTAAACCATGCCGGCAATGGCCACCCCCACATCATATGTCCCATGGAAAAATACATCAATACCAGTAAAAATCCTACGGATGCGATCAGTCTGCGTTTTAAAACCGGTGTCTCTTTGTCTTCCAGTGCGGATGCATCGGCTCCGGATTGTTTCTTTTCTCCGGCTCCTTTTTCGGAGGCGCCATATCCTGCTTGTTCCACTGCCGCAATGATCTGCTCCGGCGGTACATCTCCTTCCACGCCCATCGAATTGGTCAGAAGGCTGACAGAGCAGGAGGTAACTCCCGGAACTTTTCCCACTGCTTTCTCCACTCTGGCACTGCAGGCGGCGCAGCTCATTCCGGTTACGTTGTATTGTCTCATGTCTTGCTTCACCCTTTCTGTAAATAAATTTTTATAATATTTTTTTATTTCATCAATTTCTGCAGTGTTGCCATCAGTTCATCCACCACTTCGTCTTTTCCCTCACGGATATCCCGGACAACACAGGAATGAATATGGCTGGACAACAACTCCCGGTTAAATGCGTTCATTGCAGCGCTGACCGCTGCGGACTGGATCAGGATATCGTTGCAGTAGGCATCTTTTTCAAGCATCCCCTTGATGCCGCGAATCTGTCCTTCGATCCGGCTCAGACGGTTCATCAACTTCTTTCGCTCATCCTGGGAACGGGCTGTAGTCTTGCAGTGACAGCAGCATCCGGTTTCTTCCTGTGCAATATTTTTTCCTGGTTCTTCTCTTTCTTTTGCACACAGCTCACATGCTTCGTTATCTGTTTTTATGGATTCGTCCTTTAGCGTAAGATCCTGTTCTTTCAATCGATCACCTCATTTAGTTTTTATATACCCCCTGTGGGTATTTAAACTATATACCCCCTGTGGGTATTTTGTCAAGGTGTTTATTGTATATTATTTCTCATTTTTCAACATTCTGAAGCATCTCCACCCTTGCACTTGCTACCCACGCAAACGAGATTGCATACGCTTCGCGAATTTTACTTACTTACGACATCTACCATATACGCCGCAGTGCGCATCCTTGCGAAGCCTTTTTTACTTTGCTGGAAAGCAGTTTCCTGTAACGCAAAAAGAGCAACGGAACTCTTCTTATCAAAGTTTCCGTTGCTCCTATATTTTTTTCTGTTCTCTTTCTACCACTCCATCTGCACCGCACCCCAGGTCAGCCCCGCACCAAATCCTGAGAGGATGATCTTCTGTCCCGGCTGCAGCATTCCCTTTTTGTTCAACTCATCGAGAAGGATCGGGATGCTGGCTGCGGAAGTGTTGCCGTACTGCTCCATATTCATGGGGAATTTTTCTTCCGGCACCCCCAGCCGCTTTGCCACGGACTGAATGATTCTGCTGTTTGCCTGATGAAGAATAAACCAATCGATTGTTTCTATCTGCGTTCCGGTCTTTTCTGTCACCTGTCGGATACATTCCGGGACTTTTTTCACTGCAAATCGAAAGACTTCCTGTCCGTTCATCTGAATATATTCCGTTTCAGAGGCATTCTCTTTCCATGGATTCTCCATTTTTCTTCCCGGACAGGTAAGTACTTCGCCGCCCACGCCGTCCGACCACTGAACAAACCCTTCCAGTCCATGATCTGCCGCCGTTACCACCGCCGCTCCGGCACCATCCCCAAACAGGACACAGGTGGAACGGTCATTCCAGTCGATCAGTTTCGACAGTTCTTCCACACCCACCAGCAGGATATTTTTATAAATTCCGGCACGAATATACGCATGTGCGGTATGCAGAGCAAATAAAAATCCGGAACATGCCGCACTCAGATCAAACGCCGCCGCGTTCGTGGCATGGATAGCTTTCTGCACCAGACATGCAGTACTGGGAAACTGAAAATCACTGCTGCAGGTTGCCACCAGGATCAGATCAATCTCTGATCCGTCCATCCCTGCATCTTTTAATGCTTCCTCTGCCGCAGCTGCTGCCATATCTGCTCCACTTTCCTTCGTTGCAATTCGTCGGTTTCGAATCCCTGTCCGGGAAGCGATCCATTCATCACTGGTATCCACCAGCTTCGCCAGATCATCATTGCTGACCACATGTTCCGGCAGATAACTTCCTGTTCCTATAATTTTCGTTGTCATTTATGTTCCTCTTCTTTGTTTTATTTTGAACTTCAAATTATTATCTTTTCAAAGTATATGTCATCTTTTCATTTTTGTCAAGGTACATAAGCAAAAGTCCTCGTCAGCAAAAGGATCCTGTAAAGTAAAAAAGACCGCAGGCACCGCTCTGCTCTTGCAGAACAATACCAGCAGTCTTCTTTCTTCACTTTTCGGTATGTACCCGTCTCTCCGGGCTTACATAGGTGGATCCGCTTCCACCGAATCTCCCTTTATTTTTCAGATACACATATTTGATATACCAGAGAGTCTTTTTCTCCCCTTTTACCGCCAGCATCCGCAGCAGATATTCAATCTGTGCGCTGGTATCCGGATGAATGAACCACAGTCGTTCTTTTCCTTTCAGAAAATATTCCAGCGGTGAGGCATCTGTATAGGTTTCCGGGTGATAGATCCGTGATGCGCTGATCCGATCCATAATCATCTCGGCGATATATTTTCTTGGCATCGGCATACCGGCAAGTACATGCTCCGCTCCGATTCCGTAATCTACCCAATATTCAAAATGATGTTTGTTTCTTCCTTTGTGATGCAGCCAGGAAGTAGATACTCCGGTAGCTTCTCTCTCTGCATTGTTAGGGCTTCTGGTCCCCTGATAGTATTTTGCTCCCACCATGAACTCGGTAGGAGAATATTTCGACAGGTCATGCATAAGTCCCTGCTTATACAATCCCACCTTAAAACAATACTTCATAACCAGAAATTTATGGGATGTGATCGTCTTAAAATGTCCCCATGCGTTCATATTACTTATCTCCCTGTTTTCCTAAGATTTTGTGGGCAAAAAAATTTCGCCCACTTACTCACATTTTGGGTGAGTCACGAAGTCAGAAACCTTCCTGCCTGCAAACCTGCGTCAGGCTTCCGCCCCTGATTCTCCGGTATTCCCTAATAATACCAGTATCGTCCGCGGTTTTACATAGATGGATTTCTTCTCTTCCAGCAGCAGTTCCTCTCCTTTCGGGCAGACACTGTTTTTTTTCGAAGAATCAATCGCCAGATACCAGCGCATCCCCTCCGGGATATCCGGCAGAGCAAATTTGTGTTCATTCCAGTGCATGTTGTAGATCACATAGATAAACACATCTTCTTTCCCGGTCATCTCTTTTGCATAACCACCACAGTACAGAATCCCGATCTGTCGACTGCTGCTCTCCGTGTCTGCAAACCAGGCGCGTTCCGAATGGTAGGAAATTTCCGGCCAGCCCAGGGATTTGTAATCGGTGGGGCGTAGCTCCTGTGGCATATGCAGGATCGGATGATCTTTTCGAAAACGGATCAGATCCTTTACAAACCCGGTAAACTGGCTGTAAGATCTGCCCTTTTTCCAGTCCACCCAGCCGATTTCATTGTCCTGACAGTATGCATTGTTATTGCCCATCTGGCTGTTCCCCAGTTCATCACCGCCATATAACAACGGAGTCCCCTGGGACAAAAGCAACAGAAGCATGGCATTTCTCATCTGTCTTCTTCGAAGCTCCAGAATCGACGTTTTTCTTGTCGGACCTTCCACACCACAGTTCCAGCTGTAATTATACGCACTACCGTCCCGGTTTTCCTCACCGTTCTCCATATTATGACGGGTATCATAACTGGTCATATCTTCCAGGGTAAAACCATCGTGGTTTGCCAGATAATGAATCTCACCGTGATCCTGGGGATTTTCTCTGGTGTAATATAAGAATCCATTCACCTGATCCTCATCACCTCTGAGGAAACGGCGCATCACGCTCTGAAATCCGCTGTGACAGGCTGCCAGACGTTTTTTCCCGCCCAGTTTTCTTGCGATTCCACCCATATCATAACCACAGCCGATCAGTTTCACATCTGCAAGTACCGCATCTCTTGCCAAAAGTTCCATCCAGACGCCGTCACCCATCAGGACAAATCCGTCCACCCGGTATTCCATCCGCCAAAACCGCAGCACTTCCAACACCGTCTGTGGATCCGCCTCCACAGGAAAATAAAAATCCATCAGATACTCGATGCCAGCCTCATGAAGGGCGCTGAAAAAGCTTTTTAACTCTCTCTCCGGCTGATTACTCTTACAGTAAGCTGCCTTCGGAGCAAAATAATTTCCTTTCGTATATCCCCAGTAATTTAGTTTTTCTTCCTGATACCGTATCGTTTTATCATACCCATACCGGTCTTTTTCTCCGGTTTTTGACGGGTATTCTTCAAAATCATAAGACGGCATCAGTTCCAGCGAGGTAATCCCCAGCTCTTTCCAGTACGAAATCTTCTCAGCAAGTCCCTGAAACGTTCCCTTCGCCCGCACCCCGGAGGTCTTCTGCATCGTATAGCCTCTCGGATGAACTTTATAAATCACCATATTTTCATAGGGAATCGTTTCCGCAAGGGGCGTCACTTCATATCCTCTCAGCACTTTTGCCGAAGTCACCACTTCCCCTTCCGCTTTTTCGCCAAAACACGGTTCCCCCGTCACCAGTCTTGCCGCAGGATCTGTAAATATTGTCTCTCCCTGCCGATACCGATACTCATACTGATACAACCCCGGTTTTTCAACCGTCACCGCATAACGCCTGCCGGTGCGATAAGTCTCATCCAGCAAGATACTCTGTTCTTCTCTCCCGTCCTTATAAAACAGAAGTTCCAGTGATTCTCCTGTTCTGGTATCCACAGCAAAATTGTACCGGTTTCCTTTCCCGGTCACTCCCGGACGGGATGGATCACCCGGACTGATCTTCCAGGGTTTTCTTTCTGTTCCCATCTTTTTCCCCCTCTATAAACAAATATCCAGTTCTACCGGACAATGATCCGATCCAAAAATCTCTGTGTGGATCTTCGCATCTTCCAGCCGGTCTTTCAGGCTTTCGGACACACAGAAATAGTCGATCCGCCATCCGGCATTCTTTTCTCTCGCTTTGAACCGATAAGACCACCAGGAGTAAATTCCTTCCTGATCCGGGTAAAAATAACGAAAAGTATCGATAAAACCGGATTCCAGGACTCTTGAGAATTTTGCACGCTCTTCATCGGTGAATCCGGCATTTTTCCGGTTGGTTTTTGGGTTCTTTAAGTCTTTCTCACAGTGTGCGACATTAAGGTCACCGCAAAAAATAACAGGTTTCTCTTTCTCCAGGCCTTTCAGATATGCAAGAAAATCATCTTCCCATTGCATCCTGTAAGGAAGTCTGGCCAGTTCGTTTTGAGAATTTGGTGTGTATACGGTCACCATGAAAAAATCCGGGTATTCCAGTGTGATCACCCGTCCCTCCTGGTCATGTTCCTCGATGTTGATTCCATATCGCACAGACAGCGGCTCCTGCTTTGTAAAAATCGCCGTACCTGAATATCCCTTTTTCACTGCATAATTCCAGTACTGATAATATCCCGGAAGTTCCAGATCAATCTGTCCTTCCTGCAGTTTACTCTCCTGAATACAGAAAATGTCTGCATCCAATTCCTGAAAGCGTTCCTTGAATCCTTTCGTCACACAGGCCCGCAGCCCATTTACATTCCATGATATCAGTTTCAAACATCTGTCCTCCTGTTTTGTCAAGTCTGGTTTTATTATAACACACAAAAGCTGTCCAGTGAAGCATCCGATGGTCCGTGAAAATGAAGTCCTTTTTTTCTGTATTCTTCCATATATTCCCAGATTTCCTCCGTCACCAGTTCTCCCGGATTGACCAGTGGTATTCCCGGCGGATACGGAATCAATGCTTCTGCCGCAATCTTTCCTTTTGCTTCCCGCCAGGGAATCCGTTTCTTTTCTTTAAAAAATGCCTGTCGCGGGGTATCGATCATCGGTGGAATCTGTGGAATCAGACGTGTCTCCACATTCATAACATCCACATTGTTCTTTCCCGTCATTTTCCTGCTGATGTCTTCCAGTGCCTCCACCAGCCGCCTCATATCACTCTCTTCATTGGCATATGTTACAACAGCAACCACATATCGATCATCTGCCAGTTCCATACCGATCTTGTATTTCTCATAAAGCCGGTCTGCCAGCTGATAACCGGAAAGTCCAAGATCCGAAGCAGAGATCACCAGACGCACCAGATCCAGGTCATAGATAGCTTTTCCGCGAGATGCTTCTCCCACACAGGTAATTCCCGGAATCTTTTTCATTGCTTCTCTTGCCATCTGTGCCAGTGCCAGACCTCGTTGCAGCATCTCCTCCCCGTGAAGAGCCAGCTCATACCGGGCCGCATCCAGGGATGTCATCAGAAGATAGGACGGACTGGTACTCTGCACCATATGCAGACAGGCTTCCAGTCTTCCAAGATCCACCCGGTCACTTCCCACATGCAGCAGAGAACTCTGGGTCAGAGATCCCGTCACTTTATGCATGCTCTGTGCACACATATCTGCCTCCTGAAGAATCGCTCCCCGGGGAAGTGTCTCCGTAGCCGTCCCTTCCTTCTGAAAATACAGATGACCTCCATGTGCCTCATCCACCAAAAGCAACGCCCCGTGTCTGTGACAGATATCGGCAATGGAACGGATATTGCTGCACACACCATAATAGGTTGGACTTACCAGAAAAACAGCCTTACAGTCCGGATATTGTCGGAATCCCTCTTCCACAGTCTCCGGATCCAGGCTTCCCCAAAGGCCGGTGACCGGATCCTGGTTCGGCATCAGATAAATCGGAACCGCCCCACTAAGCGTCAGCCCCATCAGTACGGATTTGTGGGCATTTCTTGCTACCATGATCTTCTCGCCCTCTTTTACCGAGGCAAGCACCATCGCTTCATTTCCACAGGTTGTTCCATTGACCAGAAAATACGTTTTTTTTGCCTGAAATACTTCCGCTGCCAGCTCCTGGGCCTCCCGGATCACGCCTTCCGGTTCGTGCAGATCATCCAGTCCCTCTGCCTCTGTCAGATCAAACCGGAAGATGCCATCTCCTGTCCACTGTCGCCAGCGGGGACTGATTCCCTTTTCGTATCGATGCCCCGGAATCTTAAAATATACAGGTCGATTTGTTGTGTAATCAACAATCGCATCCAGTAATGGTGTTTTTCTTTGCTCCATATTTTACTCCTGCTCTTTTCTCACTGACTTTCTGTCCTATGTCAACAGTCGTCCTTTTCTCATGCAATCATAGTCTTTAACTTTCGACAACGTAATCAAAATTAGTCCACCGGACCACCACTTATTGATATGCAACGCAATAAAGAAAGAGCTCTCGCATTCTTATCTTCTGCGACAGCCCTTTCTTATATTCCTTATGCATATCAGCACAATTATTCTTTATTATTTTACCAGTCTTGTCCAGCCGTATTTATCTTCTTCTTTACCCCACTGGATGCCTGTCAGATAATCATACAGTTTCTGAGTCAGATCACCAATCTTGAAGTTATTAATTGTGATTTCTTCTCCTTTGTAAACCAGTGCGCCTACAGGAGAGATAACTGCTGCTGTACCGGTTCCGTATACTTCTTCCAGTCTTCCGTCTCTTCCGGCCTGCATAAGATCATCTACAGACAGATGAGTTTCATTTACTTTGTATCCCCAATCTTTCAGGATATGAATGATGGAATCTCTGGTTACACCAGGAAGTACTGTTCCTTCGATCGGAGCCGTGTAGATTTCGCCGTCGATCTTGAACATGATGTTCATTGCACCAACTTCTTCTACATATTTTCTTTCACGGCCATCCAGCCACAGTACCTGGGAGCAGCCGTATTTTTCAGCTTTTACCTGACCGATGATAGATCCGGCATAGTTACCGCCACATTTTGTAAATCCGGTACCACCCTGTACGGCACGAACATATTCATCTTCAACCATGATCTTAACCGGAGCCAGACCTTCTGCATAGTAAGCACCTACAGGAGAAAGGATAATTACGAACTTATATGCTTTTGATTTGTGTACGCCCAGAGAAGACTCACATGCAAATGCAAACGGGCGGATGTACAGAGAAGTTTCCGGTTCAGACGGAACCCAGTCTTCTTCTGCTTTTACCAGTGCGTTTACTGCTTCAATAAACATATCTTCCGGAATGGTTGCCATACACAGACGTTCATTGGAATTGATCATACGACGTGCATTCATCTCCGGACGGAATAACTGGATCTGACCATCTGCTCTTCTGTATGCTTTCAGTCCCTCAAATGTTTCCTGTGCATAATGTAAAACTACAGTAGCCGGATTCATCTCAATCGGTCCGTATGGACGAATGGTTGCGTCATGCCAGCCAATTCCTTCATCATAGTCCATAGTAAACATGTAATCAGCGAAATATTTACCGAAACCAAGTTTCTTCTGATCCGGTTTTTCCTGCAGTTCTTCTCTTTTAATAAATTTGATATCCATAATATCTCTCCTCCTGCTTTTCTCGAATGTATTCTTACATTCTTACATTCTGCCGGAGCCTGTCTGCTTCGACAACATACGTTAAGTATAAAACTACATTTTTCTCCCGTCAATAGAAAATCCGTTGCTTTTTATGATTTCTTCTGTTAAAGTATACATAGAAATATCTGTTCTATAAATAATATTTATCAAATAACAGAACAGATTCGATATTAGGAAAGAATGAGGTTTTTACTATGAGTGATCTGGAAAACAACGCATGCACCGGTTCCTGCGATACCTGCGGATCGGACTGCAACCTTGATTTATCCAACCCGAATGCAACCGTAACCCTGACCCTGGACGATGACAGTGAACTGGTCTGCGCCGTCCTGACCATCTTCCCTGCCGGCGAGCATAAATATATTGCTCTGCTGCCATTAGATGAAAACGGCGAAAACCAGGACGGTGAAGTATTCTTATACCGTTTCTTCCAGGAAGAAGGTCAGCAGCCAACCCTCGAGAACATCGAAGATGATGACGAATACGAAATCGCTGCAGATGCTTTCGACGAACTGTTAGACAGTGCTGAATATGACGAAGTAGTTGACGGTAAAGAACTGTAAGAAACGCCACAGGCTGCAGACTTTGGTTTGTTGCCGCATAAAAATCCCGTACATGACAGATAATCAATAAACGATTTTGTCATGTACGGGATTTTTTGTTCCGATCGTCTCCGGTAACTATCAGTCTTTATCTTCTACCTTTTCACCGTAGACATAATAGTGTACCCACTCTCCAAGATTCACAGCATGATCACCAATACGTTCCATATATTTTGCAATCATCAGTACATCCAGTTCACTTCCGGAACTGTTTGGATTTTTTGCGATTTCTTCCATCAGTTCCATTTTGATTTCTTCAAAAAGCCGATCCACCTGATCGTCCGTGGCAATCACTTCTGCCGCCAGTTTGTCATCCTTGCGCACAAACGCATTGACACTGTCATTGACCATTTTGGAAGCAATTTTACCCATATGAAAAATCTTAGGATGCACTTCCAGCTGGAAATCTGTCAGATGCTTGGACACATCTGCGATATCTGCTGTCTGATCTCCGATCCGCTCCATATCCGCGATCATACGAAGTGCGGAAGAGATACTTCTCAGATCCCCGGATACCGGCTGCTGGCGAAGCAGCAGTGTCATACACATGGCTTCGATATCCCGTTCTTTCTGATCGATTTTCTGCTCAATCTTATGTACACTGACCGCTATCTCCTCATCCTTTTCCCGGAGTGCTTTCATCACCAGTGACATGGCCTCCTCACAGAGGTCACCCATCTCAATCAATTCTCCATTCAGCTTAAGCAGCTGCTCCTGATACGCCTGTCTTGCCATCAGCCAAACCTCCCTGTGATATAATCATCTGTCCGTTTATCTTGCGGTTTTGAAAATATGGTTTCTGTATCATTCATCTCCACCATCTCTCCCAGAAGGAAAAATGCGGTTTTGTCTGAGATTCTGGCTGCCTGCTGCATATTATGGGTAACCATAACAATCGTATACTGATTTTTCAGTTCCAGTGCCAGATCCTCTATTTTCGTAGTAGAGATCGGATCAAGAGCACTGGTCGGCTCATCCATCAGAAGGACTTCCGGCTGTACCGCCAGCGCTCTCGCGATACACAGTCTCTGCTGCTGTCCACCGGACATACCAAGTGCACTCTTTTTCAGCCGGTCTTTTGTCTCATCCCAGATTGCCGCCTTCTTCAGAGAATCTTCCACAATCGCATCCAGTTCGCTTTTTTTACGGATACCGTGGGTTCTCGGTCCATAGGCAACATTATCATAGATACTCATAGGAAATGGATTAGGCTTCTGGAATACCATGCCTACCCGTTTTCTCAGCAGATTGACATTTTTCATCTGGTTGATCGGTTCTCCATCCAGAAGCAGTGTTCCTGTGATCTTACATCCTTCTACCAGATCATTCATTCGGTTTAAGGACTTTAACAACGTAGATTTTCCGCATCCGGAAGGTCCGATAAATGCAGTAATCTCTTTTTCCGGGATATGCATGGAAATTTTTTTCAGTGCCTGAAAATCCCCATAAAACAAATCCAGATCTTTTATCGTAAATTTATCTTTCTCCATTTTCTTACCTCTTTGTCAGTTTTTTCGCGATCCAGCCGGAACCGGCATTGATCAGAAGTACTACTACCAGGAGTACCACTGCCGTTGCATATGCCTGTTTCATATACAGTCCCTCGGACAACAATGCGTACATATGAACAGCCAGCGTTCTTCCCGAACTCATCAGTCCCGGTACCTTTGCGATAGTACCTGCTGTATACATCAGTGCTGCTGTCTCTCCTACCACACGACCGATACCGAGAATCACACCCGATACGATGCCCGGCACTGCCGAAGGAAGAATGATGCGGAAGATTGTCCGCAGTCTTCCCGCTCCCAGACCAAAACTTCCCTCACGGAAGGAATCCGGTACTGCTTTCAGTGCTTCTTCTGTAGTTCGAAGAATCAAAGGCAGGATCATAATCGCCAGAGTAAGTGCACCTCCCAGGAAGGTATAACCCCATCTGAATGTTGTTGCAAATAACAAATAGCCGAACAGACCATAGACGATCGATGGAATTCCGGAAAGCGTTTCCGCTGTGATCCTTACCAGTTTTACCAGTTTGCTTCCTCTTTTTGCGTATTCCACCAGATAAATAGCTGCACCGATACCCACCGGAACTGCGATCAGTAATACCAGAAGTACCATCAGAACGGTGTTGATGATTGCCGGCATCATGGATACATTCTCTGTATTATATTCCCAGGCAAACATCTCCGGTGAAAGGTTCGGTATTCCACGGATCAGTATATAACCTACGATACAGACAGTGATCCCCACAGTAAGAAATGTGGCAATCCACATCAGAAGCCGCAGCACCAGAGAAAATGGCTGTTCTTTGTAACTTTCCAGCTGACCTTTTAACTTTTCCATCACTGTCCGCTCCTCCTTTGCAGTGCACTGCAGCACAGATTAATGATCAGGATCAGTACAAATAACACTACTGCCGTTGCGATCAGTGCTTCTCTGTGAAGATCCGTTGCATATCCCATCTCCATAACGATGTTGGAAGTAAGGGTTCGAACACCCATAGCCAGGCTTTCCGGTATCACCGGCTGATTTCCGGCTACCATGATCACTGCCATCGTCTCACCGATGGCACGACCGATTCCAAGAACCACACCGGCAAGGATCCCTGACTTTGCTCCCGGAAGTACTGCAAAGAACACACTTCGTTCCCGTGTGGCACCAAGAGCCAGGGCTCCTTCATAATAGGAGTCCGGGACTGCACGGATACTGCTTTCTGCCACTCCGATCACAGTGGGCAGAATCATAATTCCCAGCAGTACCGATGCTGTCAGAACACTTTTTCCGTTTCCTCCCATGAGTTTCTGCATGATCGGAACGATTACTACCAGACCAAAGAATCCGTAGACGATCGATGGGATTCCTGCCATCAGTTCTACTGCCGGTTTGATAATTTTATATAATTTCTCGTTGCAGAATTTTGCCAGATATACCGATGCGAAAAAGGCAATCGGAACACCGATAATAATTGCTCCTGCGGTTACATAGATACTACCCACGATCATCGGCAGGATACCGAAAATATTGTTCATGGGTTTCCATTTTTCTCCCAACAGAAAATTCAATGGTCCAATCTTTGCGATTGCGGGAATTCCGTTTGCAAACATAAAGATGCAGATCAATATAACTGCCGCGATTGACACACATGCTGTCAGGATGAAAACACATTTCATAATGAATTCTCTTGCTTCCTTCATGTTACTCCTTCTTTCAGAGAAAAACTGTTCCGTCTTTCACTTTTCTATGGAATACGGAACAGTTTCTTTTCTGTTTCTGATCATTTACTGTACATCTGCCCAGTCCTGAGTTTCTCCTGTGAAGATAGACATTACCTGATCACTGGTCAGTTCATCTACAGGGTTCTGTTTGTTCACGATAACTGCAATTCCATCCAGTGCGATCGGTGTTGCGGTTACACCCTGAGAAGTCTCTGTATCCTTCAGTTCTCTGGATGCCATTCCGATATCACAGATTCCGTCGATGGCAGAAGTAACACCTGTGGTGGAATCGTTCTGCTGTACTTCGATTTCAACATCTGAATTCAGTTTTTTATAGCTCTCAGCCAGTTTTTCCATAACAGGTGTGACAGAAGAAGATCCTGCAACAGTTACTTTACCTGAAAGACCTGCTGCTTCATATGCACCTTCATTACCCTGGCTGATATATCCGTTATCTTCAACTACTTTCTGTCCGTCTTCGCTCATGATATATTTTACAAAATCAGCTGCCACCTCACTTAAACCATCTTTTGTTACAATATTAAACGGACGGGAAATTTTGTAAGAACCATCTTTTACAGTATCTACAGAAGCTTCTGCACCGTCGATTTTTAATGCTTTTACGCTGTCATCCAGAGATCCCAGAGATACATAACCGATTGCATATTCATTACCTGCAACTGTTGTCATCATAACGGAAGTACTGTTGGTGATTTCTGCTGTATCTGTGGTGTTATCAATTTTATTTCCATCTGTATCTTTTGTCTCGATACCGAACAGTTCGATGAAAGCTCCTCTTGTTCCGGATCCTTCCTCTCTGGATACAGGGCTGATCAGGCCTGAGAAATCTCCTCCCTTACTGTCTTCAGCTGCAGGAGTGTCTGTTGCAGCTGTATCTGTACTTTCAGATTCCTGTGTTGTATCTGTACCAGTTGTAGCATTGCTGCTTCCACATCCTGTAAAGATCATTGCAGATACTGCAACTGCTGTTCCCATTACTGCCCATGTTTTTTTCATAATAAAATTTTCCTCCTTGTCATAACCATTTCGGTTCGTCTTTTTTATTTATCTGACAAAGAGAGTATAAAAAATCTATGTTAAAACCAAAAGTTATCTTCCGTAAAATAATCGTTAAATAAACCGGGACTTTGTAAAGTGATTTTACATACGCTTCCCCTTTCGGATCCGGTAGACGCAAAAAAAGACAAGGATGTGTAAGAAAATTACACATCCTTGTCTTTATCATCACCGATATCCTCGTATTTCAAATCTTCCGCATATTCCAATCTTCCGATATAGGTAGTATGAATAAACATTGCGGGTAACAGGACACTCGCGATCACACTTGACACAGCATCTCTGATGCTGTGCCCATCCCATAAAAGCACCAGATAATTTACCATGCCGTTAAAAAAGCCCACACCAAACAGTACGATTCCCGTGGTCATCAGGAATCGGAGTCTTCGTGGATTCTCCCGGAAGATCACTCCCAGAATACCTACTATCAACAGACATACTCCATAGCTTCCGTAGATAATACACAATACATTGGCCCTGTGCATCTGCGCCGGTGCAGTCGGTATATATCTGAGACCCAGACTCAGATACTGCACAAAATAAATACTGATATCCATAGCTCCTTTTAACATAAGTAGAAAAGAAGCTAAAAAAAGCCAGTTTCTCGCTTTCATCATTTCTATCCCTTATTTTCCGGTGGTACTTCCGAAACCACCATTTCTCACTCCATCTGCATCATCATCTTCGGTGATTCCGTACTGCATGAAGATTCCCTGTACCATTCCTTCACTCCGTCCAACTTCCAGCGTTTTTCCTTCTTTGCTGTCATTGGTCAGCTTCATGAACATATGCCCTTCATTGTCCGAATAAAAATAATCACTGTCGATGATTCCCACAGTGTTATTCAACTGCAGGCGATACTTGAAACCAAGACCGCTTCGCGGATACAGACACAGCACCCAGTCTTCTGCCATCTCCACCCGGACACCGGTAGGAATTTTTACCATCTCTCCCGGCGCCAGTGTAAAGCTGACCGGTGCAAAAAAATCATATCCGGCACTTCCCCTGGTGGCACGTTTTGGCAGTTTAATATCTTCATATATTTCCCGGATCTTTTCTTCCGGCTGTTCCCCGAAGGTATCTACCCAATCCTTCCGGAACTGCTCCCAGCTTACTTTATGAAATTTTGCGATTCTTTTCATTCTTTTCTCCTTATGCGTGTAATACTACCAGACCTACTTCTCTGGATTTTGGTACATCGATCACCCGCTGATTCGGGCTTCCTTTCCACGGAAGACTCACATCCCTGCGTTCCAGATCGAATTTGCCGTCTACTATTACATCCAGATAAGAAATAATCGGCAGATCCTGAATATCTTCCCACAGATATCCTGTATACAGCCAGATGTTCTTCTTTGGATATTTTTCCTTAATCTCTCTTGCGAAAGCCGTAACTTCATCCACATTCTTTTCATAGAGCGGATCACCGCCGCTGAAAGTGATTCCTTCTATATACGGTTTGTCCAGCTGTTCAAAAATCTCCTGTTTTGCAGATTCGTCAAAAAGCACTCCGCCTTCCGGATCCCAGGTAATCGGATTCTGACAGCCTTTACAGTGATGGCTGCATCCGGCAACCCACAGAACCACCCTCAGTCCGTCACCGTTTAACATATCGTCTTTCGTTATATTATGGTATCTCATAAATCCATTATATCCTTTCTCCAAATTTACTTTTATTCTGCCAGCAGATCCCGGATTTTAGATCTTACCACATCGAAAGCCACATCATTCATTCCACTGTTGACAACAATATCTGCCCGATTTTTCATCGGTTCCACATAAAGATAATGCATCGGTTTTACTGTGGTCAAATACTGCTCTACAATATTATCCAGATCTCTTCCCCGTTCCTTTACATCTCTGATAATTCGCCGGAGGATCCGCTCATCCGCATCTGCATCCACATAAATTTTGATGTCCAGCAGTTCCCGTACCCGTGGATCCGCCAGAAGAAGGATACCTTCTACGAGAATAATTCTCCTTGGTTCTATATGAAGCGTTTCCTTTGAGCGATTATGCTGACTGTAGTCATACACAGGACATTCTATGCTTTCTCCTGCTTTCAACTTTTTAAGATGATCTGCCAGAAGATCCGTCTCCAGTGAATCCGGATGATCATAATTCACTTTTTTTCGCTCTTCAAAAGGAATGTCATCCTGACACCGGTAATAATTGTCATGATAAATAACTGCCACATCATCCGGAAATTCATTTTTCAGGCGATTAGTAAACGTTGATTTTCCCGAACCGGTTCCTCCGGTTATTCCTATGATCGTACATTTCATTACGCATTATTCCACCTTTGTGTTTATTTCCCTGAACAGTTTAGCACACCATGGCTTCCCACGCAAGGAAAAGAACGGGAAAGCCTGCACCGAAACCTAGAACTGCTTTTTCTGTTCCGGCAGTCTTTTCTTCCTCTTTTTTCCCTGTCATTTTTCTGCATTCATCGATGAACCTCTTCAATATTCCGGATAAATCCCACATATGTCGCCGCAAAGTAGACCGCATAGACACCGAAAAACAGCAGGAACGAAAGTCCGAAATACTGAAATACCGGCGTCCTCACACCTGTATAAAAATTAAATGCGCTTCCCACATAGCTTGCGACGATTCCACTGACCACCGCGGAAAACAGTGCCGGGCACAGATAATAGCCAAACAACTGGTAACATACGGTTTTATGGATCGCACGTCTGCCAAGTCCGATCTTCGCAAGCATCTGATAGCGGTAACGGTATTTTGCGGAATCACTCAGCTGCTGCACGGAAAGCACCGTCAGGGCGATACATAAGAATACCAGTCCGATGTACATGCAGGGAAAGGTGATACAGGTCATCATATAGCGAATCTCCGGTATCGCGTAGTCCCGTACCAGATTGACTGCTGAATAACTGACGATCGTGTCTGTTCCATAGCAGAGCATCCCGTCATCCGGCGATGCCTCATCGTCATCATCGTCCCCGTCTGTCAGATCATCCAGTTTGCTCTGCAGATCGGCAGGTACTTTTCCACGGACAGCCACCGCCAGTTCGGAATAATATGCATTCATCCCGCTGATCCGCTCGTCCGGCACCACCAGAATGTAATCCCCGCCGTTATGTCCGTCCTGAGAAAATGACTCTGTGCGAACCTCCTTACAGGTCAGCTTTTCTCCCTGATCAAAGACACCGATCTCATCGGTAAAATCGCCGGTTTCGTTATAGATCCGCGCTTTGATCTGAAGGATATATTCGTCTTCTCCAAGCGTCACTTTTGAATACCCAAGCATCTGCCGCAGGTAATTATAGTCGCTGAGCGCCATAAACGTATCATACGGAGCATATTCTTCCCCATTCTTTCCGGCAATTTTCTTTTCATCCGGTGTTCCGTCTGCCTTCTTATATTTATCTCCAAAATACCGCAGATGTGTGTACAGCCAGGTATTGACCGCATCGGTGTGATTCTCCCAGATCCGGTAGGTCCGGGAATCTTTGATCTTCGTCTCGTTCCGGATCACTTCCAGTTCCGCGGAAAAATCATACGCCGGATCCTGATGATATACCTGGATATCAAACGGAAACTTGATGCCAAGCACCTGTTTTTGCCAGTCGGTAAACATCAGCGCCACCGAACATCCTAAAAATGCAACCGTAAAAAGTACCGTTAGCGTTCCCATCGTAAAACGCATCGTCTTTAACTTCGATGCAAACTGCCGCATCAGGAACAGATTCTGTCCCCGGTAGATCCGGCGGCCTTTTTTCTTCACATAGCAGATAATCCATGCCGAAAGTCCACTGTAGAACAGATACATCGACAGGAAAAGTCCGATCAAAAAGATATAAGCGCCTCCCACCGACCGGATATGTCCGCTCAGGATCCAGACACCAAACGCGAGGATACAGCCGACAGACAGTGGGAACAGCCATTTTCTGAGGGCTTCGTGTTTCTCTTTCATCTCCTCATTTTTCTGATCCTCACGCATCAGATCATGAATATCCATCTTGCGGAAACGTCTCTTGCACCGCAACAGTGCCAGCAGATAGCAGCCAGCATAACAGCTCACCGTCATGATCAGACAGTAACGGTTAAATTCCAGATGTGGTCTTTTTTCCAGCTGTACCACACTGTACAGCACCACCATCAGTATCTGCTGCAACAGCATCCCAAGTCCCAGTCCCAGCACAAATGCTCCGGTTCCAAGAAGAACATTTTCTCTCATATAAAGTCTGGATACCTGCTTTTTCTTCATCCCGATCAGCAGATAAATCCCGAACTCCCGGCTTCGTTTTTCCAGCATGAAGCGTACCATATAATTGATCAGCCACGCCACGATCAGCACGATAAAAAAGGTCGCGATCCCGATCATCGCAGCCATCATCCCGGCAAGTTCATACATTTTCTGGATGTCTCTGGAAAAAATAATGCTGTTAAATGCAAACATCAGCGCCACGAGAAAGGTCATTGTCAGTATATAGACCAGGTAATCCCTGACAGATCGTCTGACATTTCGAAAGGCAAGTTTACCGAACATCTTCCATGTCACCTCCCGTCAGGGCAAGCACATCCAGAATCTTGTTCAGAAATGTTCTGCGATTCTCTGCTCCCCTTATCAGTTCGTGAAAGATTTTTCCGTCTTTCAGGAAAAGAATTCTGTCACAGTAACTGGCGGAGAATGCATCATGGGTAACCATCAGAATCGTAGAATTCAGCTCACTGTTCATCTTCTGAAAAGTCTCCAGTAGAGTCTGAGCTGCTCTGGAGTCCAGTGCACCTGTGGGTTCATCCGCAAGGATCAGCCTTGGATGATGGATCAGTGCTCTGGCACAGGCACAACGCTGCTTTTGTCCGCCGGAAACCTGATAAGGAAACTTATCCCGGATCTCAGCAATCTGTAAAAGTTTCAGAATCTCATCGCATTTTCTACGGATCTCTTTTTTATTCTGACTGTGCAGTGTCATCGCCAGCACAATATTCTCTTCGATAGTAAGCGTGTCCAGAAGGTTGTAATCCTGAAAGACAAATCCAAGGTTTTCTTTTCGAAACTCTGCCAGATCCTCTTCCTTCAATTCTGTAATATCCACATCGCCGTAATAAATATGTCCTGCCGTCACATGATCTATCGTGGAAATCATGTTTAACAATGTAGTCTTTCCGGAACCGGAAGCACCCATGATACCGGTAAATTCTCCCTTTTCCACGGTAAAGCTCACCCGGTCTATCGCTTTTGTCACGTTGTTATCGGTCCCGTAATATTTTTCCACATCACAGACGCGGATCGTACCGTCTTGGGACAGAAGCTGCGGTACCGGTGTATTCTCTTTTTTCTGTTTTTTTCTCATTTTGTCATCCTCCTGGTTGTCTGCCGGTACAGTATCATTACATAGATTGATATCCAGTGTACTGGCTGTAACTTTTTTCTTTTGAATAGTTCTACGAGAGTTTTCTTTGTTTTCGTTTCTTACTCTACGCTATCCAACCAGAAAGTGGTATCGCTTCACCTTTCACTTTTCTTACATTTTTGAAAGATAACTGTTTAATGCCTTCACAGTGGAGCAAACTCTGCTCACGAAATCCTATCTGCTGCATAATTACTTTAAAAGATACGTGTTTGTCGGGAATGTCAGAATCATCCGGGTTCCTCTCCCGTATTCTGACTCTGCTCTGATCTGTATACCCAGTTTTTCACACAGGCAGAGGCACAGATACAATCCCATCCCTGTCGATTTCACTCCGCTTCTTCCATTGGTACCGGTAAATCCTTTTTCAAAGATTCTGGACAACTCTCCCTCCGGTATACCCACACCGGTATCTTCTACGACCATCCGGACTCCATGTTCGTATTTTTTTGTATACATATAAATCCTTGTTTCCTCTTTTTTGTATTTCACGCTGTTTAAAACCAGCTGATTCAGAATAAACAGGATCCATTTTTTATCGGTATACACCGGATCCGGACATTCCACCTGAACCCCTACATCGTTGCTGATCAGATAATATTTATTTTTCATCAGTACTTCCGATGCCACACTTTGCAGATCTGTTTTCTCAATCATGTAATCTTTATAAACATTTTCCATCCTGGCATAATAAAGTACCATTTCTACATCATTTTCAATCTTCTTATTTTCCAACGCGATCTGTCTGGTAACCGGATCTTTGTGATTTTCGCACATCAGCTGGATCCCGGTGATCGGTGCTTTGATCTCGTGGACCCAGCTTTCGATATATTCCCGGTATTCTTTCTGGGTATCTTCTATCTTTCGGATTCGTTCGATCACAGATTTATTCGACTGCAGAATCAGTTCCCGATAAAGACGATCTTCCAGATATGGAGAAGATGGAAGCAGTTCTCCCAGAAGGAACCTCTGATCTGTCTGTTCCAGAATATGTTCCGCCTCCGTAAAGTACCGTTTTCTCCTGCTGTATCCCACGCCTGTCCAAGTAATCAGAATCAGCCACCAGCAAAGCAGAATCAGAAATATTGCATTTTTATTGTATCCTGTAATATAGAAGAAAAAAGTCAGCAGAATCATACACAGCAGGTGTAACAGGTACATCAGGATCTTATCTTTGATATAGTCCGAAAATTTCATATCCGATACCCCATACCACGTTTTGTCTCTATAAAGTCTTCTGCACCGATCTCCATTAATTTTCCCCGGATTCTGGTCATGTTGACACTCAGCGTGTTGTCATCGATAAACGCCTCATTATCCCACAGGTATTCAATAATCTCCACCCGCGGAACAATCTCTCCTGGTTTCCGGAACAGATAATGCAGGATCTTCAGTTCATTTTTTGTAAGTTCTTCTTTCTTTCCCCCATGCTCAATAGTTCCTGCTGACAGGTTCAGGACAACTCCTTTGTGTTCCAGCTGCAACAGATCTTTTTTTATTTCTCCGCTATGCTTTTTTGCTGTTCTTTTCAGTACATTGGCAATCCTTGCCAGAAGGATCGGCGCATTAAAAGGTTTGGTGATATAATCGTCTGCCCCTTTTAAGATTCCGTTCAGTTCATCCATGGAATCGGTCCGGCTGGTCAGAAAAATCACCGGAATCTCCCCTTGTTCCCGAATCTTCGTACAAATGTAGAATCCTGACTCCTCAGGAAGGTTCAGATCCAGCAAAACCAGATCCGCCCAGGGATTCATCCCTAGCACCTGCCCTGCAACATCGGAAAAATCTTCAATGGTTGTTACTTCGTACATGGCGTTTTGTAATAGCTGTTTTAATTCTCTTCGAATGTTTTCTTCGTCTTCCACGATGATAATATGCATCATCTTCTCCTTACTTTTAGGTATATACAAGGCTGCAGGTTACCCTGCAGCCTGTGGGGTTTCAATATTTAACTAATTCAAATGTTTAATTCTGCTTTTATCTTATCAAATCAAACATCATTTCTCAACTGAAATCTCATAAATTAAAATAATGGCAGTACTTTTTCATGTGTAATGTAATAGTAAAATATCACAAAAATCGAATGTAAATTTTGTAATGGGTTATGCGCTTAACCTTTGTAAATTCCCCATTTATAATGTACCATATAATCATACTATCACAGAAGAAGGGATGAGAATGATACAGAACAGAATTAGAATCGCAGATGTTGCAGATGCGTTAGGTCTTAGTACTGCTACTGTCTCAAAAGTGATTCATGGCAAAACAGAAAAGATTTCAGATAAGACGGTAAAACGCGTCCAGCAGGAACTTGAAAGGTCAGGATATATCCCGAATATGGCTGGCATTTTGCTTGCGAGAAATAATTCAAGAATCATCGGAGTGGTGGTGAATGACCATGAAAAGTATGAGGGCAGAGTTTTAGAGGATGGATTTGTGATGTCATCACTGAATGCCCTTTCCCATGAGGTGAATGAAAAAGGATATTTTCTGATGATAAAAACGACATCTGATATCCGAGAGAT